>CADBDH010000027.1 GCA_902793405.1 uncultured Bacteroidales bacterium | reverse complement strand
TTATGATACTGACGATAAACGGAAAACAGGCAGCGCTGAAGAAGGGGTCTTCGATAGAGTATGTATCGGAGAACCGCATCTTCACCGATGCCGATGACTACTCAATGGAAATAGAACTGCCCCTGGCAGACTGTCCGCAGAACCTAGACATCTTCGGCATGATCACCCGCAAAGACGTGGACACTGGCGACATCTTCTTCGATGCGGTGCTGCAGGACACCAACTTCTTCAAGCGAGGTGCCGTCGTGATCACCGGCATCACGCAGGAATCAGTCAAGGTGCAGTTCCTGGAGAAGCGTTCCTACCAGAACTTCTTCCCCCGATTCGATGAAAATATGTGCAAGCCGAAAGCAATGCTAAGTTTACTTAAGCATTGCTAAGGCGCAGCCAAATTTATGCAGACCTACATCGACGAGCTCGACCTGGGCAAGTGGCCCAGCATCTATCCCGACAATTCGCCTACCGGCGGCGGGGCCCAGCCACGCCCCGGGGAAGAAGTGTCCTACGCCTCTCCGGCGCAGTTCTGGGGCAGAACGGAGGACTACACCGCCTTGCCGTGGGTGAACAACTCCAGCGGCAACCTGCAGAACTATATGTTTAGGAAGATGAAAAAAACTTTTTTTCTCTCATTGTGCTCGGGCAAAATAGGCTGCGCCTTGAGATAAAAAATATATTTTGTTTTCCGCTCGGTTTTCACTATCTTTGCAGTCATTATGGGTAAGATTATAGTAGCAGGCATAGGGCCTGGCAGTAAAGAAGACATCACGCCCGCCGTACTCGACGCAGTGCGTGCGGCAGACGCCATTGTGGGCTATAAATACTATTTCCAGTTCATCCAGGAATATGTGCAGGATGGCTGCGAGTGCATCGACACGGGCATGAAGAAGGAACGCGAGCGCGCCGAGCAGGCCTTTGAACTGGCCGAACAGGGCAAGACCGTTGTCGTCATCTCATCGGGCGACGCAGGCATCTACGGCATGACACCGCTGATCTATGAGATGAAACGCGAGCGTGGTTCTGACGTGGAGATTGAGTCATTGCCTGGCATCTCGGCCTTCCAGAAAGCCGCTTCATTACTTGGCGCCCCCATCGGCCATGACCTGTGCATCATTTCGTTGAGCGACCTGATGACCCCATGGGAGGTGATCGAGCGCCGCATCAAGGCGGCCGCCGTGGGCGATTTTGTCACTGCCGTCTATAATCCCAAGTCCAATGGCCGCTACTGGCAACTGTACCGCTTGGTAGAACTGTTCCTGCAGCAACGCTCACCCGAAACGCCTGTGGGCTATGTCCGTCAAGCCGGCCGCGATGAACAGGAAATCAAAGTGACTACACTCGGTGAGTTTAACCCCGAGGACGTGGACATGTTCACCGTGATTCTCATCGGCAACTCGCAGTCGTATATCTTCTCCCCCTCCTCCGCCCTTGCGGGCACCTCCCCCCAGGCGGGGGAGGAGTTGAGGCTCATTGTCACCCCACGCGGCTACTATCGTGAGCAGCAAGAACAAGACATCAAGCCTGGCCAGCAAATCATGATAGAGTCCTTTAGGACCATCGAGAGCGAGTTGCGTAATCGGGACATCCCACTTGATCACAAGTGGGCACTCTTGCACGCCATCCACACGACAGCCGACTTTGAGATGGAGCGCATCCTCTATACCGATGACCGGGCGATAGAAACGCTCTACAATAAAGTCGCAAACGGCGAAATCAAGACCATCGTGACCGATGTAACCATGGTGACCAGCGGCATCCGCAAGGGCGCGCTGGCACGATTGGGCTTGGAGGCTAAGTGCTATCTGAGCGACCCGCGTATCGCCGAGATGGCCACCGCCCAAGGCATCACCCGCACCCAGGCAGGCATCCGCTTGGCTGTTGAGGAGCATCCCGATGCACTGTTTGCTTTTGGCAATGCGCCAACGGCACTTATGGAACTGTGCGACCTCATCCGCAAAGGCAAAGCCCATCCAGCCGGAATCATTGCCGCTCCTGTGGGCTTCGTGCACGTGCGCGAATCCAAACACATGGTCAAGCCCTTTAAGGACATCCCAAAAATCATCGTCGAGGGCCGCAAAGGCGGCAGCAACCTGGCAGCAACCCTGTGCAACGCCATTTTGACCTTTGACGACGCCGCACAACTAAAACCCGGACGCGATCTTTAAAAACTACGAATTACGCGAATTTAACTAATTGGCATCCGCATTCAATTATTACGAATTATGAAATTTTACGTAATAGGCATCAGTGACGCACCTCGGCCTTATTTGCCGCCTGAGGTCATCAGTCTTATCTGCAAAGGGCGTGTTTTCTCGGGCGGCAAGCGCCATTATGGACTTGTCGCACCGTATCTGCCTGTAGGGGCCGAGTGGATTGAAATCACCACACCGCTGGATGCGGTCTTTGAGCAATACCACGACGAGGTGATTGTGTTTGCCAGCGGTGACCCGTTGTTCTTCGGGTTTGCCAACACCATCAAGCGCAAGATGCCCGATGCCGAAATCATCCTGTTCCCGTCGTTCAACTCCCTGCAGTTGCTGGCTCATCGCCTGGTGATGCCGTATAACGACATGCGCATCGTCTCGCTGACAGGACGTCCATGGCCCGAATTTGACCGGGCACTCATCGAGCGGGCCGGCAAAATCGGCGTACTCACCGACCACGAGCACACACCCGCCGCCATCGCCCAGCGCATGCTGGACTATGGCTATAACGGCTATGAGATGCATGTTGGCGAACACCTGGGCAACCCTAAAGAAGAGCGCATTTCGACCTGGACACTCGAGCAAGCCAGCGAGCAAACATTTGACTATCCCAACTGCCTCATCCTGGTCGGCAATGACCCCAGGCCACAATATTTCGGCATCCCAGATAGTGAATTTGACCTGCTCGACGGCCGCGAGAAGATGATTACCAAGGCGCCTATCCGCCTGTTGACTCTTCAAGCGCTGGAATTGCCGCAGAAGAGCGTCCTGTGGGACATCGGTTTCTGCACGGGCAGCGTGTCTATCGAGGCACGGCTGCAGTTCCCGCACCTGCACATCGATGCCTTCGAGGTCAGGCCCGAGTGCGAACCCCTGATGCAGGAAAACAGCCGCCGCTTCGGCACTCCCGGCATCAACTGGCACATCGGTGACTTTCTTGAAACTGACATCAGTACCCTACCCCGCCCCGATGCCGTTTTCATCGGCGGCCATGGCGGTCACCTCAAGGAAATCATGGCGCGTGTGCTGACCGTCCTGGCCGATGACGGCTGCATCGTGATGAATAGCGTCACCTCGCCCATGGTGCATACCGACAGCCACCAACTGTTTAACGAGGCGTGTACCGAGCTGGGACTGACGCAAGAGCCGCCCACACGCATCATCCTGAACGACAATAACCCGATAGTAATACTGAAATGCAAAAAATAGTTTTAAGTCGTTAGTTTAAAGTTTTTAGTATGATTTGTATCGCCTGATATACAACGAGGCAAAGGTGTTCTTACTTAAAACTTACAACTTGAAACTAAAAACTGAATACAATGCAAAAGATAGCCGTAATTCCCGTTAGCGAGGAAGGTCGCCAAATCGCCGACACGCTGCAGCAAGAGTTCCAGGCCTCAGTCATCAAACGTGCCGAGGTGGCCAAGCGATGGAAGGAGTTTGATGCTTTTGTCTTCATCGGCGCAATGGGCATCTGTGTGCGCACGATAGCACCTTTAATCGAAGACAAACACGAGGACCCCGCCGTTATCTGCGTCGATAGCATGGGGCTCCATGCCGTGTCGGTATTGTCCGGCCATGTGGGAGGCGCCAACGATTTGACCCGCCGTGTGGCTTCGGCTTTGGGTGCCGATTCTGTTATCACGACCCAGAGCGACAATGCGGGATTGTGGGCACTCGACACGCTGGAAGAACGCTTCAACTGGCCCATCGCCAGCGAGGACGACATGAACGCCTGCATCTTTGCCTTTGTCAACCGCAAGCCGACGGCTTTGTTCATGGAGGTGCGTGACGAGGGCACCGATTATCTCGAGAAGACCCTTCCCGACCACGTCACCATCATTAATGACCTGAACGAGGCCGACCCCAAGAGATACAAACTCCTCATCATGGTGACGCCTTACCGCCGCTATGCGCCTCAAGGCATGTTATCGCTGCACTTTGTGCCCATGGTGGGAACCATCGGTTTCGGCTTGGCTCATCACCCCGACGATTACAAGTTCATCTATGACCAGATGGACGAGGCTTTGGCCCAATGGGGCATCCTGCCTTGTGCGTGCCGCTACTGCACGATAGACGTCAAGGCCGGTGAGCCGTTTGTAGAACTTCTAAAAGAAGGGTATAACGAAAGGGTTGAATTCTTCACGGCCGAGCAGTTGGCAGCTGTCGAAGTGCCTAACCCGAGTGACACGGTGGCCAAACACGTGGGCACACCCAGCGTATGCGAGGCCGCTGCCATCCTTGGCTCCAATCACGGCAAACTGATTGTCCCCAAAATCAAAGGCAAGAATTTCACGGTGGCACTGGCCATCGATTACAAGCACCTGCGTGACCAGCAAGGTCATATCGAGATTGTGGGCGCTGGCCCCGGCGATCCCGATTTGGTGTCGGTGCGCGGCCGCAAGATGCTGGAACGAGCCGACCTCATCCTGTACGCCGGTTCTCTCGTGCCGCGCGAGTTGACCTTGTGTGCCAAGCCAGGTGCCGTGGTGCGCAGTTCGGCGGGCATGAATCTGGAGGAACAATGCGAGCTGATGAAGGAATTCTATGACAAGGGACGTTTCATCGTGCGCCTACACACGGGCGACCCGTGCATCTTCGGCGCGATTCAGGAGCAGATGGCATTCTTTGACCAGCATGGGATGCGCTACCACATCACCCCAGGCATCTCGTCGTTCCTCGCTGCAGCAGCCGAACTGAGGAGCCAGTTCACCATCCCCGAGCGCACCCAGACCATCATCCTTACCCGTGGCGAGGGCCGCACTCCCATGCCCGAGAAAGAGCAGCTGCACCTGCTCGCCAAGAGCCAGAGCACGATGTGCATCTTCTTGAGTGCAGCCATCGTGGATGACGTGCAGCGGGAACTGCTCACGGAGTATCCCGAGGACACGCCTGTTGCCGCCTGTTATCACCTTACCTGGCCCGACCAACGCATCTACCGCGGCGTGCTGAAAGACCTGGCCAAGATTGTCCATGACAATAACCTCACCCTCACCACAATGCTCGTCGTGGGCGAGGCCATCGACAACCGCAAGGGCTTGTCAGAACTCTATAACAAACATTTCACGCATCTGTTCAGAAAGGGCGAAAAATAGTCCCTAGTCCTTAGTCCCTAGTTTCTAGTTGCCATCCGGACACTTTTAGAAACTAACAACTAAAAACTAAAAACTAAGAACTAAAAACTAACAACTATGATTCTCGTATTTGGTGGAACGACTGAGGGCCGCGTGGCGGCCAAGGTGCTCGATGAATCGGGTGCCTCCTATTGGTATTCCACCAGAGGCGACCTGCAGGATATCCAACTCGCGCACGGCCACCACATCACTGGGGCGATGCAGGTGCCCGAGATGGTCACTTTCTGCCATGAGCACGATATCCGCCTGATCGTTGACGCCGCCCATCCGTTCGCCGTGAACCTGCACAACAATGTCGTTGACCTTGCAGGGCAGATCGGAGTGCCCGTCATCCGCTACGACCGCATCTATCCGCCCCACGACGAGGATATCGTCTGGTGCCAGAACTATGATGATGCCATCGGCCAACTAAAGGCCCATGGCGTTCATCGCCTGCTGGCACTCACCGGCGTCAACACTATAGCGAAACTGCGTGATTACTGGAATAACAACGAATGCTGGTTCCGCATCCTGAACCGTGAAGAATCGTTGGCTGGGGCGCAAAAGGCCGGATTCCCCACCGGCCACCTCGTTTACTACGAGAAAGACGACACCGCATCGCTGATTGAGCAACTGCAGCCCCAAGCCATGATCACCAAGGAGAGCGGAACGAGCGGCGGCTTCGACGAAAAAGTCCTTGCTGCACGACAAGCCGGAATCCAAGTCTTCGTTGTTGAACGGCCAGATTATCCCACTGCAGATGGTGTAACCGTTCAGCACGTCAATGGCCCTCACGGCCTGCGTCGCATGGTGGAGAAACTGTTGCCTGAGTTCTATCCCCTGCATAGCGGCCTTACTACTGGCACCTGCGCCACAGCAGCATCTATCGCCGCCACAATACGCATGAAAACGGGTGAAACACCTGCAAGGGTGCCTGTGACTCTGCCCAATGGTGAGACGATTGATGTCGATGTCACCTACGGTGACGGCTTTGCTGCCGTATTCAAGGAGGCTGGCGATGACCCCGATGTGACCAACGGCCTGGAAATACGCGCTCAAGTTGAGACCTGTGACCAGTTCGAGATACTCGGCGGCGAGGGCGTAGGCAGATTCACGGTGCCAGGCTTCGACTTTCCTCCTGGCGAGCCCGCCATCAACAAGGCGCCTCGACAGATGATGCGCGACAACATCCATGAGAATGTGCGCATCACCATCAGCGTGCCTCAAGGTGCCGAGATTGCCCGCCGCACCTTCAATCCACGCCTGGGCATTGAGGGCGGCATCAGCATTATCGGCGTTTCGGGTATAGTAAAACCCTTCAGCGAGGAAGCTTTTGTGGCCAGCATCCGCAAGTGCATGCAGGTGGCCAAGGCCTCGGGCAGCGACCGCGTGGTCATCAACAGCGGCGGCAAGAGCGAGCGCTTTGTTAAAGCGCAATACCCCGACCTGCCGCAGCAGGCCTTTGTGGAATACGGTAACTACATCGGCGAGACTTTGGCCATCGCCAACGAATTAAACATCCCCAACGTCACCATGGGCGTGATGCTGGGCAAAGCCGTGAAACTCGCAGCAGGCAACCTCGACACCCACAGCCGCCACACCACGATGGACAAAGACTTCGTTTCGACCATGCTCCACGAGGCAGGAATCGACATCGACATCAGCGACCTTACCCTCGCCCGCGAGCTGTGGGACAGGATACCTCAAGAAAAACTACAAGATTTTGCAACGGCCGTCATCAACCACTGCACCCACTACTGCGCCCCGTTATTACCCAAAGGGATGCTTACTATTCTCCTAATCGATGATAACGGGAAAATTTATCACTCGTAGGAGGTCTTGCGGCGGCGGTAGAGGACGTAGATGATGATGGGGGCGCCGATAAGGGCGGTGACGCTGTTGACGGGCATGGCTCCCTCGAATCCGGGAGCACGGGCAATCAGATTACAGATTAACGCCAGGGCTGAGCCACACAAGGCGGTGGCGGGCATCAGTTTCCAGTGGTCGCTGGTGCGGAAGATACCTCGGGCCAAATGGGGAACGGCCATACCGATGAACATGATGGGGCCGCAATAGGCGGTGACGATAGCGACCAGCGTGCCCGAGCAGATGATGATCCACGTGCGTGCCCGCTTGACGTTGACGCCCAGGTTGGCGGCATAGCGGTCGCCCAGCAGCATGGCATTCAAGGGTTTTACCAAGAGGAAACTCAGGGGCAGCAGAATGCACATGAGCATGACAAAGAGTATCATCTGGTCACCCGACACACGCGAGAACGAGCCGAGTCCCCAAACGACAAAAGCCTTGACATCTTCCTCGGGACTGAGGAACTTTAAGACACCGATGATGGCGGTGGCCAGGTAACCTATCATCACACCGATAATCAGCAAGGTGACATTGCCACGCACCTTGCCCGAAATCCACACAATCAGCATCATCACGGCAATGGCGCCGATGATGGCGGCGACCGAGACGGCTGCGTCACCCAGGTAGCCCAGCGAACTCAGCGCTACTCCACCCAGCTGTCCCGACAGCAGCACAACGAAGGCCACGCCCAGGCTGGCACCGTTGGAGATACCCAAAATGGACGGTCCCGCCAGCGGGTTGTGGAAGATGGTCTGCATCATCAGGCCGCTCACGGCAAGGCCCGCACCCGCCACAATGGCGGTGAGCACCTGCGGCAGGCGGGAACTGAGGATGATATTGGTCCAGATCTCGGACTCGCTGCCCTGCCCGATAAGAATACGGCAGATGTCGCCCACCGGTATCTCAATAGAACCGATGAACAGGTTGGCAATCACCATCACGACGATTGCCACTACAAGGGCCAACATCAAGGGCAGCGTGCGTCTCATTTTCTTCTGTTATCAGTAAGCGGATGCCAACTCTAAACTCTAAACCCTAAACTCTAAACTATCGCAGTATGCGATAAAAAGTTGGTTGGTAGTCTTTCTCGACCAGTTCGGGATGGAAAATGGCGACAAAGTCCTTCAGGAGCACGTCGGGCTTGACAGGAGCAATCTCGTAATAGGGTGTCTGCTTCATGTTGCAGTAGATGACCTTCTTCTCCTTGAAGGCCTTGAACATCTCGTTGCGGGGTTCGCTGGCCTTCAGCGCCTCGTAAGAGAAATCGCCCTGGTAGCTGTTTAGGATGCGCCAGTAGTCGGCGTTGGCCGACAAGGCATACATCTTCTCAAACTCCAGGTCCTCGCCCGAGGTCTCGTCATCGTTGATGACATAGTCGGCGCCGGCATCACGGAAAATCTGCGCCAGGTAGTTCTTGCCACCCACGGCATGCCAGTTGCCGTAGTGCATCTCGCCACTGGTGACGGTGGGACGCTGCTCAACCTTGGCGGCCTTCTCTTTCAACTCGTTGTAGCGGCTCTCGATGCCAGCGAAAATCTCGGCGGCTTCTTTCTCCTTGCCGATGAACATGCCGATGAACTTGATCCACTCGGCCTGGCCCAGCGGGTCAAGTTCCTTGTATCCCAGGTGGGGAATAAGGGTGATGCCGATTTCCTTGATGGCGTCATAGCCACCGCGCTTGGACGGCGAAATAAAGATGACATCGGGATTGGCGGCCATGACCACCTCGGGGTCAAACTCGCCCTCCATGCCGATTTTGACGATGCGTCCGTCCTTCACGCGCGCCTTGATATCCTCATTAAAAAGGTTCTTGGTGCCGGTGATGCCCTTCACCACGTCGTGGGCATCGAGAATGGTGAAATTGGACAATTGCAGCGAGGTCATGCAGATGGTGCGCTCGATGGGCACCTTGACCTTGACATAGCCCTCGGGAACCACAGCCTCGGCATCATGCACCAGGGCAAAATGGTCTTTTTTGCCCACGTCAACCAGCCTTATGTCGGCCGAATCACGAACACTAAACCCTGTGGCATACTTCACGGTCACTTCTTCCATCGAATCGGTGCCCGACTTCGACTGCTTGCCGCCCTGTGAAGAGCAGGCGCAAAGCAGCACCAAAACTGCAATAATTCCAAAAAATTTCTTCATTCTTATGTTCCTTTGATTTATGCTACAAAGGTACAACTTTTTAATGAGCAAACCGCACGTAAACCACCAAAAAAACCAGGAATCAGGGACTATAAACTAGAAACTTCTTTGTACCTTTGCACTATGGAAGAAACAGCAGTAAAAACAAGGTGGTATGACAACATTTGGGCGGCGTTGATTTTCTTCACTCGTTTGCCTTTTTGGCGTGTCTACCAGCCCCCACAGGCGAGTTACAAGACGGTCGTTGAATATTGGCCGTTGACGGGCTGGCTCACGGGTGGCGCGATGGCCGCGACGCTCTACTTTGGCAGCATGGTATTGCCTCATGTCGTGGCCGTGATTGCCGCGATTGCCGTGAGGTTGCTGATTACCGGGGCATTGCATGAGGACGGGCTGGCCGACTTCATGGATGGCTTTGGCGGCGGTGGCGACCGCGAGCGCATCCTTGCCATCATGAAGGATTCGCACATCGGCACCTATGGGGTGCTGGGACTTATCATCTACATGCTGCTGCTGGGCACTGCGCTCTACAGTATGCCCGTGACCGTGGCGGCGCTCGCCATCCTGGGGGCAGACCCGTTCTCCAAGATGGTAACGAGCCAACTGGTCAACATGCTTCCTTACGCCCGCCGCGAGGAAGAGGCCAAGAACAAGACCGTTTACCGCAAACCCTCGTTTGCCGCCGGCTTGAGCCTGACGGTGCAGGGCCTGCTGCCATTGATCATCATGATTTGGTTGACGGGCATCTCCTGGTATCTGGTCATCGCCATTCCTCCCTTGGTGATGTACTTCCTGTATCTGCTCATGCTGCGCAAAATCCGCGGCTACACGGGCGACTGCTGCGGCGCCGTGTGCCTGCTGGTGGAACTGGCTGTCTATCTGTCCATTTGCTCACAACCAATTTAAATCAAAAAGAACTAGATACTAGAAACTAAGGACTAGAAACTAAGGACTAGAAACTAGAAACTAAAAACTATAATGGAAATTGTTTTGATTAGACATACCAGCGTCGATGTCCCCAAGGGGACGTGTTACGGACAGACCGATGTGCCCGTGCGCGACACCTTTGAGCAAGAAGCCGAGGAGACCCGCCAGTCGCTTGAGCAGTTCCTGCCTTTTGACAAGGTGTTCTCGTCGCCATTGACACGGGCCCGCAAACTCGCGGCCTACTGCGGTTACCCCGATGCCGAGACCGACGAGCGCCTGCTGGAGATGAACATGGGCGAGTGGGAAATGCAACTGTATGATAAAATCAAAGACCCGCATCTGCAGGAGTGGTACGACGACTACATCTACCAGCCCACAACAGGCGGCGAGAGTTTCCAGCAGCAGTACACGCGCGTGGCGGCGTTCCTTGACGAACTCAAGGGCAAGCCTTACCAGCGGGTGGCCATCTTTGCCCATGCCGGGGTGCTCATCAGCGCAGGCCTCTACGCCGGACTCTATTCCTGGGACAATGCCTGGAGCAATCTGCCCGATTTCGGGGAGTTTATCGTAATAAGAAACTGACATGAGTAAAATCATATTAATCACTGGAGGACAGCGCTCGGGCAAAAGCAGACATGCCGAGGAATTGGCATTAAGCCTTGCCGACAATCCTGTGTATGTGGCCACGGCACACGTTTGGGACGAGGAGTTCCGTGAGCGCGTACGCCGTCACCAGGAGCGTCGTGGCCCGCAGTGGACCAACATCGAAGAAGAGAAATACCTGAGCCGACACGACCTGACGGGACGCGTGGCCGTGATTGACTGCGTGACGCTGTGGCTGACCAATTTCTTCTTTGAGGGGCAAGATCAAGACACACAACAGGTCTTAGCAACTGCCAAAGAGGAATTTGACCGCTTCACGGCCCAAGATGCCACCTTCATCTTCGTGACCAACGAAATCGGTAGCGGCGGCGTGAGTGTGGATGCCGTGCAACGGCGATTCACCGACCTTCAAGGCTGGATTAACCAATATATTGCCAGCCGTGCCGACGAAGTCATCCTTATGGTCTCGGGAATCCCAGTAAAAATTAAAGAGTTGTAAGTTGTTAGTTTTAAGTTTTTAGTACGATTTGTATCGCCTGAAAAACTGTGAGGCAATGGTATTATTACTTAAAACTGACAACTGAAAACTAACAACTAAAGAAAAAATAATGAAGCAATTCAAAATACAACACACCGACAAGTCGCTGGAACAGAGCATCCAGCAAAAAATCGATCACCTGAACAAACCCAAAGGCTCACTGGGCCGCCTCGAGGAACTGGCCTTGCAGATTTGCCTTATCCAACAGACCTTGACGCCTAGCCTCAACCATCCTTGCCACCTGTTGCTGGGCGGCGACCACGGCATCGAGCGCGAGGGCGTGAGCGTGTCGCCACGCGAGGTCACCTGGCAGCAGATGATCAACTTCACCCGTGGCGGTGGCGGCGTGAACATGTTCTGCCGCCAACATGGTTTCAAGTTGCGCATCGTGGACACGGGCGTGGATTATGACCTGACGAATGTCGAGGGCATCATCGACCGTAAAATAGCCCGTGGCACCCGCAATTTCCTGCATGAGCCCGCCATGAGCCAAGAGGAATTTGACCGCGCCATCCAAGTCGGGTGCGACCTCGCTGATGACTGCATCGCCGAGGGGTGCCAGGTGCTGTGCATCGGCGAAATGGGCATTGCAAACACTTCACCGTCAAGCATCTGGATGAGCTTGTTCGGCAACATCCCGCTCGACGAGTGCATCGGTGCGGGAGCGGGACTCGACAACCCCGGCATCCAACACAAGCGCGTTGTCCTTGCCCAGGCGTTACAACATTACCACGAGACGATGGAGCGCACGATTGAAAACGCCATCCGCTACTTTGGCGGTTTTGAGATGGTAACAGCTATCGGGGCGATGCTGCGAGGAGCCGAAAAACATCTCGTCGTGCTGGTTGACGGCTTTATCATGACTGCCTGTGCAATCGCCGCCATCCAACTCTACCCCCCAGCCCAGGATTATATGATCTTCACCCACTGCGGTGACGAGAGCGGGCACCGCCGCATGCTCGACATCGTCCATGCCAAGCCCATCCTCAACCTGGGTCTGCGCCTGGGCGAAGGCACCGGCGCCCTTTGCGCCTTCCCCATCATCGACTCGTCAGTCCGCATGATCAACGAGCTCAACAACTTCGACACCGCCCACATCACCAAGTATTTCTAAGGGGGGGATGCTGTTTTCATAAGAATTTTCGTATCTTTGTGACATTATTAATCTCTTTAATTGTATTAGTCATGGATCCGTTTCTTTATTTTATTTCCGTTGTTTGGTGGGTTTTGTGCATCATCTTGTTCTTTAAAATTTGGAAAGCGTGCAATGATATCAATAAAATCAAAAAGCAGATAGACAGGAATGATGATTTCAACACGAAAATCGATTTCCTGATGCGTATTGGGGAGAAAGAGAAGGCAAAAGAAATCTTTTTAGCCAAAATCCTTTCTGATGACTCTATTTTCAATACAACGTCGACTCCTGTCGAGAAAAGGGAAGAATTATTTAAAAAATATCAAGATGAATTCGAACGTCTTGGTATCCAGACAACCCAAAAGGAAGAGGAGAAATAACCGATACTAATTCATACGAATAACGGATCACTGATCTCATCGACATGCTCTTGAGGCGGCGTGTCATAAATATATTAATGTCCGCGCTTCGCACGGAGAAATTAAACTAAAATTTGTATAAAATTAATTATAATAAATATTTATTTTAATTTTATTAATGATTTTGTTTAATTTTTCGGCCGATAGGCCGATTGAAAAGCTTGAGGCGAATTATGACACACTCTCATATAGCTAATACATTGTGGAGTGTTCGGCGCTAGCCGAGCGCTCCACTGTATGCAGATAACGACAGGAGGACAAGCGCAAGCATCAGCACCTCGACAAGGCGGTTGATGCGGACGGCGGTGTGCATGTCCTGGGTGGTCAGTTCGCGCTCATTCTCACCGATGTAGGGCTTGTCGAAAATTTCGCCGAAGTAGTAGTGTGGACCACCAAAGCGGCAGTTAAGCGCTCCGGCGAGGGCGGCCTCGGGGTAACCGCTGTTAGGACTGGCATGCTTGCGGCCGTTTTTCCAGACGAATTTCAGCAGCGATAACTTGCCCGAGGCGATGACCATCAGCAGGGCCGTCAGTCGGGCGGGGATATAGTTGGCCACATCGTCGATATGGGCAGCCCAGCAGCCAAAGTCCTTGTAGCGCTCGGTGCGGTAACCAATCATCGAGTCCAGGGTATTGACCATCTTGTAGGCCAGCATGCCTGGCGTGCCCAGCAATGCAAACCAGAACAACGGGGCTATCACGCCATCGCTCAGGTTCTCGGCAAGGGTTTCAAGGGCGGCAGTGCGCACCTCCTGGGCCGACAGTTGGGACGTGTCACGTCCCACGATGCGGGCGACCTGCTTGCGTCCCTCGTCCAACGAGCGATCCAGCGCCAAAAATACCTCTCGCACCTCGCGAATGAGCGTCGTTCCGGCCAAGCAGTAGAAGATGATGATGGTGTCTAAAATCAGCCACAAAACCATGTTGGGCACAAGCCGCTTGAGCCCCCACACGACAAAGAACACCATCAGGATCAAGGCTACAGCCATCACGGCCCCCTTGACCATGCGATGGCTGCCCTTATTCAGGCGATGCTCACCCCACGAAATCATCTTGCCGAACCACACGATAGGATGCGGCAACCGTGACGGGTCACCGAAAATAAAATCCAGCAACCAACCCAACAACAGCGGCAATATTAATATCAATGCGGATGCCATTCGTTTAATTCGTGAAATTCGTAGTTCTTTATGGCAGCGACTAGGGCGTCATTCTCGGCGGGTGACTGCGTAGCGATGCGGAAGTGATGCGGCGTAAGACCCGTGAAATTGGAGGCATCGCGGATAAGGATGCCATGCTCCCGCGCCAGATATTCCTTCAACATGGCAGCCGTTGCCTGACGGATGGTGCACAGGAAGAAATTGGTCTGTGTATCCAAAGTCTCAATGCCTTCAATCCCGTTCAGCAGGGATCGCAGCCGTTGGGTCTCGGCCAAGTAGGACGTCAGGTCGGGAATGGCGGTTTTGCCTTGCTCAACGAGCCATTTGCCCGCCTCCAGCGACAGGGCGTTGATGGCCCAAGGGCGGTATTGCTCCCGCAAGTGGCTAATCACCTTCGCCGATGCCGTGACATAGCCCAAGCGCAACCCGGGCACCGCATAGCGTTTGGTCATCGAGTGCAACAGGATGATGTCGTCACGGCTGACCACATCCGCCGGATTCAGCAGGGATGACATCGTATAGTCCTCGTAGGACTGGTCCACAATGAGCAAGCGGTGACGCTCGGCAAGGGCCAGCACTTCATCGGCAGCCAGCACATCGCCCGTGGGGTTGTTGGGGTTGCACAGCCAGCACAAGACGCCGTCTTCACGCTCCTGATAACCAAACACGCGGCAGGCATCCTCATACTCCCTGAACGTGGGCTGCACAATGTGGCAGGAGCCCTCGTGGCGATAGGCCTGGGCAATCAGGTAGATGGCATCGACCGCACCGCTGGTCACCAGCACCTCGTCGGGGCTGATGCCACAGTCATTGGCAATCATCCGCTCCAGCGAAGTTGCCGAGGGCTCGGGATAGGAACGCACAACGTCCAACCGGGAGCGTAGATAGGCCTCCAACGCACTTAAGTCAGTCCCGTTGTAGATGTTGGAACTGAAGTTCATCTTGATATTGTTGTAGCGATACAGGTCGTCGCCGTGTCCTTCAATCATGGTCAGTCAGGATTTGGTAGATTTGTTCCATATCGACGTACTGGCGCACATGGGCAGCCAGCTTGTCATATTGTTCCTCCTTGAAAGCTGCGTAGTCAAACGGCTTGCCTCCCTCGGCGATTTTGTTCTTGAACGGTTGCAGCAGGAAATCGACAAATGGGGCGTTGTCGAGGATGCCGTGAACGTAGGTGCCCATGCACTTGCCGTCAACGATGTAGCCGTCTTCTCGCCCGTCATCAAGACGCAGCAGGGGTGACGGCTTGGCATCGCCCATGGGGTGCGTCTCGCCCTGATGAATCTCATAGCCTTGCCCATACTGGCAGGTGACTTGGCGCGTCTGCTTGTCACCGTTCATCGTGGTGGTCGTGGGCAGCAGGCCCAAGCCCGGCAAGCGCTCGATGTCACCCTCCACATGGTCGGGGTCAAGCACCTCGACACCCATCATCTGGTAACCGCCGCAGATGCCCAGCACGGCAGCGCCCTCGCGGTGGGCCCTGACGATGGCCTGGGCACAACCGTTGCGACGCAGCTCATACAGGTCATGCAAGGTGGACTTGGTGCCCGGCAGGATGATGATGTCGGCCTTCTTGATGTCCTCGGTATTGTTGGTATAGAACAGGTGAACACGCGGGTCACGCTCCAGCGCGTCAAAGTCGGTGTAATTGGACAGGTGACGCAGCATAACAACGGCCACGTTGACCTTGCCACGCTCGGCCTGCATCGACTTCTGCACCAAGGCCACACTGTCCTCCTCCTCGATATAGATGTCCTTATAATATGGAATAACACCCAGCACTGGGATACCGCAGATGTCCTCCAGCATCTTGCGGCCCTCATCGAAAAGGCGCATATCGCCACGGAACTTATTGATGATGATTCCCTTGATGAGGCGACGGTCCTCGGGTGTCTGCAAAGCGATGCTGCCATAAACCGAGGCAAACACCCCACCACGGTCGATATCGCCCACCAGGATGACATCGGCATGGGCATGACGCGCCATGGGCAGGTTTACCAGGTCGGTGTCGCGCAGGTTAATCTCCGAAATGCTGCCCGCACCCTCCATCACAATGGGATTGTAGCGGGAAGCCAAACGGTCAAAAGCATCGCACACCTCACGGCGATAATCGATGTCCGACGTACCACGGCGCCAATAGTCGTAGGCATTCTTGTTGCCGATGGGCTTGCCGTGCAGGATAACCTGCGAAGTGTGGTCAGACTGAGGCTTCAACAGCAACGGGTTCATGTCGGTGTGGCAGGGGATGCCGGCGGCCTCGGCCTGAACGGCCTGGGCACGGCCGATTTCAAAACCTTCGGGCGTCGCATAGGAGTTCAACGCCATATTTTGGGCTTTGAACGGGGCCGGACTGTAACCGTCTTGCTTAAAAATGCGGCAAAAGGCCGCAGCAACGACGCTCTTGCCCACGTCGCTGCCCGTCCCGGCAAACATCAATGGATGCAATCGCTTGATATTCATTCTTTTTCGTTAGCTAAAACAAACAGATAATCGGACAGGCGGTTCATCATCACCAGAATGTCATTATCAACAGGATGCTCACGGTTCAATGACCACAAACGGCGTTCCACCGTGCGGGCCTGAGTGCGAGCCAAGTGGATGAAAGCGGCCAACTGCGACCCACCTCCAGGCACAACAAAACCGCCCTGATAATCAGCATTGTCGATGGCCTGCTCCAACTGTGCGGCAATCTCATAGGCATGCAGTTCACGGGGATTGACGCTGCCCTCGGGTGTGGCGATGTGGCTCATAACCACCATCAACTCGCGCTGCACGGCATGAATGAGTTGTAGAGACGCAACATCTTGCATCTCGTCGAGCATCGAGCGCACGACGCCCAAATGGGCGTTCAACTGGTCAATCTGACCGTTGGCTTCTATGCGCGGGTCATCCTTCGGGACCCTCACCCCGTCACGCAGGCTGGTCATGCCCTCGTCACCGGTCTTGGTATATATCTGTTTCATGATTAGTTTCTAGTTATTGAAGAAAGGTTCTCTAAACCCTAAACTCTAAACTCAAGTTTGGAACGTTCCAAACTTGATATATATGGGTATAACTTGCTAAAACGTTCTTATATCGTATGACAGGTGTCGGCACTGGCTCGCCCTTGGCATTATAGACCTGAGTCACCGATTTCGGTGACTCGCCCATGAACTGCGTGTAGTGGAACTCATGCCCGCGGTATTCCTTGCCATCGAGCATGAAGCGGCGGTAACCCAGCGAGAGTTTGCGGTCTTGCTTGCGGGCCGTGATGGTGTAAGGCAGCACGCCGCACATGGGAAATTCGCCCTCGTCGGTGACAATCTTCTCACACAGGTACATCATTCCACCACACTCGGCGATGATGCGTCCCCCACGCTCGGCATACTCCTTAATGGCACGTCGAGTCGCCTCGGCCTTTACCAATGCTTCAAGATGTTTCTCGGGATAACCGCCTGGAAGGTAGAGCAATGCCACATCTTCAGGGCAAGGCACGTCAGTCTCGGGGTCAAAGAAAGACACATTCTCCAACCGGTCGATATTCTCCTGATAAATAAAGGAGAACGACTCATCGTTGCGTGCAATCAAAGTTCTAAGAGCCGTTGCCATTCCACATTCTTTTCAAGCAGTTCAACCAACAGTTCGCTTTCGGGTTTCTCGCTGAAGTCCAGCCCCAAATAGCGTGAGCTTTGTTCCAGTTCAGCCTTCTTGGGCAGATAGCCATAGCACTCCACACCCAGGTCATCACACACCTGCTGCAGCATGGCAAAATGCCTTGCCGAGCCCACACGATTGAAGATCACGCCGCTGATGCGTACATCCTTGCGGAAATTGACGAAGCCCGAAATGAGCGCCGCCATCGAGTAGGCCGCCGACTTGGCATCTACCACCAGCACGACAGGCAGGTCCAACACACGTGCAATCTCGGCCGACGACCCCTTGTCGCGGTCATAGCCGTCGAACAGGCCCATCATGCCCTCAACCACGCGCACATCGGCATCCGCGCCATATCGGTCAAACAATTCCCGCACATGCTCAGGCGTGGCCATAAACGTATCCAGATTGATGCTAGCCCGGCCACACACCGCAGCATGAAACTTGGTGTCGATATAGTCAGGCCCACACTTAAACGGCTGAACCTGATAACCCTTGCGGACAAACAATGCCATCAGTCCCCGAGCAACCGTAGTCTTGCCCGATCCACTATTAGGCGCCGCTATAACAAATCCACGTCCCATACAACCCACAAAATTACTCAATTTTCATCACAATAGGGTAATTCAGGACAGTTCTTGAGACGAAGGAGATGTGAGGATGTTATTTTTTCGTAAATTTGTGGGGTAAATTGATTGCGTATGATGAGAATGATGAAAATTGCAATGCTGAGGCGGTGGATGGCGGGAATTGTGCTAGCCGTGTGCGTCGTGGTGAGTGCGGGGGCTGTCGAGGGCGAGAAGGCTGTGCGGGTTGGAATTGCATGGCAACAGTCGGCCGACAATTTTGCGCGGGCCATCAAGGCGGTGAAGGCTGCGGGTGGCGTTCCTGTGATACTGGACCAGATGCGTCCATGCGGATTTGATTATGACGGGACGGAGCTGCAGGCCAAATACATGGACGAGAATGGTATTCTGCTGCAACAGTATGCCGATATCGTGAAACGCGAGACCTATCACGGCACTGACATCGAGCAGATGATGCAGGGCATTCAGGCTGTGGTTTTTCTTGGGGGAGGTGACATCAGCCCTACCCTGTTTGCCACACCCGAGCCGTGGCACGGCATCGAGGCCGAGTGCAACTATCAAACGACACGCGACCTGTCGGAATACCTGACGATGACTTATTGCCTTGACCACCATATCCCTATACTGGGCCTGTGCCGAGGCATGCAGATGCTCGCTGTCGTGTCGGGGGCACCGCTCATTCAGGATTTGGGCGCCTATTATGCTCAGCTGGGCAAAGCAGACCGCTATGTGCACCGCGCCAAGCGTGACGACAATGGAAAACGCCATTACACGCCGCACGATGTGACGGTCATCGACACAACATCGCTGCTTTACTCCATCACCGGCACCACAACCGTCCGTAACGTGCCCTCGTGGCACCATCAGGCTGCGGGTGACATCAAGGGGACGCCACTGCGTGTCACCGCTGTGACCCGTGATGACGGTATTGACGTGATTGAGGCTATCGAGCGCACCGATGTGCCGTTTGCGCTGGGTGTGCAATACCATCCCGAAGAGGCTGTGCGCATGCACCTGGCCGGTGAATCGCAAGCCGCCCGTTTCATGTCCCTGGAAGACGGCTTGGACTATTTCAGGGCGCTCATCAAAGCGGCCGGCCGCATCATCAAGGGAAAAGCCTATACGCTGGACGATCCCTCGTTTAACGGCAAGACAGCCGACGAATGCTACATGTTCTTTGCCGTGCTGGGTAAGGCCGAACAAGGTTCGCCCGAAGGTGCCGCAGCCGAGCTGTCCTTATTGCTCAACCTGTTTGAGAGCCGTCACCCCGATGCCGTTAATCCTTCTATCCAGGAGATTGCCCAATGGGCAACCGACTGCGGTTGGTTTGCCCATGCCTCCCGTCGCTGGGAAACAACTGCCGGTCCCGAATATGTCGCTGTTGCCCACTCGGTGCTGTCGGGCAACCGGGTCATGCCTCCCTTCATTCTCGAACATGACTGTGTCGAGGACCTCGCTTATATCGAAACCGACGGCATCAGGTACAGCCCGTATCAGAAAGACAAATATGTGAGCGGTGTCACCGTTTGCTACCAAGCTACAGTCCATGAGCACAATGGCCGCAAATTCGGTTTCAGGAAGCCCACCCACTGGACATTTTACAGCTTCCCCACAGCCAAGAGTGACCCCTTCGGTTACTTGTGCGGCGATGACTGTCCTCACCACAACTCAACCAGCGTGGACGACATTATCCGCTGACATCATCAGAACCCTACCAAGAAAAACGACCGAAGAGTGTTCTTCGGTCGTTTTCTCTTGATATCAATGAATGACGTTTACTTGAGATAGTCGTCGAAATAACGCGTGATGCGCTCATGCAGGTGGACACTCTGGTGCCCCCTCATGTTGTGGCCCTGCCCGGGATAGACATAGAAGTCGGGCTGGGTACCGGCGGCAATACAAGCCTTGAGGAAGCTGTAAGCGTGCTGCGGAACGACAGTGGGATCGTTAAGGCCAATGATAATCTGCAAGCGACCCTTGAGGTTCTCGGCTTTGTTCAACAGGCTGGTTTGGGCATATCCCTCGGGATTGGTTTGGGGAGTGTCCATGTAGCGCTCGCCATACATCACTTCATACCATTTCCAGTCGATGACAGGACCACCAGCGACACCCACCTTGAATACATCAGGATAATTCGTCATCAGGCTGATGGTCATGAAGCCGCCAAAGCTCCATCCGTGGACGCCCAGGCGTGCCGTGTCCACATAGTTGAGTGTCCTGAGGAAGTCCACACCCCGCATCTGGTCCTGCATCTCGACCTGTCCCAGATGGCGGAAAGTGGCCTGCTCAAAGTCGCGGCCACGATTCTCGCTGCCGCGGTTATCCAGGATGAACAGGACATAGCCGCGCTGCGCCATGTAGGTCTCCCAGCTACGGCTGCTGTAGTGCCAGCGCGCATCCACATTGTGAGCATGAGGACCGCCATAAACATAGACCACGGTGGGATACTTCTTGGTCTCGTCAAAGTCGGTGGGCAACACCAGACGGTAATACAGGTCGGTGCTGTCGTCGGCAGCCTTGATCGTGCCGCAACGGTACTCGGGCACGGTGTAACCCTGCCAGGGGTCAGGAGCCGTGAAATAGCGGTACTGACGATTGTTGCGGGTATCCACAATGGCAATGTTGCGGGGCACATCGGGCTCCTGATAGTTGTCGATGAGATAGCGGCCGCTGGCGCTCAACAGGCCGTTGTGCCAGCCCTTGCCGCCCTCGTCGATGCGGGTCATCGCACCCGTTGCGATGTCCACGCGGTAGAGGTTCTGCTGTATCGGGCTATCGGCATTGGCACTGATGATGACGGCCTTTTTCTGGACATCAAAGCCAAGCATGTCCATGACTACCCAGTTGCCGCTGGTAAGCTGTTTGACCAGACGGCCGTTGATATCGTAAATATACAGGTGGTTATAACCATCTTTCTCGCTCCACAGGATAAACTTCTCGTTGTCCCACGGCAGGAACGTGATGGGATGCTGAGGCTCGACATACTTGGGATGAGCCTCGTGGTAGAGCGAAGCCATGCGCTTGCCCGTAACGGCATCATAGGCCACCAGGTCCACCACGTTCTGGTCACGGTTGCCCTCCATCACATAGACGATGGTGCCCTGGGGATTCCACGAGATGTTGGAGAAATAGCGGTCGGTGGGATCACCTGCTTTGAGATAGACCGTGTCGCCCGTGGCCACATCCAGCACGCCCACGGTCACCAGATGGGACGTCTGGCCCGCCATGGGGTACTTCTCGGGTGCGGGCTCGGCAATCACACGCGTGCTGTCGTCCAACTCGGGCACATCGACAAGGGGATAGTCGGTCACCATGCTCTGATCCATGCGGTAGAACGCCAGTCGCGTGCCATAGGGATTCCAGAACAGGCCGCCCTCGATACCGAACTCGTTGCGGTGCACACTCTGGCCATAGACCAAGTCGCGCGAGCCGTCGCTGGTTACCTGACGGGTATTGCCGCCGCCATCGGTGACATAGAGGTTGTCGTCCTTGACAAATGCCACGGCGCGGCTCTTGTCGTTCCACTCGAGGGCCTGTGCGGCCTTGTCGTTAGGCTGGCGCCATTCTATCTTGCCCGTCTTGAAGTTGATGAGCATACGCTCGTTGCGGTTTCCAAGCATCACCAGCGGCTTGTCGGCATAGGGGAACGCCGCACTTGACAGCCGGTTGACTTGCTGCTCATCGGCGGTCAAGCCAGCACGCTTGTTGAGCTGGCTGCGGGTGAACAGCACCTTCTCCTTGCCATTGGCGGGATTCACAGTCCAGCAAGTGTCGGCCGAGAGGCGCACCAGCTGGTCTCCCCACCACTTGAGCGAGCGGTTCTTGGGAATCATGTTCTGGTAGTTGTGTCCACCAAAGTTCAAATCCTCCAGCGTGAATTGCTTCTGCGCCAGTGTCGGCAACGCCAACAGCGCCATGAGCAATATCGCCATACCATGTCGTCTAGTCATTTTCATCGTTCAGGTCATGTTATGATTGTATTTTTGTCGCAAAGATATGCTTTTCCACCGAGAAAACCTAAACACTGGCCTAAAAACACGGGTTATAACCGGCAGGAGAGCACGGCCGATTGGGAAACATTTAGTAAATTTGTCGCCATGAAAAAGAAGAAAACAACCCTATGCGCTCTTACTCTAGCTGTCTTGCTGGCCAGCTGCGACGGCCATGACCAGGGCCTGAACTATCAGCTGAAAGTCACCCTGGACAACAAATTGCGGCACGACAGCGCCACGTTGCTGGTGCTGGAAGAAGAGTACAACCAGTTGAGGGTGTGCGGAACAGCCAAGGCCCAAAACGGCACGTTCACCTTCACGGGACAGACCGACAAGCCCAAGGTCGCGCTCATCCGCTGGGACAATGACTCGGTCAGCCCGTTCTATCTCGTGCTGGAGAGCGGCAACATCGACGTGACCATCAATCCGGGCTCATGGCATATCACCGGCAGCCCGCTCAACAGTTCCTATCTGCACTACATCAACCAGCGCAACGGCATCATGAACGCACGTGTTGCCACCTGGCAGGAATACCTCAAGATGGCCGCCGACTCGTCGCTCAAGCACGACGACGAGGTGCTGATGGTGCGCCAGGACAGCCTGCTCAACGACTCGCTGCAGCGCATCACCGTGGAGCACATCAATCGTGGCGACGCCGTGGGACGCATCATCGGCGAGCGCTACGGCAAGCAACTTGACCAGGAGCACATGAAACTGCTCAAGTAACCATCCGTTTCACACATCGTTCCAAGCAACGGACCGCAGACCGTATTACACAAAGAATCACCCCGCCAACACAGAGGTTAGCGGGGTGATTTTTACAGTTTAATAAACCGTTAGTCCAATCGCGAATTACTTCTTAACGCTGAGTTCGCAGATCGAAACGCGGTTCCAGCTGAGCTCCTGGAACATGTCGGTGGTACCACAGCCCTGAGCATTGATGCGGCTAGCATCAATCTTGTACTTGTTGATCAGCATGTTCTTAACAGCCTCAGCACGGCCATTAGCCAAGCGGATGTTGTTGTCCTGAGGACCTTCAACTGAAGCATAACCCTTGATGTCAACAGTGGCGGTGGGGTTGTTCTTCAGATACATAGCAACGCGCTCTACATTGGGCTGCTGGTCGGGGGTGATGTTGGTCTTGTTAACCTTGAAGTGAACGAGGACGTTCATGTACATAGCGTCGCGCTCAACATACTTGGTCTTGTCGATGGTCTCGGGCTTAGCCTTGCGAGCAGCATCCAGGTCGCGCTGGAGCTGAGCGTTGCGTGCGTTAGCAGCGTCGAGGTCACCCTGCAGGCCATTGAGCTGGCCACGCAGACCGTTGATCTGGCCATTGAGAGCGTCGATGTCGTCCTGGCTGTACTTGTAGGGGCAGAAAGTGATGTAACGCTCGCCGTTGCTACCCTTGAAGTGGTAGGTGATACCAGCCTCAAGCTCTACAGCAGCGTGGTTAGCGTTCATCTGGCTCTTACCGTTGCGGGGCTCACCCTCCCAAGTCAGACGGGCGGGCAGGTTGTAGCGATAAGGAATCATGATGTCGCCATTCATGTCCCAAACAACAGCGGGCTTCAGACTGAAGGTCCAAGCGCGGCTCTCACCAAAGTTGAAGTTCAGGTTAGCACCTGCCTTGGTGTACCAGCTGTTGTAGTCATTGCCGTAGAAGTTGGCCGACTCGTTGCGGTGGAAGGCGTGCAGCCAACCAGCACCAATAACGCCCTCGAGCTCGAATACACGGGGTTTGCCCTTGTAACCGCCGAAGAGGTTGCTCAGGTTAACAGTACCAAACAGACCGGCCATGGTGTGGTCGATGATGTTGGGACTCTTGGGGCCCCAGTAGTTGGGCTCCTTCTCCCAGCTGGTAGTGTTGATGGTGGCTTCACCCTCAGCACCCAGACCGAAGACGGGAGTCAGCTGCTTCTTGATCTCCAAACCGAAGATACCACGAGCGCTGGGCCAGAAAGCATAACCCTGGAAGGGCATGATAGCGCCACCCTTCAAGGTAACTGACCAGTTGTCAAAGAACTTGTTCTGCTCCAGAGACTGAGCCTGAGCAGCAAACACGCCCATCAAAAGGGCTAAAGTCAAGATAATCTTTTTCATTTTAACTAAAATTTAAAAACTATATTAGACAAATTTTGGGCAAAAGTAATACAATTTTCTAATCCAACCAAAATTTAACGTTCATTAAGAAAGAAAAAACTGAAATTTAGGCTTTTTAAAGCGAAAAACAGGACACTTTCACCCTAAAAAACCAGAAATAAGCGGTTTTTTGCAATCTGTCGCAAATATAGAACTAAAAGTCGAATTATGCAAATAATTTGTAATTATATGGGCATTTTTCACCCCTGGATAACCTCAATCACCTTATTTACATCAGATACATTGACCTCGCCGTCATCATTGACATCGGCCCTGAGTATCAACTCGGGGTCATCGTTGATGTCCAAAATCACATTAATAATAGCATTGATGTCGGCAATCGAAACCTCGCCATCGCGATTCACATCGGCACGATTGACCGAGGTTGCCTTGATACGGCGAACCATGCCGCAGTTGCTGACGATGGATTTCCAGGCGGCGAAGCGCAGTTTGGCGCGCTGTATGCTGCACGGCACGACAAGCGACAGTTCCACATTATTGGTCTTGGACACGCTGGTGGGGACATAGGTCACCGAATCTACCACCTCGCCCGTCTCATCGAGCAAGGCCGCCGTCAGGGCCACCCAATCGGGCCTGAACCCCTCGTTTTGCCACTGGGGAGTAATCCACTGCACCTCCATGTCGATGGTTTCACCCTTATAGCACGCAAACGGCGGCGACGTGAGCGTCAATGCCGTGCCGTTGGACACGACATACAAGGCGATTCTGTTATTCAGGATATTATCCCCGTCAAGCGGAATCGTGGGGTTGTTATATATCCATCCATCAAATTCCGCAGATGAGAACTGGGGCACCTGGGCATAGCCAAGCAACGACACCAGCAGGGCCAAAACAAGAAGTAAACGCTTTATCATAGATAACACATATTTGATTAATGTGCAAATGTAGCCAGATTTCACCAAACGGCAATCAACTCATTGCAATAAAAAATAAGGTAGAGACGCATTAGGTCTGCGCCTCTACCTTTTAGTTTACCTGATTGCAGGCAGGATTACTTCATCACCTTAACAGCGCTGCTGGTGCCGTCGGTATAGGTGGTAACGACGATGGTCATGCCGTTAGCCTCCTTCATCTCCTGGCCAGCCATGTTGAAGTAGCGTACGCCAGCAACGGTCTTGCCGTTTACGAGCTCGTTAACGCCGGTGTAACCACCCTGAGCGGCATATACGTAGTATTCACCAGTCATGTCGTCTACGAAGATACCGAGGGTGTAGCTGTAACCTACGGGAACGGTGTAGTAGTTCATGTTCTCGCTCAGAGGATTGTCAAGAGCGGTACCCAGAACGGTAGCGGTCATATCCTCAGGAGCACCATACTTCACGTCGTCAACGATGAAGTAGAAGCCAACAACGGGACGCTCCTCGCCACCATAGTAGTCGAAGGTGCCATAGGTGTTGTAGTCGAGAGATACGGTGGTAGCATAGTCGGTGTTCTCACCAGGATTCAGCTGATAAGGAATCTCGTTGCCGTCCTTGTCGATGAGCACGATCCAGTAGCCCTCGTAGGTGGGCTCAACGGGAGGAACGTCGCCTTCCTCATAGGTGAAGGTTGCCATGGGCAGGAAGGTATCGGTGTACTCAGTCCAACCGCTATAGCCATCATAAGCATAGTAGCAGCTAGCAACAGGGCTTTCAGAACCCAAGAAATAGGTGGTGCCCCAATCGCCGGGCTCGATTACCTTGCACTCAACGAGCAGGTTGCCGCCCTCGTAAACGAAAGGCTCATCCAGCACGAAGGTCATGTGGTCATCGCCCTTAACAGGCACTGTGGTAGCAACAACAGTTGCACCTTCGATAGCGCCAGCCTCAAAGGCATCCTCTTCAACCACCTTCAGCGACAATTGGATCGTTGCATTGTCAAATGCGATGAATGCACCATACACGCCTTCGGACTCGCCTTCGCCCACGTAGGTCTCATACCAATAGGCGGTGGTGGTGAACTTCAGCTCGGTGATCTCGCTACCTACCATGTCGGTAAGCATGTCGGCAGGATAAATCACCTGACTCATGGTGTTCTCGGTATCAACCCAAAGACCATAGATGGGCACACCAGGATGCTGGTAACCGCCATCGTAACCACCATCAGCTACGGTTAACACGTTGGCCTGAGCAGCAAATGCCATAGCGGCCACAGCGATAAAAGTAAAGAATTTCTTCATAGATACTAAAAATTAAGTAGTTAATAAATACTGTTTAATAAAATATTAGATTAATATTCAATTCTATATCAATTGTCCTGCAAAATTAGACATTATTTTCTGGTCTACCAAATAAGAAACAGTATTTTTCAGAAAAAAAATTTCGCTAGGCCTAGAGCTCTGAAAAAGCCACATTATAATAGAAAATGGGGAAGGCATGTTGTCATGCCTTCCCCATTTTACATATCACTTTGTGAATCTTTTACTTAAGCAGGCCGATGGAGCGTTTCAAGAAGCGGTCCAGACCCTCGCCCTTGAGCATATTGTTGCTCAGCAGGGCAATGTCGATGAGCTGGTGCACACGGCTCTCGCCGGCGGCATAGGCCGTGATGATGCCTTTCTTCTTGTTGCGCAGCTCGTCCAGGTGCTTCTCGTTGTCCTCGAGGTCTTTTTTCTTGTCCTCGGGCAGCTCCTTGTTATCCTTCTTGAGGTCGCGCAGGGCATTGACCACGTTCTGTGTGGCGGTGATGTCCTCGTTGACGGGCTTGAGCTCGGCATCCAGGGCGTTCTCGGCCAGATCGACAATCTTCTGGATGAGCGGATGCTTGGTGTTGAGCACCAGGCTGTACATGTCGGGCATCTCGCCATAGAAGCTCATGCCGGGCTGGAAGCGTGCCATCTCCTTCATGCGGCGCATATATTCGGCCTGGGTGATGACCACAGGCTTGTCGTCGGGCGACATGGCGGCAAAGCTGACCATGAATTCGGCCTTCTCGACGGGCGGAATCTGGGAGTGGAACAGCGTCTGGGCAATCTCCTGCTGCTCGGGGTTGAACTGCGGCTTGTTGTCATCCTGCTTGCGGATGATGTTGTCGAGCACGTCACTGTCGACACGCACAAAGCGCATCTTTTCCTGCTTCTGCTCCAGCATGCTGGCAAAGTGCACATCCAGCTCGCCGTTCATCAGCAGCACGTCATAGCCCTTGTCGGTAGCCGCCTTGATGTAGGCATACTGGGCCTCCTTGTCGGTGGCGTACAGGCAGATGAGGTTGCCCTCCTTGTCGGTCTGCTCGGCCTCGATGAGCTTGCGGTAGTCCTCAATCTTGAAGTACTTGCCGTCGCAGTTCTCGAGCAGGGCAAACTTGAGGCCCGACTCACAGAACTTCTCGTCGCTCAGCATGCCGTACTCGATAAATATCTTGATGTCGTTCCACTTCTTCTCGAACTCGTCGGGCTGGTTCTTGGCGATCTCCTCGAGGCGGGCGGCCACCTTCTTGGTGATATAGGTCGAAATCTTCTTCACGGCACGGTCGCTCTGCAGATAGCTACGCGACACGTTCAGCGGGATATCAGGACTGTCTATGACACCCTGCAGCAGCATCAGCCAGTCGGGCACGACGCCCTCGACGCTGTCGGTCACATACACCTGGTTGCAATAGAGCTGGATGCGGTCTTTGCGGATGTCCAGGTTGTTCTTGATTTTGGGGAAGTAGAGGATACCCGTCAGTGTGAACGGATAGTCCACATTCAGGTGGATCCAGAACAGCGGGTCGTCCTGCATCGGCTCGATGGCGTGGTAGAACTTCAGGTAGTCCTCGTCCTTGAGGTCGGCGGGCATGCGCGACCACAGAGGCTCCACGTCGTTGATGACCTTGTCCTTGTCGGTATCGACATATTTGCCGTCTTTCCACTCCTGCTCCTTGCCGAAGATGATGGGCACGGGCAGGAAGCGGCAATACTTCTTCAACAGGCCCTCGATGCGGGCGGTCTCGAGAAATTCCTTCTCATCGTCGTCGATGGTGAGGATGATGTCGGTGCCACGCTCGGCCTTGTCACAGTCGCTCATTTCAAATTCGGGCGAGCCGTCGCAGGTCCAGCTCACGGCCTTGGCGCCCTCCTGCCAGCTCAGCGTGCGTATCTCCACCTTCTTGGCCACCATAAAGGCCGAGTAGAAGCCCAGGCCGAAGTGGCCGATGATGGCATTGGCGGTGTCCTTGTATTTCTCGAGGAACTCCTCGGCACCCGAGAATGCAATCTGGTTGATGTACTTGTCGATTTCCTCGGCGGTCATACCGATGCCGCTGTCGCTCACGGTGAGCGTGCCGGCCTCCTTATCGACGCTGATGTTGACCTTCAGGCCCTCGGTCGAGCCCTTAAAGTCGCCGGCGCCCTGCAGGGTCTTCAGCTTCTGTGTGGCGTCAACGGCGTTGCTCACGAGCTCACGCAGGAAGATCTCGTGGTCACTGTACAAAAATTTCTTGATAACGGGGAAGATGTTGTTAGTCGTCACCCCAATAGTTCCTTTTGGCATAGTATATTTTAGTTGTTAGTCCTTAGTTTCTAGTCCTTAGTCCTCAGTCTTTAGTTCTTAGTTTTTAGTGGGCGTCTGCACACCTTTGCTTCACGCTGGGGAGTTTAGACGCTAACCTTGTTGTGGAGGGAGTTCACTGCCCCACTCCACCTCAAATAATATGCCATCATATAATAAGGTGACAAATCGTCACCCCATCTGCCACTTTATGCGAGCTGCGCTCGCAGATTAGTGATTAGAGATTAGTGATTCGGGAGGCATCCGCGTTCCGTTTGACCTCACGCCAAGCCGCCAAGCTGCCAAGTTTTTATAGTCTACGAATTAAACGAATTATACTAATTGCTTCCGCGTTGTTTTCTTGTCGGCGGATTATAAGGATTAAGATGATTGGCATCCGCGTCCTTTTGCCTTTAGCGTGGGGTCAAACGGCTGAATACTTTAAAATTATGGTGGTGCGGGATTGATAAAAAATGTTAATATCTTCATGTAACGCATTGGTTTTGAGCTTATTGTACTCTTTGTATGTTTTTGTGTGTTCATGGCCTTGTCTCCTTTCGTTTTTTGTTGGCAAAGATAGGTAATGAGGGAGCTGTTGTCAATGACAAAAAGCAGGCGCGTGCGCCTGCTTTTCTTCAATCATAAAGCCTCTAGCTTGCTAGCGCGAGCCCGCCTATCGAATAATGACCTTCTTACCGTGGTGGATGTAGATGCCTGGGGTGGTGGGCAGCACTTTGCCCACGGGCTGGCCCATCAGGTTGTAGTAGTTGTCGTCATACTGGCGTGGCCGCTGGTCGGCCACTACCTCGTCGATACCTGTCCAATGATCTGGGTTAAAGTATAAACCCCTATAGATGATTTCACCATTCTCAATTACATGGCTCAATTGAAACAAGAGGCTACCACCATTCGTGAGAAAACCCATGAAGAAACATAAAGTGTAACCATTACCTGGTTGGTCGATTCCCACTCCCTCAATACAATAGAAATCATTCCCAACATATCGGTTGATATAACGTTTGACGAAATGGGTGCCGAGAGGTATTGTATCCGAAGATATGAACTCATAGGCATCATCATTATAATCGTTCAACATCATGCACCAGAATGCTTTTTGATCATTGAAATCATACAATACAAATTCCTCTCCACCATAAACATCTATCATACCAGAAACTCTGATAGGGCAATCCAAATAAAGTTTTCCATCTGGAATAATGCCATAGACCACTTTGTTTTCTTCCCGAAGATAAATGGGCACTGTATCATTTTCGGTATCAATTCCACTACCTGAATATTTGTGCATAGCTTTATAGGTTTTGCCATTGATGAGCCTTTCACCTTTAATTTCGAGTGTGCAATAATGCATCCCTATAGGGATTTCAGGAACAAGGTCATTCCATGTATCAGAATTAAAAACGCTGTACATCCATTTGACACCCTCGCGCACGAAGGGGACGTACTCGTATTCCTGTGCCGTCGATTGGGTCATGCCCAAAAGGGCCAGCATTATAAATATCAACTTCTTCATAGATTTAAGTGTTAATGTTAGTAATTGACCACAATCTTGTTACCGTGGTGGATGTAGATGCCTGGGGTGGTGGGCAACGCCTTGCCCATGGGCAGGCCCATCAGGTTGTAGTAGTTTTCGTCATACTGACGCGGCCGCGGCTGCTGGTCTGCCACCACCTCGTCGATACCCGTCATGTTGCCCGGGTCATAGCGCATGCCCTTGTAGATGATCTGGCCGTCCTTCACCACATGGCACAGGCCGCAGTACTCCTGGTAGTCGGCATTGGGGTCGGGTTCACGGGTGAACGGCGTCAACAGGTCGCCCATGTTTCGGCTGTCAAAGCCTATGCCCTCAACCACATAGCACATCGTGTCCCCATTCTCCTTCATGTAAGCATAACGGTTACAAATGCAACCATCAATCTCAATGGGTTCAATCATAGTGAAATTCTCCTCGGTAAGGATGGGCAGAACTTGATCATTAGTAAAAAAGTGACACAGAAGCAACATTTCAGGGTAACCATGAAAAAACCTATAGAGAAGATCGCCATCATATAATCCTCTTTTCAGAATGTTTCTTCCTTCACGTGCGACTCTTTCAAAAGCCCAATTGTTGAAACAAGCGATGTCCTTTCCAATAATCGTCCATTCTTCGAGCGAACTGATGATACTATCGTTGCTATAATCAATGGATTCTCCAGTATAATAATGGCACAATTTGGCGTTACCGTATGAATACTGATGCCATCTAGTGTCATCACCCTGAATCTCGTAGGTGTAATAATAGCTGGTCGTGTCACCATGATTGATGATGACCTTCTCATTGATCCACTTAACGCCTTCTTGAACTAGAGGCATATAGTCTGAATAATCCCACTCCCACCAGTCGTCCGGACCCTTTAACTGTGCCACACTTTGAGATAGGCCCAAGGTACACATGATTAGAAATAATATAGTCTTCTTCATAAAGTTTTTATTTATTATTAAACATTTGCAAAGATACACATTTAAAGTCAATTTTCAGCTTATTTCTAAAAGCAAGATGGGTAAACAGCAAACGTTGCTCCTTTCTCTACTTTAAAGCCATCTTCAAGAGTTACAGTTCCAGATGCCTCTATCTCATATTGGACGCCGTTCTTGATGGTAACATTGCCGATGGAGAGAAAGGGTCGCCGATGGCGACTGTGGGTGGAGTGTTCTTGTTCCCCGAGTGTCGCCTGCGCGTCCAGCAATGCTGGGCCGCTCGGGCAGTACACGGGGTTACTCAAAGGCCACCCGTCGGGTGGGTAGCGCCGACAGCACGCAAATGCCGCTGGCGGCAGGGATGAAATAACTAATAATTTCTTCATGATTCGTTAATATTTTTGATTGTTAATGATGTGTATTAATTGTTA
>CADBDH010000026.1 GCA_902793405.1 uncultured Bacteroidales bacterium | reverse complement strand
GACCATCATCGACACCGACACCGCCCGCCGCGTTGTCAATGCCGTTTACGTGGCTCCTCACGGCATCGACGCCATGAGCATGGAGATTCCCGGCCTCGTCGAGACCTCGACCAACCTCGCCAGCGTCAAGATGCGCGAGGGCAACCAGATTGTTGTCGAGATGTTCCACCGCTCATCGGTTGAGAGCGGCAAGTATGACCTGACCCACAGGTGCGAGACCGTCTTCCGCATGGCTGGTGCCGACGAAATCATCAGCGAGGGCGGCTACCAGGGTTGGGAGCCCATCAGCGACAGCCACCTGCTCTCAGTAGCCAAGGATTCGTGGGAGAAGCTCTTCGGCGTTCGTCCCGAGGTTCGTGCTATCCACGCTGGTCTGGAGTGCGGTCTGTTCCTCAAGGCCCGTCCCGACATGGAGATGATCTCCTTCGGTCCCACGCTGCGTGACGTGCACTCGCCCGCCGAGCGCTGCCACATCCCCGCCGTGGAGAAGGCATGGAAGCAAGTGCAGAACATCCTCAAGGTCATTGCCGAGGAGAGCAAGTAATTCATGCGAGCTTTGCTCGCAGGTTAGAGTTTAGTGGTTAGAGTTTAGAGAGGCATCCGCCATCATTTTGAAACTAGACCCTAAACACTAAACTCTAAACACTAAACTATATAACAAGAAATGGACATCAAAGGTAAAATCATCCAGAAGATGGAACCCGTGGGCGGCGTTTCCAAAGCTGGCAACCAGTGGAAGAAACAGGAATATGTCCTCGAGACCCTCGACAGCTACCCCAAGAAGGTGAAGTTCGACTTCTTTGGCGACAGGGCTGACCAGTTCCCCCTCGAGGTGGGCGACGTGATCACGCTGAGCTACGACATCGAGAGCCGCGAGTTCAATGGCCGCTGGTACACCGACATCCGCGGCTTCAAGGCCATGAAGGAAGACCCCAACATGGCTGCTGCAGCACCTGCGCCCTATCCCCCTGCTGCCGGTGCTCCCGCTCCCGCCCCCGCACCCGAGGGCATGCCCGCACCTCCTCCCGTCGACAACACGTTCGACCAGGGTGGCGCTGGTGACGACCTGCCCTTCTAAGGAACGACAAACGACTAATAACAAAGAAAACCGCCGGAGTACTCACACTCCAGCGGTTTCCTTTTTATTATACCATAAACTCCCACAAAACGAGCGCACACACCAAAACCCCAAAAAAGTTGTTTCAGCCGTTCGAAAAAAACTCAGCGTGAGGCCAAAGTACGCGAATGCCAATCAGTTTAATTCGTTTAATTCGCCGACAAATAAAGTCTTAGCGTAAGGCCCAAGAACGCAGATGCCCAAACAAAAAAAGTTGTTCTTGTTGTTTAACCCAATGTCTGTTGTTAAGGTTGTTTGAAAAAACTTAGCGACTTCGCGTCTTAGCGTGAGGCCCAAGTGTGCGCGGATGCCAATTAGTATAATTCGCTTAATTCGCCGACATGAAAGCCTTAGCGTAAGGCCAAAGAACGCGGATGCCCAAACAAAAAAGTTGTTCTTGTTGTTTAACCCAATGTCTGTTGTTCCAGTTGTTTGAAAAAACTTAGCGACTTCGCGTCTTAGCGTGAGGCCCAAATGCGCGGATGCCAATTAGTTTAATTCGCCGACATATAAAGTCTTAGCGTGAGGGCAGGAGCAGTGTCAAGAAGCGCCAACGATCAGGCACTTGCCGTCGTGGTATTGCAGCGAGAGTACGCCCATGCTGTGAAGGGCGACGACGATCTTAGTAGCGGTTTCTTCGCTGATATGAGCAAGTTTCATGTAGCCTTCGAGGGTGATGCCCCCGTGGTTGCGCAGGTAGTCGAGCAGCACCTGCTCGCGTTCGCTGTAGCTGATGGTCTCGGCGGTGCGTGTTTCTTCGATGGCCGTCTCGGCGCTCATGATGCGCTCGTGCAGGCGGCTGGCCAGCATATTCTCGTCGGCCACACGGTAATAGACGTGCCAGTTGCCGTTGTCGTCAGGGGCTTCAACGGGCTTCTCGTCAGCCTCAGCGATATCAGCCTTGACCACCGACTTACCGTTGATGTTGAACACTTTGAAGGTCACATGCTGCTCGGGGCGGCAATACATCTGGGCAGCGGTCTCGATCATGTAGATTTCCTCCTCGCTGCGCACGCCGGCAATGTTGCCGTTGTCCTTCACGCCGATGAGCAGGTGGCCACCGCTGTTGTTGGCAAAGGCGGCTATCGAGCGGGCAATCTTTCGGGCATCGGTAATCTGGTATTTGAAGTCTTGATGCTCGTGTTCGCCCTCAAGTATAAGGTCTTGTATGTAATGGCTCTTCCTGGTTTTCATTTTCTTAATAAACTACAAATTACGCGAATTTCACAAATTTGGCATCCGCACTCTCATTATTGCAAATTCCCCTAATTGACTCTTTTCTAAATAAACCATGAATTACGCAAATACACTGATTAACAATTAGTTCAATTCGCGTAATTCGTAATTCTAAGTCACCTAGGGTCGTCCACGCCGGGTTCCTGCGGGATGGGGGTGCCGTCAAGCACCGCGCGCAGGTAGGGTTCCAGCTTTTGGGCATACCACCAGAAGCCTATGTCGGTCAGGTGGATGCCGTCAACGGTACCCTCGTTGTTGGGGCCGTAGAGGTCTTTGCAGGTGATGTAGTACAGGTTATTGGGGTTATCTTGTTTCAGCTTCAGGTAATTCTTGTGGTATTCGTTGTTCTTGGCCGGCAGGTACTCGCTGTAAAAGGCGCTGTACTTGGCATAGCTGTACATCTGACCCTCGACCATAAAGATGGGCACCTCGGGGCGCAGCGTGCGCAGGAGATTGACAAAGCCGTAGGTTACCGTGTCGCACATGTCCTTGGTGCAGTTGGGGATGGGGTCCAGGATGTAGGCGGCAACGTCAGGAATCCTCGCCATCGCCTGTGCCATGCAGGAGTCCATCTTACCCTCGCCGCTGAAGCCCAGGTTGACACACTCCACATCCAGGTCGCGCTGGATGATGCTGGTGGCCACCATGCCGGGACGGCAGGCGCAACCACCCTGCATGATGCTCGTGCCGTAGAAGATGAACTTCTTGCCCTCACGTGGCGAGTCGAGCATGGGCTGCATGATTACGGCACTGCTGTCCACGCCGATCTCTATCCAGCGCACGCCGTCATAGAGCGGCAGGTAAATCATGTACTCGTGCATCTTGCCGTCGAGCCGGTCCACATACACCTTGCTCTGGATGGAGTCCTGGCGAGGACGGATATCGTTGTCGATGCGCACGGGGCGGTTGCAGTTCACAAACTGCCAACTCTCGGTATCCTTGTCCCAGATGTAGAGGTCTGTGCCCTTGATGCCCGTGTCGGCCATGTGCATCATGTGCATGTTGGTCAACAGGTTATAGCGCACGGCAACGGCCGTGGAGTTGGTGGCAAAACGGATGGCCTTGCCGCTGGTGCAGCTGGCACGGTCCCACAAGGTGGAGCGCACATTGCCATAGAATTCCAGAGGGATGCGCGACTTCAACGTGCGGTCAAAAGCCCAGTTGATCAGGCGATAATGCATCGCATCAACATAACGCAGGGTATCCTTATTGGTGAAATCCTGGGCTTTCATCACTGTGGGCAGCAATGCGGCAATCAGCATGACCAGTGCCCATACCTTAACATTGATTCTCGTTTTCATATCTCTTGGAATTTGGTTATTTACAGCACGTTGAGGAGTTTGAGGGCCTCCATGCGGCCGCTGTTGAGCAGTGTGGGATAGTGGGCGTCGCTGTTGACCACCACAGGGGCGTTAAAGCGCTTGAGCATACCGAAGTACTTCAGGTTGGGATAAAACCTGTTGCGCTGCAGCCACGCCTTGGTATTGATTTCGATGACCAGGTGGTGGTCCATGATGTTCTCAAACAGGTCGATGACCAGCTTGTCATACCACGGCTCCTCGTCAATGCCTTCACGATACTCGCTGGCGTTGAAACCGATTTTGTCCATGTGCCCTACAATATCAAATCCTCCCTCCTCGACCATGGCCATCATCTGGGAATAGAAAGTCTTGACCACATACTCGATGTCGCAGTCAAAGTACTTGCCCATGCGCTCCTTGAAACCCTGGAACTTGCCGTCGATATCCACCATCACGTCGGGGTCGTTGATGGCAGGGATGAAATGCACCGACCCGATGCGGTAATCCAGCGGCAACTGCTTGAAGTAGTCGTCGGCTGGGCCGTCACCCACGCTCAAATAGTCAATCTCCATCGAGGTGTACAGGTGGATTTTGTCGCCATAGGCTCGACGCAGGCGCTTCATCTCGTCGAAATATTCCTGCACCTGCTCGCGCGTCATGTTCACGGGGCTCTCGACCGAGACGGGCGAATGAGGGGTAAAGCCCAGATGGGTAAAACCCTGGGCCATGGCCTCGGTCACAAACTCCTCCATGGGAGCGTGCCCGTCACAGAATTGGGTGTGGGTGTGGAGATTATATAGGTCAGTATCTTGAGTAATTCGGTAGGCGTCAAACATGATTAAAACAATTTAGAGATTTGCTCCATGGGAATGACCGTGATGATGGTCTTTCCGTCAGGGGTGTAGTTGGGCTCGGGCAGGCGCAGCAAGTCGGCGACAAGCACCTCCATCTCCTCTTGCTGGAGCGTGCGGCCAACGGGTATCGCTGCCGAGCGGGCCACCGTGAGCGACAGGTGCTCCATGATGCGACGCTTGACGGGCATGCCGCCATGATCGACCGATTCGAGAATCTGCTGCACCATGGCCACAGGGTCCACGCCCTCGATGCCGGCAGGGATGGCGTTGATGGCCCAGTCGTTACCGCCCAGGCTGGCCAGTTGGAAACCCATCTGCTCCATCTCGGGCAGCAGCTCCTGCAGCGCCACGCTTTGGGCGGCGCTCAGATGCAGCACCTCGGGGAAGAGGATGGCCTGGGACGACAGATTTCCCGCGTGCAGGCGCCCGATGTAGCGGTCGAACAGAATGCGCACGTGGGCGCGGTGCTGGTCGATGACCATCAGGCCCGATTTGGCGGGCGACAGGATGTAGTGCCCTTTAAGCTGCAGGTAAACCGATTGCACGTCGCCCATCGGCAGGACGGGCTGCTGGAAAGTTTCGCCTTGCGACACGCTTGTTTCATCGGTCGGCGCATCGGCGCCTTGCTGCTCCAGTCCCTCGCGTTTCTTGCGCTCGAAATTGGCAAACAGCTCGTCCCAGTTGCTCATCGGGCGGTTATCGGACACATGGTGTCTCGGTTGGCCGCCAGAGGGCTTGTTGTCCTGGTTCTTGAAGGGATTGTAAGACGTGTCAACGGCAATCTCGGGGTTATGCACCTCGACATGACTGCTGTAGGCGGGAATCTCGGGAGCGTCCTTCGTGTTGAAATCGATGGCAGGCACCTCGCTGAAGCGTCCCAGCGTCTCTTTCACGCCGGCGGCAAGGATCTGCCAAATGGGCATCTCGTCCTCAAATTTGATCTCGGTCTTGGTGGGATGGATGTTCACGTCGATGGACTCGGGCTCGACGGTGAAACGCAGGAAGTAGTTGGGCTGCTCTCCCTCGGGGATGAGTTGCTCGTAGGCCGACATCACTGCCTTGTGGAAATAGGGGTGACGCATATATCGCCCGTTGACAAACATGAACTGCAGGGCGTTGCGCTTGCGGGCATTCTCGGGCTTGCCGATGTAGCCTTGCACCTTGACCATCGACGTGTCGATGGTCACCGGCAGCAGCTGCTGGTCCATGTTGTTGCCCATCAGGGCGGCAATGCGCTGGCGGAAGGTGCCCTGCATCAGCTTGTACATCACATTATCATTGTGGATGAGCGTGAACTCCACCTCGTTGTTGACCAGCGCCAGTTTCTCAAATTCCTTGACGATGTTGCTCAACTCCACCTGGTTGGATTTCAAGAACTTGCGGCGAGCGGGCACGTTAAAGAAGATGTTCTTGACCATGAAGTTGCTGCCCACGGGACACATATCGGGTTCCTGGAGCTCGCACTGCGACGCGTTGATGAGCAGTCGCGTGCCCAGCTGGGCGTCGTGGCGACGGGTACGCAGTTCCACCTGCGAGATGGCGGCAATCGATGCCAGCGCCTCGCCGCGAAAGCCCATCGTGTGCAGCGTGAACAGGTCATCAGCACAGCGAATCTTGCTCGTGCTGTGGCGTTCAAAGGCCAGACGGGCGTCGGTCTCGCTCATCCCCACCCCGTCATCAATGATTTGGATCAGGGTGCGGCCCGCGTCCTTGAGGATGATCTGGATGTGGGTTGCCTGGGCGTCGATGGCATTCTCCACCAGCTCCTTGATGACGCTGGCGGGACGCTGAATCACCTCGCCGGCGGCAATCTGGTTGGCGACAGAATCGGGCAATAGTTTGATCACATCACTCATGGCACGTCAATTCTTTGAAGGTTCTTCACATCGGGCGCGGGCTGGACAATGGTCTCGGGGGCAGTGACATTGCTGCCCGAGCGGCGGCGCGTGCCACCCTCGATGCCCTGAATGAGCTGCTTGAGCTCATCGCTCACGTCATAGATGTCATCGGGCGACTTGGGTCTCACCTCGTCATACCACTTGAACTGCGGCAGGTACATGTCGGAGCGCTTGGCCAGATACAACGGGGTTACCTTGCCCGTTACCTCGGGCCACATGGTGATGCGGTCCACCTCCTGTTTGGGCTTGAGGTTCAGCCGCATATAGCTGGACTCGGCATTGACCATCTTGTTATAGGTCGAGTCTTTTTCCTGCGGGAACATGATGACCTGCACGTTACCGTCCACGTCGAGCCGCCTGAGTTCCTTTTCCTCGAACCAGGCCTTCATCTTCTTGCCGCTCAACTGGTCATAGTAGATTTCACCCAGGTGCTCGGCCATCAGTCCGCCGGTAGGCAGCGTAGCCCAGTCGGCGGCGCTGTCGTTGAGGTGCACATTGATTTCGTCACCAAAGATCTGCCGCTCCTGGTTCCACACCACCGCATGACGGTACATGTTGATGATGGTGTCGGCCTCGCTCAGCTGCAGCGAGTCACAGATGCCCTGCACGTCGCTGCGGTAGAACCTTACCTGGTTGAAAGCACGCAGCACGCGCACCGAATCGTTCACCGAGTCGTTCACCACATGGTTGATGAGCGTGCACAGCGTGTCGGCGTGAAGATAGATGGTATCCTTCTGCGAGAACTCGCGGGCCCTTGCCCGGCGGGTCACATAGCTGTAATGGGCGTTATCGTCGTGATAGCCGTAGTCGCCGTCCAAAATCACCTTGTTGCTGGGATCGGTGATGACAACATTGCCGCGTGCCTCGCCAAAGTTGCGCTTGCGGTTGTAATAAACCGTGTCGCCCAGCAGGGTCTTGCCGTCCTTGGCGGTGATGAGCGAGCGCTCATACAGGGTAGCGTCGTCGGCGCTGGTGTTGTACCAGCCGTTGGTCGTGTTGATGGTGTTGCTGTCGCTCACGATGAGCGTCTCGCTGGTGATGTGGGCAAAGTGCGTCTGCGTGTTGTAGTCGAGCAGCTCGGTAAACATCTCGTAGCGGTCATTAACCAGGTGGACGTCACGCGAGAACTCGGCCTGCTTGGTGTCGAGCTCGTAGCGCCCGTACTTCGACCGCAGCTCGGTATTGTTGCGGTTATCGACGATGGTGCCACCGTCAAAGTAATAGCCCACATTGCTGTTGATTTCATAGTCCAGCGCGTCGGTCAGCAGCGTGGTGCTGCGGTTCTCCAGACGCACGTTGTTGCGCAGCTCGGCAACGCCCTGGTCGCCGTAGTAGTGCAGCACGTCGCTATACACCCACAGGGTATCGCCCTGCGTCATGCGCACGTGGCCAAAGGCGTCGAGCGAACTCGTCTCGGCATAGAAGTAGGCGCTGTCGCAGAACATGTACATGTCGCCTCGCCTGAAGCGCACGTTGCCTTTGAGCACCTGGTAGTCACGGCTGATGTTCTCGTTGGCCGTGAGCAGGTCGGCATTCTCCAGGAACACCTTGTTCGACTGGTTGCGGTTGGCCTTGGGAATCTGCGGGGTGATGCGCGACACGGTAGGCCCTTTCGCCCCCTTGCGGGCGGCCTGTGCCGGTTGCGGATTGGTGGGGGCAGGAAGTTTCTTGATGTGTTGCGTCGACAGGCGTTGCTTCACCGCGCGCGTGGGATTCTGGGCCCACACCACCGGCGACATGAGTAGCGCCATCAGGCACGAGGCCACAATGACGTGCCGCCATCGTGAGCCGCTGCTTTTCTGTCTATCGACCAAGCCCATCTCTATAACTTAATACCTAATACCTAAAAAATTAGGACTAACAACTAGAAACTAGAAACTAGGGACTAGAAACTAGAAACTACTTCCCCTTCTTCAGCCAGTCATACTTGAAGTCACAGTCGCGCCAGCCCTCCTCGATGTAGACATACACCTTCTTCTGCTTCTCGACCACCCAGTCATGGATGATCTTCTCCTTGGCGTTGGCCTCACACATGTCCTTGATGATCATGAAGTCCTCGGCCAGGTCAGCCTTGTGGCCATCGATGCGCTTCACCAGTTTGACGATGGCAACCTGCTCACGGCGTGTCTTGGGGTTGATCATCACAAAGGGCTCACTGATGTCGCCAGGCTGCATCAGGCTCACCTTCTTACCCACCTCGGCAGGCAGGTCGGCCATCTCAAAGCGGCTGCTGTGTGTCTTCTCGTTGAGCATGTGGCCGTTGTTGTTGCGGGAGTCCTTATCCTGCGAGATAAACAGTGCCATCTCGTCAAACGTCTTCTTGCCGGCACTGATGTCGGCGCGCACGCTGTCCAGACGCACCAGGGCGTCGGTCAGGTCCTTGTCGCTCACCTTGGGACGCAACAGGATGTGACGCGTGTTGATGCGGTCGCCACGCTTCTCGATGAGCTGGATGATGTGGAAACCGTCGTCGGTCTCGACGATGTTGCTCACGCGGCGGCTGTCGCTCAGGTTAAACGCTGCCGTGGCATACTCGGGCAACAGCACCGAACGGCTCTGGAAACCCGTTTCGCCGCCATACACTGCCGTAGCCTGGTCCTCACTGTAGAGGATGGCCAGCGTCGAGAACTCACGTTCGCCGGTGTTCACCTGCTGGGCATAGTCGCGCAATCGCGACTTCACCTCGTCAATCTCCTGCTGCGGAATCACGGGATTGATGGTGATGATCTGCGCCTCGACCTGCATGGGGATATAGGGCAACGAGTCCTTCGAAAGGCTATTGTAGAACTTCTGCACATCGGCAGGAGTGGCCTTGACATTCTTGGTCAATTCGTTCTGCACCTGCTGGATGCAATACTGGTCACTATAGACCTCGTTCAGTTTCTCACGCAATCGCGGCAGCGGCATGCGGAAGTATTCCTCCACCTTTTCCTTGCTGCCCAGGTTGGCGATAAAGAAGTTGATGCGGTTCTCCACCTCGGCACTGATCGATGAGGCCTGCACCTCGACCGTGTCAATGCGCGCCTGGTCCAGGAACAGCTTGTCCAGCGCCATCTGCTCGGGGATGACGCAATAGGGGTTGCCGTCGATGGCAACGCGCTCATAAATTGCCTGCTGGTATTGTTCCTCGATATCACTCTTGAAGATGGGCTCGTCACCGATTACCCATGCAACTTCCTCGGCCACATTGTTTTGTGCCATCGCCGCAAGCGCCACAAACGCAAGCGCCAACGCGTTTAAAAATCTCAATTTCACTTCTATAATCGTTTTTGTTAGTTTCAAACTGCGAAATTACTCAAATTCCCCCGCAGCACAAAATGAATTCCCAAAATGTTTGTTAAATGCCAACCCAAACCGCCAAGCTTTTCAAACAACAGCCACAACAACGCATCCGCACTCCCTCTCAACAAGAATGCGGACGCCTATTCACTAACCAGCAAGCATCACCGCGGATGCCCCCCTAATCCCTAATCACTAATCACTAATCACTAATCTCTAATCTCTAATTTGCGAGCGCAGCGAGCATCACTTCGTCTTGTAGATTTCGTCTTTCTTGACCTTGACGATGGTGCCGTAGCGGGCCAGCGCCTTGAGGTCGAGTTTCTTGACGTTGCCCACAATCATCAGCTGGTAGGGCTTGCCCTGGATGCGTTCCTGATAGAACTTCAGTATCTCCTCGTCGCCCAATGTGGACAGCTGCTCGCCCAATACCATGTTGGCGTCGCGTGTATAGCCAATGCGCTCCGACAGCGACACGATCAGCGGCATGCCGCGGAAGGTGGGATAAGAATTGTTGATCTCATTGGCAAGGTTCAGCTTGGCCAGTGGCATATTACCCTTGTTTACGGGCATGTCGTTAAAAAGGGTGTCGAGCAAACCGATGACCTGCATCGTCTTGTCGGCCTGCGTGGCGACCAAAGCCATATAGCCGCTGGGCGTCGTGGAACGCGCCAGCTGGGGCGTCATGGCAACACCCTGGGCAGCATAGGCCATCGAGCGGAATTCCCTCACCTCCTGGAAGAGCACCGACGACATGTCGCCGCCGAAGTATTCACCCCACATCTGCAAACGGGCGCGGTCACGGTCGCTGGTCACATCGGCCAGCGGCAGATAAGCGCCCACAATGGTCTGGCGCGACGACGGCATGTCAAACAGATACACCGTGGGCTGCTGGGGTGCCTGTAAGGGAATCTCCTGCATGGCGTTTTCCTGAACGCCGGCCAGTTGCGGCAGGTGCTCCTTGATGGCCTGGGCCACCTGTGCACCATCTCTGGTTCCGGTATAGCTCACGTCGTAACGGCAGTCATACAGCTGCTTGAACGACGCGATGAGCTGCTCTGGACGGGTCTTCTTCATTTCCTTGGCGGTCAGGCGGGTCAGGAAAGAGGAACGGTCGCCATGCATCACCTTGCTGGCGAGGGCCGCAAACACCTCTTCGCTCTCGTCCCAGAAGGATTTCTCAGAGGGTCCAGCCGCGTCCTTGACATCGTCAAGTTTTTCCTTGTCGGCCTTCATGTGCTCCAGGAAGTGGTTCACCAGGTCCAATGTGGGCTCCAGCTGGCTGTCCTCACCATGCAGAACCATCACGGTGGACTGCTCGTCGGCAACAATCTGCAGCTTGGCACCCAGCGCCTGCATAGCCGAACCCAGGGCCTTGACATCGAGTGAATCGGTACCCAATTCTCCCACATAGTCGGCAGCGGCATCAAGAAGTTTGTCCTGCATCGTGCCCTTGTGGAAGTTGATGATCATCGAGAAGTTATCGTTCAGGAGATTGGTGGTGGAATACAGACGGTTGCCGCCGGCAAGAGGCGTCTTGACCACGTCCTTATCAAAATCAACGTAGCGCAGCTGGGGCGTCTGGCCGGCATCGATGGTGCCCAGATGACGGGCAAAAGCCGACTCATCATCGCTGTGCTTGGGTTTGACGGGCGTATACTCGGGCTTGGCAATCTGCTCAGCCTTCACACGGCCGTTTTTCTTGTGGAAACGGTAAAAATCTTCGGTAAAATACTTGCGGGCCGCCTTGATGACGTCATCGCGGGTGACGTCGGCAACGGCATTTTTCTGCTTCATGTAATCGCCCCACGACAGGCCCGACGACATGGCTGCCACCATCTCCTCACTGCGCTTGCCGATGGTCTCGAGCGACGACTCGTTTTCATACACCATCATCCGCTTGACGGCCTGCAGCTGTTCGTCGGTAAACTCGCCCATGAGCAGTTTGCCCAGCTGGTCCAGACACAGGTTCTCGGCGGTTTTGACCTTGCAAAACAGTTTGGGAACCACCGCTATCATGAGCAATCCGGTCTGGTTGAAGCCCATGTGCTGCGCCAACGATACATAGACGCGGTTTTTGTTGGTCAACTCATCGAGCAGACCAGTCTTGTTATCGTTGCTCAGCAGCGACATGGCCACCTTCAGGGCCGGTGCGTCGGCATCATACTCCGACGGGCCGCGGAACAGCATGGCACTCATACCGATGATGGGCATGGGGAACAGGAACTTCTCGACAGGCTGTCCCTGGATAGCTGGAGCGACAATCTTCTCGCGCACGGGCTTCACGCCGCTTTCCAGACGGCCAAAGGTGCGTTCCAGCAGGGGCTTCAGGTCATCGACACGGATGTCGCCCGACAGAATCAGACCCATATTGGAGGCTACATAATATTTCTTGTAAAACGCCTCCATCTCCGAGAGTTTAGGATTCTTCAGGTTCTCGGTGCTGCCCACGATGGGATAGGCATAGGGCGTGCCTGCAAGGAACTTGCTGGTGATCTGCTCGAGCATCATCGACGCAGGGTCGTCGCTGTACATGTTCTTCTCCTCATACACGGTTTCCAACTCGCCTTGGAACAGGCGGAAGACCGGATGGATAAAGCGGTGACTGTTGAGTTCACACCAGCGCTCGATGTACTGGGGCATGAACGTGTTGTGATAGAAAGTGAAGTCATAGGACGTGCCCGCATTCAGCTCGGTGCCGCCACACATCGTGGTCAAGCGGTTGAACTCGTTGGGGATGGCGAACGCCGATGCGGCGACATTCAGGCGGTTGATGTCTTGCTGGATGGCCTTGCGGCGCGAGGCATCGCTGGTGAGTGCCAGTTCGTCATACTTCATCGAGATGGAATCGAGATAGACCTTCTCGGCGGCATAGTCCACGGTGCCCAGCTCGTCGGTGCCCTTGAACATGATGTGCTCAAAGTAATGGGCGATGCCCGTGTTGGGGCAATCGACGGCGCCGGCATTCACAACCACGGCGCCAAAGACCTTGGGCTGGCTGTGGTCCACATTCACCCACACCTTCATGCCGTTGTTCAACACAAACTCCTGCACCTGCAATGCCGTGGCAGGGGCAGCAGTCGACACGAGCGCCAGCAGGGTGCTCATCGCAATAGTCAACAGATTCCTTTTCATTATTCTTTACCGTTTTATCGTTTCACGAGTGTTATGCCGTCGTCGCAACGAGGCATTGATAAGTCAAAAAAGAGGCCTGCCTTAACTGTTTTTCACGTCATGGCAAGCCCCTTATGATAGATTTGTCCTGTTACACAGGCAGGATTATCGCTTCACCTTCTTGAGAACTTTCTTGTTGATCTTGGCGGGATACTTCTTGGCCAGTTCCTCTTTCCAGCGCTGCTCGAGCACATCCTGGTAATCGCTGGTCACGGCACCGCGCACGTCGGCCATCTCCTGGGGCTGGTCGATGATGCCGCCCTCGATAATCATGAACTCGGGGAAGCCCTTACGCTCGGGCTTGTCGCCCTCGTGGAATGCCAGGTAGTCGGCATAGGGGTTGTCGCCCTTCTTGACCACCATGCGCTCCATGCGGATGTCGTTGCCGTACTTGTTGTGCAGGGCATCGGTCAGTGTGTCGGCACCAAACTTGTTGAGGTCGGCCTTGACGAGGTTGAGCACGCTGTCGCTCTTGGCGCTCAGGATGATACCCTTGAAGTGGGGCTCGTCCCAAAGGTACTTGCTGCGGTTTGCGGCATAGTACTGCTCCAGGCCCACGGTGTCGCGGCTGGCAGCCTTCCACACGCGGCGGTTGCTGATTTCGAACAGCAGCATGCCGTCACGATACTCGTTCAGCAGGTTGCGGTACTCGGGATTGTTCTTGACGAGCTCACGGGCGTCATAGTCGCTGAGAGCCTTCTCGGCAAGGACATTCACCTTCGACATGATATAATCTTTGGCTTTATCAACGCCGGCAACCGGAGCCTTGGGATTCAACTGACCCAACAGGGCCTTAACGGGAACCGATTCTTTGTTACCATAGGTGAAAAGCGGGGTCTTGACACCCTTGATGGCCTGGCTGACAAATGCCGAGTCACATGCTCCGGTCACATTCAGGGCCTTGGTGATCATGTCCTCAAAGCCGGGATCGAGACGATAGTTGTACTTGGCCTTCATGTCATCGAGGCGGCGCTTCTCGACCATGTCCAGACGGCCGTCACGCTTGAGCACCTGCTCGATGGCGGGACGCAACGCTTTCAACGAGGGAACACCATGCTCGACTTTCTTGATGATGTGGTAGCCATACTGGGTGGCAAACGGCTCGCTGATGGCGCCATCGGCAAGGCTGAACGCGATGTCCTCAAAGGGCTGAACCATCTTTCCGCGGCCAAACCAGCCCAGGTCGCCGCCACGCTTGGCGGTACCGTCCATCGACTCGGCCATCGCCAGCTTCTCAAATTCGGCACCGGCCTGGAGCAGGGCATAGATGGAATCAATCTTTGCCTTGCATTCGGCCTTCTGCTCCTCGGTAGCATGCTGGGGGAAGAGCTTCAGGATATGCTTGGCGTGCACGTCGTTGCGGTCACGCACCTGGTTAACGCGAATCATGTGAACACCATACTGGGTGACAAACGGTTGCGAAATCGTGCCAACGGGAGTGTTGTAAAGCACGTTCTCGAAGTCATAGGGGAACATGCCCGACGAAACAAAACCGTAGTGGCCATTATTGCGCTGCTTGGACGGGTCGCTGGAGTAACGGCTGACCAGATCCTCCCATTTCTCGCCGTTGAGGATGCAGGTGCGAATGCTGTCCATCATGGCCAGGCGCGGAGCGTTCTCGGCATCGTTAGCGCCCACGGGAAGCATGAAGTGGTCAATATCGATTTCTTTCTTGTAACGGTTATAGGACTCATTGACCATATCCCACAGATAGGTCGTGTCGGCAGTCATGAAGGGGGCTGCAAGGTCCTTCTGGTAGCCTTCAAACTCCTTGATGAAGAGCTCGGTGGTATCTATTCCGGCCGCCTCGGCATCGGCCACCTTCTGCTTGTAGAGGACAAAACGATCGACGTACTGTTCGAGGGTCTCCTTCTCGACTTGCTGCTGATTGTTCTTGTTATACAGGTACTCAAACTCCGAGAGTTTGATGTCCTTACCGTTAATAGTCATCAGGACAGGATCCCCACCTTTAGCCACGGCGAGAATCGCAGTTCCCAACAACAACGAAGAAATCCAAAGTTTTGCTTTCATTTCTTAGGTTGGTTTGAATCTATATTTTACGTTTTTTCATTCTAAATATAAGAGTATAACGCACGCGCATGAGAAAAATTATATTTCCCACCCACTTTTTTTTGCCGTCACGCTCCACAGGCAGGCAAAAAAGGACAGACAAAAGGCAGTGCCGGTGTGTCATAACAAATGCCCGTAATGGCCCCCGCCCGGGAAATACCTGCGACAATAATCTCGCTACTTGTTGAGATAGTCCAAAACTTGCTGGGCCATTGCCTTCATTCCTTTTATCGTGGGATGTCGAAGTTTTTTGTCAATGTCTTTGAACTCGATATATGGAATGTCGTAATGGTTACAGATAATGATGGTCGACTCCTTCAATTCTTTTGACAATACGTCATTGATAAGAAAGAAAATCTTCACATTAGGATACCTCTCCTTGGCCTGCTGGAACAGGTTAGCCAATGCGGGACGATAGGTAAAGAGGTCGGAGCGGGTAAAATTATCATATTTATACTCACCCAATTCAGCCCCCGACCAGTCATCGTTGGTACCGCCAAAGATGAAAATCACATCAGGGCTGCCAAGGCGCGGCAATCGGGTGACAAACGCCCTGGCGCTATAGTCCTGATTATCGTAGCCGTGATAGCTGACCGTTGCACCGCTGTAGGAATCGTTTTTCTCGATGAGGCAGCCTGCCTGATTGATGACCTGCCACCACCAGGTCTGGGTCACATTCTCTACATCGGTTCTTGAAGTGTCGACTGGGGTATAGTACCATGCCTCGTTACCCTCAGGAATATACCCTTGAAAAGTCGAGTAAGAGTCACCCAAGATGGAAACGCGAGGGCGATTCTGTGCACACACAAACAGCGGAATCAGCGCAACTAAAAGCAGTATCTTCTTCATATTAAGGAGGATTATATGATTAAATTCAATACAAAGATAGACATTTTCTCCGACAACCACGTCACCTTCTCTTCTATTTCAGCAATTTTAATCATATGGCAACGGCCAGTTGCCATGCCTGTTGCAAAGCGGTTGATTTGCCACATGTGGCAAATCAACCGCTTTGACCTTGAATATATAAGTATCGTATAGGCGCGTGTTATTTCTTACGGGCGCAAACGGCACGCACGGTCAAGCCGTCGTAACGGCCGTCATACCACACTAATTTGCGCCACGAATTAGCGAACAGGATATAAGCTTCGTGCGAACCGGCCGCTTCGAGGACGAGTTGATCGGGGGAACAGAGCGTTCGTGACCAGTAATAGCAGCATATGCCCTCGTTAAACGGACTAGTCGAATAACCGCCCGCAGCAGGCAAAAACAGAGTTTTACCGTTGGGACCGGTGAGCAGTCTGCCATACACACCGTTCTGCTTAACCCACTGCCATTCGCACTCCGACACTAGCTCTTGCAACTGCCCTAACGTCGGCATGCGCCAACCTGGTCCCCAGTTCACAGTAGCGGCATCATCTTCCGGATCCAGTTCACACTTGCCATCAGGCGTGCCGTAATCCTCGCCGGCCCAATACTTTGCCAGCTCATCTAACCAGTTATTATTATCCGAGCTATGCCACTTATAGTTGTTCCACTGGTAGTTGCCCTTAGGAGTGGTCTCGCCCCAGGCGAAGTAGTCGCCGAATTCCTCGGGACTATCGGCACCGATGTTACAAGTCGCCCACAACGTGCCGCTAGGCAGGCCCAGGTCTACATATTCGTGATTATCGGGTAACGGCTCATCTTTATTATCGTCTTTACATGAATTGAAAACGAAAAGCAATGCAATAGCCAATAACAAAAAAACCTTCTTCATAAATAAAATACTAGCATCAAATTAGTTGAATTCGTGAAATTCGCATTAGCCCCGCAGGGTTAAGAGGCACATCTTTATCATTTCCTAATTAAATCAGGACACCAGTGATGTTATATATGATGATAACGCAATCGCGACCTAAATATTATATTTATGTCAAGTTTTAAGCTTTCCTGAATGCCACTATACCAAATTAGCCACTATGGGCATCAGGTCCATAGCGGCTAATCCTTAAAAAGTAATTTGCTTAATTGCCCATCTCGCTCAGGAACTTGATGCGCACCAGGCGGATTTCCTCCTCGGTGTAATCATCGCCCAGTTCCTCCATGGCCTTCTCGATGTTGTCGGTGTCGCTCTCCTTGAAGTATTCAAAGATGTCGTCCTCGATATCCGAGTCAATGGCCTCGTCGATGTAATAGGACACGTTGATTTTGGTTCCGCTGTAAACGATGGCCTCGAGCTCGTCGAGCAGTTCCTCCATCTCCAGGTCTTTGCTCTCGGCAAGCGCGTCGAGGGGCACTTTTCGGTCAATGGCAGTGATGATTTCGACTTTGAGCTTGCTCTTGTTGGCTACCGTGCGCACGCGCATGTCCTCGGGTCGCTCGATCTCGTTCTCTTCAACATATTTCTTGATGAGCTCGATGAACTCCTGTCCGTAGCGTTTGGCCTTGCCGGGACCCACACCGGGAATGTTCTGCAACTCGTCCAGGGTAATGGGATAGGTCGTCGCCATTGCGTCGAGCGACGGCTCCTGGAAGATGACATAGGTGGGAAGCCCGTGCTGCTTGGCTATCTTGCGGCGCAGGTCCTTGAGGATGCTGAACAGCTCGGCATCGACAGCACCGCTGCCTCCGCCGCGCAGTTCCTCGTCAAGCATCTCGGTATATTCGTTGTCCTCGACAATCCAGAATTTCTCACGGCTCTTGAGGAAACTCCTGCCCTCCTTGGTAACCTTGATGACGCCATAATTTTCGATATCCTTCGAGAGGTAATCGGCAAACACACCCTGGCGGATGACGGCCATCAGGAACTTCTCGTCACGGCTCTCGGCACAGCCAAACACGTCCAGTTCATTGTGTTTGTAGCCCTGGATCTCGGCAGTGGCATCACCCATCATCACGTGGGCAATGTATTCGGGCTTGAAGCGCTCACGCAGCGTGATGATGGTTTCGATAGCGGCACGCAGCTCCTCGCTGGCCTCTACCCGCTTCTTGGGCTTGATGCAGTTGTCGCAGTTTCCGCAGTTCTCCTGCTCATAGCTCTCGCCGAAGTAGTGCAGCAGCGAGCGGCGGCGGCACACCGACGACTCGGCATAATCGCGCGTCTCGAGCAGCAGCTGCTTGCCGATCTCCTGCTCGGCAATGGGCTTGCCTTGCATGAATTTCTCCAGCTTGTCAAGGTCCTTGCGCGAATAGAAGGTCACGCACTTGCCCTCACCGCCGTCACGGCCGGCGCGGCCGGTCTCCTGGTAGTAGCCCTCAAGGCTCTTGGGGATATCGTAGTGGATAACGAACCTCACGTCGGGTTTGTCGATACCCATACCGAAGGCGATCGTGGCGACAATCACGTCAACATCCTCGCTCAGGAAGGCATCCTGGTTGTTGCTGCGCACGGCGCTCTCCATACCCGCATGGTAGGGCAACGCCTTGATGTCGTTCAGCCTCAGCACCTCGGCCAGTTCCTCCACCTTCTTGCGGCTCAGGCAATAGATGATGCCCGATTTGCCCTCGTTGGCCTTGATGAACTTGATGATCTCGCGATCCACATCCTTGGTCTTGGGACGCACCTCATAATAGAGGTTGGGCCTGTTGAACGATGACTTGAACACGGCGGCATCGGTCATGCCAAGGTTCTTCTGGATATCATGCTGCACCTTGGGCGTGGCAGTCGCCGTCAGGGCGATAATCGGGCGCACGCCAATGCGGTTGATGATCGGACGGATATTGCGGTACTCGGGGCGGAAGTCATGACCCCACTCCGAGATACAGTGCGCCTCGTCGATGGCATAGAACGAAATGGGGACATCCTTCAGAAATGCCACATTGTCCTCCTTGGTGAGCGACTCGGGTGCTACATACAGCAGCTTGGTGCGGCCCGAGCGCACATCTGTCTTCACCTCCTCGATGGCCTGCTTGGTAAGCGACGAGTTCAGGAAGTGGGCGATGCCGTCCTCCTCGCTGTAGCTGCGCATGGCATCGACCTGATTCTTCATGAGGGCAATCAGCGGCGATATAACGATGGCTGTGCCTTCCATGAGGCGAGCCGGCAACTGGTAACACAATGATTTGCCGCCGCCTGTGGGCATCAAAACAAACGTGTCATGCTCAGCAAGCAGATTCTCGATAATCGCTTCCTGGTTGCCTTTAAATGTCTCAAAGCCGAAGTATTCCTTCAGTGCCGATGTCAACTTACTGTTTTTGGCCATAATTCAAGGTTTGGGTTACAATGATTTCACAAATATAGAACTATTTTGTGAACTGGGCAATAATTTTTAGGGAAAATAATTTGTATCGCTGTTTAATCAGCTCTTAGACAATAGTTCAAAATTTGACTTTGACAACTGCCGCTCGGCAAATTCTCGCGTCAGCACATAGCGTTTCTCTTCGAGCGACGGGGCCTGGTACATGACATCGATCATGATGGTCTCGAACAGGCTCCTCAGGCCGCGGGCACCAAGCTTGTACTCTATCGACTTGTCAACGATAAAGCCCAGCACGTCGTCATCGATGACGAGTTCCACGCCGTCCATTTCGAGCAGTTTCTTGTACTGCCGCACGATGGCGTTCTTGGGCTCGGTGAGGATGCGCAACAGGGCGTCGCGGTCCAGCGGCTCCAGGTTGGTGAGGATGGGCAGACGGCCGATGATTTCGGGAATCAGGCCATAGCTGCGCAGGTCCTGCGGGGCCACAAAGTGCAACAGCTTGTCGCGGTCGGCCTTGCTCACATGGTTGTTGGCGCCAAAGCCCACAACGTGGGTGTTGAGGCGCTGGGCGATCTTGCGCTCAATGCCCTCGAAGGCACCGCCGCAAATGAACAGGATATTCTTTGTGTCAACGGCAATCATCTTCTGCTCGGGGTGCTTGCGGCCACCCTGGGGCGGCACATTCACCACCGACCCCTCGAGCAGCTTCAACAGTCCCTGCTGCACGCCCTCGCCGCTCACGTCGCGGGTAATCGAGGGGTTGTCACCCTTGCGGGCGATTTTGTCAATCTCATCGATGAACACGATGCCTCGCTCGGCCTCGGCGACATTATAGTCACAGGCCGCCAGCAGTCGGGTCAGCAGGCTCTCGATGTCCTCGCCCACATAGCCGGCCTCGGTCAGCACCGTGGCGTCGACGATGGCAAAGGGCACCTTCAGCATCCGCGCGATGGTCTTGGCCAGCAGCGTCTTGCCGGTGCCGGTTGGTCCCACGATGATGATGTTGCTCTTCTCGATGTCAATATCGTCGTCACGCTTCTGGTTCAGGCGCTTGTAGTGGTTATACACGGCCACCGACAGGTAGCGCTTGGCGGTCTCCTGACCGATGACGTACTGGTCGAGATAGGCCTTGATCTCCTCGGGCTTGGGCAGGGTTTCCATATCCAGGTCGGGGAGCATCGACGACGACATCTTGTTGAGGTACTCACGCGAGAGTTCCACAGCCCGTTCGGCACAATCGTTGCAGATGCAGCCGTTCATGCCCGGCAACATCAGCTCGACCTCACGGTTACTGCGACCACAAAAACTGCAATACAGTGTCGAATCTTTCTTCTTCGCCATTCTTTTATATTACTCAGCGGGTTTCTCGGCAGCAGATTCCTCGGTTGCGGGTTTCTCGCGGACAAGCACCCTGTCAATCATACCATAGTCCTTGGCCTCGGCAGCGGTCATCCAGTAGTCACGGTCACTGTCGGCATACACCTTGTCATAAGGCTGGCCCGAGTGTTCGCTGATGATGGTGTAGAGCTCCTGCTTGAGCTTGAGAATCTCACGCGAAGTAATCTCGATATCCGATGCCTGGCCGCTGATGCCGCCCATCGGCTGGTGAATCATCACACGGCTGTGCTTCAGGGCAAAGCGTTTGTCCTTTTGGCCAGCGACAAGCAGCACGGCAGCCATCGAGGCAGCCATACCGGTGCAGATAGTCGACACGTCACTCTGGATAAACTGCATCGTGTCATAGATGCCCAGGCCGGCATATACCGAGCCGCCAGGTGAGTTGATGTACAGCGAGATGTCCTTGCCGGGGTCCGAGCTGTCGAGATAGAGCAGCTGGGCCTGCACGACATTGGCGCTGTAGTCATCGACCTGGGTGCCCATAAAGATGATGCGGTCCATCATCAAGCGCGAAAACACGTCAAGCTGGGTCACATTCAGCTTGCGCTCCTCCATAATGGTGGGCGAGATATAGTTATTGGACACACTAGCGGCAAACTGGTCGAGTGCCAAACCGTTCATTCCAAGGTGGTGTACAGCAAATTTTCTGAAATCGTTTTCCATAAATCTTGTAGTTAAATTAAATTTTTGTTCAAAGATACTATTTTTTTCTCAATCCCATGTCATCTTGGGGAAATATTTTTCTTGACTAGACACAAAAACCGCGCCAACCGACATTTTGTCAGCCAAATAAAAAAAGCAATAATAAACCTGCCGTCCCACCCCCTCCAATCCCAAGTGCAAACCTATAGCGACATCAAAATAAAGAGCGCGGATGCCATTAGTTTAATTCGATTAATTCGCCGACAGAAAAATTCGCCGACATAATATCCGCCGACACGTAAGAGTAAAAAAGCAGGACCGGCGCACTCGCCGATCCTGCCCTGAATCATAATGAAGTGACAATTACTTCTCGTCCTTCTCGTAGAGCTTGCGGAAGTCCTCGACGCTGATGGTCTTCTCGTTGACCTTAACGGCCTCCTTGACAGCGGCATAGAACTTGTTGTCGATGGCATGCTCCTGGATGGCGTCGCGGGCGCGCTCATCCTGCATGAAACGCTCGGCCTGCTGCTTAACCAGGTCCTCGGGAGCGTTATAGATGCCATACTGCGACAGCTGCTGCTGGGCAAAGATGAAGGCAGCGGTGTCGATGTCTTCCTTCTCCACCTTGATCTCCAGAGCCTGAGCCAGGTGATCCTTAACCAGTTGCCAACGCAGCTGCTTGAACATGTTCTGAGCCTCCTCGTCGGTAATCTCGGCATTCTCCTTGTTCTCCTGGGCGCGACGCACCTTCAGGAAACGCTTCAGGAACTCCTCGGGCAACTGCAGGTCGCCGGCCTTCTCGGTGAGGATGCGCTGAGCGTCAACGGTGAAGCGGTAGTTGCTCTCGGGGACATTGGCGCGAGCGATCATCTCGCGAACGGCCTCGCGGAAGGCAGCCTCGTCCTTGACCTCGGTCTCGGTACCCAGCACGCCCTTGAAGAACTCCTCGTTCATCTCGGCCTCCTTGTTGACCTTGATCTCCTCGATGGTCACGCGGAAGTCGCTCTTCACGTCGGCAGCGGCGCGGTCCACGTTCAACATGGCAGCCAGCTCGGCGATGTTGCCGTTGTTGGCCTTGTGGGGATTGAAGGTGAACGTGTCACCCACCTTGACGCCGACAAACTTGGCGGCCTCATCCTCATCGACCATGTAGCGCGGCGAAATCACGGTGCGCTCCACCTTGATGCCGTTCTCCTTGTCGTTGCCCTGCTCGTCGAGCTCGATCATCGAGCCGCGCAGCATCGACTCCTTGTCGCTCACCTCGCCGTCAACGAGGGTACCCAGGCGCTTGCGGTCGTGAGCAATAGCGTCATCAACCATCTGGTCGGTCACTTCAATATTGTAATAGGGCACATTGATGCGCTTGTTCAGCTTGAGCTCGATGGTGGGGGCCAGACCCAGATCATACTTGAACGACATCTCTTCGTCCTTCATGATATCCACCTTGGTGTCCTCGTTGGGCAGGGGCTCACCCAGCACCTGCAGCTTGTTCTCGCGAATGTAGTCATACACTGCGCGGCCAACCATGCGGTCAATAACATCGGCAGTCACGCTAGCACCGTAAAACTTCATCAACAGGCTCTTGGGGGCCTTACCGGGGCGGAAACCCTTCAGCGGGTGGCGAACGCCCATCTGTGCCACTTCCTTGTTTACATCAGCAGCAAAATCTTCTCTCTTAATGTCAACGGTGAGCATGCCGTTCACCGCATCAATCTGTTCAAAACTTACGTTCATTACTTGGTTTGTATTGTCTATTAAATGTTTAGTTCTCTCAAAAGCGGGTGCAAAGGTACTACTTTTCGCCCGATACACAAAATTTCCCGCCGAAATTTACCCAAAAAGAAAAAAAGGGAACCCCATAACAGTCGTCCCCCATGCGTCACGCCAAATAAAAACCCGATTGATTATCCCAATATCTGAGCTTAAACCTGCCCGAGCAAGCGAGCATCAAAGCGGATGCCTCCCTAAACTCTAATGCCTAAACTGCGAGCAAGTGCAGATAACTTCGTTCAATTCGCGTAATCCGCGTTAAAAACTCCCTAAGCTCTAAGCCCTAAGCTCTAAGCTGCTCGCGCAAGCGAGCATCAAAGCGTCAGCGCAATATTATGCTCCTCGGCAATGCGACGCATGTTCAGGATCGCATAGCGCATGCGGCCCAGCGCCGTGTTGATGCTCACGCCGGTGGTGTCGGCGATTTCCTTAAAGCTCATGTTCTTGTAGTAACGCATCACGAGCACCTCGCGCTGGCTCTCGGGCAGCGTCCTGATCAGGCGGCGAACATCGCTGTGAATCTGCGAGGTCACCAGGTTCTCCTCGATGGTCGACTCCGACAGCTCCTTGCGGTTAAGGATGTTGATGTCGGTATCGTCGGTCGACTGCAGGTTCTCATTCTTCACCTGGCGGAAGTAGTCGATGATCAGGTTGTGGGCAATGCGGGTCACCCATGCGGCAAAGTGGCCGTTCTCGACGTAACGTCCCTGCTTAATCGTGGTGATTGCCTTGACAAAGGTATCCTGGAAGAGGTCGTTGGCCAACTCCTCGTTCTTTACCGAGTGGTATATATACATGAAGACACGGTCCTTGTGACGCTCCAGGAGCTCATCAAAGGCCTCGTTCTTGCCATCGACATACAGCGTGATGAGTTGATCATCGCTCTTGTCATTGTATAACTTCATTACTTATATATTTTTGGTCAATAATGAGTAATGTTTGTCGATAGGCAGTCTGTTTTTAGTTATTTATTATCATTTAAAGTTATATACTCTCTCGTGTGAAATCAGCAGATTTCGGGCTGCAAATATAGATAAAATCAAAAAAACAAAAACATTTTTTCTGAAAAAAGTGACTTTTCAGCGGTTTTTTTGACTTTTTTTGGCCGTCATCGACGGCGACGACGGTTACCGCGCAGGTCCATAAGCCAGCGCGTGAGTCTGAAGCCCAGCAGCACATAGTCCATGGTCTTCAGGTGGCTGACGGTGCCGGGACTGAACATCAGCGCCCGCACGCCATTGGTAGCCACGTTGCTCTTGATGCCATCAATATTATATTGTATGGTCGCACGTTCTACCTCGCGACGCACCAGGGCCTTGCCACGGGCACGGCGCAGTTCCTCCAGCGTCATGCCGCGCCAGCTGTCGGGGGCGTCTGGCGTGGCCACCGGCAGCTGCTGTTGCGTTGTGCCAGTAGTGGACGTATCGTTTACGGTGCTGTTACTCATTGTCCTCGGGTTTTAAAAACAGTTTGCTCACAAAGCGGGCCACAGGGTCCACAATCAGTTGACGCTTGAAGGCAAAGACCACCAGCATCACCACCAGCAGGATGCCAGCGGCAATCAGGTGAGCGCCCCAAGCACAACCCAGTGCCGATGCCAGCACACCAATCAATGCCGTGAACAGATGGTGCACCACAAACGTGGCCAAAATGATCACCACAGCGACAAATGCTATCGCCGACAGCAACACGGCCATCTTCTCGACAGCGGTGAGCTTGGTATAGTCCCACTCCGTCGAGAAATAACGGCGCGCCTCGGCAAACAGTTTCTTATAATCTATCTCGTTCATAACTTGGACCAAGACCGCCCCTTGCGGCCTTGAGGATTAGAGATTTGGGATTAGTGATAAACGAATGACCGCTACACATCACACCCGCTGCCAGGGGGCTGCGCCATCATACGTTGCCGGAAGGTTAACCGCCCTTAGGGCGGGAAATTCTCCAAATTTAAATTAAAACACGACAAGAATGCACTTATTTTAATTTTGTAAAATTTGTTTAATTTCCCTTGCGCCAGCACGGTCAACTCACCGAGTCATAAATAATGACACAGCCGCCTGTCAGTGTGCGTGAAATTTTGTCAGTCCTCGATCTGGGCGCTGATCTGCTTCACCAGTTGCTCAACCTCGTCGTCGCTGAAGTCGATGCCGTTCTTCTTCAACATCTCCTTGATGCGGCTACGCAGGTCCGAACCCTTTTCGGGAGCAAACAGGATAGCGGCCGAAGCACCTACCAGTGCGCCACCCAGGAATGCGTATAATAAGCTTAATCCTCTCATTGCTATTACAATTTATTTGATATGGTTATTAATCAATCTTGTCTTTTACAACCTCGGCAATGTCATCCACCAGGTTGTCGAGTTTTGAGCCTTTCAGCTTCACGCCTTGTTCGCGCAGGGCATCAGCGATGCGCTTACGGGTGTCGTCACCCTTCTCCGGTGCGAACAACAAACCCACTGCAGCGCCGGCGATGGCGCCACCCACTACTGCCATAACAATGTTAATCGGTTTCATATCTAATAAGCTAATTAAATAATTAATAATGTCTTAGTAATGCCTCTACTTGCAATAATCATGCCACTTTAGTGACACATTGCTAGATTTCGGCTATAAAATTACACTTTCTTTTTCATTCGGGCAAATTTTTCTGAAAAAAACCATGACAACAGCATCAAATTCGCATCTTTCTGTACCTCCATAAAAAAGAAAAGCAACTCCCACAACAGGCATCGCATCCTATTGTCAGGAAGGAACCGCACCTTAACCCGTTTAATCCGCAGACACTTAAAAAAGAACGCGGATGCCATTAGTTTAATTCTCGTAATTCGCATTAGCGCCGCAGGCCAAAGAGTATGGAAGCCCAAAACAAAAAAGTTGTACTTGTTGTTTAACCCATTATTTGTTTAAGTTGTTTGAAAAACTTAGCGTGAGGCCAAGAGCGCGGAGTTTGGTTTTCTCGCGAAAAAGTCGTACCTTTGCGGGCTCAATTCACGCAAAATGGCTACAGCAGGAGAAATCATCATCAAGGGGGCCCGCGTCAACAACCTCAAGAACGTTGACGTGGCGATTCCGCGCGGCAAATTCGTTGTCGTGACGGGCCTGTCGGGCAGCGGCAAGTCGTCGCTCGCCTTCGACACCCTCTATGCCGAGGGGCAGCGCCGCTATGTCGAGAGTCTCTCGTCCTATGCGCGCCAGTTCATGGGACGCATGACCAAGCCCGACTGCGACTTCATCTACGGCCTGCCGCCTGCCATTGCCGTCGAGCAGCGCACCGTGACGCGCAACTCGCGCAGCACCGTCGGCACCAGCACCGAGGTCTATGACTACCTGCGCCTGCTGTTTGCCCGCGTGGGCAAGACGTTCTCGCCCGTGTCGGGAAATTTGGTGAAAAAGCATACCGCCAACGATGTCATCGACACCATCAACACCTACCCCGACGGCACCCGCCTGGCACTGCTCACCGAGGTCATCGTGCCCGAGGGACGCGACCTGCGCACGCAGCTCGACATCCTGGTCAAGGGCGGCTACTCCAGGCTGATGACCCGCGACGGCAAGTTTGTGGACATCTCCCAAGTGATAGCTGCCGACGGCGAACTCGACGCTGCCGACTACCGCCTGCTCATAGACCGCCTGGCAGTGACACACATCCGCGACGACGAGATGCGCCTGCTCGACTCGCTGCAGACGGCTTTCTACGAGGGCAAGGACGAGTGCATCGTTGTGGTGTGGCAACAAGACGGGTCAACGGTCGAGCACCGCTTCTCCAAGCGCTTTGAGTTGGACGGGATGACCTTCGAGGAGCCCAGCGACCTGATGTTCAACTTCAACAATCCGCTGGGAGCCTGCCCAACGTGCGAGGGCTTTGGCAGCGTGATCGGCATTGACGAGAGCCTGGTCATTCCCGACCGGAGTCGCTCGGTCTATGACGATGCGGTGATGTGCTGGCGAGGGCAGGTGATGAGCGAGTGGAAACGCGAATTCATCCATGTTGCCGCAAGCCACGATTTCCCCATCCACAAACCATATCACGAACTCACCCAAGAACAGATCGACCTGCTGTGGCACGGCACCGGCGACGGGGCCTGGCCGGGCATCGACGGTTTCTTTGAGTGGGTCAAGAGCAAGTCCTACGCTATCCAGTTCCGCGTGCTGCTGGCACGTTACCGCGGCAAGACTGTATGCCCCGTGTGCCACGGCACCCGCCTCAAGCCCCAAGCGGGCTACGTCAAGGTGGGCGGCATGACCATCAGCCAGCTGGTGCGCATGCCCGTCCAGGAGCTGTCGCAGTGGTTCAAGCAGCTCACGCTCGACGAGACCGATGCCATGATTGCCAAGCGCCTGCTCGTGGAGATCAACAGCCGCCTCGACTACCTGTGCGAGGTGGGCGTGGGATATTTGACTCTCGACCGCTTGTCGGCGACCCTGTCGGGCGGCGAGAGCCAGCGCATCAACCTGGCCACGGCGCTGGGCAGTTCGCTGGTGGGCTCGGTCTATATCCTTGACGAACCCTCCATCGGCCTGCACCCGCGCGACACCCACCGCCTGATACACGTGCTGCGCATGCTGCAGCAGCTGGGCAACACGGTGGTTGTGGTCGAGCATGACGAGGACATCATCCGCAGTGCCGACTACCTCATCGACGTGGGTCCCGAGGCGGGACGCAACGGCGGACGCATCACCTATCAGGGCCCCGTCAGCCAACTGGCCGACGCGCCCGACAGCTATACTGCCCGGTACCTCACCGGCGACCTCTCCATCCCGTTGCCCAAGCAGCGCCGCAAGTGGAGCCAATACATCGAGGTGAAAGGGGCGACCCACAACAACCTCAAGAACATCGATGTCAAGTTCCCGCTGGGTGTGATGACCGTGGTCACCGGCGTGAGCGGTTCGGGCAAATCGACCCTGGTGGGCAAGATCCTCTACCCTGCCCTGGCACGCAACTATGACCAGACGGCCGAGGTGCCTGGCAGCCACAACAGCATCGGCGGCGACTTGAGCCGTCTGCAGGCCGTGGAATTCATCGACCAGGGACCCATAGGCAAGAGCACACGCAGCAACCCGGCGACCTACCTGAAGGCTTTTGACGAGATCCGCCAGCTCTTCGCCCAGCAGCAGCTGTCCAAGCAGATGGGCTACAACAGCAGCTTCTTCTCGTTCAACTCGCCGGGCGGGCGCTGCGAGGAGTGCAAGGGCGAGGGCACCATCACCATCGAGATGCAGTTCATGGCCGACATCACCCTCACCTGCGAGGCCTGCCACGGCAAGCGCTTCTCCCGCAATGCGCTGGACGTCACCTTCCGCGACAAGACCATCAGCGACATCCTCGACATGACGGTGAACCAGGCCATCGAGTTCTTCAACGAGTCGAGCACCTACAACGAGCACAAGATTGTGCGGCGCCTCAAGCCGTTGCAGGACGTGGGACTGGGCTACATCAAGCTGGGACAGTCATCGTCCACCCTCTCGGGCGGCGAGAACCAGCGCGTCAAGCTGGCTTATTACCTGAGCGGCGAGCGCCAGGGCAACACGATGTTCATCTTCGACGAGCCCACGACGGGTCTGCACTTCCACGACATCAACACGCTGATGAAATCCTTCGACCAGCTCATCGGCAACGGCCACACGGTGGTCATCATCGAGCACAACCTGGACGTCATCAAGTGCGCCGACCACATCATCGACCTGGGACCCGAGGGCGGTGACCAGGGCGGCAACATCGTCGTGACCGGCACCCCCGAGGAGGTCGCCAAGTGCAAGGAGAGCTACACGGCGCGTTTCCTGGCCCCGAAGCTGAAGAAATAAGCGCCCCATTCCTCGACGCCAATCCGCTAAGCAGCATAGAGTTTTATCATCGATGAATACAAATATGGACAATAACGCAGCAAGGGATATAAGGAAGGAGTTTTTTGCCTTTCGCAACGGCATCGTTGCCGACAAACTGAGAAATGCCGGTGACCCGCACACCATCATCATGGGTTGTCTGCTGGCCGACGTCATGGCCATCACGGGACGCACCCGCGAGGCCCTGGGCAACGACGCGCAGCAGTTGCAGGCTCTGGCACAGGAACTGTGGAACGACACCAAGTCGCGCGAGTGCCGCCTGGCAGCACCCATGCTCTATCCCGCCCCGCTGATGTCGCTCGACGAAGCCCTCGACTGGTGCAAGAGCGTCGAGACGGCCGAGGTCGCCGACAACCTGTGCCACAAGTTGTTGCGCAACCTGCCCGAGGCCGACGCCTTGTTCCGCCAGCTCATCGCCCAGGACCAAGCCATGGTCAAGTACACTGGCTACCGCCTGCTGCTCAACCTGCTGCTGACGGGCAAGACGCAAGCCACCCCGGCACTCAAGTCCATCGTCGAGGCCGAGGCTGCACAGGCACAACCTCCGCTCACCGCGTTGCTGCGCGATGTGCTGGAAGAATTCTAATCATCAATTAAGTGAATATAGACTGGGGCATCATCATCGCCTATAATTATAGATCGAGCTTCGCTCGAGAAATCAAACAAAATTTCAATAGATTTTATACGAGTTTTGTTTAATTTCTCGGCCGTAAGGCCGATTAAGATACAACGAAAGGATGATGACGCAGTCTCCGGCAGATATCATTGGGCACACGTCAGCTCAACGATTCTTCACGCTTGACATCCCCGACAAGCGTCCACGTGAAGTGCAGGTAAGTGACTAGATAAATCGCTGCTTCCCAAGCATATCCGTTACCTCTGTCGCCAAACAGGTAGATGCCGTAGGTGAACAGGCTCAGGAAAATCGTGACGAAAGCATACTTGAGGAAACGGCGGTCCAGACAGCCCAACATCAGCAGGACGATGTCCAGGATATAGCCATAACGGTCATGCATGCTGGGCAGGAACAGCAGCATCGACCACATGAACCACACGGCCACGGTATAAAAACGCTCGCGTGACAACACGGTCGATTTGTGGTTCAAGCAATACCACAAGCCGGTGGCCAGCACCATCAATGTGAACAAAACGGCAAACCAGCGCATCGCCCAGTAGTCTTCGCCCACCAGCATCCACATGCTGGGGAAATTCATGTACAACTGGCGGTAATGGCCCACCTGGTCGGTATAAATCAGGATCGGATCCAGCAGACTGCGGCCAAAGCCAAAAGCGACAATTCCCGTCAGCCACATCACTACAACCGACAGCAGCACCCACACCAAGCTGAACCGTCTGCTAATCAGATAATAGACACCAATAATCGGCACAATAAACACGGTCTGCAGCTTGCAGCTGAAGGCAAGGCCAAGGAACACAAACGCCTTGACGAAAGTGCCGCGGCGCAACGTGTAGAGCGTGGCCAGGCAGAAGAAGCCATACATCGAGTCGCATTGGCCCCAATACGACGAATTCATCATCACGGTGGGCAATACCCAAACCAGTGCGGCAAAGAACCAGGACTGCAACCTCACCTTGGATGTCAGCGACTTATCGACGGCATCGGGCGCATCCGCCAGGCTCCTCATGCGCTCCTCATGGTAGATTTTTCCGGCCATCAGGGCCAGCGCGACGTCAAACACGCACGAGAGCAGCTTGTACTGAACCACGGCGGGGATAGGCAGATAAGTCATCAACGAAATGAGCGTCTGATACAGGAGGCCGTAATTGCCCACCTGAGCCGACAATGCTGCCAGGCCGCCGTTATCCTTGATGGTATTGAACCATGGAATCAAACTGTTTTCCAAGTCTTCAGAGATGAAATAGCGGCCCGCCCAACGGATGGCTGCGCCAAGTACAAAAAGTACGGCCAGCAACAACACATGGCGGTGCTTATCGATGAGCTCAATGAGTCGGTTTTCCAGTGATGTAATCTTCATTGCAATGCTTGGTTTTCTCTACACGGGGATGTCCCGATGTGCAAAAATAGTATAAATAATCCATGCTGGCAACGGCGCATGGTTTTTTCTTCATTGGCGGGCAGTGGTATCGGGCTAATCATCATCCCACATCACGTCACGCATCACGCTGTCACTCACCAGGATGCCTTCGGCCGTGAGCACGTAGCGGGAAGCGCCATCCAACCTCACGTTGCCGGCATCAAGATGGCGCTGGATTTCACGGCTGAAATGCGTCCAGGCCGCGTCGCCGAAGTCCTCACGCAACCGCTCGGCATCGACACCGGCCGCGGTCCTGAGCCCGAGCATCACGCGCTCGTCATAGCGTTCCCAGCGCGTCATCTCCTCTTGCTCGCACGCCGTCTCGCCCGAAGCGATGCGGCTGATGTACTCGTGCATGTCACACGGGTTGCTGCGCCTGATGCTGCCGTCATAGCTGTGTGCGGCGGCCCCAAGGCCCAGATAGGGCGTCTCGTCCCAATACGAGGAATTGTGGCGGGAATGGTAACCCGGCAAAGCAAAATTGGAAATCTCATAATGCTCAAAGCCAGCGCCTTGCAACAGTCTGACGAGCACTCGATACATCCCGATGCAATCCTCCTCGGGCACCTCAATCACCTCACCCCGCTCGCGCTGGTGCCACAACCGTGTGCCCGGTTCATAGGTCAATCCGTAGGCCGAGATGTGCTGGGGACTCAACGCGATGGCCTGCTCCACAGTGCGGGTCCACGATTCTAGCGTCTGCCCCGGCAGGCCGTAGATGAGGTCGATGCTGACGTTGGTTATGCCGGCAGCATGCAGGTTTCCCATCGCCTGGGCAACTTGGCTGGCATTGTGGCGCCGGCCGATGGCCCGCAGGATGTTGTCCTCAAAGCTCTGTACGCCCATGCTCACGCGGTTCACGCCCAGCGGACGCAACGCCGCACACCATTCGGCAGTGACATCGTCGGGATTGGCCTCGACGGTAAATTCCTCGACATGTTCCAGCTCCAGCACCCCCTTCAATCCCTTGACCAGCCGTTCCAGCAACGGCAGCGGCAACTGCGACGGCGTGCCGCCGCCCAGATACAGGGTGCGCAACCGCTCGCCACGCAGCTCATGACACCGCATGGTGGCCTCGGCCACAACCGCATCGACATAGGCGGAGCCTGAGCCCTTCATTTCCAGCGTGGAAAAGAAGTCACAGTAGCTGCAGCGGCTTGCGCAAAAGGGGATATGGACATACACTCCGGCCATCTTTCATCACGTCTTTGACGTTGCAAAATTAGTCATTTTTGCCCTTGTTGAAAATTTTCTTTTTAATAATGTTGTAATTCAGCGCAAAAATGACTAATTTTGCAGGCCGTTTAGCAAACTAAATATCAATTACATCTCTCTCGTCGGTGGCAAGGGCGCTGGCAAGACCACTCTCACCGAGTCTATCCTCCTTGAGGGCGGCACAATCAGCCGCAGGGGCACCGTCGATGCCGGTAACACCGTGAGCGACAACACCCCCGTTGAGAAAGAGTATGGCTACTCTGTTTCCTCTACCGTTTTCTACGCTGAGAAGAACGGCAAGAAGCTCAACTTCTTTGACTGCCCGGGTAGTGACGACTTCGTGGGCAATGCTGTAACCGCTTTGAGCGTTACCGACACTGCCGCGCTGGTAGTGGACGGACGCAATGGTGTCGAGGTAGGTACCCAGAACAACTTCCGCACCGTGGAGCGCATTGGCAAGCCCCTCATGTTTGTCATCAACCGCCTCGAAGACGAGAAGTGCGACTTTGACAATGTATATAACCAGCTGCGCGAGACCTACGGCAACAAGGTTGTAGCCCTCCAGTTCCCCGTGAATGCAGGCCCCGGCTTCAACAGCGTTGTTGACGTGCTGGCCATGAAGCAGTACACCTGGCCCAAGGACGGTGGCAAGGCTACCGCCAGCGACATCGACGGTGCACACGCCGACAAGGCCGAGGAGTACCGCATGGCTCTGCTCGAGATGGCAGCCGAGAACGATGAGGAGCTGATGATGAAGTTCCTCGATGAGATGACCCTGACCGAGGAGGAGGCCATCAAGGGTATCCGCCTGGGTATGGTAGACCGCAGCATCTTCCCCGTTGTGCTGGTTAGCGCCGAGAACAACATCGGCACCGACCGCATGCTCGAGATCATGAGCATTATCGTTCCCGACGTGACCGATATGCCCGCACCCAAGAACAATAACGGCGACGAGGTTCCCTACGACGAGAACGGCCCCGTTAGCATTTACTTCTTCAAGACCTCGGTAGAGTCCCACATCGGTGAGGTTTCCTACTTCAAGGTAATGAGCGGTACCCTCAAGGCTGGTGCCGACCTGACTAACATGAACCGCGGCAGCAAGGAGCGTCTTGCCCAGATCAACGTGGTTTGTGGCCAGAACAAGACTGCTATCGATGAGCTCCACGCTGGTGACATCGGTGCAGCCGTGAAGCTGAAAGACGTGCGCTGCGGCAACACCCTCAACGAGAAGGGCTGCGAGCACATCTTTGACTTCATCGAGTATCCCGCTCCCAAGTATCAGCGCGCCATCAAGGCCCTTAACGAGAGCGAGACCGAGAAGCTGGGTGCCGTCCTCAACCGCATGCACGAGGAGGATCCCACGCTGTTGATTGAGCAGAGCAAGGAGTTGCGCCAGACCATCGTTTCGGGTCAGGGCGAATTCCACCTGCGCACCCTCAAGTGGAACATCGAGAACAACGATAAGATCCAGATCGAGTATCAGGAGCCCCGCATTCCCTACCGCGAGACCATTACCAAGGCTGCACGTGCCGACTATCGTCACAAGAAGCAGTCGGGTGGTAGCGGCCAGTTCGGTGAGGTTCACCTGATCGTCGAGCCCTATCGCGAGGGTATGCCTGAGCCCGACACCTACAAGTTCGGTAACCAGGAGTACAAGATGAACATCAAGGACAAGCAGGAAATCCCCATGGAATGGGGCGGTATGCTGGTTGTCTACAACTGTATCGTTGGTGGTGCCATCGATGCTCGCTTCATCCCCGCTATCGTCAAGGGTATCATGGACCGCATGGAGCAGGGTCCCTTGACCGGTAGCTACGCTCGCGACGTTCGCGTCTGCATCTACGATGGTAAGATGCACCCGGTAGACAGTAACGAAATCTCGTTCCGTCTCGCTGCACGCAACGCCTTCTCGACCGCTTTCCGCGATGCTAACCCCAAGGTTCTCGAGCCCGTCTATGACGTCGAAATCCTGTTGCCCGGCGATTGCATGGGTGGTGTTCAGAGCGACCTCCAGGGCCGCCGCGGCATCATGATGGATATGTCGAGCGCCAATGGCATGGAGCGCGTTAAGGCTCGCATCCCCTTGAAGGAGATGTCGAACTACAGCACTGCCCTGAGCTCCATCTCGGGTGGCCGCGCTTCGTTCAACATGAAGTTCTCGAGCTACGAGCTCGTGCCCGCCGACGTGCAGGCTCAGTTGCTCAAGGAGTACGAGGAGAGCAAGCAGGACGAGGATTAATCCCCCGTTCCACACATTATATAATAATGGGCGACCCGCATCGGGCCGCCCATTATTTTTGTTGTTCTATTTGGTTGAAAAAAGGGGCGTTTTAACATTTAGGGCCAAATTTTTCCACAAAAAGCGACAAAATATTTTGGTTTTTCACAATAAAGTGTTAATTTTGCCGTTGATTGTTAAAACAACAAGACAGAAAGGACAATACTCTCATGAAGAGATCGACGATATGGATATTGACGGTTGTAATGGCGATAGCCCTGCTGGGACTGCTCGCCATGCAGATCATGTATCTTGAAAAGATGGTGGGCATGCGCAACAGCCAGTTCAGCGAGATTGTCAAGCGCAGCCTCTACAGCGTCTCCACCATGCTGGAACAGAACGAGACCAAATATTTCCTGGACATGGACCTGGCCGAGGCCGAGCAGACCTACTCGGGCATCAGCCAGAACAGCTTCAGCTTCACCGACCGGCACGAGGCCACTATCGACACGACCCTCAACACCGAGGATCCCGCCAACCTGCGCCCCGCCAACCGCAACACGCTCAAGGACCTGAACGACAGCTACCAGCGCAAGCAGGAAATCCTCAGGGGACAATTCCTGTACCAGAAGAGCCTCCTCTACGAGGTGATTCTTACAATTCTGAACCATTCCAGCGACCGCCCCATCCAGGAGCGCGCCGACAGTTTGACCGTAGATAGCTACCTGCGGTCGGAACTGGAATTTAACGGTCTGACGCTACCCTTCGAGTTCGCGATCGTGAACCGCACCAACGGTGTCGTCTATAAGACCAGCGGCTACTCCCCAATGTCGCAGCAGGACGTTTACAGCCTGGTGCTTTTCCCCAATGACCCGAAGAGCAAGCAGAACACGCTGAACGTCATGTTCCCCACCAAGAGCGACTACATCTTCTCGTCGGTGAAGTTCCTCGTACCCTCGCTGGCATTCACCTTCCTACTGCTGGGTGTGTTCTTGTATACCATCACAGTGGCCTTCAGGCAAAAGAAGCTGAGCGAGATCAAAAACGACTTCATCAACAACATGACGCACGAGTTCAAGACACCCATCTCGTCCATCTCGATTGCCGCTCAGATGCTCAACGATGACAGTGTGCGCAAGAGCCCCGAAATGCTCAAGCACGTCTCGGGCGTCATCAACGACGAGACCAAGCGACTGCGTTTCCAGGTCGAGAAGGTGCTGCAACTCTCGCTGTTCGACCGCAAGAACGCCACCATGCGTCTCGAGGAAGAGGACGCCAATGCCAGCATCTACAGCGTCATCAACACGTTCAAACTCAAGGTGGAGAAATATGGCGGGAAGATTGATGCCAACCTCGATGCCGAGGATCCCATCATCAACGTGGACCGCATGCACTTCACCAACGTTATCTTCAACCTGCTTGACAATGCCGTCAAGTACCGCCGCGAGGACGTGCCGCCCGAACTCGTGGTCACAACCGTCAACCCCGACGAGGACCACATCCAAATCACCGTGCAGGACAACGGCATCGGCATGAAACGTGAGGACCTGAAGAAGATTTTCGAGAAGTTCTACCGCGTTTCCACCGGCAACCGTCACGACGTGAAGGGCTTTGGACTGGGACTGGCCTATGTACAAAAGATGATTGAGCTCTTCGGCGGCAGCATCAGCGCCGAGAGCGAGGTCAACCACGGATCGAAATTCATTATCACATTACCACTATACAAATAAAAGAAAGACAATTATGGAAGACAAACTGAGAATTCTGTTATGCGAGGACGACGAGAATCTGGGAACCCTCACTCGTGAGTACCTCGAGGATAAGGGCTTCAAGGCCGAACTGTTTGCCGACGGAGAAGCAGGTTACAAGGCTTTCCTCAAGGGCAAGTATGACATCTGCCTGCTCGACGTGATGATGCCCAAGAAGGATGGATACCAGCTGGCACAGGAAATCCGCGCCATCAACAGCGACGTGCCCATCATTTTCCTCACCGCCAAGGCCCTCAAGGAGGACATCCTCGAAGGCTTCAAGATCGGTGCCGACGACTATATCACCAAGCCCTTCTCGATGGAGGAGCTCGTGATGCGCATCGAGGCCATCCTGCGCCGCGTCAAGGGCAAGAAGGGCAAAGAAGTGACCGTTTACAAGATCGGCAAGTTCACCTTCGACACCCAGCGCCAAGTACTGTTCACCGACGACAAGAGCGACAACCTCACCACCAAGGAGAGCGAACTGCTCAGCCTGTTGTGTGCACACATGAACGAGATTCTGGAGCGCAACTTCGCACTCAAGACCATCTGGATCGATGACAACTACTTCAACGCCCGCTCGATGGACGTGTACATCACCAAGCTGCGCAAGAAGCTCAAAGACGATCCCACTATCGAGATCATCAACATCCACGGCAAGGGCTATAAGCTCATAGCCCCCGAGGTGGACACCGACGCCAACTGATTCACAACACCTTAAATGATTCTGCCCCAGGATTGAGATTAATCCTGGGGCAAGGATTAGATTGACATTCTCTCACCATCTATCATTAGTCTATCGACCATGATCTACTTGTACCGCATATATCAATGGTGCATCGCATCACCCATCATGTTGGTGTACAGCATCATCACCGCATTGATTACCATCGTTGGCTGCCTGTTCAACCAGGACTATTGGGGATATTTCCCGGCCAAGTGGTGGGCCAGAGTGTGGTGCTGGATACACTTGGTGCGCGTGCGCGTCGTGGGACGCGAGCTCATTGACCACGAGACGAGCTACGTGTTTGTAGCCAACCATCAGGGTGCCTATGACATCTTTTCCATCTACGGCTTTCTTGGGCACAACTTCAAGTGGATGATGCGCAAGGGCATCACCAACATCCCCATCATCGGCACCGCTTGCCGCATGGCGGGCCACATCCTGGTGGATACACACACGCCAAAGGGCCTGCGCGACACCATGGCAGCCGCCAAGAAGAAACTCCACGGCGGCATGTCGATTGTCGTCTTCCCCGAGGGTCGTCGCACCGACACCGGTCTCATGGGTCCCTTCAAGAACGGTGCCTTCAAGCTGGCGCTTGAATTTGGCTTGCCCGTCGTGCCCATCACCATCGACGGCAGCTACAAGGTGATGCCCCGCAGCACCTTCAACGTCACCCCGGGCACCATCACCCTCACCTTCCATGAGCCCATCCAGCACCAGGGCGGCAACGACATCGTCAAGGTCAGCCACCAGTGCCGCGAGATCATCCAGCATGACCTCCCCGCCGACATGCGCGACCCCGTCCCCCAATAACCCATCCAGCTAGTCCAGCCCGTCCAGTATGTCCAGCTGGTCCAGTTAGCAACAATAAACTAAAAGTGGACCCCAAAAGTCTTTAACTTGACTTTTGGGGTCCATCTTTTTATTGTCAAGCGTCCTCTCTAGAGCTAACGCCGGTTAGAGAATCATGTCATTCTTCACCGTCTGCTCGAGTTCCGGAGCCAGTTTCTTCCACTCCTTGGAGTTGAGGTAGTCCATGATAATGTGGGCGTGCTTCACATTGTGCATATCGCTGCCCAAGTAATCAATCATGCCATTGTGAGCGAACCACAGGGCGCTGTCGCGCGCTTCTTCGCCAAAGTAGCCCGTGAACGACAGGATATTGACCTGGAAGCGGGCACCGGCGTTGTGCAGCTGCTCATAACGTTTGCGACGGCGTGAGTAGTAGGTGTAGCGTTCGGGGTGAGCCAGGATGGTCTTGTAACCTTTCACCTGCATGTCAAACAGCAGTTCGTCAAGGTTCATCAGTTCCTGTTGGAACGAGTTCTCCAGCAGCACGTGATTGCCAGGCATCGGAATCAGATGGTCGGCGGCATACTCCTTGTCAAAGTACTCGTCCATGCGGTATTCTGCACTCAGATACAAATCGATGTCAATACCGGCATCGGTCACGGCATCCTTCAGGGTCATGAAAGCGTCCATGAGCGTTTCGCGAGTGTTCTCGAAAGTCAAAGCCGTCACATGAGACGTCAGGATGACCCGTGAGATTCCCATCTCCATCTCGGCGTGCAGCATCTCCAACGACTGCTCCACCGACTGAGAACCATGGTCCACGCCCGGCAGGATGTGGCAATGCACATCGGTGTTGTAGAAGAGTTTTACCTGTTCTTTATTGCGCTTGAATAGTTTGCCAAACATATCTTGTATAAATCTTCATCTATAAAATAGCCTGCAAAGGTAGTTATTTTTTTATTACTACACCAAGTCAATTCCAATTTTCTTATTTACAATTCGTTCCACAAACTCAAAAAGGCCATGACTAGCCTACACAAAACCAGTTAAAAAAGCGTAACCGGGGACAAAAAACGACGCCTTAACGCATTGCCTTGGAATATTTTTATACCTTTGCCCGCAATCAGCATCATGTAACCGGTTCAACAAACCCTAACCTCAATTCAGAAAGCTATGAAGGTCATTATCATCGGAGCGGGAGCCATCGGAGCCCATCTGGCCGATCTGTTCTCCAAAATCAAGCAGGACATCGTCATCATCGATGAGGATGAGGAAAAGCTCGAACGCATCCAGGCCGACAGCGACCTCATGACCTTGCATTCATCGTCCAACACGCCCATCCAGGCGCTTAAGGATGCCGGCGTGAACCATGCCGACCTGTTCATTGCGGTTACTCGCGACGAGAACCTGAATTTAAGCCTGTGTGTGCTGGCCAAATCGATGGGCGCACGCCAGACCGTGGCCAAAGTCGAGAACGCCGAGTTCATCGACCCGCAGATCACCGACGCCTTCAAGGCGGCTGGCATCTCATCCATCATCTATCCCGACAACCTGGCGGCGCTTGACATAGTGAACGGCCTGAAACTCACTTGGGCACGTCAGCGCTGGGAGGTGCACGGCGGCCTGCTCACCCTGTTGGGCATCAAGGTGCGCGAGTCCTGCAAAATCCTGAACCAGCCGTTCAAGGAAATCTTCAAGCCCGATTCGCCCTACCACGTGGTCGCCATCAAGCGCGGCTCCTCGACCATCATGCCATCGGGCGACGACATGCTCATGGCAGGCGACTTCGTCTATTTCATGACCACCCGCGATTATGTACCCAACATGAGGGTCATCATGGGCAAGGACAACTACCCCGACGTGAAAGACTTATTCATCGTGGGCGGCGGCAAGACTGCCGTCAGGGTGGTCAACATGCTGCCCCATGACGTGAAGGCCAAAATCTTTGAGAGCGACCCGCGCCGCTGCGAGGAACTTATCGACCTGGTAGACACCAGCCGCGTGATGATCATCAATGCCGACGGCCGATCGGTAGCCAACCTGATGGAAGAGAACATCAAGGCGGCACAAGCGTTTGTCGCACTGACCGGCAACGCCGAGGCCAATATCCTGGCTTGCCTCACCGCCAAGCAGCTGGGAGTGCGCAAGACCATCGCCATGATCGAGAACATGGACTACATGGACATTGCCGGCAACGTGGACATCGGGACCATCATCAACAAACAGGCCCTTACGGCCAGCTATATCTACCAGCTGCTGCTCAACGGGGATGTGCGCAACATGCGCAACCTGATGACCGTCAATGCCGACGTCGCCGAGTTCACCGCCCGTGCCGGGTCACGCATCACACGCAAGAAGGTGCGTGAACTGGATTTCCCGCGCGAGGCCGAATTGGGCGGATTGGTTCGTGACGGCAAGGGCATTCTGGTCAATGGCGAGACACAAATCCTGCCGGGCGACATCGTTGTAGTCTTCTGCCACGGGACCGACATCAGCCGCATCGAGAAATTTTTCATCTGATTCTTACCGCCATGTTCAACAAGCGATTGATTTGCAAAATTCTGGGCACGCTGCTGTGGATTGAGGCCGCGTTCATGTCACTGGGACTGATTTTGGCCCTGTGGCACAGGGAGAGCGATATCACGGCGTTTGCGCTCACGGTGGGCATCACCGCACTGGTCGGCACGGCTTTGAGGCTCACGGGGCGCCATGCGACCAACACGCTGGGCCGCCGCGACGCCTATCTGCTGGTGACGATTGTGTGGATCGCATTCGCCGCCTTTGGCATGCTGCCGTTCCTCATTGGCGGATACATCGACCATGTGACCGATGCCTTCTTCGAGACGATGTCGGGCTTGACGACAACCGGGGCCACCATCATCGATCAGGTCGAAGGCCTGCCCCATGGCATCCTCTTCTGGCGCTCGTTGACGCAGTGGATTGGCGGCCTGGGAATCGTGTTCTTCACCATTGCCATCATCCCGTCGTTTGTGGGCGGCTCAATCAAGATCTTTGCCGCCGAGGCCACCGGGCCCATCAAGAGCAAAATGCATCCGCGCCTGACAACCACGGCCAAAGCCCTGTGGGGCGTCTATCTGCTGTTGACGGTCGTGTGCGCCTTATTATTCTTCATCTTCGGCATGAGCCCGTTCGACGCCGTGAACTACGCCATGACGGTGACGGCGACTGGCGGCTTTGCCACCCACGATGCCAGCACGGGCTACTTCAACAATGCAGCCATCGACTACACCGCCATCGTGTTCATGTTCCTTTCGGGCGTGAGCTTCGCTTTGCTCTATGCCAGCCTGTTCCAGGGCAAGGTCAAGCAGTTGCTTAAGAATGCCGAGTTCCGTTTCTACACGGCACTGACGCTGGCGGCTACTGCGGTCATTGTCTATTTCCTCTTGCGCTACAACCACTACACGGTGAGCGACGCCATCCGTTACGCCCTGTTCCAGGTGGTATCGTTCGTCACCACAACGGGCATGTTCAACGAGGATGCCGCCCAGTGGCACCACATCACCTGGGTAGTACTGAGCCTGTGCATGTTCTTTGGCGGATGTGCCGGCAGCACGGCCAGCGGCTTCAAGTGTGCCCGAGGGGTCATCGCGCTGAAAATCCTGCGCAACGAGGTTCGACGCATGGTTCACCCCAAAGCGCTCCTGCCCGTCAAGGTCAACAACACGTCGGTCCACTCTCCGAGCCAAATCACCTTGCTGGCCTTCTTCATCGCCTACATCACCCTGTGCTTCATCGCCTATTTCATCATGATTCTCGCCGGTATGGACAGCACCAACTCCATCACCATCGCCCTGAGCTGCGGCAGCAACGTGGGGCCCACACTGGGCCTGGAAATCGGCCCGACGATGTCATGGAGCATCCTACCGCCACTGGTCAAATGGATTCTCTCGGGGCTAATGCTCATGGGCCGTCTCGAGATATTCACCTTTCTGGTCATTTTCTCGCCCTCGTTCTGGAAAAACCATTGAAAATCAAAAAAAGAGCGAAAAAATTTTCCCAGTTCAAAAAATCGACGTACCTTTGCACGCCATTACAGAAAATGAGGCGTTTACCACCGCCAAAAAGTTTGTAAGTTTAACATTTTAAAGATATATCTAGAGAAATGAAGAAAGATATCCATCCCAGCAACTATCGCGAGGTTGCTTTCAAGGACATGTCTAACGAGGAGGTCTTCATCACCCGCAGCACGGTGAACACCAAGGAGACCATTGAGATTGACGGCACCACCTATCCCCTGGTAAAGCTCGAGATCACCAACACCTCGCACCCCTTCTTCACCGGCAAGCAGAAGCTCGTCGACACCGCAGGTCGCGTGGACAAGTTCATGCAGCGCTACGGCAACCGCAAGAAGAAATAAGAAGACAACACAGCATCACCGCCGTGAGCGCTCACGGCAGGTTCTACAAGACACAGCGACGCGCCCTTCCCGTCAAAACGGAGGGCGCGTCGCTTGTTATATCGCACAGCCAGTCGAAATCAGTTAACAATTTATGTCTTAGCTAATCATTTTCAACAAGACACCTGGTCTAATTACCTCCATAGCGATGCCGACGATGATGAACGACACGAGGAACAGCAGCGGTAAAGCCATCGCTCGCAGCCGCCCTCGCTCTCGCCACAACTTGCGGTTAATAACGTCGGCCACCGATAACATCAGACCAGAACACGAAATGCAGAACACACTTAGCATCCTGAGAAGCCACTTCTCTTCTTCAACTTTGGACGCATATTCAGGTTTTGTAGCAACACTATACCATAAAGCAATCGCGAAGAAACACAACACGATGACCAAGACCATCAACAGCACCCGCCACACGGTGCCCCACCAGCCGTAGCCAAACACCTGCTTGTAGTTCACAACGACAATAACAGGTATCACCAATAAGGAACTTTCTATCATTATATCCTCAAAGCCACTAGTTCCCGCAGCATAGCCCAAATCTATTCCAGCCAGCTTGACAAAAGTAGAGATGATGAACACCCACACAAAGTACTGCGTTGTCATGAACACCTGCATAAAGAAGCCTTGAGGTATTGTGTGCCGGGGGTTGCGCGGCGAGTGCCTGAACACCAGCCAGGTGGGAAGTATCAGCAACGAGAAGATAAACAGGTACAACCACTCAATATGATTTCCGATCCATTGAGACACAAAATCAAAATAGTATTGCCATCCTGTTGACGTGATAGCCTCAGCATCATAATCTAAAAGTGTCGCCCAGTATTCAGGAAAGATGGCATTACCGACAACATACAGGATTAACGCCACGAGCACAAGCATCTTGACGGGCGGGAAACTCGACTGCCATTTGCCGTTGATATAATCGCTGATGAAATAGCCCGGGCGCCACATCAGCTGCCACAACGAGTAAGGCAACGAGCGGCCTCCCAGGCCCCACACATCCATCACGCTACGTTGAACCACATTCCACGTGACGCGGCCTGCAGTGGCTCGTTGTCCGCACACGGGGCAAAAGTTCCCTGTGTATTCACATCCGCAATTGTTGCAGTACCGTGGCACATCAGCCACAGGATAATCGCCGGGATGAACTTGCCAAGCCTTGAAACGACGGTATAATTTCTTGAGACTAAACATCGTCGCTTATGGGTGCAGGTGTAGTTTCAGGCTCAGGTGCAGGCTCAACGGCCGGTTGGGTGGCAGCATTGCGCACACGGCGCTCGGCAAGGTATTCCTGCAGACTGGTGAAGTTGAACAGCAGCAGGCAAATGCCGGTGATGAGCACCACAGTGGACACACTCTCGCGCAGGGCTGGCACCATGAGCGACAGCACGCCGCACAAGACCACTATCAGGGGGCAGATGTAATACCAGCCCTTGATGCTCAGGCTGTTCTTGGACAGTATCAGATAGATGATGTGGAACAAGCCCAGCACCAGCAGCAGTACGCCCATGAGCAACTGCAGGATTTCGTCGAACAGATGCGCCTTGATCATCATCACCAGGCCAAAGCACAGGCCGCCCACGGCAGGCAGTACACCCATGTATTCGGTACTGGTGCGGGCATCGGAATGCCGCACGGCAACCATCACCAGATAGGCAATAGCCGGCAACATGAAGGTTGCACCCATCACCCGGGAACCCCAAATCAAAATGTTGGGCACGTTGTGAAACACGATAAGGATGATGCCCGAAAGCAGCAAAATCACATTAGTAAGCAGGTTAATACTGACCTTTCTCATTGGTTTCTGTAAGGGTTAATCGTTGCTTGTTAATAAATTTTCCACAAAAATATTTCAAAAATAGCGAAATTCAAAAAAAAGACGCAAAAAAGTATTATCTTTGCAGGGAATGGAAGAAAGACGCAGGCACATACTCGCCATTATCAACCCCGTGTCGGGAACAGGCAACAAAGACAAGATACCTCGACTCATCGACACGGTAGTTGACCACGAGCGCAATCTCGTGAGCATCATGGCGACTGAATACCCCGGCCATGCCAACGAAATTGCCCAACAGGCCGTCATCGACGGCATCGATGTGGTGGTCGCCATTGGCGGCGACGGCACGGTCAACGAGGTGGGTAGCGCCTTGTGCGGTACCGACACAGCCCTGGCCATCGTCCCCGTCGGGTCGGGCAACGGACTGGCACGTCACCTGCGCCTATCGATGAACGCCAGCCGGGCCCTGCAGGTGCTCAACGATGGCGTGGTAGGCAAGTTTGACTACTGCACCATCAACGGCAAGCCTTTCTTCTGCACATGCGGCATGGGCTTTGATGCCGCCGTGAGCTACAAGTTCTCAAACGAGGGCACACGCGGCTTCATCACCTATATCAAGACAGCATTGTCCGAGTACATTAAGTATAAACCTCAAGATTACATCATCGACATCGACGGCAAGAAGATGCAGGAAAAAGCCTTTGTCATCGCTTGCTGCAATGCGGCCCAATATGGCAACAACGCCTATATTGCGCCGCGTGCCACCATGCAGGACGGCCTGCTCGACGTGACGGTGATGCACCCGTTCAACATCATCCAGAGCCCGCTCATCGGAGCCCGTCTGTTCCTGCGGCAATTGGACCATGACCATCACGTGAGCATCTATCGCGGTAGGCGCGTGGTCATTGAGCGCCGTCACGACGACATCTTGCACATCGATGGCGACCCCACGATGATGCCTGCGCGAATCGTCGTTGAAAACATCAACCGCGGCATCAACATCCTGGTGCCCCCGTCATCACTGCCCAACGACGTCTGACAACAAGAAACCAAAGAAACTAACTACTAGAATAATGAGTTATCTAAAATTTGACAAAAACCTGATGATCAACTTGGAGCAGTCACTGCCCAAGGAGATGCTGCGCACCAACCAGTCGGGTGCCTACCACTGCACCACCATCGTTGGCTGCAACACCCGCAAGCAGCACGGCTTGCTGGTCATCCCAGTTCCCGAGCTCGACGACAACAATCACGTGCTGCTGTCCTCGCTCGACGAGACCGTTATCCAGCACGGCGCACCCTTCAACCTGGGCCTGCACCGCTATAAGGGCGACACCTACAGCCCCAACGGACACAAGTACATCCGTGAATATGACTGTGAACGTGTGCCCACCACCACCTACCGCGTGGGTGGCGTCATCCTCAAGAAGGAGAAAATCTTCATTACCCACGAGAACCGCATCCTCATCCGCTACACGCTGGTCGATGCCCACTCGGCGACAACGCTACAGTTCAGGCCCTTCCTGGCGTTCCGCAACGCCAACGACCTGTGTGTCGAGAATGCCGTCGCCAGCCGCGAATATCAGGAGGTGGCCAACGGTATCGCCACCTGCATGTACAACGGCTATCCCACACTTTACATGCAGATGAACCACAAGCCCCGCTTCGTGTTTGACCCGCACTGGTACAAGAACATCGAGTATACCAAGGACCAGGAGCGCGGCATCCCCTACAGCGAGGACCTGTATGTGCCCGGCTACTTCGAGGTGGAGATCAAGAAGGGCGAGCCCCTCATCTTCTCGGCTGGCGTCGAGGAGGTAAACACCCGCACCCTCACCAAGATGTATGAGGACGAAATCAAGCCCCGCACGCCGCGCACGAGTTTCTACAACTGCATGAAGAACAGCGCCAAGCAGTTCTACATCACCAACAAGGAAGGACACTACCTGCTGGCAGGCTATCCCTGGTTCAAAATCCGTGCCCGCGACGAGTTCATCGCCCTGCCGGGCTGCACGCTGTCAGTTCACCACCGCCAGGACTTCGAGCTCATCATGGACACCGCCCAGCGCGCCCTCTACGACTGGATGCGCGACGGCACCCTCGACAAGCATCTTGACGGTCTCGACCTGCCCGACATCCCCCTGTGGGCCATTTGGGCCGTGCAACGCTATGCCCACGACCTGAATGCCGAGGCCGCCCGCGAGCGCTACGGCCAACTGGTCAAGGACCTCATCAATTTCATTGCCGACGGCCATCATCCCAACCTCAAGCTGGAGGACAACGGTCTGATTGCCACCGACGGCACCAAGCGCCCCGTCTCGTGGATGAACAGCACCCACCCCGACGGCACGCCACTCATCCCGCGCACGGGATATCTGGTCGAGTTCAACGCCCTGTGGTACAACGCCCTCAGGTTTGCAGTCGAAGAACTCTTCGGTGAGCGTGAAGAGGAAAAAGACTTTGTCGCACGTTGCAACGAGATTGCCGACAAGTGCAAGCCCGCCTTCATCGAGACGTTCATGACCGACTACGGCTACCTCTACGACTATGTGAACGGCAGCTATACCGACCTGAGCGTGCGACCCAACATGATCATCGCCGCCGCCACCGACTACAGCCCGCTTGACCGCCGCCAGCGCAAACGCGTGCTCGACATCACCACCCGCGAGCTGCTCACCCCCAAGGGCCTACGCACCTTGAGCCCCAACAGCTATGGTTACATACCCTGGTATCTGGGCACCCCCGAGGAGCGACAGACGGCTTACTATGCCGGCAGTGCTCGCCCCTGGCTGATGGACTTCTACAGCAAGGCCTACATCCGCGTCTTCGGTCTGAACAGCATCTCCTTCATCGAGAGGATGATGATTGGCTTCGAGGACGAGATGAAGGAAGGATGCATCGGCTCACTGAGCGAACTCTATGACGGCAACCCGCCCTTCATTGGACGCGGTGCCGTGAGCTTCGCCCCCAACGTGGGCGGCATCCTGCGCGTGCTGCGCACTTTCAAGAACCTGCACATCATTGACGAATAAACCTATCAAGAGATATGAAAGCATTAATGTTTGGCTGGGAGTTCCCTCCCCACATCCTGGGAGGACTGGGAACAGCAAGTTACGGACTCACCAAGGGCATGTGGGAGAACGGGGACATGGACATCACCTTTGTCATCCCCAAGCCCTGGGGCGACGAGCCTAAGGATTTTGCCAATATCATCGGCGCGAACTGCACGCCTGTGGCTTGGCGCGACGTGAACTTGGATTATGTGCAGAGCCGCATCGGCAATGTGATGGACCCGCAGTTCTACTACCGCCTGCGAGACCACATCTACGGCGACTTCAACTATATGAGCACCAACGACCTGGGATGCATCGAGTTCTCGGGCCGCTACCCTGAGAACCTGCTCGAGGAAATTAACAACTACAGCATCGTGGCGGGCGTCATCGCACGCACGGTGGATTGCGACATCATCCACAGCCACGACTGGCTCACCTACCCTGCCGGCATCCACGCCAAGCAGGTGACGGGCAAGCCGCTGGTTATCCACGTGCACGCCACCGACTTTGACCGTTCACGCGGCAATGTCAACCCCACGGTATTCAGCATCGAGAAGGACGGCATGAACCACGCCGACCACATTATCACCGTGAGCAACCTCACGCGCCGCACCGTCATCGAGAAATACGGCATCAGCCCCGACAAGGTGACCACCGTGCACAACGCCGTGGAGCCCCTCAACGAGGAACTGCTCAACCTGCCCATTCCGCCGGGCAAGCAGAACAAGGTCGTTACCTTCCTAGGCCGCATCACCATGCAGAAGGGTCCCGAGTACTTTGTCGAGGCCGCCGCTCAGGTGCTGCACAAGGTGAACGATGTGCAGTTTGTGATGGCTGGCAGTGGCGACATGATGGACAAGATGATTCGACTGGCCGCCAAGCGCGACATTGCCGACCGTTTCCATTTCACCGGCTTCCTCAAGGGCAAGCAGGTTTATGAAATGTTGAAGGCCAGCGACGTGTACATCATGCCGTCGGTGAGCGAGCCCTTCGGCATTTCGCCGCTCGAGGCCATGCAGATGGGCGTGCCGTCCATCATCAGCAAGCAGAGCGGTTGTGCCGAAATCCTCGACAACGTCATCAAGATCGACTACTGGGACACTAACGCCATGGCCGATGCCATCTACAGCATCATAAAGTATCCCGCCATGTATAACGAGTTGCGCGACCAAGGACTGGCCGAGGTCAACCAGATCACCTGGGACAAGGCCGGTGCCAAGGTCATCAACATCTACCGCAACCTCATCAACCGTTAACGACTAACAACTAACAACAAAAAGGTGGTGCAAGCCGAACACAATGAAAGCTTGCTTTCGATTGTTGAAGCGCAGCCCACCTTGCACGAGCAAAGCGAGTGAAACTAAAAACTAAGAACTAAAAACTAACAACTAAGATATATGAAAGCGATTTGTTTTTATTTCCAGATTCATCAGCCGTTCCGTCTGAAACACTACCGTTTCTTTGACATCGGTAACGACCACTATTACTACGATGATTTTGCCGACGACGACATCATCACGCGCATCGCACAGCGGTCTTATCTGCCCGCCAACCAGATGCTGCTCGACATGATCAAGGAAAACGGCAAGAAGTTCAAGGTGGCCTTCTCCATCAGCGGCACCGCACTCGAGCAGTTGGAGCAGTATGTGCCCGAGTTCATCGACTCGATGAAGGAACTGGCAGCAACCGGCTGCGTCGAGTTCCTGAGCGAGACCTATGCCCACAGCCTGTCGTCACTCTACGACCCCGACGAGTTTGTAGCACAGGTCAAGGCACATGACGCTAAAATCTTCCAGCTCTTCGGACAAAAGCCCAAGGTGTTCCGCAACACCGAGCTCATCTATGACGACGACGTGGCCGCTATGGTTTATTCCATGGGCTTCAAGGCCGCCATCACCGCCGACGCCAAGCACGTGCTGGGTTGGCGCTCGCCCAACTTCCTGTACAGCAGTGCATCGGCACCCAAGCTCAAACTGATGTTGAAGAACGGCAAGCTCAGCGACGACATCTCCTTCCGCTTCAGCAATCCCGAGTGGGCCTCCTATCCCCTCACCGCCGACAAATACATCCACTGGATCAACGAGTTGCCGCAAGAGGAACAGTTGGTTAACCTGTTCATGAACTATGACGCCTTTGGCGAGTTGCAACCGCGCGAGAGCGGCATCTTCGAGTTCATGAAGGCCCTGCCCCGCTTCGCTGCCGAGTGCGACATCCAGTTCTGGACGCCCAGCGAGGTGGTTGCCAAGTTCAAACCCGTGGCCGAACTCGCCGTGCCCTACCCCATGTCATGGACCGACGAGGCTCGCGACACCAGCGCATGGTTGGGCAACACCCTGCAGCAGGAGGCCGTCAGGAAGCTGTACTCCATCGGTGAGCGTGTGCGCCTGTGCACCGACCGCCGCATCAAGCAGGACTGGAACTATCTGCAGGCCAGCGACCACTTCTTCTACATGTCCACCAAGCACAACGACGATGGCTCGGTACACAGCCACTACAGCCCCTATGACTCGCCTTACACCGCGTTCACCAACTACATGAACGTCCTCAGCGACTTCATGACACGCGTCGAGGAGCAGTACCCCGCCAGCATCGACAACGAGGAGCTGAACTCGCTGCTGCTCACTATCCGCAACCAGGAGCAGGAAATCGAGAAGCTGCACCGCGAGGTAGAGATGATGCGCAACAACATCGTCCAGGACACAACCGGCGACTTCCCCGTAGATGAGGAACCCGTTAAGGAGCCCGAACCCGTCAAGGAGGAAAAACCCGCTCCCAAAAAACCGGCTGCCAAGAAGCCCGCTGCCAAAAAGCCCGCTGCCAAAAAGCCGGCGGCTAAAAAGCCCGCCGCCAAGAAGCCTGCAGCAAAGAAGCCCGCTGAAAAAAAGGCATAATTGCCAGCCATTGACATCTCATGATGAGAGGATGCCCATTCACCGAGGTGTCCTCTCATTTTATTTTATTATGTGCCGTGAAAAGCGGTGCCAACTGCATCTCGCCGCAGACGAGCCTGGCATGACCGTCAGGATGGCGCAAAATCATCATGCCAGACCACACTTTTTCTTGCAAAATGTAACATAAAATGAGCATTTTGAGTGTCCTGAATAAAAAATACATTTTTTAAGGTCAATAATGCTATATTTTGTCCAAAATTCATTACCTTTGCACCGCAAAAAAGAAATTTATAATAATTGCAATTATATTCAACAGAAAACTTTAGTAAATGAAAGCGATTTACACTTTTGGTAACGGCCAAGCAGAGGGTCGTGCCGACATGAAGGATTTACTGGGTGGCAAGGGCGCTAACCTTGCCGAGATGAACTTGATTGGTGTCCCTGTTCCCCCGGGCTTCACCATTACCACCGAGATTTGCACCCTTTATAACCAGAAGGGTCGCGAAGCTGTCGTTGAGATGATCAAGGACGATGTGATGAAGTCTGTAGCACACATCGAGAAACTGACAGGTAACAAGTTCAATGATCCCAGCAACCCTCAGCTGGTTTCGGTTCGCTCGGGTGCTCCCGTGTCTATGCCGGGTATGATGGACACCGTCCTGAACCTGGGTATCAACGATGCAGTAGCCGAGACGCTGGCTCAGAAATCGGGCAACCCCCGCTTCGCTTGGGACAGCTACCGCCGTTTTGTGCAGATGTACGGTGACGTTGTGCTGGGCATGAAACCCACCAACAAGACCGACATCGACCCCTTCGAGGCAATTATCGAGGAACTGAAAGAGAAGAAGGGCGTGAAGTTCGACACCGAGCTCGACGTCGATGACCTCAAGGAACTCGTGAAGCGCTTCAAGGCCGCCGTTAAGGAGAATACCGGTAAGGACTTCCCCACCGATGCCTACGATCAGCTGTGGGGTGCCATCTACGCTGTATTTGACAGCTGGAATAACGACCGCGCTATCCTGTATCGCCGCATGAACCAGATCCCCGAGGAGTATGGTACGGCTGTTAACGTACAGGCCATGGTCTATGGTAACATGGGCAACAACAGCGCAACCGGTGTTTGCTTCTCACGTGATGCCGGTACTGGCGAGAACCTGTTCAATGGTGAGTACCTGATCAATGCTCAGGGCGAGGACGTTGTGGCTGGTGTTCGCACCCCGCAACAGATCATGACCGAGGGCAGCCGCCGTTGGGCCAAGCTGCAAGGCATCAGCGAGGAAGAGCGCGCTGCCAAGTATCCCTCTCTCGAGGAGTCGATGCCCGAGTGCGCCAAGCAGCTCGTTGACATCCAGCAGAAGCTCGAGGAACACTACCGCGACATGCAGGATATGGAGTTCACCATCCAGGACGGCAAGCTCTGGCTGCTCCAGACCCGTAACGGTAAGCGCACCGGCGCCGCTATGGTGAAGATCGCCATGGACCTGCTGCGTGAGGGCGCTATCGACGAGAAGACCGTCATCAAGCGCATGGAGCCCGGCAAGCTCGACGAGCTGCTGCACCCCGTGTTTGACAAGGCTGCCGTTAAGAACGCCAAGGTTATGGCCAAGGGTCTGCCCGCCAGCCCCGGTGCCGCAACCGGTCAAATCGTATTCTTTGCCGACGACGCCGAGGAATGGGCATCGCGCAAGAAGAAAGTCATCATGGTGCGCCTGGAGACCTCTCCCGAGGACCTGCGCGGTATGAACGTGGCTCAGGGTATCCTCACCGCACGCGGCGGTATGACCTCACACGCAGCCGTTGTGGCTCGCGGTATGGGCAAGTGCTGCGTTTCGGGTGCCGGTGAAATCAAGGTGGACTACAAGGCCCGCACCGTCGAGATGGGTGGCAAGACCTACAACGAGGGTGACTGGATTTCGATCAACGGTAGCACCGGTGAGGTTTATGACGGCCTCGTAGCTACTGTAGATGCCGACCTGAGCGGTGACTTCGCTGCCGTAATGTCCCTGGCCGAGAAATACAGCAAGATGGACGTTTACACCAACGCCGACTCGCCCCGCGACGCCAGCGTGGCACGCAAGCTGGGTGCCCACGGCATCGGCCTGTGCCGCACCGAGCACATGTTCTTCGAGGGTGACCGCATCAAGGCTATGCGCGAGATGATCATCGCTCCCGATGAGGCAGCTCGTCGCGTTGCTCTGGCCAAGCTGCTCCCGCTGCAGCGTGGCGACTTCGAGGGTATCTTCGAGGCCATGGACGGCTATGAAGTAACCATCCGCCTACTCGATCCTCCCTTGCAGGTCACCGTGGCTGCCGTCTGGGCAACACCTATCCCGAGATCACCGAGATGCAGGCCCGCGCAATCATCGAGGCTGCTCTCAACGTGAAGGCTAAGGGCATCGACGTTCATCCCAAGATCATGGTTCCCCTGATTGGTGTGAAGAACGAGATCCAAATGCAGGCCGACATCATCAACCGCGTCGCTCAAGAGGTATTCACCGAGCGCGGCGAGACCGTTGCCTACAAGGTAGGTACCATGATTGAGATTCCGCGTGCAGCCCTCGTTGCCGACCAGATCGCTCAGGTTGTTGACTTCTTCTCATTCGGTACCAACGACTTGACCCAGATGACCTTCGGTTACTCGCGTGATGACGCTGGCAAGTTCCTCGCCATCTACAAGAACCTGGGCATCCTCAAGGTTGACCCGTTCCAGGTACTCGATCAGGAAGGCGTTGGCCAGCTCGTCGAGATGGCTTGCCGCAAGGGTCGTGCCACCAAGCCCGAGCTCAACCTCGGTATCTGCGGTGAGCACGGTGGTGAGCCCAGCAGCGTCAAGTTCTGCGCTAGGTTGGGTATGAACTACGTTTCCTGCTCGCCCTACCGCGTGCCCATTGCACGCCTTGCCGCCGCACAGGCAGCCGTCGAGGCCGAGTAAGCACAAGACACAACATCAACAAAACAAGCGGTGGAGCCATTCCGGCCCCACCGTTTGTTTTTGTTTTGTTGCAATAGGTTATTGAAGTTCTGTTTAGTATTACGAGCTGCCAGCTCGTAACAGTATGGCAACAGCCATTACTTCGTCACTTCGGCCAGCTTGTTTGCCAGGTCATCGCCCGTCAAGCCGCGCGACAGGATTGTGCCGTCGGGGCCAAAGACGATGATATGGGGAATGCCCTTGATGCCGTACAGGTCAGTCGGCTCAGTCAGCTTGTGGGTGCCGATGATAACAGGCCACGTGATCTTGAGCTCCTCAATAGCCTTGCGGGTATCGTCAGGGTTGTCCCACACGGCAATGCCCAGCACATCAAACTTGTCGCCATATTTGGCCTTCAAAGCCTGCAGTTTGGGAATCTCGGCACGGCAGGGAGGACACCAACTGGCCCAGTAGTCAACGACAACGACCTTGCCCTTGCCCACATAGTCCGACAGCTTCTGCTTGGCGCCATCCTCGGCCACGACCTCAAAGTCGGTAAACTTCTGTCCCTCGGCGGTGACAGTGAGTTGACGGGCGGCATTCTTGGCCTTCTCGACACGCTTCAACTGAGCGTACTCGGCAGGAGCATCCTTCACGAGCGCATCAATATCGGCCTCGTTCAGGTCCTTATACATCAAGTAGTTGCAGAAGGCCCAAGGTCCAATGGCATTGTCCTTGTTCTCCTGATAGAACTTCAACAATCCCTCGGCATAGCGGGCATCGCTCTCGGCTTCGGTCACTGTGGTGTCATCAGCAATTTTCTGCATCTCTTTGCTCCAGGCAGCCATCTTGTCGTTGAGCGGACTGATGGCGGTACCCTCGGCAATATTCAGTTTCACCTCACCCGGCTCAATGATAAAGCCGTAAGGATTGCCACCCACATACAGGCGTGCAAAGAAGCCCTTGCCGGCTTCGCCCTCAAAGGTGCACATACCGTTCTCGATGGTGGCCGTGGCGACGGTATCGCCCGTATCATAGTTGGTCAAGAAGGCAGTCTCGCCGTTATTGCTGTCATCAGGCATGGTGACCGTCAACTTGTAGCCCTTGCTGCACGATGCGAGCAGCAACAATGCGGTAAAAACAAATGCTAACTTTTTCATATAATTCTCGTCTTTTAGTTATTGATAATCCATAAAAACCAGCCGGTCCAGAGTTTAGTCCTTGATGGCTCGATAGATAAGCGACTGGATGTGGCTGCGGGCGCTGATGCGTCCAAAGTTCGGGTTGTTGCGCGTGGGGCTCACACGATTGCTCAGGAAGATGTAAAACATGTCGTTCTTGGGATCAACCCAGAAGCAGGTGCCCGTGAAACCCGTGTGACCGAAGGTCTCAGGCGTGGCCTCGGCACAGGTATTGCTCGCGTCAGGGTTACCCACAACCGGTTTGTCAAAGCCCAAGCCTCGGTGGCTGTTAGGGCTCTTCTGGGTCGTGAAAGTCTCGACCGTCGAAGCCTTCAACAGGCGCACACCGCCATAGGTGCCGCCGTTCAGCCACATCTGGAACAGCTTGGCCAGGTCATTGGCATTACTGAACAGGCCAGCATTGCCCTGCACACCGCCCGAGAAGGCGGCCAACTCGTCGTGGACGTAGCCATGGATGTGCTGGCGACGCAGGAAGGTATCCTTCTCGGTAAAGGCAATCTCGTCGCGCGAGAACTTGGTCAGCGGACGGTACATCGTGTGATAGGCACCCAGCGGCGCAAAGATGTAGTTGTTCACATAGTAGTTGAGCGGCGAGTGCGTCATGCGCTGCACGGCATCGGCCAGCAGCGAGAAGTTGCAGCAGCTGTACAGGTATTTCTTCTTGCCCAGCTTGGCGTGGTACATGCGGTTCATGATCGAATCATAGGTCACACGACCGCCCCAGATGCCGTCGGCAATGGCAATGTTGAACTTGTCGGTCTTGTGGGTCGAGAGGATGTCGGTGCGCAATTTGGCGTCTTTATGTCCCCATGCGCCGCTCATCACCTTGATGGGATGGTTGGCGTCCTCGGCACCCGCGATGAGGGATCCGCTATAGGTGTTGGGGTCCATCATCATCTTCCACATGTCGAGCGAGGCAGGCATACCCGTCTCGTGATACAGCAGGTCGCGGAAGGTGATGTCCTCCTTGTCGCCGTCACGCAGGCCGGGAATATACTGGCTCGCCTTGTCGTCGAGACGGAACTTGCCGTCGTCAAAGGCCTTCATCACGCCGCTGATGGTGCCGGTAGCCTTAGACACCGATGCAAGGCCAAACAGCGTGTTGTCGTCCACCTTGACCGTGCTGCTGTAGTCGATGGTGCCGAATGAGCCCTTGTAAACCACCTTGCCATGACGTGCCACAATCACCTGGCAGCCGGGGAATGCATGCTGCTGCACACCCAAGCGGCACACCGAGTCGATTTGTGCCGTCAGACGGTTATCCAAACCCACCTCGGCAGGAATGGAATAGCCCAATCGGGTGGCATCATAATGGATGCCGTGACCCGCATCATAACGGGTCTTCTTGCCCTGGAAACTCAACGAGACGGGCAAGTTGCCGCCGGCAGCATTGCCGCCGAAGATGGTCTGTGCGGCATAGTCCTCGGCCAGGCTATTGTTCTGGTAGGTCAGCACCACGGCCTTGACGTGCTTGTGAGTGATGGCACTGCCGTAGTTCTTGATTTCGTAGGGCTTGCAGGTGAGCGTCACAATCACGTTCTTGCACTTCTTGACCACAACATCGAGGGCTGCACGGTTGTCGGCATTGTCCTCGCCCACCTCGACAATGATGGTGTTGAAGTGGCCATCGTGCAGCAGCTCGGCAAGGGCATTGGCCGAACCGGCCTTGGCCAGGTCGAAACGCTTTACTTGGGCATAGTCGGCGCAGCGGCGCGTGAACGTCGATGCCGTGCCGTTCTCGTTGCCGATAGTGGCCACGGCTATGCGACGGCTCTGCAGGTTGTGGATAGGCAGGATATTGTCATTATTCTTGATGACGGTGATGCTGCCGGCAGTGAGCTGGCGCTTGAGCACTGCCGCACGCTGCGAGTTGACGTCATTGAGCAGGTTGGCCGTGCTCACCTGTTGGGGGCTCGTGAGGTTGAGCGCATATTTGTAACGCAGGATTTTCTTGCAACGCTCATCGACGAGCTGCTGGCTCAGGGTGCCGTTAGCCACGGCACGCTGTATGGCGGCGATCTCGTCAGCGACATTCTCGGGCATGAGCAACACATCATTGCCCGCGAGCAACGCGTTGACACAGGCCGAACCCTTCAGCATCTGGGTCGCGCCCTTCATATTCAGCGCATCGGTGAAAATCAGACCGTCAAAACCCAACTCGTTACGCAAGAGCGTGCCCACGCAGTCATTGGACAGGCTTGTGGGGGCCTTGCCGCCATCGATAGACGGCACCAGCAGGTGCGCCGTGAGAATACCGCTCAAACCGGCATCGACAAACTTGCGGAACGGCACCAGCTCGCATGTGTTGATTTCCTGCAGCGACTTGTTAATGACCGGCAGGGTCTTGTGCGAATCCTCGCTGGATGAGCCGTGACCGGGGAAATGCTTGCCCACGGCCATCACACCGCCATCCTCCAGACCACGTGCAAAGGCGATGGCATGTCTGGCCACCAGTTCAGGGCTCTCGCCGAAGGAACGGTCACCGATAACGGGATTCAGCGGGTTATCATTCACATCGAGCACTGGAGCAAAGTTCACCTGGATGCCCATGCGACGGCATTGCCGCGCCACTTCGCGTCCGTACTCATAGAGCAGCATATCGTTGTCCAACGCGCCCAGAATGAGGTTGCGCTGGAAATTGGGCACCTCCTTCAACCTCATGCCCAGGCCCCACTCGCCGTCGATGGTAATCATCAGCGGCACGGTGGCCAGTGACTGTGCCAGGTTGGTCACAGCAGCCTGGTCGGCCATGGAACTGTTCTCATAGATGAGTCCGCCCACCATGTTCTGCACGACAAGCCGGCGCACCAGTTCACGGGTGGCATCGTTGCCCGACGGTGTCACCGAAGCGACGATCAGCTGGCCGATGCGCGCCTCGGGCGACAGACTGTTGAACACGCTGTCAACCCACCGGTTCATCGCCACCTGGTCCACCTGATTGAACAGGTTGGGCAGTCGTGTGGATTCACGGCCCGTCGCACCCAACGTGAGCACCACGGCAACCGTTAAGAGAAGGATTCGTTTGAATTTGGTCATTTTATTATACTGTTATGGGCTCTATAGGCCGTTCACTTTTGCTTGATTCTCACCTCGTCTTTGGCATCAATCATCTTGCCCTGGGCCTCCAGACGCTTGACATAATCAAGAATGTGGTTGCCATACTTCTGCACATCGACAAACAGGCGCTTGCAGCGGGTCATCGGCGTCATGTAGTCACCGCCGTTGGCCAGGTAGTCGATGGTGGCAACGATATAGGTCTTATTGGGGTCAATCTTCTTGCCCTTGACGGTGGCGCCGGTCATCTCACCTTTCTTATTATAGGTGGCGCGCAGCTCCTTGCTCACGGCGTCGCCGCCGCGGCCGCACATCAGCTTCACGCTCTCGATGAGCTCATTGCCGGGCATCTCGAGCACCACAAAGCGATTGTCAAAGGGGAACATCGAGCCGATGACGCCCTCGGTAACGGTGCCCTTGGGCATATCGGTGCGGATGCCGCCCTTGTTCATGATGGCACAGTCGATATTCTTGATTCCCGAGAGTTCCTTGATGATTTCCATCGCAGCGTCGCTCACCCAGTTCTGGGCAGCAGCACTCGAGTTCTTCATGAAGCGGGCACTGGTACCCACGGGGTTGTTCATGATGCTGTCCACACCGTGACGGTAGTGGTCGAGCCACTGGTTCATGGCGGTATAGTGGCTGGCAGCCTCGTCCCAGCTGGCATCAACGGGGATGTGGCTGTAAACGATGTCGCCCGTTTCCAGGTCCAGGTCATAGGTAGCCACCAGTTTGCCGCTCTTGCCGTTCTGGCCGATGGGAATCATCTTGCCGTCGGCATTGGCGACACGGTCCCAACCGCCACCGGGCTTGATGGTCGTGTGGGAATGTGAGCTGATGACCATATCGATGTAATGGCTGTTCTTGATGATGAGCGTGTCGTTGGGCTCGCTGGGCTCATAGCTGCTGTAGCCGATGTGCGACACCATGATGGCATAATCCACATGCTGCACCTCCTTCAGATACCTGGCCGTGGCATCGGCAACGTCGGGAGCGTTCTGGTAGCGCAGTTCCTCACAGTTCATGTCGGCAATCAGTCCGGCAGGATTGACATTGATGCCGAAGAAGGCCACGCGCTTGTCGCCCACAGCCTTGATCCAGTAGGGATGAAACAGGCCGTCGAGCGGTGTGGCGCTGAAGTCATAGTTGGCGCTCATCTTCACGGCATCCACGTTGCGGTAGTGCTCGGCCAGCTCATCCATGCCGTTGTCAAACTCATGGTTACCCAAGATAATCGCGTCATAGCCCAGCGAATCCATCAGCGCATACTCCACCTCGCCGCGATAGAGCGAGAAGAACAGCGTGCCCTGAACGGCATCGCCGGCATGGATGAGCACATGGTTGGGATTGGCGGCGCGCAGCTGGTCATAAATGGCGCGGCGGCGTGCCACACCACCCATGCCGTCACTGGCCGGGTCAACCTGGCTATGGGTGTCGTTAACAGCGATAATCAACAGATGCTCGGCACGCAGGGCGGGAACCACCACCAGCGCGCACAGGCACAGAAGCATGAAATTGCGGATTTTTGCCATAGTTTATCAGTAGTTTTAATGTCGTTTACTATTAACTGACAAAGTTACTACATTTTTTTAGTTTTGTAGAAGCCGAAATCTGATTTTTTGGAAGGCCATGAACATTTTTCCACACGAATAGAATACAGGTAGAAAAAAAGCACTATCTTTGCCGTTTGTAAACGAACTACATTATTAATAGAATGGACAACGAAATCAAGAAAATACTGGACACCGACACCAACGGGCTGTTGACCTATGAATACATTGCCAACAATATGGGCAATATCGACAAGGACATGAACGCCCTGGTGGACAATATGATTCTCAAGGACCGCACCGGACAATTTGTCGTGAGCACCGCCCGTTACCTCAACGCCATCGACCGCGACAAGTATGCCTCGAGCATCGACCTGCTCGTCAAAGCCGCCATCGCCAAGGACCGCGACCACGTCTATCTGGCCTACCTGGCCTCGTCGCTCTGGGGTGCCGACTACAAGGAGCGCGCTGCCGAGCTCAGCGAGACCGACGACAACTTCCGCCGCATCTACAAGCGCCTCTATCCTGTGGGAATCTAAAGCCGTTACTATCTGAAACATCAATAACAGTAAAAATGAAGAGGAATTTCTTTTTTTCCATCATGATGATTGCGTTCACGCTCATGTCGTGCTCGGCAAGCAACACCGAGGGTACAGCCAGCGCAGCCAAAAAGACAAAAGCCGATAGCAAAATGACAAAAGTTAAACTCGAGACAACGCTGGGCGACATCGTCGTCGAGCTTTACAACGAGACACCCCAACACCGCGACAACTTCATCAAGCTCGTCAAGGAGGGTTACTACGACGGTGTGCTCTTTCACCGCGTGATCAAGGACTTCATGATCCAGACGGGTGACGGCAACTCCAAGAATGCCGGTCCCGAGACCACCCTTGGCGACGGCGACCCCGGCTACACCATCGAGGCCGAGTTTGTTTATCCCAAGTATTTCCACAAGCGTGGAGCGCTGGCAGCAGCCCGTACCGGCGACCAGGTCAACCCCGAGCGCCGCAGCAGCGGCAGCCAGTTCTACATCGTCACCGGCAAGATCTACAGCAGCGACGAGCTCAACATGATGGCCAAGCGTATGGCCGACATGAAGAAGCAGGACATCTTCCGCCGTCTGGTGACCGAGAACAACGCTAAGATCCAGCAGCTGCAGCAGTCTCAGGACACTGCAGGCCTCCAAGCTTTGCAAAACGAACTCATCCAGCAGACCGAGGCCGAAGCTGCCAACGTTGCAGTCAAATTCACCGACGAGCAGATTGACGCTTATACCAGCGTGGGCGGCACGCCCCACCTCGACGGCCAGTACACCGTCTTTGGCGAGGTCGTTTCGGGCATGGACGTGGTGGACAAGATCCAGAACACGACCACTGGACGAATGGACCGACCCACCGTCGACATCAAGATTGTCAAGGCTACGATCGTGAAATAAGTCGTTCAATTCCTTGCAAATCAAAACAAATGGGCTTACCGGCGCAAAATGCCGGTGAGTCCTTTTTTATTGAAAAAACAGAAAAAATTGAAAAAAAACGGGGAAATGGCTTTGCAGATGAGAAAAAATGCCTAAATTTGGGGTTTGTAATTTAACATCAGGCGCCAAATGGAACCTGAACAAAAACTTGTTATTATGATGGAACCGCGTGAACAATCTGAATCGATGAACAATCTCGAGAAGGATCAAATCTTGAGCACTGAGGCCCAGAACGAGCCCCAGGAAATTGTGAGTGAAGAAGTTAAAGTTGAAGAACCCGTTGCTGAAGAGCCCAAGGCCGAAGAACCTGTCGCCGAGGAGCCCAAGGCCGAAGAGCCCGTCGCCGAGGAGGCCAAAAACGATGAGCCTGCCGTCGAGGAGGCCGCACCAAAACTGGACCTGGCCGGCAAGACCAAGAGCGAGCTGGTGGACCTGATGCGCGCCGCTGCAGCCCGTCCCATCGAGGAGGTGAAGGACGAAGTGCAAGCCATCAAGGCTGCTTTCTTCGCCTTGCGCCGCGAGGAGACAGCGCAGGAGAAAGAGGCCTTCCTTGCCAACGGCAACGAGGAGAGTGACTTCACCCCCAAAGAGGATGCCGATGAGAACAACCTCAAGGAGTTGCTCAACGTGCTCAAGGAACGCCGCACCGAATATAATGCCGCCCAAGAGGCCAACCGTGAGGCCAATCTCGAAAAGAAGCGCCAGATCATCACGCTCATCAACGAGATTGCCAACGACCCCGACAACATCAACCGCCAGTTCAACCGCGTGAAGCAGTTGCAGCAGGAGTTCAAGGACGCCGGCGAAGTGCCCGCCACTGCCGACACCGACATCTGGAAAGAGTTCCAGCGCGCCACCGAGCGTTTCTATGACGTGCTCAAGATGAACAAGGAGCTGCGCGACTACGACTTCAAGAAGAACCTGGAGTTGAAGCAGCAGCTGTGTGAGGAAGCCGAGGCCCTCGACGAGGAGACCGACATCGTGGCCGCCTTCAGGAAACTGCAGGAGCTCCACAACAACTGGCGCGAAATCGGCCCCGTTGCCAAGGAACTGCGCGAGGAGCTCTGGGCTCGCTTCAAGGCCGCATCCAGCGCCATCAACAAGAAGTACCAGACCTTCTTTGAAGACCGCAAGAGCAAGGAGAAAGAGAATGCCGATGCCAAGACCGAACTGTGCGAGAAAATCGAGCAGATTTCGACCGACAACCTCAAGACCTATGCCCAGTGGGACGAGGTGACCAAGCAGATCATCGCCCTGCAAGAGGATTGGAAGAAGCTGGGTTACGCTTCACGCAAGGCCAATGCCGCCCTGTTTGCCCGTTTCCGCAAATCATGCGACGACTTCTTCGCCAAAAAGGCCGAGTTCTACAAGTCCATGAAGGAGGAACTCAGCGCCAACCTGGCCAAGAAGATTGACCTGTGTGAGCGCGCCGAGGCCCTGATGGACTCCACCGACTGGAAGGAGGCAACTGACAAGTTCGTCGAGATGCAGAAGGAGTGGAAGACCATCGGCCCCGTAGTGAAGAAATACAGCGACAACGTGTGGAAACGTTTCATTGCCGCCTGTGACCACTTCTTCGAGGAGAAGAAGAAACAGAACGTCAATGTCCACGCCGTCGAGCACGATAACCTCAAGGCCAAGAAGGAAGTCATCGCCAACCTCAAGGCCACCATCGAGGAGGCTGCCGAGGATGCTGCCCAGACCGTTCGCGACCTGATGGACCGCTGGCAGGAGATCGGCCACGTGCCCTTCAAGGAGAAAGACAAAATCTACGCCCAGTACCGCGAACTGGTCGACAAGGCGTTTGAAACGCTCAACATGCGTGGCTCACGTCCTCGTGGCGAGGGCGGCTCACGTGGCCCGCGTCAGTCGGGTGGCGACCGCAACCTGAGCGAGCGCGACCGCCTGGTGCGCACCTACGAGCAGCGCATGAGCGAACTGAAGACCTTCGAGAACAACATGGGCTTCCTGACCGCCAACACCAAGAGCGGCAACTCGCTCGTCCAGGAAATGGAACGCCGCATCGCCAAGCTCAAAGAGGAAATTGCTGAGCTCGAACAGAAAATCAAAGAACTGGACAACGCCTAATCCACCACGCACAGTGGACATGGTACTGCCATCGACACATCCATAACAGCGACTGGGGAGTGAAAATTGCCGCTCCCCCGTCGTTTGTTGACTTTAAGACAACCATTAACGAAAACACCATCTCACCGTTAAATGAAGAGCAAAGGCAGATACGGCCAGTTTGTCAAGTGGATATTCAGCGTCATCGACCTGCTGATTGTCAACTTGGCCTTCTTCGCGTCCATGTACTGGCAACGCGAAGCCCTGCCCGCCGGCAATGAGCTGTATTCCAGGCCCGTGTGGCTAGTGCTCAATGTGGCGATGGTGGTCTGCCTGTATTTCTACAACAATGTGCATGAGCGCCGCGTCTTCTATGCCGAGAAGGTCGTCGGCCAGGCACTCAAGCTGGTGCTCACCCATGCAGGTATCTTCGTCACGCTCACCACGTTTCTGGGACATGCCGACGCCCAGTGGCAGCGCCTGTTGTGGTTCTACATCATCTTCTTTGTCGCGCTTGCGGCATGGTGGGTCATCTCACGACAGTTTGTCAAGCTGTACCGCAACAGGGGCTTTAACTTCAAGCGCGTCATCGTCATCGGTGGCGGCACCGTGGGTGTGCGCCTCATCAACGAGATGCTGGCCGACATGGGCTACGGTTACCACATCGTGGGATTTTTCGACGACAACCCCAAGGCGCGTTCGGCATCGGCGGCCTATCAGGGAACCCTCGACGACGTGGAGCAGTTTGTCAAGACCCATCAGGTCGACGAGATGTTCTGCGCCGTGCCCGACATCGAGGACAACCAGAACGTGTCGCGCATGATCCGCATTGCCGACAACAATGCGGTCGACTTCTACTATGTTCCGCAGTTCGGGCGAACGGTGACTCGCCAGTTCGAGTTGCAGTCGGTGGGCGATATCCCCATTCTTGCCGTCCACCCCTACCCCTTGAAAAACCCCATCAACCGCATCGTCAAGCGCGCCTTCGACCTGGTGATGTCGACCATAGCACTCATCCTGTCGCCACTGGTCATCATCCCTGTGGCCATCGGCATCAAGCTGTCGTCGCCAGGTCCCATCTTCTTCGTGCAGAAACGCACCGGCTACCGCGGACAGGCATTCGACTGCTACAAGTTCCGCACGATGCGCATCAATGCCGACAGCGACACGCTCCAGGCCACCAAGGGCGACCCGCGTGTAACACGCTTCGGCAACTTCCTGCGCCGAACCAGCATCGACGAGCTGCCGCAGTTCTATAATGTGTGGCGCGGCGAAATGAGCATCGTGGGTCCCCGCCCCCACATGGTGGCACAGACCGAGCTCTACAGCGAACTCATCGACAAGTACATGTTGCGACACACCATCAAGCCAGGCATCACCGGATGGGCTCAGGTGCGAGGCTACCGCGGACAGACCGAGGAGCTGTGGCAGATGGAGAAGCGTGTCGAGTACGACGTCTGGTACGCCGAGAACTGGACCTTTTTCATGGACCTGAAAATCATTTTCCGAACCGTGTGGAACGCCCTCAAGGGCGAGGATAATGCTTATTAGTTTCTAGTTTCTAGTCCTTAGTTTCTAGTCCTTAGTTTCTGGATTTTTAGTTGATTGATCATGAGTGATTATCACGGATTGACTCGCCAGGAATATGCATTGGCGTTGTTGAGGAGTTGTTATGGCTACGACGGTTTTCGTGGCCAACAGTGGGACATCATTGACCACACCCTTGACGGCGGCGACAGCATCGTACTCATGCCCACTGGCGGCGGCAAATCCATCTGTTATCAACTTCCCGGACTGATGAGCGACGACGGCTTTGCCATCGTCATTTCCCCGCTGCTGGCACTCATGAACGACCAGATCGACGCGCTGCAACAGAACGGCGTGCCTGCCTTAGCCCTCAACAGCGAGAAGAGCGAGGCCGAGAACCGTCAGACAATGGACCTGCTCATGCAAGGCAAGGTCAAACTGCTCTATATCTCGCCCGAGAAACTATTGAGCGAGATTGACCGCTGGTCCACCTCCATCACCCAGCGCATCTGCCTCTTTGCCGTGGACGAGGCCCACTGCATCTCGCAATGGGGACACGACTTCCGCCCCGAGTATACCCAGCTGGGTTGCCTCAAACAGCGCTACCCGCACGTCCCCGTGATGGCCCTGACTGCCACCGCCGACCGCATCACCCGTGACGACATCGCCACACAACTCAACATCCCCGATGCACGTCTCTTCATCAGCTCGTTCGACAGGCCCAACATCTCTCTCAACGTGGTGACAGGCTCATCGGGCAAGCAGAAGCTGCGCCAAATCGTTCAGTTCATCAACCTGCACCAGGGCGAGAGCGGCATCATCTACTGCCTGCGCCGCAAGGACACCGAGACCATGGCTGCCAACCTGAGCCGCCTGGGCATCAGCGCCCGCGCCTTTCATGCCGGCATGAGCGTGAACGACAAGCAGCAGGTGCAACGCGACTTCATCAACGACGATGTGAAAGTGGTGTGCGCCACCATCGCCTTCGGCATGGGCATCGACAAGAGCAACGTGCGCTACGTCATCCACAGCAATATGCCGCGCAACATCGAGAGCTACTATCAGGAAATCGGACGTGCCGGACGCGACGGCATGCCCGCCGAGGCCCTCATGTTCTACAACTATGGCGACGTGGTCACCCTCCAGCAGTTTGCCCGCCAGTCGGGACAGGTACAGGTCAACACCGACAAGCTGCGCAGCATGCAACAGTTTGCCGAGAGCGGCGTTTGCCGCCGGCGCATCCTGCTCAGCTACTTCAACGAGCGCTTCGACCACGACTGCCACAACTGCGACGTGTGCGACAACCCGCCCGAACGTTTCGACGGCACCCGACTCGCCCAAATGGCCTTGAGCGCCATCAAGCGGACCGACGAGCAAGCCAGCCTGTATACCGTCACCGACATCCTGCGCGGCATGCGCAAGGCCGACATCATCGACAAGGGCTATGACAGGCTTAAGACCTTCGGCGTGGGGCACGACCTCAACGTCCTCGAGTGGAACGCCTACTTATTACAGATGCTCCAAATGGGGCTCTTTGAGGTCGCCTATAACGAGAACAACCACCTCAAAGTCACCGAATATGGCAACGAAGTGCTCTTCGGCCGCCAGTCCATCGAGCTGAACCGTTTCAAGCGCCGCGCATTCAAGCAAGAGAAAGCCGCCCCAGCCATCGTCGAAGAAACCCAACCGGCCAAACAGATGGACAAAGCCCTGTTCGACAAACTGCGTGACCTGCGCAAAGCCCTCGCCCAGGCAAACCACATCGCCCCCTACATGGTCTTCAGCGACAAGTCACTCACCGCCATGGCCACCGAGAAGCCCACCACCCAAGCCGAGTTCGGCATCATCTACGGCGTCGGCGACGTCAAATGCCAAAAATACTGGCGCCCCTTCACCGCCGCCATCCGCGCCCACCTCTCTCAACAATAACAACCGTAGTTTTCAAATAACTTGTACAGCTATCTACTTGATGGATAGTTGTTTAATTGTACAAGCCAAAGGCTTGCAATACCTTGACAACAGGGAGCGACTTTTTTTACAAGCTGGCAGCTTGTAATACTCTAACAACACGGAAGGAATGCTAGATGGGCTTTCTAGACGGCAGAGCCGTCGGCTACGGGACATGCTCCATGGTGCTGGACTGGCTTGGCAGGTGGGGCGGAAGTGTTAAAGGAGTGTTAATTGTCATGGTGGGAGTGTAGGTATCTTGTTGATTGTCAAGTTTCTTAATTAGGTTGAGATGAAGGGCTTGGGTTATGAGGTCGGTGGCGCGTTGCTGGTGCTTGAGGTGGCGGTAGCGGGTGGTGACCTCGTGGAGGAGCTGGTCGGGGGTGATGGGTTCTCCTGGTTGGAGGGTGTCGCGGATGATGTCGCGGAGGGTGTTGTCGTCGATGTGCTTGGCGGCGGGAAGGGCGTCGGTACGCTGGGGGAGGTTGTCGGGGCCGATGGTGAAGTGGTACTCGGTGTTGTCGGGGTTGCGGCTGAGGTCGTAGCTGCGGATGAGACGGACTGTGGTGACCTCGCGTTGGGTGGAGAGGGAGAAGACATCAGAAGCGTCGAGGAAGAGGTACTTGCCGAGGTTGCCTGTGGTTGAGGCTTTCTTGTTGAGGTGGTTGTAGCCGATAAAGAGAAAGGCGGTCTCGGTGTGGTTGGTGACGTCGCGGACGATGTTGCAGAATTCCTTGGCGGTGTTGACGCCGCAGAAGGGCATGAGGTGGTCGATGTCGTCGATGACGACGAGGTCGGGTTTGTAACTGCCGATTAATGCCTCGATGTTGCGATTTAGTGCAAAGACGTTACCGCGCTGCTCGCCAAGGAAGTCGAGGCAGACGAAGTGGAGGTTTTTCTTGTCGGGGGCGTGGGCGACAAGCTCGTTGTAGATGGCGGTACAGATGTGGGGGCCGTGGAGGGTGTCGATCCAGAGGACTTTGCCGGCGGGGGCTGTGCTAACGGGGGCATCGCTGGCGAGGACAGTGGCCGAAGCCCCGGCACAGGGGGGCAAAGTGGTGGGCGCGACAGGTTTCCTTGCCGGTGAGGTAGGTGGAGTGGTGCTGACGCAGAAATGGCTGGCCGTTGATGGTTACCAATGGCTGGATGGTGTAGGCGCTGAGGTCGGTGTCGCTGGTGAACTGGCAGTTCTTCCAAGAGTCGGCTTCGCTGCGTGCATTGGGATAACGGTAATAATTGATGTTGCTCATGGTGTTTTTCATTGATAAATTGTTTAACATGGTATTGTTGAGAGTGCAAAGATAGTGAATTGTAGAAGGCTTGTCAAGAGGGAGGGGGATTTTTTACATACCGAAGGCTTGCAATACCTCGACAACAGGGCGCGACATTTTTTTACAAGCTGGCAGCTTGTAATACTCTAACAACAGGGCAGGGCGCTTTATTATAAATGGAGATGACTCAAACAACTATCTTGTTGAGTGACGGTTGTTTGAGTTGTTTTAGTTGTTTTTATAAAATGCTGTGTAGAAGTTGTTGTTGGGCGGTTAGATGATGCCGGTGAGGTAGAGGAAGATGAAGAAGATGGAAACGGGGGCGACGTAGCGCAGGCAGAAGATGAGATAGGGCTCGACGAACCTGGCCTTCAAGCGGCCGTTGTTGGTGAGCTGGTTGTGAACGACCTTGCGGTCGAGAATCCATCCCACATAGACGGCAGTGAACAGTCCGCCCAAGAGCATGAAGATGTTGCTGGCGGCATAGTCCATCATGTCGAAGATGTTCTTGCCCCACAACTTGATGTCGTCAAGGACATTGAATGACAGGGCGGCCAGCGTTGCCAGTACAAAGGTGACCAGGGCAGCCCAGTTGATGGCTCGATTACGCGTCAGGTTACGCTCCTCGATGAGGAAGGTGATGGGGATCTCGCTCAGGGAAATTGTCGATGTCAACGAGGCGAAGAACACCAGCAGGAAGAACAACAAGGCCCAGAAATAGCCGCCCGTCATCTGCTGGAAGATACCCGGCAGCACCTCAAAAATGAGGCGCGGACCGGCAGTGGGCTCTACGCCGAAGGAGAAGACTGCAGGGAAAATCATCACGCCCGAGAGAATTGCCACCAGCGTGTCGAGACCGGCTACGGTAATGGCATCCTTAGCCAGCGATGTGTCATCCTTGAAGTAGGAACTGTATGTCACCAGGCATGAAATACCGATGGACAGCGAGAGGAACGCCTGCCCGAAGGCATCCAGCACACCCCGCATTGTCAAGGCCGAGAAGTTGGGGTAAAACAGGAACTTGAGTCCCTTGCTGGCTCCCGGCATCAACAACGAGTTGATGCAGAAGATGGCCAAGATGACAAAAAGCAACGGCATCATCACCCTTGCCACACGCTCAATACCCTTCTCGACGCCACGGCTCATCACGAAGAAGTTGAGAATGAGGAAGAGTATCGTCCAGCCCACACAACGCCAAGGATTGGCTACCAGCGAAGAGAACATTTCGTTGTATTCCTGAGGAGTGTGACCGCTCAACTGGCCTATGGCAGCCTGATAAAGGTACTCGATAATCCAGCCACAAACCACACTGTAGAAGCCGATTACAACAAAGCTGCCCAGGATGCACAGGTAGGTAAAGAGGTAATACTTCTTGCCCGGCGAGAGGCGCCTTAACGCGGCCTTCATGTTGCTGTGCGTCGATCGGCCGATGATGAACTCACTCAATATCACGGGAATTCCCATGACCAAGATACAGCCGATATACACCAGAATGAAGGCACCGCCTCCGTTCATGCCTGCCTCGTAGGGGAAGCGCCAGATGTTTCCCAAACCCACAGCCGAGCCGACGGCCGCGGCAATGGCACCCAAACGTGTTGCAAATCCTCCTCGTTTTGTCATAGTTCTTCTTGATTTAATGGTGGCAAAAGTAGCACAATCCGCTCAATCCGTCAAACGAATTAATGGTTTTTTAAGCCCTGACTGCGCTCAGAACTGCGGAACAGGGTCCAAGCGGCGAGGTTTGTCGGCGGGCCTGGCCTTCTTTGCCGCACGGCGTTTATGGGACTTTTTCCTATCGGTTTTGTGGCGAACGGGCGGGTTTACGGTCACGACAGCCGAATCGGTCTGAGTTTCAAAGGCCTGAAGTGTAACAGCATCGGTCCCCGCCACGGGAGCGCTGTCGCGTCTTGTGCGCATGAGCAAGGAGGTGACCAATATCACCGCTATCAGCAACAGCACGACGATGGTTCCTCGTCGCTCCCGCTTGGTCATGTCAAGTAATCGCTTCATTCGCTCCGTTTTTCTGTTCAAGCGCAAAAATACCCAAATTCGGTCTATTATCAGTATTTGTCGGCCATCTTTTTAGCTTATCGTGAATAATTACTGTAATTTTTCTCAAAAAAACATCGGCATAAAGGAAAAATGATTACCTTTGTCGTTTGAAAATTAAATGAAACCCGTTACTCACAGATGAAAAACTTTATTCTGTCTATTCCAAAAGGACTGCCATCGCTGTTCATGGTGCTGGCGGCGATTTTCTTTACATTTGTCAAAAACCCACTGGGTATCAACAGTTTAAAAATATTTCCATATGCTGAGCAGGTAGGACATTTCATCCTGTATTTCCTTGTCGCCTTGACATTCATTCTCGACTATGCCAAGTCGCGTCTGCCTCACCACAGCAAGCTCAATCAGGAGATGGCTCTGGCTGCCGTCACCGCTGTAATGTCACTGTTGTTTGAAATCGGTCTGATGTGGAGGACCAACGGCTACAACTATGACATCAACAACGTGTATGCCGCTACCCTGGGCGCAGCAGCGGCTTTCCTGTTCTACCGCTACTGGCTGCTGCATCCGTTCCGTCACTATCTCTATCACTCGATTCAGCACCACTGGCGCTATCAGCATCGCCGCAAAAAAAGGAAATAACGCACAGCGGCCGAGAAAGAAAATAACTGAAAAGAAACATTTTTTAGGCAATATCTTTGATAATGAAAAAGATATTGCCTAAATTTGTCATCTAAAAACAACTGCCAAGGACTAGAAACTAAAAACCAACGACCAATATGCTTTTCTCGGAAAAAATCAAACAACTGCGTCTGGAGAGCGGCAAACGGCAGAAGGACCTTGCCAAGGCCATCGGAGTGGATGTGCCCGCTTATAGCCGCTATGAGCATGGTGAGCGACGTCCCAAACGCGAACAGGTGCTGCGGCTGGCACGCATTTTCAAGACCGATGCCAACGAACTGGTTGCCATGTGGCTTGCCGACGAGGCTTATTCCAACATTGCCCACGACAAGATGTCGAGTCAAGCCGTGAAACTGCTGTATGAGATGGTCAATACCGAGCATCCCGAGGACTCCGAGAGCGCCAAGAGCGACGAGAATGCCAATCGCCCTGCCCCCGTGACCCGTGGCCTGGTGACCCACATGGGCCGGTCGGCTCTGCCCCATTACGAACAGGGTGATGCCGCGACCGTGATGCAACGCATCGAGGACGAGAGCATCGATTGCATCGTCACGACCCCGCCCTACTGGCGTCGCCGCAGCCAGGGCACCGAAAGCATCACAGCCACCACCAAGGAGGAATTTGTGGCCGAACTGTTGCAGACCATGGCCCAGGCCTGGCGCGTGCTCAAGCCGCAAGGCTCGCTCTGGCTCAACATGGGCGATGACACTACCGACGGCTTTGTGCAGGGCATTCCCTGGCGTGTCGTGCTGCAGATGATTGACCGGCAAGGCTGGCAACTGGTCAACGAGGTGGTGTGGAACAAGACCACAACTTCTCCGCAAGGGAGTCAGGACCACCTGCGCAAGGTGCACGAGTTCATGTTCCATCTTGTGAAGAATGACGATTTCTACTACAACGACGAGGAACTGAGGCGCACCTTCGCGCTCATCATGCGCAATGAGGTCAAAGGGAAAGGCAAACCCACCACCAGAGGCAAGCAGCATCAATGGTTGGTGCCCAGCGACGTGTGGACCATTGGCGTTCAACGCTCGGGTATTGCACACTACTGTGTGGCACCCGATACGCTCTACCGCTTGCCATTGGTCGCCACCTGCCCTCACGACGGCATCGTGCTGGATCCCTACTGCGGAACAGGCACGGCATGCAAGATCGCCTATGAGATGAACCTGCGCAGCATCGGCATCGACATCAACGGCGAATACATCAGGCAGGCCCGTGCGACCACCGAGGTGAAACCGTTAAGCCTGTTTTAGAAAAACTAGATTATCTAGAGTTTCTAGAGTATCTAGGTTTTTTTGTAATTTTGCAGCCAAAATTGCAATTCAGGCATGATTTCAATACAGGGACTCAAGGTGGAATTTGGCAGCCAGGTGCTGTTTGAGAACATCAGCTATGTCATCAATAAACGGGACAAAATAGCGCTGGTGGGCAAGAACGGCGCTGGCAAGACTACCATGCTAAGAATCATCACTGGCGAGCAACAGCCCACCAGTGGCACTGTCGCACGCCAGGCCGACATCACCATCGGCTACCTGCCGCAGCAGATGCAGCTCAAGGATGAGTTCACCGTCAAGCAAGAGGCAGGACGGGCGTTTGAGCACCTGCAGCAGATGGACGCTGCCATCGATCGGATGAATCAGGAACTTGCCGAACGCACCGACTATGACAGCGAGGAGTATCAAGACCTTATCGAGCGAGTGGCCCAGAAGACCGAATTGCGTGCCCTGATGCAAAGTGATAACATCGAGGCCGAGATCGAGAAGACCCTGATGGGCCTGGGATTTGAACGCAGCGACTTTGACCGCCCCACGAGCGAGTTCAGCGGCGGTTGGCGCATGCGCATCGAGCTGGCCAAGCTGTTGCTGCGCCGTCCCGACGTGCTGTTGCTCGATGAGCCCACCAACCACCTGGACATCGAGTCCATCCAGTGGCTGGAAGCATTTTTGAAAAATCGCAACGGTGCCTTGCTGCTCGTTTCGCACGACCGCGCCTTCATCGATAATGTTACCAACCGTACGATAGAGATTTCGCTGGGCAAAATCTATGACTACAAGGTGAGCTACAGCCAGTTTGTAGAGCTGCGCAAGGAACGTGTCGAGCAACAGATGCGCGCCTATGAGAACCAGCAGAAGCTCATCCACGACACCGAGGACTTTATCGAGCGTTTCCGCTACAAGGCCACCAAGGCCGTGCAGGTGCAGAGCCGCATCAAGATGCTCGACAAACTGGAGCGCATCGAGGTCGACGAGGTGGACCGCAGCCGCATGCGGCTGAAGTTCCCGCCGGCACCCCGCAGCGGCGACTACCCCGTCATCGCCGAGGATTTGCGCAAGGACTACGGCAACCTGAACGTGTTCCATGACGTGACGTTCACCATCAAGCGCGGTGAGAAAGTCGCCTTTGTCGGCAAGAACGGCGCCGGTAAATCGACTCTTGTTAAGTGCATTATGGGTGAGATTCCCTTTGACGGCAAGCTGCAGATCGGGCACAATGTCAAAATAGGTTATTTCGCACAAAATCAGGCGCAGTTGCTCGATGAGACGTTGACGGTGCACGACACCATCGACTATGTCGCTGTGGGCGACATACGCACGCGCATCAACGACATCCTGGGCGCCTTTATGTTCGGCGGCAAGAATGCCGACAAGAAGGTCAAAGTGCTGAGCGGAGGCGAAAAGAGCCGACTGGCCATGATACGTCTGCTGCTGCAACCCGTCAACCTGCTCATCCTCGATGAGCCCACCAACCACCTGGACATGCCCAGCAAGGACGTGCTGAAAGAGGCTATCCAGGCCTTTGAGGGCACCGTCATCGTCGTGTCCCATGACCGCGACTTCCTGAACGGCATCGTGGGCAAGGTGTATGAGTTTGGCGAGCATCGCGTGCGTGAGCACCTGGGCGGCATCTATGATTTCCTGCAGAAGAAACAGCTCGATTCACTGCAACAACTGGAGGCAAAGACCGTGCCTGCTGCCACAACGGCCGAAGAGATTCCCGAACCCACTGCAAGCCAGGGCAAGCTGGACTACCAGCGGCAGAAAGACCGTGAACGCCGCATCCGTCAGGCCGAGAAAAAGGTGAAGACACTCGAGGCTAAAATTGCCGAACTTGAACAGCAACTCGCCGACATCGAGGACAAACTGTCCACCGCCACCAGCGAGGACGTTGACATCTACTACAAGCATTCCCAAATCAGCCGTGAGCTCGACGACGTCATGGCCCAATGGGAAAAGGCTGGCGAAGAACTGGAGAAAGTTAGAAGTGAAGACTTTGGGTGATGTTGAGGGCTGTTCAAATCAATAGTGGGAATGCGGATGATGTGGAATTGAGGAGGCTGTATGAGACGGCGTTTCCTGCTCAAGAGCAGATTCCGTACGATGACCTTATCCATCTGCTAGATGCTATGGATATCGACTATACGGCATTCTATGATGACGAAACTCTTGTGGGTCTGATGATAGTGCTGCGCCTGCCCAAATACAACTGGGCGTGGTACTTTGCCGTGAGAGAAGAGTTGCGCGGAAAAGGGTTTGGACAGGATATTCTGAGTTGCACTCTTGACAAATACCGTGGGGGACGTCCCTTCATCATGGATATCGAATCACCTCTGCAACCCGACGCGCCAAATCCCGAACAGCGGCGCCGGCGGCACGCTTTCTACCTGCGCAACGGTATGAAGGATACCGGTACTAGCCGCACCTGGGACGGTCTCACCTTCACCATCCTGACCAACAGCGACGAGCCGTTCACCCAGCAGGACTATGACGACATCGTCGCAGCCCTGCGTGCCGTGTGGCAAAACATGCCTGGCGGGCAATAAGACAATTTAACCTTTATCACTTGCCCATCTCGCACCAATCGTCTATTTTTGCGGGCATGAAGCGGGTTTTATCCATACTCATCGCGATGGTCGCACTCACCGGTGCGGCTCAGGAAAATCAGGCACTGAAGCTGCAGTTTGACCAATCCAAAATCAGTCCGCAGTTCACGATGCCCGAACTGCCCACATCCATCACTCCCGCTACCCCCATCTCGCCCACGTTCAATGCCAACTTGCCCACTGCTGCCGACCTCAGGCTTGACTACCGCATGAGTCGCCTTACCGACTCACTGGCCATCTACCAGCAGGACTGGCGCAATAACCGCATGAGCGCCCTGCCGCAATTCCGTTACGACACCAATCCCTACAGCCGCGACTGGTCTTCAGGCGGTGTTATTGCCCGTGTGGGTGGCGGATATCTCACTGGTGCCGGGTCACACACGACCTATCTGGGCATGGGTAACATGGCTAGCGCCAGCGTCGCTTTCACGATGCCCATGGGCGACCGCTTCCAGGTCACCGCAGGGCTGACGGGCAGCAAGTACCATTTTGACCGCAACGCATGGAACGATTACGGTGTGTTCGGCAATGCCTCGTTCCGCCTCAACGACCGTCTGTCGCTCAACGCATTCGGACAATACTACGTCAATCAGCGGTATCACTCAATAGCGGCGATGCCTTTCCTGGGCAGCAGTTCCTATGGCGGCACCCTGGGCTGGCGTGCCAGCGACAATTTCTCGCTCGATGTGGGCGCCCGCCGCATCTATGACCCCTACACGGGCCGATGGCGCACCCAGCCCGTCGTACAACCCACCATCAATCTGTTTGGCGCCCCCATCTCGTTTGACGCCGGCCCGTTGATTTATCAGTTGCTCGACAATCTATTCGGCAGCGGCAAGAAGGACCGCGACTGGGGAGACCCGCGTTACCGACCCGTCAGTGCCCCTGGAGCCGTCATCAGCCAACCCGGCTTCAACCCCAACAGCCCCGTACCCATCCCTGACGCCTTCCGCCATTGATTAGGCCACTGGATTGATGGTTTTATGGTTTTTTAGAGCTATTGATTTGGGCAACTGCAAAAGTTGTTGTAATTTTGCGTGTTAAACCAGAATTGAATGGTTATTAAGAGTACCATAGAGGACATCATCAGGGAAGATTTGGCCGAGATTTGGTCCATCCTGAACAGCGAGGAGAAACATCTCATCGCCGAGAATTTTGTTGTCCATACCTATCGCAAGGGTCAGATTATCTATGCCGAGAAGGATGAGCCGCAATTCCTGTGGGTGCTCATCAAGGGCAAGGTGAAGCGTTTCAAGAACGGCATCGGGGGCAAGCAGCAGATTCTGCGCCTGTACCGTCCCATCCAGTACTTCGGTTACCGAGCCTGGTTCGCCCATGAGCCCTATGTTGCCAGCACGATGGCCATCGAGCCGTCGCAAGTGGGCTCGCTTCCCATGACCACTGTCAAGCAGCTCATCGACGGCAACATGAAGTTGGCCTGGTTCTTCATCAATGAGTTGTCCAAGCATTTGGGCGGCAGTGACTCCAAGGTAGTCACCCTCACCCAGAAACACATCCGCGGCCGCCTGGCCGAGGCCCTGTGCATGCTGGTGGACAACTACGGCTATGAGGACGACGGCAAGACGCTGAAAATCTACATGGCGCGTGAGGACCTGGCTAACCTGTCGAACATGACCACTGCCAATGCCATCCGCACCCTCTCAACCTTTGCCCAGGAACGTATCATCACCGTTGACGGCCGTCGCATCCGCATCGTTGACGAGCCCACCTTGCGCAACATCAGCCGATTTGGATAACGACTATGATTATTGCCCAACAAAAACGCAAAGACAACATCGCCGAGTATCTTCTCTACCTGTGGCAGGTGGAGGACCTGTTGCGTGCCTGTAATCTGGATATCGAACAGGTCGAGAAAGCAGTCATCGACCGTTATGACGTTGACGAGAAAACCCGAAGCGAGATCAGGGAGTGGTACGAATCGTTGATCCAGATGATGGAAATGGAAAACGTGCGCCAAAGGGGCCACATCCGCGTGTGTCACAACGTGCTCATCCGCCTCAACGACCTGCACGTGCAACTGCTGGCCGACCAGAACCGTTTTCCCGACTACCATGCCGACTATTACCGCACGTTGCCCTTCATTGTGCAACTGCGCGCCACCCTGCCCGAGCAGGAGCGTCCCAGCGAGCTGGAAACGTGCTTCAACGCGCTGTACGGCGTGATGATGCTTCACCTGCAAGGCAAAGAGATTTCACAGGATACCGCTGCTGCCATCAGCCAGATTTCCCACTTCATCGGCATGCTTGCCGCCTACTACAAGCGCGACGAGGAGAAACCGCTCTTTGGCGACGATTTAAACGACAATTGACCCATGGCAACAACCAATATACTCATCACCGGCGCCAATGGCCAACTGGGCCATGAAATGCGCAATGTGCTGGCCGACGACCAGCGCTTTAACGCCATGTTCACTGACGTGGCTGGTGATGACATCGTCATGCTTGACATCACCGATGAGGCTGCTGTTGAGCGAATGGTGGCGGACAACGCCATCGGCTACATCGTCAACTGCGCGGCCTATACCGCCGTTGACGCTGCCGAAGACAACGAGCCGCTGGCATCACGCCTCAATGCCGACGCCGTGGGCGTTCTGGCGCGTGTTGCCAAGCGTCATGGTGCCCGCATGGTACACGTCTCGACCGACTACGTGTTTGACGGACAGGGCTGCATCCCTTATACCGAGGGGATGCCCACCTGCCCCCAGTCGGCCTATGGCCGCACCAAACTTGATGGGGAACGCCAGTTGCTCGAGGCGCTTGGTGACGATGCCGTCATCCTGCGCACCGCCTGGCTCTACTCGCCCTACGGCAAGAACTTCGTCAAGACCATGCTCACACTGGGAAAGGACAAGCCCGCACTGAAGGTCGTATTTGACCAGGTGGGCTCGCCCACGTGTGCACGCGACCTGGCCCGCGCCATCGTCACGGTGATGAGTGCCGAGCAGTGGAATCCGGGCATCTATCATTACAGCAACGAGGGTGTTATCTCGTGGTACGACTTCACCCTCGCCATCCATCGACTGGCGGGCATCACCAGCTGTGACGTGCAACCCTGTCACAGCGACGAATTCCCCGCCAAGGCCCACCGTCCGGCCTACAGCGTGCTGGACAAGACGAAATTCAAATCCACATTCGGGGTGACCGTCCCTTACTGGCTGGACAGCCTTGAGGACACCCTGCATCAACTCAGCATTACTAACAACTAAAAACTAACAACGAATAATGTCCCTGACAACCGAAATCACCCGCCGCCGCACCTTCGCCATCATCTCCCACCCTGATGCCGGCAAGACCACGCTCACCGAGAAGCTCCTGCTCTTTGGTGGCGCTATCCATGTGGCAGGCGCAGTGAAATCCAATAAAATCAAAAAGACCGCCACCAGCGACTGGATGGAGATTGAGAAACAACGCGGTATCTCGGTCGCCACCTCGGTCATGGGATTCAACTACGGCGACTACAAGATCAATATCCTTGACACTCCTGGCCACCAGGACTTTGCCGAGGACACCTACCGCACACTGACGGCCGTTGACAGCGTCATCATCGTTGTCGATGTCGCCAAGGGCGTCGAGACACAGACCCGCAAGCTGATGGAGGTGTGCCGCATGCGCAACACGCCTGTCATCATCTTTGTCAACAAACTCGACCGCGAGGGCCGTGACCCGTTTGACATCCTTGACGAGCTGGAACAGGAGCTGAAGATTGACGTGCGCCCCCTGAGTTGGCCCATCAACATCGGTGCCCACTTCAAGGGCGTGTATAACATCTACGAGCACAACATCAGCCTGTTCAAGCCCGACAAGCAGCACGTGACCGACCGCGTTGATATCAACGACATCAACGATCCCGCCATCGATGCTGCCGTGGGCAAGGCCGATGCCGAGAAACTGCGCGCCGACATCGAGCTCATCGACGGCGTCTATCCCGACTTCAACACATTGGATTACCTGGACGCCAAGGTGGCTCCCGTATTCTTCGGGTCGGCATTGAACACCTTCGGCGTGAAAGAGCTGCTGGACTGCTTTGTGCGCATCGCCCCGTCGCCCCGCCCCGTGAACGCCATCGAGCGCACGGTGGAGCCTGGCGAGGACAAGTTCACCGGCTTTGTGTTCAAGATCCACGCCAACATGGACCCCAACCACCGCAGCTGCATCGCCTTTGTCAAGGTGTGCTCGGGCGTGTTCCAGCGCAACGGCAACTACAAGCACGTGCGCAGCGGCAAGAGCTACCGTTTCAGCGCCCCGACGGCCTTCATGGCTCAGAAGAAGGAAATCATCGACGAGGTTTATCCCGGCGACATCGTGGGTCTGCCCGACAACGGCATTTTTAAGATTGGCGACACGCTGACCGAGGGCGAAGAGCTCCACTTCCGCGGTCTGCCCAGCTTCTCGCCCGAGATGTTCAAGTACATCGAGAACAGCGACCCGATGAAGACCAAGCAGCTCAACAAGGGACTGGAGCAGCTGATGGACGAGGGCGTTGCCCAGATGTTCGTCAACCAGTTCAACAACCGCAAAATCATCGGCACCGTGGGCCAGCTGCAGTTTGAGGTCATCCAGTACCGCCTGCTGCACGAGTATGGCGCCCAGTGCCGCTGGGAGCCCATCCACCTGTACAAGGCCTGCTGGATCGAGAGCGACGACGAAGACGCGCTGGATGCCTTCAAGAAGCGCAAACACCAGTTCATGGCACTCGACAGCGAGGGCCGCGACGTCTTCCTGGCCGACTCGAACTACGTCTTGCAGATGGCTCAGCAGGACTTCCCCAAAATCACCTTCCACTTCACAAGCGAATTCTAATATCATATCACCACATCAATACTTAACCAGCAAACAGACAGCAATGGAAAGACTGAAAAGATTATACATGCAACACGTGGGCAGTGAGCCCACCGATATCGTGCTCATGGACAAGGCCGGCTCCAACCGCCAGTATTACCGCCTGACGGGCGAGCGCTCAATCGTGGGCGTCATCGGCGAGTCGCGCGAGGAGAACGACGCGTTCATCTACATGGCGCGCCACTTCCGCGAGCAGGGCCTGTCGGTGCCCGAGGTCTATGGCGTGAGCGACGACCACATGGCCTACATCCAGGAGGACCTGGGCAAGAAGCCCGAGAACATCCTGTGGAACAAGATTCGCCGCAGTTCCATCACCCACGCCTTCACCAGCGATGAGAAAGAGCTGCTGCGCCGTGCCATGCGTGACCTGGTGGACATCCAGTTCCGCGGCGCCCAGGGCTTTGACTATAACAACTGCTACCCCGCCAAGTGCTTTGACGAGCGCTCGATCAAGTGGGACCTGAACTACTTCAAGTACTGTTTCCTCAAAGCTACGGGCGTGGTCTTCAACGAGGACAAGCTCGAGAACGACTTTGAGAAACTGACCCGTGACCTGCTGGCGATGCCCAGCGAGACATTCATGTACCGCGATTTCCAATCACGCAACGTGATGCTCGTGGGCGATGCCGACCATCCTGCCGACTGCAAACTGGCCTTCATCGACTTCCAGGGCGGCCGCAAGGGCCCGTACTACTACGACGTGGCCTCGTTTGTGTGGCAGTCGCGTGCCAAGTACCCCGATGAACTGAAGAAAGACCTTGTCAAGGCCTATCTTGAAAAACTCAAGGAATACTTGCCCGACCTCGACGAGAATACATTCTATGACAACCTGCGCCTGTTCGTGCTCTTCCGCACCCTGCAGGTGCTGGGCGCTTACGGTTTCCGCGGCTACTTCGAGAAAAAGCCCGACTTCATGAAGAACAGCATCGTTCCCGCCGTGGCCAACCTGCGCAAACTCGTCATCGACAAGCCGTTCACCCAATATCCTTACCTGAGCCTCGTTATCGACGAACTGGTTAACCTCAAGGATTTCGTTAGCGAAGACAAGGGATTGACTGTCAGGGTAATGAGTTTTGCCTACAAGAAAGGCATCCCTCACGACCCGTCAGGTAATGGCGGCGGCTTCGTGTTTGACTGCCGTGCGCTGAACAACCCGGGCAAGTACGACAAGTACAAAGCCTTTACGGGCCTAGACCAGAACGTTATCGACTTCCTGAAAAAGGAGAGTACCATCGACAAGTGGCTGGAGCATGTCTATGCCCTGGTTGACGAGTCAGTTGAGCGCTATGTGAAACGCAGTTTCACCGACCTGATGGTGTGCTTCGGCTGTACGGGCGGTCAGCACCGCTCGGTCTATGCCGCCGAACATCTTGCTGAGCACATTCACCAGAAATTCAATGTGCGCGTTGAACTCTCGCACCGTGAGCAGCCCGACCACGAACGCACCCTTAATCCCACCGTGCAATGAAAGCGCTGATTTTTGCCGCAGGCCTGGGCACACGATTGCGCCCCTTGACCGACGATCGCCCCAAAGCGATGGTCGAAATTGCCGGCAAGCCCATGCTGCAGCATGTCATCGAACGTGTTGCTGCAGCGGGATTTGACGACATCACCATCAATATCCACCACTACGGGCAGATGATTATCGACTTCCTGGAGAAGAACGACAACTTCGGGCTCAACCTGCACATCAGCGATGAGCGCGGCCTGCTGCTCGACACGGGCGGCGGCATCCTCAAGGCCCGCCAGTGGCTGGACGGTGACGAGCCGTTCCTGGTGCACAACACCGACATCATCAGCACGCTGGACCTGAAGGCATTCTACGACTACCACGTGGAACACGATGCCCTGGCCACCATCCTGGTCAAGGAGCGCCAGACGCAGCGCTACTTCCTGTTCGACGAGAATGACCGCCTGTGCGGCTGGACCAACAAGGCGACAGGCGAGTTCAAGCCCGACGCCGAGGCGCTGCGTGGCCGCAACCTGAAGGAAATGGCCTTTGGCGGCCTGCATGTGATTTCGCCGCACATCTTCCCCCACCTGGAGCGCTACCGCCGCAATGAGGGAGAGAAATTCTCCATCACGCCGTTCTACATCAACGAGTGCAAGCACCACCTCATCCACGGCTATCACCCCGACAGCGACTACCAGTGGCTGGACATCGGCAAGCCCGAGACGCTCGCCCAAGCGCAGGAATTACTGCAGCCCACCTCACGCTAAGGCGTAAAGTTTTTTAAGTCTGCGAATTAAACGAATTAAACTAATTGGCATCCGCGTTCTTTTGAGCTTGCGATTAGGGCTAAGACGCTAAGTTGTGTTTAAACTTTTGGAGAATCACAATATCTAAACTAGAAACTAGGGACTAGAAACTAAGAACTAAATATATGAAAAAGACATTGATTATCGCAGCCATCATGCTGCTCGTTGCTGGTACCGCATCGCTCGATGCCCGCACCAAGAAGAAAACCACGGCCAAGAAGGCTAACACCACACAGGTCATCTTTACGGGTGACATCGCCAACAAGGTGATTGGCTATAACGGCACGACCCCGCTCAACATCACCATCAAGAACGGCGTGATCGAGAATATCGAGGTGCTGCCTAACCAGGAATCGCCCGGCTACCTCAAGCGCGCTAAGGATAAAGTGCTGCCGCAGTACATCGGCAAGACCGTCGCCGAGGCCAAGAAACTCGATGCCGACATCGCCACCGGTGCCACCTACACCAGCAAGGCACTTATCCAAAACATCCAGATGGGTCTCGACAAGGCAAAATCCACATCTTCTAAGAAGGCTACTTCCAAAAAGGCCGCCAAGAAGGGTAGCAAGAGCAAGAAACGTCGCTAACCATTAAACGTCAACACAAAAACCGTATGCATCAACCAATAGATACATACGGTTTTTTTAGTGTGAGGATGCAAGATTCGCTGTACCTTTGTGTTTAGATTTTGTAAGAACAGATTGAGTGACCGAACTGCAGATTGTCAACGGAGTCAAGAACGGGGACCGGAAGGCCATGCGCGCGATGTATGACCTGCTGGCAGGCTCGGCTATGGCCACTGCAGTGCGCTACCTGGGCGACAGTGACGATTGCCGCGATGTGCTGCAGGACTGTTTCCTCAAGGCATTCACCCGTATCGACGATTTTTCCTATCGCGGGCAGGGTCACTACGAGCCTGGATGACCAGGATTGTCGCCAACGAGTCCATCAACCACCTCAAGCGGCATGACCGATTGACGTTCCTCGACGAGGCGAATGTGGAGGCGCCTGCAGAAGAGCCACCCGACATCAACGTAGTGCCGCTCGAGGAAATCAACAGGATGATAGCGGCACTGCCCACGGGCTACCGCGTGGTGTTCAACCAATATGTGTTTGAGCACAAGAGCCACAAAGAAATCGCCCACATGCTGGGCATCAAGGAAGACTCCTCGGCTTCCCAACTGCTGCGAGCCAAGCGACTGCTGGCCAAAATGATTCACCAATACAAACGAGAGCACGATGACTGACAACGACTGGATAAAACAACTGCAAGCCAAGATGGACGGCTACAAGGAGCCCGTCCCCGATGACCTGTGGCAGGACATCGAGGCTCGTCTGCCCCAGCATAGCAAAGTGAAGCCCATGTGGCGCCGCTATGCCGCAGCGGCAGCTATTGCGCTGGCCGTCATCGGTACTGGCAGTTTGTTGTGGAACAAAGGAGGGCGCACTTCTGTTGAAACTCCCACCATCGCCTTGAGCCAAGACGAGGATCATACCCCAGAACCCGAAGTCCTCGTCCAAAATGACGTTACTAGCCCTGCGGTTGATAAGCCCGTTGTCACTCACCACGTCGCTCAAGCAGCTCCCGTCAACCATTCACCAGCAACGGGTTCCATCAGCGACACCCACGAGGCTGTGCCACAAACGACTAAGGACAAAGAACCGGAAAAGGTTGAAAAGGCCAATCAATCGACTCAGCCTGAAAAGTCTCCAAAAGACAGCCAACCGGCACTTGCTCTCATTGACGACAAACCCATCCAACCGTCGTCAGCTAATAGCGACATTCGATGCCTTTCTCGCAAAAAGGAACCGATTACCATCGGATTGTTCGCTTCAAACTCCGTTATCACTCCAAAACCGGAAAGCATAGGTCTTTATACGGTTCATCTGATGAGTGATGTGTTTGATAATCCCATATCGATTTATGCCTATACCAAGCATTACAAGCCTGTCACTCTTGGTGCAAGCGTACGTGTGCCCATCGGCGGGCGATGGTCTATAACCAGTGGATTGACTTACTCACGCCTCAAGTCTAAAACAACGATTCAGAACACACACAAGGAACAGGTATTGCACTACATTGGGGTTCCATTGGGAGCGATTTATACTATTTGGGAGTATAAGCGCTTCAATGTCTATGCCATTGGTGGCATACAGGCCGATTTCAACGTCAAAGCGACGCTCAAAAACAGCACCCAGACCGATGTGACCAACATCGGTAAAGACCGGGTGCAGTTCTCGGCCCTGGCTGGCCCAGGTTTGCAGTTCGACCTGTTGCAAGGCCTCGGAATCTACTTTGAGCCGACGGCACGTTATTACTTCAATAACGGTAGCACCGTTGACAATTATTTTAAGGACAAGCCCTGGAACATCAACCTGAACGCCGGTCTGCGACTTTCCTTGCAATAATGGACCGCAGTGTCAGAGGAATTGCGTAACTTTGCCTTCGACATCCAATACTGTTATTGCTATGAAGAGTTATCTGGAAATCAAAGTGCCCATCTCCTTTGACGATTACTGGTTCAGGGAGTTGCGCGACCTGCTCGATGGCGTGGACATACGCTGGCAGCGGGGATACTACCACATCACGATGGCCTTCCTGGATTTTGCGCCCGATGGCGTGAATCTGGTGCCTGGCCTGAACGACATCCTTGAGGAGGCGATGGCCCCTACCCTCACATTTGACAAGCTTGACGCTTTTGCCTCGGGCTATCATCGTCAGGTCATACACCTCACGACCACCGATGCTCCCGCTGACTTTCTGGCGCTGGTCGAGGACGTCAGGCGTTATTTCAAGGCCAAGGGTTGTGAGATTCAGTCCGACTTCAAGTTGCACGTCACCCTGGGCCGCGTTCAGGATGCGAGGATGAATGTGCGCAAACTGCAGGACATTATCAGCCAGGTGGAACTGCCCACGTTCACCATGGAATTGACCGAAGTCGAGTACCGCGTCTTCCGCGGAAAAACGCTCGGCCTGTGGAAATTGATGTCTTGACGATGCAAGATTTTGCCAGAACAGTGTTTAAGTGATAGCAACAGTTCAAAATCAACATGACAAAAAAAATGGAAAAAATCTGGAAATTACTGGCTATTGCATCACTGATGCTGGTAGCGATGGCATCGTGCAGCAGCGACGAAGATGTGACCATGGGCGAAGACGAGGTTGTTCAGTTTTGCGACTGGCCAACCGCCATCCAGCTCACCGAAGAGCAAAAGCAGATGCGCGACAACAACAATGAGTTTGCTTGGCGTCTGTTCCAAACTACGCAGGAAGCCGATGGCCATCAGGGCAGCAGCATCCTGTCGCCCTTGAGCGTGACCTACTTGCTCGGGATGATGGATGCAGGCGCTGCAGGCTGCACACGCGACGAAATCACCGGTGTGCTGGGGTTCGGCAACAATGTGGCAGCCTTCAACGAGTACTGCAAGACAATGATTGACGGCAGTGCCATTGCTGATCCTGCCGCCACAGTAAAAACCGCCAACTGCATCGAGGTGAATTCGACCCTAGGCATCGGCCTGCTCCCGCAATTTGTCGATGACATGAAGCATTACTATTATGCTCAAATCGATGCGCTGGATTTCACCAAGGGCAATGCCCTAGACAAGATCAACAGCTGGTGCAAAGACCATACCGACGGCATGATTCCATCGATTCTTGACCAACTCTCTCCCGACATGGCGATGATTATGCTCAACGCCATCTACTTTAAGGCTGACTGGAGTGCCCGATTCGACAAGAAGTACACCCGCAAGCTGGACTTCACCCTCCCCAATGGCACCACCGTCAAGCGCGACCTCATGCATATCAAGGTCCGCACGTTCTTCGGCAAGAACGATAGCTGCTCGGTAGTGCGCCTTCCCTTTGGCAGCGGAGCCTATGGCATGTACATCCTGCTCCCTGCCGAGGGCGTGAGTCTTGAGAAACTCATCCAGGGCATGAATTTCCAGGAACTGAATGCGAACATTCAAAACAACACCTTAATGGGTGACATCGACGTCCTTTTGCCTAAATTTGAGACTACAAACCAAACCAAACTGATTCAACCACTCCGTGACATGGGCATCAAATCGGCATTTGACCCCTTCAGTGCCGATTTCTCAAACATGACGAATGCCCCGTTGTTCGTATCCGTAATGCTGCAAAAAGCCAAAATCGAGGTCAACGAAGACGGAGCCAAGGCGGCCGCTGTCACCATGGCGGGTTTTACCTATACGAGTTATGAGCCCTATAATAAGTTCGACTTCCATGCCACCCGTCCCTTCCTGTACCTCATCCTGGAGGAAAGCACCCGCTCGATTTTCTTCATCGGCACCTATTGCGGCGATTAAATCCCGCAACCACATATACAATACAAGCCGCAGACGTCGATGGGCGCCTGCGGCTTGATATTTCAATTGCTTGTTTAGTTTACTCGGGATTGGTCTTGATCTCGTAGATGACCTTGGCGGCCTCGGCTACGGTCTCGATGGGTGAGCCGGCCGGGATGATGCTCTCGGTATTGGCCATGTCGGGGTTGGCATACTGGTCGATGATGTTGCCCTTCTCGTCATAGACCGACACTTGAACGATGTTGAATTTGTTCCATTCGTCGGTAAACTTGTAGAGGGTCAACTTATAGGCTACCGTCGTGGTATAGCCACGGTCGCGGGTATAGTAATCGCGTGCTTCGGGGATGTCGAACGAGTTGCGCACCCACACCAGGTAGCTCTGGCCACCGTCACTTGTCGAAATTTCAGGATTTACCGCAATGGTCTCGCCGCCATCGGACAGGACGTTGAACCAATCGGTCGCATGAGCCGCGGGAGCGGCCAGCATGAGCGCTACCAGCGCCACAAGATTCATAAAGAATTTCTTCATTTTCGTTTCAATCTTAATTGTTTGTTGCGGCAAAGGTAGTGCAAGTCTTGCGCAAAAACAAACAAATAAACATTTTTAGTATGTTTTGACAAATCGAAACGCACCGCGGAATGTGGCAATCATTGTGCTAATCAGGCACAAAGAGAAAACCGCCATTGAAAAGAACTGAAAACTTTTGAATCATCGGTTCAGGAAAGTTTTCCAAAAACGGTAATTTCTTCTTGAATCATGGTGTAATTATTGAAAAATTTCCATAAAAAACTTGCATAAGTCATTCCGATACTATACCTTTGCAGCAATATGATACTTTTTTCCTAGCAAGGCAGCTTCGTCGTGAGACGAGGCGCTTTTCTTTTATGCGGGTCATGATTTTGAGAATCAGGATTTTTATTGTACCTTTGTGGGAAGAATCTCTACACCACATATTTAATCCAAAAGCAATTATGAACATCAGGAATTCATTCATGGTACTGCTCATTGGCATGCTGATGGCCAGTTGCTCAACACAATCACAAGAAAACAAGGACAACATGGAACAGAAACCGGTAGCCGGCACCGACGGCAACAAGTATGTGCCCTACGATCAGCGCACAGGCGACGAGGCTGTGGTCTATTTCACCCGCAACCTGAGTGCCGAAGGCCTGATTATGGCCTATGAACAAGTGAACAAGATGATTGAAGGCCGCGTGGGTGTGAAACTGCACACGGGCGAACAAAACGGCCCCAACATCATCCCTAGCGAATGGGTCAAGGCTCTCATTGAGAAGGACCTGAAGGGGGCCCACATCATCGAGACCAACACCTACTATGAGGGCGACCGCTACACCACCGAGCTGCACCGCAAGACGCTGCAGGTCAACGGCTGGACCTTCTGCCCCGTGGACATCCTTGACGAGGAGGACACCGTGACGCTGCCCGTCGTTGGCGGCAAGTGGTTCGACAAGATGTCGGTGGGCAGCCACCTCAAGAACTACGACTCGATGGTGGCACTCACCCACTTCAAGGGCCACACCCAGGGCGGATTTGGCGGCTCGAACAAGAACATCGGCATCGGGTGTGCCGACGGCCGCATCGGCAAGGCATGGATTCATACCACTCCCGGCCAGGACGACCAGTGGGACATCAAGGAGGAGGAATTCATGGAGCGCATGACCGAATCGACCAAGGCCTCGATCGACTACTTCGGGCAGCACGTGACCTACGTCAACGTGATGCGCAACATGTCGGTATCGTGCGACTGCGAGGGTCTTGAGGCCGAGCCGGTTGTAACCCCCAACGTGGGCATCCTCTCGTCGACCGACCTGCTCGCCATCGACCAGGCCTGCATCGACATCATCTATGCCATGACGGCCGAGGAGCACCACGACATGCTGGAGCGCATCGAGAGCCGCCACGGCCTGCGCCAGCTGTCCTACATGAAGGAGCTGGGCATGGGCCATGACCGCTACATCCTCATCGACCTGGACAACGGCGGCAAGCGCATCACCGCGCAAGAGGCCGCCAAGGGTTTGAAGCCCTTTGTCCAGAAAAAATGACCGAATCAGGTACAACTAACGTTAAATAAAAACCCACTTTTAGCCAAAAGTGGGTTTTTATTTTGGGGTTTCGGGAATTTGGTGTAACTTTGGCAGGTTAAAGCAACGACAAAACAATAACCTTATAAACCGAACCAAGTATGTTTGACGAGAAATTATTACAGGAAGTGACCGCCAAGGCCCAGACGTGGCTCAGCGAGAGTTATGACGAGAAAACCCGCGCCGAGGTGCAGGCAATGCTCGACAACGAGGACAAGACCGAACTTGTGGAATCGTTCTACAAGATTCTCGAGTTTGGTACCGGTGGCCTGCGCGGCATCATGGGTGCCGGCTGCAACCGCATGAACATCTACACCGTGGGTAGCGCCACCCAGGGCCTTGCCAACTATCTGAAAGAGGCCTTCAAGGACCTGCCCCAGATTTCGGTTGTCGTTGGCCATGACGTGCGCAACAACAGCCGCCTGTTTGCCGAGACGGTAGCCAACATCTTCAGCGCCAACGGCATCAAGGTCTATCTGTTTGAGGGCCCGCGTCCCACTCCCGAGGTGAGCTACGCCATCCGTCGCCTGGGCTGCCAGAGCGGTGTAAACATCACTGCCTCGCACAACCCCAAGATCTACAACGGCTACAAGGCCTACTGGGATGACGGTGCACAGGTTGTTGCCCCGCACGACGTGAACATCATCAACCACGTCAACGCCATCGAGGACGTGCGCGAGATCAAGTTCAACGGCAATCCCGACCTGATCCAGATCATCGGCGAGGACGTGGACGCTCCCTACATCGAGGACATCTACACCCTGTCGCTCAGCCCTGAGGTCAACAAGAAGTATCACGACATGAAGATTGTCTATACCCCCATCCACGGCGTGGGCCGCTACATGGTTCCCCGCTCGATCGAGCGTTGGGGCTTTGACAACATCATCCACGTGCCCGAGCAGGACGTGATGAGCGGCGACTTCCCCACCGTTGACTCGCCCAACCCCGAGATGCCCAGCGCTATGGCCCTGGCCATCAAGAAGGCCGAGGAGGTGGATGCCGACGTGGTGCTCGCCAGCGACCCCGACGCCGACCGCATCGGCCTGGTCATCAGGAACACCAAGGGCAAATATGAGCTCGTGAACGGTAACCAGATCCAGATTATCTTCCTCTACTACCTGATGGTGCGCAACCGCGAGTTGGGCCGTCTGACCGGCGACGAATACATCGTCAAGACCATCGTCACCAGCGAGACGATCGCCAAGATTGCCCGCAAGGAGAACATCAAGATGTTTGACTGCTACACCGGCTTCAAGTGGATTGCAACCATCATGCGCGAGATGGAAGGCAAGGGACGTTACCTGGGCGGTGGCGAGGAGAGCTACGGCTTCCTGCCCGAGACCTTCGCCCGCGACAAGGATTCGGTTTCGTCTATCCCCCTGATGTGCGAGATCGCCGCTTGGGCCAAGGATAAGGGCATGACCCTGAACGACCTGTTCATCGACCTGTACATCAACTACGGCTACAGCAAGGAGCGCGGCATCAGCGTCGTTCGCCCCGGCAAGAGCGGTGCCGACGAGATTGCCCAGATGATGGTCAACTTCCGCGAGAACCCGCAGCAGACCATCGACGGCTCGCCCGTAGTACTCATCAAGGACTTCCAGAAGCTCGAACAGCGCGACATGCGCACCGGCGAGGTCACCAAGCTTGACATGCCCGTGACCAGCAACGTGCTGCAATACTTCACCGAGGACGGCACCAAGGTATCTATCCGTCCCTCGGGCACCGAGCCCAAGATCAAGTTCTACATCGAGGTGCATGACACCCTCGACAAGAAGGAGAACTACGACGCCAAGAACGAATGGGCCGACCAGAAGATCGACCGCATCTGCCAGTCGCTGGGAATCGCGTGATTAGGCGTTAGGTTTTAGGCGTTAGGAATTGGCAACTTCCTACTGGAGACGCAAGATTTTGCGTCTCTACAGAGTGCTGACAACCATTAATATCAACCACATAACAAACAATTTTAAAAACAACATTCATTTATGTCAGAAAAGATTCAGACTTTAAGAGACTCTGCAGGAATGCGCTGGACAGCGCTTCTGTTGCTCGCATTGGGCATGTTCTGCAGCTACATTTTCATGGACATCCTGTCGCCCATCAAGGACTTGATGGAGTCAACCCGCGGTTGGAGTTCATCGGCATTCGGTACCGAGGAAGGCGCTGAGGTATTCCTCAACGTGTTTGTATTCTTCCTGATTTTTGCCGGCATCATCCTCGACAAGATGGGCGTGCGCTTTACCGCGCTGCTCTCGGGCGTTGTGATGCTTATCGGTGCCTGCATCAAGTGGTATGCCGTGACCGACGCCTTTATCGGCACCGGACTGGAGCAGTGGTTTACCAATAACTTGAACTACATCCCTGGATTTGAAGAACTCGGTGTTGCTCCATTCACCGCCGATATGCCCGCTAGCGCCAAGGTGGCTGCTCTGGGCTTCATGATTTTTGGTTGCGGTGTTGAGATGGCCGGCATTACTGTTAGCCGTGGTATCGTGAAGTGGTTCAAGGGCCGCGAGATGGCATTGGCAATGGGTAGTGAGATGGCTCTCGCCCGCCTGGGTGTTGCCACCTGTATGATTTTCTCGCCCTTCTTTGCCAAGTTGGGTGGTGAGGTCAGCGTATCCCGTTCGGTAGCCTTTGGTGTCGTACTGATGTGCATCGCCCTGATCATGTTCATCGTTTACTTCTTCATGGACAGCAAGCTCGACAAGCAGACTGGTGAGGCCGAGGAGAAGGATGATCCGTTCAAGGTAAGCGACATTGGCAAGATTTTGACCAACAAGGGTTTCTGGATCGTATCGATGCTGTGCGTGCTCTATTACAGCGCTATCTTCCCCTTCCAGAAGTATGCCGTGAACATGCTGCAGTGCAACCTCACGTTCACCGCGGTTGACCCCAACTCGTTCTGGGCCAGTGAGAGTCTGACCATCTATCAGTATATCATCATGCTCGTAGTTGCTGCCACCGCCTTCATGAGCAACTTCATGAAGAACAAGGGTGCCAAGTATGGTCTGTTGATCGTCTCGATCGCAGCACTCATCTGCTACTGCTACATGGGTTACATGCGCCAGAGCGCTGAGAGTGTTTTCGCCGTATTCCCCCTGCTGGCTGTGGGCATTACCCCCATCCTGGGTAACTATGTGGACCACAAGGGTAAAGCCGCTTCGATGCTCGTCCTGGGTTCGTTGCTGCTGATTGCTTGCCACTTGACATTTGCCTTTATCCTGCCCATGTTCAAGGGTAGCACCGCTGCTGGTTTCATTGTAGCTTATCTGACCATCCTCGTGCTGGGTTCATCGTTCTCGCTGGTTCCCGCCGCTCTGTGGCCCAGTGTGCCCAAGTTGGTGGATGCCAAGATTATCGGTAGCGCCTATGCGCTGATTTTCTGGATTCAGAACATCGGTCTGTGGCTCTTCCCGATGGCTATCGGCAAGCTTCTTGACAAGAC
>CADBDH010000025.1 GCA_902793405.1 uncultured Bacteroidales bacterium | reverse complement strand
TGGCTACTACCTCGACCATGATGTGACCGTTACCCTCGACGATCCCAATGGCGTCTTCTCGATCGACGTTAACCATATCGCCTTGAGCGAGGTCGAGAGCGGCAAGGACATCACCATCACCTATGCTCCCCAGGAGGTAGGCACCCACAATGCCACCATCACTTTGAGCAGCGAGAATGCCGAGGATGTAGTCATCAGAATCGTGGGCACCTCTGTGTTTGAGAAGCACGACCCCGTGATGCTTGAGGCCAATGAGGCGACTGGACCGATGAGACTCCAGCCAAGAACGTTGAAAGTTACACACTTGAGGTGGCTACTAAGCCCATAACTGCTTTACTGGGAGAAACAGACTGGAGTGAATTGACTTACAGCAGTTCCAGTGTGATTTCTCACTGGCAGGACTATTTCCCCGAGGGCTGGACCTATGACGGCCGCCAGTTGTTCACTGGCAACGGTTACCTCCAGTTGGGTTCCGGTGGTGGTATCATCACGCCGCAATATGACTTGACCGGATACGAGAAGGTGACTGTTGTCCTGCGCGCTTCGGGCTACAACACCTGGCGCACTTCTGGCGTGACGGTATCCACCAGTCTCCAGTCAGAACACGTGGATTTGGCTCCCGGTAATTTTGCCGACTATGTCTTTGTGCTGGATTGCACCGAGAGTGAGCAGATCACCATCCGTGGCGACTATTACCCCAATGATTATGGCCAGATTGAGAGCATCAAGATCTATGCCGGCGATGCAAGTGAACCCGAACTCAAAGCTGTTAACGAGGAAGGCGATGCTACCTATCGTCTTATCACCGGCATCACCCCCGACAAGTTCTACACGGTTAAGAACCTGACTGCCGGCGGCACCTTCTTCTTCCGCGTGAAGGCCCACTACACCGATGACACCTGGAGCCCTTGGAGCAAGGCCAAGACCGTTGTCCTCGCTGGAGAAGGCCACGGCTACTCAATCGGTGATGTGGACCATGACGGTAAGGTTACGATTGCTGATGTTACAGCCTTGATTGATGGCTTGTTAGGAACTCAAGATAATATTTGCAGCATCTGTGCCGATGTTGACGGCAACGGCGAAATCAATATCGCCGACGTGGCCAGACTCATCGACATGCTGCTTACTGGCAATTAAAGCAAGCCGCTGATAGCTCACCAGTTTATCAATTCGGGCCCTGTGTTTGCACCATCTGAGTCAAACGCAGGGCCCAATTTTTTGTTGAATGGCGTACGTTTTGTTTGGAAAATGCTGAATATTGGATATTTTCGCTTATCTTTGTAGCGATTCTTTGACTAAATGATGCTTCAAAGGATTAGCCGTGAAACCTGATTAACCCAATTTCACTATTGTAAACTATAAACCAAACAATTATGAAAAGAATTCTTTTTCTTGCCGCAATCTTGTTGATGGCGACGCAAGTGTTTGCTGCTCAGGTCGATGCAGCAAAGGCTCAAGCAACTGCGAATAGCTTTATGCAGAGTGTGGCCGGCAAGCGCCTGATGGGCGCATCGGCACCCAACCTCAGGCTGCAACACACCGAGTTGAGTTCGTCAAATCTCAGCCAGCCCGTTTATTACGTCTTCAGTTCTGAAAATGGCTTCGTCATTGTCGCTGGTGATGACCGTGCCCAGGATATTCTGGCCTACGGCGTCAAGCCTTTCGACATGAATGCTATGCCCGAGAACATGAAATTCTGGTTGGATAATTTCAAACACCAGATGGAGTACCTCCAGGCTCATCCTGGACTGGTAGTGGAGAAACCTGCCCTCAGGGCCAATCGCACCGAGAGCGTCGCACCGATGCTCGAAGCCAAGTGGAACCAGGGCTATCCCTTCTACAACCAGTGCCCCATGGACGGTGACCGCCGCGGCCAGACCGGTTGTGCTGCCACGTCGCTGGCACAGGTGTTCTACAAGTGGCAGTATCCCACACAGCCCACTCCCGAGGTGCCCGGTTACACCACCCGTACCCGCAGATTCGACCTCCCGACATTGCCCTCCATCACCTTTGACTGGGCCAATATGCTGCCTGAGTACACGTTGTACGCTACAGACGCCGAGCGTAATGCCGTGGCATGGCTCATGCGATACATCGGTCAGGCCGAGCAGATGGACTACACCAACGAGGGCAGCGAGGCCTGGGAAGACGACATCCTAAGGGCTTGCCACTTGTTTGGCTATGTGGATGCCCGTGTCGAGTATAAGGCCAAGCTGAACTTTGACACCAATGGTGAAGACATGCTCATCAGTGATGCCGACTGGAGTGTGATGCTGCAGGATGAGCTGGCTGCAGGCCGCCCCGTGGTCTATTGCGCTTATAGCTACAGCAATGCCTATAACTCGTTCTACGGCCACGCCTTCAATGTCGATGGCTATGATGCATCCAGTGGCATGTACTCCATCAACTGGGGCTGGGGTGGTACCGGTAACGGCTACTTTGCCCTGCGTGCGTTCAGCAATCAGGGCTACAACTACAGCCTGGGTGAGTTGATGGTCATGGGCATTGAGCCTCCTGCTCCCATCGAGGCCTATGATCCCGTGATGCAGCCCGTTGACAGCACTCACATCACCTTGACCTCGTTCCGTGCCAACTGGACCGATGAGACACCTGCCGAGAACGTTACCAGCTACACGCTCGAAGTGAATACCGATGATGGCAGCGAGCCTGGCGTGTATGAGAAAGTCTTTACCGAGACCTTCCCCTATGCATCAGAAAATGGTTCCCGTCCTCTTTCCGATGTTAACAGGTTGTGCACAAATCAGGGTTGGACCGGCAGCAATGTCTACGAGGCCCGTGGCGGTATTCGTATGGGTGGCGGTGGCAGTGTCGGCACTTTGACGACACCGGCCCTCGACATGACCCAGAGCGGTGGCAAGATGACTGTCATGCTCACCTTGAAGCCCTACCAGTCGGTCGACACCGACATACCTGTTACCGTCACATGTGGTAGTAGTTCTCAAAGCGTTGTTGTCAATGCCGATCAAATCTATACATTTGTCGTGAACTGTGAAGCCGACGCCGAGCAGAAGGTGACCATCACCGGTGGCGACGGCACCAACACCAAGCGAGTGGTTGTTACTCAGGTGGACATCTACAGCGCGACAATTGATGCTGCCAAGATGATGTTTACCCTGCCCATTGAGGATGGTGACGAGACTGGCCGCGTGATTACCGGTATCACCGACAAGTTCTACACCGTGACCGGCTTGACCGAGGGTGGCTCGTTCACCTATAGGGTAAAGGCCTATTACACAAACGGCACCCAGAGCGCATGGAGTAACATCGAGACCGTTACCCTGTTTGACAACGGCCCGATTTACGAGAACGGTGACGTGAACCACGATGGCAGCATCAACATCGCCGATGTTACGGCTCTTATCGACATGATGATTCAGGGCGAAGGTGCAGAATATGACGCCAGCGCCGACATCAATGGCGACGGCACCATCAACATCTCAGATGTGACCAACCTCATCGACAAAATGTTGGGTACCAACGATTGATATCGTCCCTTACTCTAAAACACGAGTAAACTGAAATACAAAAGGGCATCTCATGCAGATGCCCTTTTGTCATATAATCCCAAAGTCTGGCTATTATGCGCGAGCCCATTAGTTTAATTCGTGAAATTAGCCGACTTAAAAATCTTAGCGTCTCAGCGACTTAGCGTGAGGCAAAAGAGCGCGGATGCCAAAAACAAAGAAGTTGTTACAGTTGTTTAACCCAATATTTGTTTAAGTTGTTTGAAAACCTTAGCGTCTTAGCGTCTTAGCGCGAGGCTCGTTTTGAAGTTCGTTAAGCCGAATAAATGTGTTGTATTGGTGGTTTGAAAAAAAAAGTGTAATTTTGTCGGCTGAAAATTGACAACTTCAAATATCATTATCAAACAACATCTAGAAAATCAGAATTATGCCTAAGATTTCACAACGCAGCGTTGACATGCCCGCTTCGCCCATCCGCAAGCTGGCTCCCTTTGCCGCCGACGCTAAGAAACGCGGTATCAAAGTGTATCACCTCAATATCGGTCAGCCCGACCTGCCCACCCCCGAGGAAGGTCTGGAGGCCCTGAAGCATGTTGACCGCAAGGTGCTTGAATATTCACCCTCACAGGGTTATCCCTCCTATGTAGAGAAGCTGGTAGGTTACTACAAGCGCTATGACATCAACCTCAACGTTGACGACATCATCGTGACCTGTGGTGGCAGCGAGGCCGTGCAGATGGCCTTCATGGTATGCTTGAACCCCGGTGACGAGGTGATCATCCCCGAACCCGCTTACGCCAACTATATGGGCTTTGCCTGCGAGACCGGTGCTAAGGTCCGCTCCATCACCACTCACATCGAGGACGGCTTTGCACTGCCCCCCGTCGAGGAGTTTGAGAAGGTCATCAACGAGCGCACCCGCGCCATCATGATCTGCAACCCCAACAACCCCACTGGCACGCTGTACAGCCGCGAGGAGCTGATGCGCCTGCGTGACCTGGTGAAGAAATATGACCTGTTCCTGTTTGCCGACGAGGTTTACCGCGAGTTCATCTACAGCGATGCGCCCTACACCAGCGCCATGCATCTCGAGGGTATCGAGAACAACGTCATCATGATTGACAGTGTGTCGAAGCGTTACAGCGAGTGCGGTATCCGCATCGGTGCCTTCATCACCCGCAACAAGGAAGTGCGCGCTGCTGCCATGAAGTTGGCTCAGGCCCGTCTGAGTCCTCCCCTGATTGGCCAGATCGTCGCTGAGGCATCGCTCGATGCACCCCAGGCCTACCACAAGGCAGTATATGACGAGTACATCGCCCGCCGCAACTGCCTGGTTGAGGGCTTGAACAAGATTCCCGGCGTCTTCAGCCCCATGCCCATGGGTGCCTTCTACACCGTGGCCAAGTTGCCCGTCAAGGACATCGACGACTTCTGCCGCTGGTGCCTCGAGGAGTTCAACTACGAGGGTGAGACCGTGATGATGGCTCCTGCCAGCGGTTTCTATGCCACCCCCGGCCTGGGCAAGAACGAGGTGCGCATGGCCTACGTGCTCAAGATCGACGACCTCAAGCGAGCCCTGGTAGTGCTCGAGAAAGCCCTCGAAGCCTACAACGCCCGCTAAAGTGGAAATTGAGACGCACAATCTTGCGCCTCAATCCCGGAGACATCAATAAGACGCAAGATTTTGCGTCGCGATAAAAAACGCCGCCAGCCTCACAAGAGTGCTGGCGGTGTTGCGCATGTGGAGAGAAAATTGTATCTTTGCACCCCAATACTGTGAACGATGGCAATGACGAGACAACAGCAACCCTCCAAGCGGGGACAGATGATACTGTACATGGTACTGCTTGCAATAGTAGTGGCATGCATGGTTGCATTGAGCATGTGCGACAAGCCCGTTGAGGCTCCAGATGAGCGTCCCAGCGGCGGCGACACGCTCGACATTGCCATCGAGTACTCGCCGGTGACCTATTACACCTACGACGACACCTTGGGCGGCTACAACTATGACCTGTTGCGCATGATTGCCGACAGTGTAGGTCGCCCCATGAAGTTCCATCCCGTGGTGACGTTGCAAAAGGCCCTTGCCGGACTCGACGAGGGGCGCTATGACGTGGTGGTGGCCCAATTCCCCATGACGGCCCGCGACACGTCGCGTTTTGCCTTCACCCAGCCCATCTACATCGACCAGCAGGTGCTGGTGCAGCGCCGCGGCAGCCAGGCTATCCACTCGCAGCTGGATCTGGCCGGTGACACGGTGTGGGTGGTCAAGGGCTCGCCCATGATCGGGCGCATTGCCAGCCTGAGCCGCGAGATCGGCGACACCATCTATGTGCACGTCGATGAGCTCTATGGCCCCGAGCAGCTCATGATGATGGTTTCGGCCGGCGAGATCAAGTATGCCGTGGTCAACCGTTCCATTGCCCGCGCGATGGCTTCACGCCTGCCCAATCTGGACCGCTCGGTGCCCATCAGCCTGTCGCAGTTCCAGTCATGGATGGTGGCCAAGGACCGTCAGGGCCTGTGCGACAGCCTCAACCTGTGGCATGAGCAGGTCAAACGCGATACGGCGGCCTATCTGGGTTTGCAGCGTCGTTACTTTGGCGGCACATTCCCCACTTTGGCACGATAATCAAGTTTCTAAAGTAGCTATGCCACTTTAGAAACTTGAGTTTAGAGTTTAGAGTTTAAAGTTTAAGGAGGCCCTCGGTTGGCACGATAATTGGATATTATCGGCTGCGCCTCAGCCATCGATGCGAGCATCATGGCATTCGATTGGCACGATAATTGCAGTGTTCAAGTACATTTTGACCCTCATCAAGGGACTACGTTATATGATTTAGTATTTTATAAAAGGCCCATCAAACACATTTACCACTATGCGCATCAGGAAGAAAAAGAACTCAGTAACAGCCGATTTTGAAAAGTTCCTCAAGGATTATAACTGCCAGTATGACATTGAACACGAGGACAATGCCACCATCTATAACTTTGAGTTTCAAGCAGCCCGTTTTGTCGCAGCCATCCGCAAGCAGGATGATTGCGTCGAGGTGACATTTCCCACGATGTCAAGTTTCCCCATAGCTCAGTTGGACTTGGTGCGCGCCAAGTGCAACGAGCGCAACAACTCCAATATCCTGTTCAAGTACAGTTACTCGATCGACCACGAGACCAACAAGGTGGATGTGCACATGTCCTTCTTCAACAACAAGGTCGAGAGCGAGGACCTGGTCCATGAACTGAAGGCGGCTTTCCATTTCCAGCGCGAGTGGCACAAGGATCTTGACGAGGCCGTGGCCATCGCTCGCGACAGCGACTCCATGGACCTGGAGAGCGAGCTCTACAAGCATCAGCGCGAGATGTTCATGTTGCGCCGGCTCGAGCTGAAGCATCAGCTCGACAGCAGCGCCGCCAGCTTTGCTGTTGGCGTTGGGCCGTTGCCCTTGTGGCAGATGCTTCAGACTGTCATGCCGCTGCCGCAGTCCACACTGCTGTTCATGACTGTGAACACCGTTGACGGCCAGCGTCGTCTGGAGGACGACGAAGCCATCCGTCTCTTCAACCTGCGTCACGCGTTGGTCGAGGGCGACGGCGATAAGGCTCGCCTCACACGCGACTATGCCCTGCTGGACCTGCACTACAAGCAGGGACAAGACGAGCAGCCCCGACTGCTCACCATCGCCCTCACTGCCGAGGGCGATGATAAACACAGCATCTACACCCGCGTGACCATGACCCAGGTGCCGCGCAATGCCAGCCGCATGAATTCGTTGAGCAACGAGGGACGCCAGCCGCACAGCGTGAGCATGCTCATCGCCATGGACCGCAGCAATGACAAGCGATACCAGCAGGAGTTCGAGTATATGTGGACCGATGCTCGTATCAAGGCCAGGAACGGCGAAGAGGGAAGCCTGACCGAGGACCAGGAATTGCTGAGCCAGGTGAACGAGGCCGATGTGGCCTACAACCTCTACTGGGGCCAGCAGATGTTCTATGCCGAGCGCTATTATGAGGCAATCCTGCACCTGGAGAATGTGTTCAACAGTTACCGCGAGGACTTCTTTGTGATGAAGCCCAAGCACAAACAGGTGTTCATGGAAACTGCCTACAAGTTGGGCTTCTGCTACAATGAGTTGGGCCTCCATAAGCAGGCCTTCTACTATCTTGACCTCATGGCCAGCGATGGCAACATCCGCCACACGATGGAGCTGGTCAACTCGATGGCCAACGGAAAGGACCTGCGCCTGTTCAGCTACACCGAGGGGGTGATGGACGAGGTGAAGCGCAACTTCAGCGAGGATGAAGAGCTGCCCGACAACATCAGGGACTTCATCAACTTCCTGCGTCGCCGTCGTGGCTATGCCTTCATCGACTTCAACCAGCTCGACAAGGCCGAGGAGATCTTCACCAGGATGCTCGATGAGGAGGAAAATGCCGACTACGCCATCAACGAGTTGGCCTATATCAAGAAGCTGCGCCAGATGCGCGGCGAGAATGTAGCAAACGACAAAGACCAAAAGACCGACACTGGTAATGTGCCGGGTCCCAAGGATGCGCCGTTCTGATCGGCTGGCTACTGCCCGTTAAAGCTGGGCATGCAGTGCCGTGCCAAAGAAGCGGGGAATAGGAGTCTCGAAAAATAAGGGTTCGCCCGTCACCGGGTGATGGAACGCCAGACGGAAGGCGTGCAGACACATGCGGCTGCCAGGATCATCCTGGTGGCCGTATTTGCCATCGCCCACAACGGGATGGCCTATCTCGGCCATGTGTACACGTATCTGGTTTTTGCGGCCTGTAATCAGGTGCAGGAACAGCAGCGAGCGGTTCTCGGCCTGTTCAATGAGTTCCCACTCGGTAGCGGCCCACTTGCCGCCATCGTCCACGGGGCTGCTCACCACCACCATGCGATCGGTGTCATGCAGCCAGCTCTCGACTTTGCCGGCGGGGTCTTCCATCACGCCCTCGACCACGGCGACATAGCGGCGGTCGATGATGGTGCTGTGCCAATCGGCAGTCATCTGCTGCTGCACGTCAACGCTCTTGGCATAGACCATGAGTCCCGATGTGCGTGCATCCAGGCGGTGCACCACATGGGCTGTGCAGCGCTGGCGGGTCTCGGCAAAGTGGCGGTCCAGCAACGACTTCATGTTCAGGCTGCCGGCGCCCACGGGCATCGAGAGCACACCTTGCTGCTTGTCGACAACCACCAGCCACTGGTCCTCATAGACAATGCGGTAGTGGGGGTTGTTGGTCGACGAGGGGCGCGCATGGCGGCGAATCTTCACCACGCAGCCGGCATCCAACGGATAATCTACATGGGACTGCACCTGGCCATCAACGGTGACACCGCCGTGGACAAGTATTGATTTAGCCTTGTTGCGACTGATGCCGTCAAGGGTCTGCATGACAAAGTCTAGCAGCTTGGCGGGCTGTTTTACCTCTCGCACGATGGCTTTGTCATCGTTGCGCGGCACACGGTGGTCATGACGTCGATTGGCCATTGGATTGTTGGTTTTTAGTTGTTAGTGGGTATCTGTTATACTAAAGAAACTAGATTTTCTAGAGAGTCCAGAAAATCTAGTTATTCCATTATTCCTTAATCAAAAATGTGACGCAGGCGGGAGAAGATGCGGCTCTTGTCGCCCTCGCTGGGCTTGACGTGCTCGCCACTGTTCTGCAAGATTGACATGGCCTCTTTCTCCTTGTCGTTAAGTTTCTCGGGCATATAGACCATGACATTGATGAGCAGGTCGCCAGTGCCATAGCGTTCGGGCGAGGGCAGGCCCTTGCCGCGCAAGCGCAGGATGCTGCCGGGCTGTGTGCCGGGCTTGATGGTCACGCGGGCCTTGCCATCGACGGTGGGTACCTCGACCTTGCCACCCAGGACTGCCGTGGGGATATCGAGCATCAAGTTGTAAATCAAGTCGTTGCCGTCGCGGGTGAGCTGTGCGTCGCGCACTTCTTCAATCACCACGAGCAGGTCGCCGGGCACGCCGCCGCCAGGGGCGTCATTGCCTTGTCGGCCCATGCGCAGGGTCATACCGTCCGACACACCGGCAGGGATGTTGATGCTCACGACTTCCTCCTTGCGCACGAGGCCCTTGCCGCTGCAGTGCGGGCAAGTCTCCTTGATGCGCTTGCCGCTGCCGCCGCAGGTGTGGCACACGCTCTGTGACTGCATGGTGCCGAACATCGTGCGCTGCATGCGGGTCTCAACACCCGAGCCGCCACAGGTGGGGCAGGTCTCAAGGGCTGTGCCGTTCTTGGCGCCGGTGCCGTGGCAGTGGTCACAGGACTTCATGCGCGGGATGCGCAGCTTCTTCTCGGTGCCTTTGGCAATTTCGCTCAGGTTCATCTTGACGCGCACGCGCAGGTCGCTGCCGCGCTTCACACGCTGGGCTTGACCGCCGCCACCACCGCCAAAACCGAATCCGCCGAATCCGCCAAAACCGCCGAATCCGCCAAACAGGTCGCCAAATTGCCTGAGGATGTCATCCATCGACATGCCGCCGCCAAAACCGCCGCCACCCATCTGCTCGCCGGCGAAACCAAACTGGTCATAGCGGGCGCGCTTGTCAGGGTCGCTGAGCACGTTATAGGCTTCGGCTGCCTCCTTGAATTTCTCCTCGGCTGCCTTTTTCTCAGCGTCGCTTTTGCCTTGTTGTTTGTCAGGGTGATACTGGATGGCCAGTTTGCGGTAAGCCTTCTTCAAGTCGTCGGCTGTGGCATTCTTTTCCACCCCTAGCACCTCATAATAATCTCTCTTTTGAGCCATATATTGTTAGTTTCTAGTCCTTAGTTTCTAGTCCTTAGTTTCTAGTTCTTAGTTGTTAGTTTTTTAGTTGTTAGTGTTGCTGTGAAACATCTCTAAACTCTAAACCCTAAACTCTAAACTTCAATAACTAAGGTCGTGCCTTAGTTATTGACTATTAACTGCCCACAACCACCTTGGCGTGGCGCAGCACCTTGTCATTGATCATGTACCCCTTGATGGTGGTGTCGATGACCTTTCCCTTCATTTCGGGTGAAGGGGCGGGGAACATCGTCACGGCCTCGTGTACATCGGTATCAAAGTCCTTGCCTGTCGAGTCGATGGCAGTAACATGCTGACTCTCCAGGTATTTGACGAATTTATTGTAGATGAGGTCTACGCCCTCTTTCAGGCTGTCCAGGTTGCCACCTTTGTTGATGGCATCCAGAGCGCGCTCCAGGTCATCGACAACGGGCAGCAGGTCGCGCATCGCGCTCTCGGCGCCGTTCCTGATGAGGTCGCCCTTCTCCTTGATGGTGCGTTTCCTGAAGTTCTCAAAGTCGGCCATCAGGAACAGGTATTCTTTCTTCTCGTGTTCGAGTTGCTCTTCAAGTTCAGCAATCTTCTTTTCGGGGTCTTCTTTTGCGGTTTCCTCGTTCTTTTCGGCCTGCTCCTCGACATTCAGAGCCTGCTGCTCCTTAATCTCTTCTTGAGCGGCCTTAGCTTCGTTGTTTTGATTTTTTTTGTTCTTTTTCGACATATCGTAGTTGTGTTTAATATCAATTTACCTACTGAAAGATGCAAAAACCACTCCAAGGCGTCTATCTTACAGTGGCAGGACAAACGTGGCGCAATCGGTAAAAGTGTCAGCCGTGGCTTCTGCCAGTTTGTCACTATCAAAAATGCCAAAAATCGTTGAGCCTGAACCTGACATGGCGGCATACTCTGCACCGGCGTCCAGCAATCGGGCCTTGATGAGCCACAACTGCGGCAGGACGGCAAACACGCTGGGCTCAAAATCGTTTACGAGCAGACCGTCCCAGCTCATCACCGGGCGCGCGATGACCTCGGTGACTGGCACGGTGGGCTCTTGTGGCACGACGCGGCTATAGGCGGTGCGGGTATCCACACCCATGGGCGGCTTGACCAGCAACAGGGTCTTGCCCTTGAGGCTCACATCCACGGGCGACAACACGTCGCCGATGCCTGTGGCCAGCATGGGGCGGTTGTAGATGAAGAAGGCACAGTCGGCGCCCAGTGTTACGGCATGGGCGGCGAGATCCTGGTCGGTCAGGCCCAGCGAAAACATCTGGTTGAGCATGATCAGGGCATGGGCCGCATCGCTCGAGCCGCCTCCCAACCCGGCGCCGTCGGGGATATGTTTGTAGAGGTGCATCTCAACCGCCGGTAGGCTGTAGCGTTCCTGCAGCAGGCGGTAGGCCTTCATCACCAGGTTCTTTTCGGGCGGGCAATCCACTTGGTTGCCGTGGCAGGTGAGCGTCGTCTCTTTATCGTCTTGGGCGGGTACGATTTCCAGCACGTCGGTCAATGGGACGGGATAAAACACGGTCTCGATGTTGTGGTAACCGTCGGGGCGGCGCTCCACAATGTTTAAACCCAAATTGATTTTTGCATTAGGGAAAGTGATCATGATGTCAAAGGGGGAGTAGTGTTAGAGGATGGGGCTGAAGAGGCGGATGACCGACTCAAGCGCCTTCTGCACGAGGGGGCGTTTTTTCCATCCGCTCATGCTGACGCGCTTGCACTTGTTCATGTCGGCCTCAAAGGTGGCACACATCTTCTGGTTGAATTCTTTGCTGTATATCAATGCGTTGAACTCAAAATTGTGTTCAAAGCTGCGGAAGTCGAAGTTGGTCGAGCCGGTGGTGACGAACTCGTCATCGGTGATGACCACCTTGGCGTGCATCACCGTGGGCTTATAATAGTAGATTTTCATGCCCGACAGCAGGCATTGTTTGATGTAGGAACCGGTGGCCAGACGCAGCATCCATGAGTCAGGTCGGAGCGGAATCATCAGTCTGACGTCAACGCCCGACAGGGCAGCGCTCTGCAATGTCTTGAGCAGGGCCTCGCTGGGCAGGAAGTAAGGCGTCTGGATATAAACACGTTTGGTCGCCAGCGAGATGGCACGCTGGAACACAAACGAGATGTTGTTCCAGCGGCTGGTGGGCCCGCTCCCCAACATCTGCACGAGATAGTCTTGGCTTTCGGGAGGCGTTTCATAGTGCATCGTGGGCAATGTGATCAACTTGCGCGTGGTGTAGTTCCAGTCGATGGCAAACGAGTATTCCATTGCTGCCACTGCCTCGCCATAGATGCGCAGATGGGTGTCGCGCCAGGCATTCCATTTCTTGACGTCGGTCACATAGCGCTTGGCGATGTTCATGCCGCCCACATAGCCCAACTTGCCGTCGATGACGACAATCTTGCGGTGGTTGCGCCAGTTGATGCGGAAGGCCACATTGGCAGGTGTCACCTCCAAGAAGGGGTGCACCTCGATGCCGGCGTGGCGCATCTCCTTGAGCACGCGTGGACGCATGTAGAACGAGCCCACGTAGTCATAGAGGACCCTCACCTGCACGCCCTCTTGCGCCTTGCGCTTGAGCACGTCGATGAGTTGTGAGCCTATTTCATCGTTCTCGATGATGAAGTACTGCACATGCACATAGTCCTGTGCGGCCTCGATGTCGCGCAGCAGGGCCGAGAACTTCTCTTGCCCGGTGGTGAACACGTCGATGTCGTTGCCCGTGAACAGGTGTGGGCCGGCCAGTTTGTTCACCAGCGAGATGATTTGCTTGGAACTGTCGGTCAGCCCTTGTTCCAACTCGCTGTTGTAGCTATAGTCGTTCAGGCGACGCAACTCGCGCAGGTCTGAGCGCGAAATCAGCTTCATACCCTTAAGACTGCGCCCGAAAATCAGGTAGATGACCAGACCCACGATGGGCAACAGCAGCAACACCAGCACCCATGCCATCGACTTGACCGGGTTGCGGTTCTCGCTCAGCACTACCACAACCACTGCGAGCACACTCAAGGCATACAACACCATGAGGATGTTATAGACCAGGTTAGCGTATGGAAACAGTTCTGCGAGTAGCATCTTATAAACAAACAAAAGGGCGTGACACACAGTCACGCCCATTAATCTTTATCATTGTCACATGGTACCGGTGCTCATGGCACACTGGTGAGGGGTCGCGTCAACGCACCACCACCTTGCGGGACCACTGGTTGCTGCATTTCACAATATAGAACCCCTTGGGGAAGTCCACCGAGACGCGCTGGTCTGCAGCCACGCGCACTACCTTGACAAGCTGGCCCGTGATTGAATAGACATTGAATGTGGCGTCATTACTGCCTGCAGTGAAAACGATACGGCCCTCGGTTCCGGCTGCCGTGGGACCCGTTGCGGCACTCTCAACGCGCTGGGGCATGAAGGTGTTGGGCACCGGAACGGCATTGATGCCACCCATTGCCAACATGCAAATCGCTATGTAAAGTACTCGCTTCATTTCGTTTAATCGTTTTCAATCGGCAAAATTAGTGCAATTCCGGCACAAGACAAAATAAAAACCGCATTTTTTGTCATTTGATACCAAAAAACTGCCTGATTTTGCCAATAAACAAGCAATTTTCTCGTTTCCTTATCTTTTAGACCTCAATTCTTGGCAGAAGTTACATCCCCTCCCACCTTTTTAACAACATTTCATAATGTACCCCCCATGTTGTTATGGTTGCCTGGAGAAAAACCGGTGTAAAAAGAAGGAGTGCGGATGCACGATCCGCACTCCTCGATGGGTTTCTCAACAGCAGGCTGTGGCCTGCCGCGATGGTTTACCACTCGCCCTTGAGCAGGTAGTCAACAAGTGTAGTGACGTCTTCGATGGTGATAACGCCGTCGTGGTTCACGTCGGCAGCGTCAATATTCAGGTCACCCTCGCCCTTGAGCAGGAAGTCGATGAGTGTTGTAACGTCCTCGATGGTTACCATGCCATCGTTGTTGATGTCACCTTGCAGGGTGTCGCCGCCCTTGAGCAGCACTTCCTTGTAGGAGCTCCACAGGCTCTCGGTGCCGTTCACATAGAGGGCCTTAACGCGATACAGGTAAGGCGTTGCAGGAGTCAGGCCGGTCACGGTGTAGAACTTGTCGGGGGTGATGCCCTCGATCAGGCGCGTCGTGGCATCTCCGGTCTCGCTGGCCCTCAGTGAGAAGGGCTCGGGATCGGTGATTTCACCGCCGTAAACCTTGATGCTCTGGATCTCGGGATAATAACCGGAGATGATTTCCAGATAATTCTCACCTCCCATCTCAAGAACAACGAGATAGGTCTCAACCTCCTTGGCCAGGACAATCCTCTGTGACTCTATGTCGCTGGCAATGTCCAGGGTGGTGTTGGAGCCCTTGGTGTAGGCCTTTGCCTTGATGATAACGCTCACCTTGCTGTAACCGGTGAAGTCGGTATTGATTCTGAATACCGAGTTGCGTCCCGACGAGATGAAACCGCCATCAAGATACAGGTGGGTACCGGTAAAGGTCCAATCCTCAGGCAGGTAGTTGGCGGCATCGCTGGCATGGTTGGTAGACTCCTTGGGAACATCGCTCCAGTCGGCTTCGGTGAGCAGGATAACATCTGGTTTGGCATTCACCTCAAGGGTGTAGCTGGCCACGTTCTCGGCGGGCGTGTTGTCGGTCCACTCGGCAAGGAACGAGGTGGAGGTGATAGCCTCTTCGTTGGCAGGCAGCATGACAGGACGGTACAGTTCGTAATCCGACGAGCCGTGCAGGGTGATGGTCACGTCATCAACACCAGGGGTGCTGACCACGATGTAGGCAGTATATTCGCCTTCGGCCTGAGGAGCATAGGTCACAACCACCTTCTCGTTCATGGTGTTATCCTCGGCGGGAGCAACAGAGGTCTTGTTGATGCTGAACACGCCGTTCTCGTCGATGAGGCGCAGCGTGGCGTTGTCTTCCAGGTTGCGGCCCTTCAGGGTGAACTGGTCGCTAGCGGTCTGGTTCTTGTAGCATTCCAGCGAGATTTCGCTCTTGTCGGTCTTGAGGCGCGGCGTCGTCAGCGGCGGCTGGATGCCGATAACCATCTGCTGGTACTGGTTGAATACCGAACCACCACCATTAAAGGCGTTCAAGGCATAGTAGTTGTTGCTTTCACCACTCCAGCCGAAGTTGATGTGGTACTTGTTGGTGTTGCTGTCATAGCCGTCAACGTTGAAGGCATGGCCACCGCCAAAGAAACCGCCAGCGATGGCGCAGTACACGATGGGACGACCCTCAGACAACTCTTCCTGGATCATGGCTGCCCACTCGGCGTCGGTATACAGGGTGGTGCCACCACTATAGGAGCTGGTCTTCTTGACCATGCGAACGGTCTCTTCGTCATAGCCGAAGAACTTGAAAGCGTTGGCAATCAGGATAACGCTGTCGGCATCAACGCCACTACCGCCGGCTGCACTGGTACCATAGGCCATGTGCTCGGCCTGGCCGACATAGCGCATCAGTGTGGCTACGGCATTGGCTTCCTGAGCGGTGTAGTTGCTACCGGTGTAAGTGTCGCGCATGTGATCCCAGTCGAAGGTAACGGGAGGCAGAGCATCTACATTCACATAGGTGGTGCTATAGTACGAGGTGCTCAATTCGCAACGATAGGCGGGAACCTCGGGGGTCTCAAAGTCGGGATATTTCCAGTAGTGGAAGACCATAGCTGCCGAGGTAGCGGGGCAACCGGTCAAGCACTGTGAACCGTTGATTTTGCACATGTTCCAGTAGGGAGCTTCCTGATCCCACAGTGCGGTCAACAGCGGCTCTACGCTGGGAATCTGGCGCGGAGCCGTCAATGACGGGGCCTCGACCTGCAATCCCTCATGGGCCTGCAAGTACTCGATCTGCACTTTGTAGGTGGCAAGCCAAGCCTTCATGTTGCAGGGGATGGTGTTGATGTCCAGGGGACGGTCGCCATAGCCCAGGATTTCCTCGGCACGGTCATCACCCGACACGATTACATAACCATTCTGGGAATTGAAAATGTAATAAACGGCCTGGTTAATCAGCTTGGAGTTCATTTCGGCATGGGCAAGTTTCATCTCTCCCGAGATGGGTGCCATCAATCTGCCGCTGTACAGTTTTTGTTGTACAAAGTTTTGCGCTTTGCTTTGGGCTGTCCTCAGGTCAACAGGTGCTGCCATCAGCCCGATTGCCGCACAAAGCACTGCGGCACACAGTAAGAATCTTCTCATAAACGATGTAATTAATTGGTAGATATAATGTTAAGTTAAAAATTGCTTCAGAAGCCTATTTGAACGAGCCCATACTCTCTCCATCGTACAAACGATAGTGTCGAGTAATAGAGTTGCAAATTTACTCCAAAATCAGTAATAACAACAAATTTTTAACTATTTATTTGCGATAAAAAACAATGCTTTAGGCGAAATAAATTAAAAGTCGGTTTGCCGCTGTATGAAGTGGTGGCTATATCCGATAAATAACTGAAACTACAAATCGGGCTTTGCTCGAAAAATCAAACAAAATCATCAGTAAAAGTAAGAAACTTCTTTTATCGGTTAATTTTTATACAAATTTTGATTTTTTGCTCGTTGACCTCCCGCTCCTTGTGAAATTTGTCGAAATTGTTGCCGGTTTCCTCCTCGTTGATGCGGTTTTGTTTCTACTACCGAGTTGCTCCCCTTGACCTGCACCATGGTATCCGGCAGCAAGGCGGTGTGTCATCATTCACCTGCTGGAATGATGACACACCGCCTGTTGTTTGGGGTCGAATGAATCGACTACTTGCTGCCGCTCAGCAGTCTATCGATAAGTATGGTTACATCGGCGATGTTGACGTCACCGTCGCCATCGACGTCAGCACAGGTGGTGCACACGGCGCCATTGCCGCCCAGCAGATGGTCGATCAGGGCGGTCACGTCGGCAATGTTGACCTGGCCGTCATGGTCCACGTCACCAGCCATGTGGCTCGTTACCCCGTTGTCCTGCAGGGTAACGCTCTTGCTCTTGCTCCAGGCGCTGCTGGTGCCGTCGATGTACAATGCCTTAACGCGGTAATAGAACATTCCGCCCGCTGCCAGGTCGGTAACGGTGTAGGACTTGTCGGTGATGCCGGTGATCAGTCGGTAGTTCTCGTCACCGTCTTCCAGGGCTGCTTTCAGTCGCACATCATCCAATTCTCCGGCATAGACCTTAATGTTCTGGAACTGCGGGTAGCTGCTCTTGCCGGCAATGGTCACCTGGTCCAGGTCATCGCAGTTGAGCACGGCTACACATTGCACAAACGATGAACTCTCGCTGACGGCAAAAACCTTGCTCTCTTGGCTGGTCGAAACGGTGAACTTGGAACTGCTCATGGCTGTGGATGACTTGGCAGCAACGACAACGGTGACTTTGTCAAATCCTGCCAGGTCATGGCTGGGCGAGGTGATGGCGCTTTTGTTGTTGATGGAAATCGCGGCATCTTCACACCACAGTCCGTTGCCGCTAAAGGTCCACCCCTCGGGCAGCAAAGCCTCGGGATTGCCCGAATAGTTGTTGCTGTTCTCGTGCAGTTGGCTCCAGTCGGCCTCGTCGAGCAGCATGGTGCCGGGCTTGGTATTGACCTCAAGGGTGTAGCTTGAGACATATTTGTCAGCGGTCTGGTCGGTCCAGTCGGCACGGAATTGTGTCAACCCGATGTGGGCGCTGTCGGCGGGTAGGAGCGTGGGAACGAAGGTTTCCAGTTCGGCCGTTCCCTGGAGCGTGACGGTCACGTCTTCGGCATCAGGACTGCTCAGTGTCACGGTTGCCGAGTGTGTGCCGCTCGTCAGGGGAGAATAGGTCACGGTGACTGTTACCCCGTCGAGGGCTTCGCTCAAGCCTATGTAGCCGGCATCCATGGCGAAGACTCCATTCCCGTCATCAAGTGTCAAGGTGATGCCATCGGCGAGTACCAGCCCCTTGACGTTGAACGCGGCAGTAGTGCTCTGATCGACATAGGCTTCCATGTTCAGCTGCAAGGGCGAGACTCGCAGGGTGGGGGTCGTGGCAGGTGGCTGGATGCCCATAATCATCTGCTGCTCAATGCTGAAGGAGTATCTGCCATAGTCGAAGGCGTTCAGGGCAAAGTCGCCGTTGCCGACACCGCTCCAACCCCAATTCACGTGATAGGTATTGGTGGCCGGCGTATAGCCGTCAACGTTAAAGGCATGGCCGCTCCACCCGTAGTTGGATGAGTAGTCAAAGGCGCAATAGACCACCGGACGGCCTTCAAACAGTTCGTTTTGCAGCATGGTGGCCCATTCCTCGTCATCAATCAGCTCGGTCTCGTTGCCAAAGTAGTCGGCCAGCGATTTGGTGGCCACGCGGGCCGTCTCGTCATAGCCGAAGAACTGGACGGCGCGCAGGATGTCATCGGCTTGGGCTCCGCTGCCTTCGGGGCTGTAGTCCATGCGTTCCACCTGTCCCACATAGCGCATGAGCCAGGCCACTGCATCGGCCTGTTCCTGGGTATATTCCACACCTTCATAGGTATCGAGCATGTTGTCCCAGTCAAAGGTGGTAGAGGGCAGGGCTGGTATCTGGAAACCGCCGGTCATGTTGAGGTAGCCATCCACGGCAGGAACGGCCTGTGTGGGATATTTCCAGTGGTAGAGCACCATCGACAACGAGGTGGCGGGGCAGCCCGTCACACACAGTTCACCATCCAGGGTAGGGCAGTACAGGTTGTAGGGTTCCAGCTGGTCCCAGTTGGCGCGTAGCAGTGGCGCAATGGTGGGCATGTCGGCATTGCCCCGTGCGGGTTGGTCCACCATCAGACCGGGATGGGCCTGCAGGAATTCCAGTTGGCGTTTGTAGGTGCTCAGCCAGAATTGCATGTTCTGGGGCAGTTTGCTCATGTCGAGGGTATGGTCGCCATAGGCAAGGATGGCCTGGGTGCGGTTGTCGCCCGACACAATGACAAAGCCTCGGTCTGCCGTGTCAAAGATGTAATAGGCCGTCTGCCCGGCGAGCTGTGAATTGGCTTCGGCATGCAATAGCCTCAGGTCAGCCGATGTCGGGCTGTTCAAGGAGTGCCTTTGGGACTGGATAAATCCCAGGGCGGTTGTCCTGGCTGTCGCCAGATCGACGGGAGCAGCCACGGCCTGCAGGGCGGTGAGCGCTATAGCGAACAAGAGAGCGGTCTTTTTCATCATTCTATTATTCTTTGAGGGTTATACTTGAATCAGTTGCTGGATAACAGCCTGTCAATCAGGATGGCCACGTCGGCGATGTTGACGTCACCGTCGCCATTGACGTCGGCACAGGTGGTGCACACGCCATCGTTGCCGCCCAGCAGATAATCGATGAGCGCAGCCACGTCGGCAATATTGGCATTTCCGTCATGGTCCACATCACCTGCCTGATAGGGGTGGCCTTGGCCTTCAACCAGGGTGACGATGGCATTTTCGGTCCAATCGCTCTCGGTGCCGTCGGTGTAAACGGCCTTAACGCGATAGAAGAACGTGCCTCCGGCAGCCAGGTCGCGCACGGTGTGGTTCTTGTCGCTGATACCGGTAATCAGGCGGTAGTTCTCGTTTCCGCTCTCGTGAGCCTTGATGCCTGCAAGGCCGGTGGCGTCACCCGCATATATCACAATCTTCTGGATCATGGGATAATAGCCGGCGGTGAAGGCGATGTGGTCACCCTCGGCACAGTCCAGCACCACGCTCTGGGTGCCGTAGCCGAACGGCAGTTCCATCGTGTAGCTGCCCAGACTCGTCGCGACGGTGAGTTCCGACGGATCTCCCCACGAGCTGTAGCTGCGGCCGGTTACCATCACCGTTACCTTGTCATAGCCCATGAGCGACAGGGCATCGGTGGTAATGACGCTGTTGCGGCGCGGCATCACGCAACCGCCCTCCAGATTGAACTCGCTGCCCGTGAATGACCAGCCGTCGGGCAGGTAGTCGGTGGCATGCGAGGCCTGGTTGGTGGGCGCCATGCGGGGCAGGTCGCTGAAGTCGGCTTCTTCAAGCAGCAGGTAGTCGGGCTTGGCTTGAACCTCAAGGGAGTAGCTGCTCACGTTGTGTGACGGGGTCTCGTCGGTCCAGTCGGCGCGGAACGAGGTCAAGGTGATATGGTTCTCATTGGCGGGAAGCAGCACGGGAGGATAAATCTCCAGCGGCGCATCGCCATTGAGGGTGATAGTCAATGTGTTGGCTCCCGGGCTGGTGCAGGTCAGCGTGGCGGTGCTGGTGCCCACAGCCCTCGGGGTGTAGGTCACAGTGAGTTCAGCCCCTGCCTCGGCAATTTCCCGATTCAGGGAGCTGGCGTCAACGGTGAACACGCCGTCGGGGTCGTCCAGGGTCAGGGTCACGTCAGCCGTCAGGTTGGTGCCCTTGAAGTGGATGGCCGTGCTCGACGGCTTGCCGATGTAGGCCGTCATGTTGAGGGTGGTGGGATAGGCCTGCAAGCGGGGCTCCTGAAAATCGGCAGGCGGCTGGATGCCGATGACCATCTGCTGACCGGTGCCGAAGGTGTAATCCTGATAGGAAAAAGCATTCAGGGCAAAATAACCGTTTCCCCTGCCGTTCCATCCCCAGTTGATGTGATAGGTGTCATCGTTGGCGTCATAGCCGTCAACATTGAAGGCGTGTCCGCCGCCCGTCAGGTTGTCATAGGCCAGGTACACGATGGGACGGCCGGCATTCAGTTCGGTTTGGATGAGTGTGGACCACTGGCTGTCGCTATAGTTGGCATAACCCAGTTCGTCGGTCTTGAACAGCAATTGGGCATTCTGGTCATATTCAAAGAACTTGACAGCCGTCAGGACGTCGTTGCCGTAGGCTCCGCTGCCGCTGGTGGTGTAGTCCATCTCTTCGGCCTGCCCGATGTAACGCATCAGGTGGGCGACTGCACTGGCTTGGACGTCGGTATAGCCGTGGGTGTATTCGTCGAGCATGTTGTCCCAGTCAAAGACGGTGGGCTCCAGTTCGGGCAGCACCACACCATAACTGGGCATCGTGTATGACGGCACGGCGGGCGTCTGCTGTTTGGGATACTTCCAGTAGTGGAACACCATCGACAGCGACGTGGCGGGACAGCCCGTTAAGCACGTGTCGGCGCCAAAGGCAGGGCACTCGTTCCAGTAGGGGCTGTTCTGGCTCCAGTTGGCGCTGATGAGCGGTGTCACCGTTGTGCCGCTGCGCTGGGGCGATAGCAGTGTGGGATGCACCTCGGGATGGGCTTGCAGATATTCCAGTTGCTGCTTGTACAACGAGAGCCAGTAAATCATGTTCTCGGGCAGATCGTTCATGTCGAGGGCTTGGTAACCATAGGCCAAAACTTCCCTGGAACGGTCCTCGCCCGATACGATCACATACCCGTCGCGGGCATTGAAAATGTAATATACGGGCATCGACGGCGCCTTGGAATTCATCTCGGTATAGGCCAGTTTCAGGCTACCCTGCACGGGTGCCATGATGCGGCTCGTCGAGGCTTGGGCAAGCAGGAAACGTTGAGCAGTGGCCTGGGCAGTCTTGACATCAACAGTTGCCGACCAGGCTTGGGCTGCCGTTACCAACAGGGCAGCAAGGATAAGGATTCTTCTCATGTGGGTCGTTTAAGTGTTTATGTGAATAGTGGTCGCAAAGGTAGTGAATGCCGAAAACAATACCAAGCGAATTCATCCTTTTTTAGGCCGAATCGCAGCGTGTCCTGAGAATTAAAAACAGATGGCTAAGCAATGGGGTACAAAAAGAGCGGGACAAGAGAAAATCCCTTGAGCCCCGCTCTAGTTATCGGTTAATCGGAATGAATCAGTTGCCTGCGTTCAGCAGCATATCGATGAGGCTGGTCACGTCGGCAATGTTGATAACACCGTTTCCATCAACATCGGCGTTGGCAAAATATTCACCGTTGTTGTTGATCATCAGGTCGATGATTTCAGTTACATCGGCGATGTTGACAAGGCCGTCACCATTCACGTCACCGACGGCTCCACCGTTATCAAACAGAGTTACCATCTGGGTGTTGCTCCATGCGCTCTCGGTGCCGTCAGTGTAGATGGCCTTAACCTTATACAGGAAGGTGCCCTCGGCAACCAGGTTGTTCACGGTGTAGAACTTGTCGGTGATGCCGGTAATGGTACGCCAGGTGTCATCACCGGTCTCGGTAGCACGCAGCTGCGGTGCGGTCACTTCGCCAGCATATACCTTAACGCTTTGAATATTGGGATAGTAGAGCTCGGAATAAATCTCAATCTTCTCACTGCCACCACAATTCAATACAAAGGTGTAATCGGCAAAGTCAGTTGTGAACTCAGCATATTTGCTATCAACGCTGGTTTTTACCGTGATGGCCGAGTTGGTCCAGGAATATTCGTTCTTAGCCCTGACGACAACGGTTACCTTGTCAAAGCCCGTGAGATCAAGCTCAGGAGTGAAGATGCTGTAAGAGCTTGAAACCGAGATGTAGCCACCTTCAAGATAAACACTGCCATTGTAGGTCCAACCCTCGGGCATGTAGTTGGCAGCACTGCCCGATGAGGGAACTTCGCTCCAGTCGGCTTCGGCAATCAGACCACTGCTGGGTTTTTGCTTCACGTCGAGGGTGTAGCTAACCACGTTTTCGGGAGCAGTCTGGTCGGTCCAGTCGGCACGGAACGAGGTCAGTTTGATGTAGTCCTCGTTAGCAGGCAACATCACGGGATCATAGACTACGAGGGGAGCATTGGTAGCAGTACCAGTGAGGTTAACGACCTTAGTGTCGGCGCCCTCACTCGTCAGGGTAATGGTGGCATTGTGGGTGCCAACAGCCTGGGGTGCGTAGGTTACAATAATCTTGGCGTTACCTACCTGGTCAAGAGCGATGGAATTCACATCGGTCGAGAAGACGCCGTTCTCATCGTTGAGGGCTACAGCAATGCCTTCGGTCAGGTATTGACCCTTGATGGTGATAGTGTCGGTAGCGGTTTCACCGGCATAGCATGCCATATTCACGTTCTGCTTGTCAACCAGGATGCGGGGATCGGTCGAGAGACCGGGGGGCTGCAGACCTGCGAACAGCAAGGGAAAGAAGTCATAAACCGTTACATAGTCGATCTGGAAAGCGTCGAGGGCATAGTAAGCGTTCAGTGTTGAAGCCATACCGAAGTTCACGTGATACATATCATTCTCGGCATCGTAACCGTCAACATTGAAAGCGTGACCCATGAGAGTCATGTTCTCGCCTTCACCCGAGGTGTCGAATGCGCAATACACCAGGGGACGGCCTGCAATGAGTTCGGACTGGATCAGTTCGCCCCATTCCTCCTCGGTATAATTAACGGTACCGTCATCATAATCCCACTTCATCTCGATGTGGACACCCTCGTCATAACCGAAGGTGCGGATGGCCTGCATAATCTCGGGGTATTCGGCACCACTCATATTTGTGCCATAGTCCATCGTCTCGGCCTGACCCACATAGCGCAGGAAGTAGGTGATGGCGTTCTTGTTCACTTCAGGTATGCGGTCAATAGCCGACTCTGAAGTATAACCTTCGTAGGTATCCCACATGTTGTCCCAGTCAAACGTGTATTCGGGCAGCGCAGGAACCGTGATACCGAACTCCTCACCGGTGTAGCCGGGCAGAGCGGGAGAACCGGCGGGATACTCCCAATACCTCATTACCTGGGCCAGCGAGAGAGCCGAGCAGCCCACCTTGCAGTAGTCGCGACCCACTTTAGGGCAGTACATATTATAAGGCTTGCCCTGAGACCAAGCGGTCTTGAGCAGAGGCTGAACTGACACGCCACCACGATTGACAGCCTTTTGAACCTTCAGGCCGGGATGAGCCTGGAGGTACTCAATCTGTTTCTGGAACTTGTTAAGGTAGAGCTGCATGGCATCGGGCAGGTCGTTCAGGTCGGTAAGGGTACCGTTGCCGTAGGCAAGGATTTCACGGGCACGGTCATCACCGGCAACGATGACGTAACCCTTGTCGGTGTTCACGATGTAGTAAGCGGCCAGAGAGGCTTTGCTTGAGTTCTTTACCTCGTGGGTCCACTTAACTGTGGGGGGCGAGGTCATCAGGCGGCCTTGGGGTGCCTTGGATTTGAGGAATTTGGCGGCTTTGGTTTGGGCAGTTGATAAATCAACGTTCCCTGCCATTACCGACGTTGCCGCGAACAGAATGGCGGCGAGGAAGAGTAACTTCTTCATAAGCGGTAAGTTAATGGTTTTTATTGTGATTAAAACTGTTAGATACAATAGGAATGGTTAGATTCCAGGGTGCTAAGTTACAATAAAATAGCTTAAAAAAATGCATTTCAATGATTTTTTTGTTCAAAAACCACTGAGAACCAACAAAGAAGAAATAAAATGGCAATATTCAATTTAAAACTAATTGACGAAGTTTACCGATACACCCACTTGCAGACGGGCAGGGTTCAATGGGTAATGGGGTGTGGCAAAATAGGCGTCGCCGCTGTGGATCTTCTGGTTGAAGTGGGTCCAGGCGACAAAGAAACGAGCCTGCTTCATCTTGAAATTGGCATACAGGTTCATCAACGGGAAACCGCCGCATTTCATTTCCTGCTGCTCACAGAAGGTCATCGTGGCAGGGTTATAGACGGGTGCGTAGTACTTGGTGTAGTAATTACAGTCAACACCCATCTGCACATGCAGCACATGGGCAATGACAAAGGTGGCATACAGGTTGCTGTAGACCGCAAATTTGGGCAACGGCAGCACTTGCTCGTTGCTGCTCGTCTGCAGGGTCACGCTATTGTCCCAGTTGAAGGCTTTGAAGTGCAGGCCCTGGTGCCAGCGCGCGCTCAGCACGTGAATGGCTCCGCTGTGCTGTGCGGGCAACCCGTCGGCATTCCAGTAGATGTAGTCGGTCAGCGTCTCGTAACCCACATTGATGTTGCTCCATGTGAACGGGATGTCCAGTTCACCGCCCACACGCACCCGTTTGGTCTTGGCGAAACTGTTGTCCCACGCAAAGTGGTTAGAGATGTAACGCTTGAGCAGATAGGGCACAGCCAGGTTCTTGAAATAGCCATAGCCCTTGATGCTCACCGTGTCGCCCAGCATCTTGAAACGGGTAGTCACATCGCCCGTGACGTCGACCTCACCGGCCACGTCGCCCAGCACACCGAATTGCGCTGTGGCGTTGTAGCGCAACAGCGAACCTTGCTGTTTGGTCAGCTGGCCGCCCAGCCACATCAGGTTTTGCGTCTGGCTTTGCGGAACTGTGACAGGCAACGGTTCCAGCCCCTGCGGCAGTTCGGTACCCGTGATGGAGTCGGTCACCTGGGTGTAGCGGCGCACCTCGTGGGTAGCGTATGCCGCAAACCCGAATTTGGCATACTTGTTGAATCCCTCCAGCATCGACACGCCCACGGTGTTGCGCAACCGCCAGTAGCGGGTGGCCTCGTCGGTGCCGCCCAGTTTCAGATAGGTGTGGTCAAAGAGGGTAGTATCCTCATAGCCATCACCGTTCACAAACTGGTGCTTGCCGTGCTTGAAGTCGAGGGTCCAGATGAAACTCGTCACGGGCACATAGGTGCGGTCGATGATGGTGTCGGTGATGCTGTCGCGGCGATAACGGTAGAAGCCCACTTTGTAGCGCTGGTTCAGCCACAGGTGGCTTCCCTCCAAGTGACTTTGAGCCTTGTTCAACAGGGTGGGAATGCTCTTGTTGTCCACGCGGGTCACGCCACCCTGCACCTCGGCGGGGTCGGTGATGTAGCGGTCGTCGGTGATGCCGCCGCTCTCCTTGTTGGTATAGTTGTAGTGGTTGAAGAACGTCTGCATCTCGTAGCGGTCGCCCATGTGTGACCCGAACAGGCGCCACGTGAAGTCCTTGTCGGCCTGTGCATCATAGGAGCCCTTGGAGTAGATGTAGTCGATGCCACCGCCCACCTGGGTCTTGCGGTTCACGTTGCCCGAGAATTCCAGCTTAGTGCGGTCCAGGTTGCTGTATTTGTCGCCACCCGTCGAGTGGCCGAGCAGCGTCATGGGGATGCGGGTATTGTAGTAGCGCATCGTACCCGTGTCATGCATCCAAGCCTCGATAGCGTCTTCAAAGAAGAACTCACTCGTCAACGGCCGGTCAAAGAAAATCTGGTTCTGCCCCGGTGACCCGTAGTTACCTGTCGTGAGCCAAGCGTCACTCACCAGCGACGGCACCATTGTGCGGTGATAGTCCAGATAGATGGTGTCGATGGTCGAGGGATAGTGCAATCCCAGCGGCTCACTCACACTCCACGCTACCGAGGGCTCGACCCGCTGCTTTTTGCTCTTGGCCGATTTGCTGGGACGCTCCTGGGTGAACTGGGCCACTGCGACATTCATTGCCGCAGCTGCAAGTAATACAATTAATATGACAAATCCCCTCTTCATTAGATGTAAGATTGCGCAAAAGTAGTCATCAATCAGGAAATGCACAAATTATGTGAGCGTTTTTTCTTTTGACCATCGTCACGAGCCCCGCTGTGGATAGGTTATGTGACATGATGCCTATTATAAGAATAAGGCTTGCCACTCTATTGCGGCAAGCCTTATTCTTATAGGAGTGATGGCGATGCATCAGATAGTACGTTCAACAGGCAGGACAAAGGCGCGCAGACCCAGTTTGGGCGTCGCCAGGTCCATCTGGTGCAGCTCGTCGAGGACAACGTCCACGCGGCGGTCATCTACCACGGTCAGGATGGCCGAGGCTATCGAGGGCCAGGCGTGGGTGGCATAGTGCGGTTCGCCCGTCTTGCTTCCACGGCCCTGTACCTCGCGCCAGCCGGTGAATCCACGGCAGTTGAGCAGATTCAGTTTCTCGACAATGCGGTCGTAGTAGGCCTCGTCAAATGCTATAAATATCGCTTTCATATTACGTTATTTTAATGTCTAACTACACACATTTAACTCTTGGCGTGTTCCTTCCTTATCTTCTTGCGGGTGCGGCGGATGCCGGTCAGTGCAAAGATGGTGTACATCGTGGGCACGAAAAGCAGGGTCATCAGCGTTGACATGGCCAAACCACCGATCACGGCGGTACCCATCGGGCGCCACATCTCACTACCCACACCGGTACCCACAGCCATGGGCACCATACCCAGGATGGTGGTCAACGACGTCATGAGCACAGGACGCAGACGCGAGTGGCCACCGTTGATTACGGCACGGCGGATGCTCATGCCACGCTCGCGGTTCAGGTTGATGTAGTCGATAAGCACGATACCGTTTTTCACTACAATACCGATCAGCATGATACCACCAATCATCGACATGATGTTCAGGTTGGTGTGCGTCAGCAGCAGGATAATCACGATACCCGAGAAGGCGAACAGAATCGAGGTCATGATGATGCCAGGATAGGTGAACGACTCAAACTGGCTGGCCATCACGATATAAACGAGCAGGATGATGAGCAGGCCCAATACCGCAAGGTCGCCGAACGAGTCTTGCTGGTCCTCATAGCTACCGCTCAGCTGGATCATCACGTCGCCGGGCTTGTCCATCTTGTCGATGAGCGGCTGGGCATCGGCGATGATCTCACTCATGGCGCGGTCCTGGACAACGGTCGATACGGTGATGATGCGCTCGCGGTCCTTACGCTCGATGGTGGGAGGATAGAATTGCTCTTCTACGGTGCCCACCTCCTTGAGGCGAACGCCTGTTCCCATCGCGTTATAGAGCATGATGTTCTCGATGTCGCTGATGCTGCGGCGGTGCTCGGGATCATACATCACCTTGATGTCATACTCCATACCGTCCTCGCGGAAGTAGCTTGCCGTCGTACCGTTGATGCGGTTGCGCAGGGCAGTGGCGGCGGTGCTCAGGTTGAGGCCATAGAGCGCCAGTTTCTCGCGGTCAAAGTTCACATGGTACTCGGGCTGGTAGTCGCTACGGCTGATGTTGATATCGGCAGTACCGGGCACTTTCTCGAGGATGCGTTTCAGGCGTTGGGCCACGCTGTCGGTCTTGGTGAAGTCATAGCCGTAAATCTCATAGTTGAGCGTGTTCTGGCCACTCATGCCGCCACCACGGCCACCACCCACGTTTACCATCGCTCTCTTGAGCTCGGGGTAGTTCTTGAGGTCTTCACGCATCATGCCGGCAATCTCGGTGATGCCGCGCTTGCGCTCGTTGGACTTGTTGAGCATGATGTTCATCGAGATGATGTGTGAACCGTTGCTCTGCATCGAGGCGAAGGTGTTGTCACTGCTTGCCTGGCCCACGGTGTAGTTGAAGGACTGGATTTCGGGATATTTCTCGGTCCATTCCTTGTAGATACGCTGGCTGACATCCTTGGCCAGGTCAACGCGCGAACCGATGGGCAACTCCAGCGAGACACCCAGACGGCCGTTGTCATTGGTGGGGAAGAACTCGGTGCCGACAAACTTCATCAGGAAGATGGAGAACACAAACACACCTAGTGCGGTTGCTGCGGTAATCCAGCGGTGTGTAACGCACTTGTCCAGCACCTTGGCATAGAAGTCATCGATTTTGTTGAGCACTTTCAGGATGGGGCCATACACCTTCTGGAAAATCTTGGTGTCACCCACGTTGAGGCGCAGCAGGCGGCTACACAGCATGGGGGTGAGCATCAAGGCGCAGATGAGCGACAGCACCATCATGATGGTTACCATCCAACCCAGCTGCTTGAACAGCACACCGGTCATACCCTTAACCATGGTCAACGGGAAGAACACGGCAATCAGTGTCAAGGTCGATGCCATTACCGACAGGGCGACCTCATTGGTACCGTTCACGGCGGCCTGCATGGGTGCCGAACCGCGCTCGATGTGGGTCGTCACGTTCTCGAGCACCACAATGGCGTCATCGACCACCATACCGATGGCGATAGACAATGCCGAGAGCGACACGATGTTCAACGAGTTGCCGGTGGCATACAGGTAGATGAACGAGGCAATCAGCGAGATGGGGATGGTTACCAGCACGATGACGGTAGCACGCCAGCGTCCCAGGAACACAAACACGACAATGCCGACGAACAACAACGCGAACAGCACGGTCTCGACCAGCGAGGAGATGGTGCTGCGGATGTTGTCGCTCGTATCGACGATGTAACCCAACTTGATGTCGCTGGGCAGGTTCTTCTGGATTTTGGGCAACTCCTTGGCAATCTTCTCCGAGATTTGTACCGAGTTGGCACCCGACTGCTTCTGCACGATGATCATCGCACCCTTCTGGCCGTTGTTGAAGCTCTCCTGGGCACGCTCCTCGAGCGAATCGTCGATGCGGGCCACGTCACTCAGGTGGACAACGCCACCGCTGGGCGACATACCCACAACCATGGCGCCCATCTGCTGCGGGTCGCTGAACTCACCCTGCACACGCAGGGGGTAGGTCTCGTTACCGATGTCGAAGGTACCGCCGGGGATGTTGCGGTTCTCGGCACCGACCAGGGCGGCAACGGTCTCGACACTCAGGTTATAGGCTTCCATGCGCAGGGGGTCCAGATAGATGTGGATCTCGCGCTTGGGAGCACCGGCGATGGATACCGAACCCACACCATCGACACGCGCCAGCGGGTTGGCAACGTTCTCGTCCAGGATTTTGTACAGTCCCGGCATACTCTGGCCGGCCTGTACCGACAGCAGCACGATAGGAATCATGTCGCTGCTGAACTTGAAGATGATGGGCGTGTTGGCATCGTCGGGCAACATGCTCGACACCATGTCGAGTTTGTCGCGCACGTCGTTGGTCAACGCTTCGATATCATAACCGTATTCAAACTCCAGGGTTACAATCGAGATGTTCTCACGGCTGTTCGACGTGATGTGCTTGAGGTGCTCTACCGAGTTGAGGGCATTCTCAAGCGGGCGGGTCACGTTCTGCTCGATATCCGATGCGCTGGTTCCCGCATAGCTGGTCATCACCATGATGGTGTTGGTCTCCACGTCGGGGAACAGGTCGATGGGCAGGCTGCGCAGCGAGAACAGACCCAGCACAATCAGTGCCACGAAGATGAGGATCGTGGTCACTGGTCGTTTTACTGAACTGGAATATAGACTCATAATTCTATGCTATATTGTTTAAGTTTCTCCAGTCGCACAAACTTGATGGTTGGTTTACGGTAAAAATCTCTAAACCCTAAACGCTAAACTTCAAGTTTTGCGACACGCGAAACTTGATTTACTTCTTGAGTTGAACTTTAGCACCATCCTGCAGGCGTGATGCACCGGCGATAACCACTTGGGTACCGGCTGCCAGTCCGCCCTTGACTTCATAGCGGTCCTCCAGGCGCTGACCCAGCTCGATCTCGCGCAACTCGACTTCACCGCCCTGGTAAACCCAGACGTAACGCACGCCCGAGCCCACCTGCTTCTGCACGGCGCGGTCAGGAACGACAACGCTGTGGGTGGTACCGTAGTTGAAGCCCACGCGGGCAAACATGCCGGTACGCACCTTGTCACCGCGGTTGGTAATGGCCACCTCGACCTGGAAGGTGCGGCTGGTAGCGTCAACAGTGGGGTGGATGAGGTAAACCTGGCCGTTGAAGGTCTCGTCGCCATAGGTGTCGAACTTCACGGTCACGGGCATACCCCTTTTAACCTTGGGGTACTCGGTCTCGTTGACGTTGACGATGACCTTGAGGGGCTGTTGCTGCTCGATGGTGAGGATGGGCAGTCCTGCGGGCAGGTCGCCGGCATCATAGTTCTTGGCAGTAACCACACCGCTTACGGGCGAGGTGAGCACGGTGTTCTCCTGCATGGTGCGGATAGCACGTGCATTGGCATCGTACTGTGCCTGCAGCTGGTCAACAGCCTGCTGCGTGCCGCCACCGATTTTCACCAGTTCGCGGGCACGGTCCAGTTCGCGTTTCAGGTTGGCCAGGGCAATCTGCTGCTGGGCGATGTTAACGTCATCGAGGATGACCAGGCGCTGGCCACGGGCTACGCGTGTACCCACGTCAACCAGGATGCGCTTGATGCGGGCACCGCTGTTCGACGAGATGTTGTTGGTCTTGAAGGCCTCGACGGTACCTGTGTACTCGCTCAGCTGCTTGACGGCTTCTGCACCGATGGTTGTTACCTCGACGATAGGCAATTCTTCCTTGACCACGGTAGCTTGCTTGTCGTCTTTGCTGGAACAGGATGCCAGTGCCAGCACGAGCATCGCAATCGATAAGATTTTCTTTGTCTTCATCTCTTTATGATAGTTTATTGTTAATTTCCTAATTCACTAATCTCTAATCACTAATCTCTAATCTCTAATCAATTCTTGACATAGTGCGTGTTGCCCAACACATATTCCAGGTCGCTCTCGGCAACCAGGTAGTTGTAGATGGCCTGGTAATAGGCCAGGCGGGCAGCCATCAATGCATCCTCGGTGTCACGCAACTGGATGAACGTTGCCGCACCGATCTTAAAGCTCTGCTGCATGATGTCGTTGGCTTTTTCGGCCATGTGGACGCCGTCCTCGTTGCTCTCGATCTGCTTGAGGTTCTTGGCGATGGTATTGCTTTGGGTGGCAACTTGCATGTGCAGGTTGCGCTCCAGGTTCTCGCGTTGCCATTTCATCTCATCGACGGCAATCTGGGCCTGTTTCTGCTTGTAATAGCGCTGGCCGCCCTGGAAGAGGGGGAATGCAATCGACAGGCCAACATTGGAGGCGCGGCTCCATCTCAGACCCCTGAAGGGGCTGCCGTTGTTCATCGAGTGCCACATCAGGCTGGCGCTACCGGTCAGGGTGGGGTACCAGGCCATCTTTTGCACGTCAACCACTTTTTTCAGGTAGTCGGTCTGCAGGTCCATCGCCTTGAGGCTGGTGTTGTTGGCCAGCGTGGTGTCGCTGCCCAGGGTATTGCTCAACACGCGCTCATACATCTCGCCCCTGAAATCGCTCAGTTGCTGGCTCGGTACAATATCGGTGCGCACGTCCATGCCCATGAGGACCTTGAGTTGAAGCGTCAGGGCAGTGATGGAATTATCGGCCTCCATGATTGCCGGTTCCAGATTGCTCACGGCAACGTTGGCGCGCAGCACATCATACTCTGATGCGGCACCCAGTTCATATTTCTTCTGGAAAATGTCGGCATTCAGTTTTGCCGTGGCGTGGTTCTCCTCGATGACGCGCTTGCTGTCTTGGGCCAGCAGCAGGGCATAATAGGTCTTCTCCACTTGGTTGACCAGCGACAGCTTGTTGGCGCGGGCCGCCTCCAGGTTCTGCAGAATCTGGTTTTCGTTCAGTTTGATGGTTTTCCACAGCTGGGGCACTACCAGTGGAATCGATGCCTGGAAACCTCCAGCGTGGGTGTTGTCGCTACCCATTTTGATGGCCATGGTGCCGGCATCGGTGTCCATGTACATGGTCTGCAACGACAGGTTGCGCTGGTACTGGCCCACCATGTTGATGGTAGGCAGCAATTGTGCCCTCACCTCCTTGCGGCTGTAGTCCACACGGGTGATCTCCATCTCCTTCACCTTGATGGTGGGATTCTCGTTCAGGGCGATGCGGATGCACTCGTCAAGCGACAGCGACAGTTGGGCTTGTCCGCTCAACGTGCCGCTCAAGAGCATTAATAAGATAATGTAGAAAAACTTCTTGTTGAACATTGTATTGGTAGTTTTATTGATTTTGCTGTTGTTGGTTCTCGAGATACTCGATCATCTCGATGCCCTTGATGGTGGCGACGCCTCTCAGGAAACTCACGAACACGTGGTCAAACATGTCCTCCTGCTTGAAGCCGTATTTGTCTCCGTTGAAATCTTCGTGCAGCACACGCATTGATTGCGAGAACAGGTAGGCGGCAATTTCAGGATTGATGCGCTTGATGACCAAGCCCTCGTCCTGAGCCTGGCGCAGCACCGATGCGATGCCGTTGATCACGTTTTTCTCGTTCTCGACATGTCTCTCAAAGATGTCGGGGTACAGGCGCTTGATGTCGTTGATAAACGCAACCGATGTCGATTGGTACATCTTGCGCGCTCGCTGATAGACGCGGAACATTGCCTCAAAGCAATTAGACGACGTGCTGAAAATCTCTTTCATCGCGTCGTTCTTTAATTCGTGCTCATGGCGAATGCACTCCCCGATGAGCGTCCGCTTGTCGGGAAAGGTCTCATAGAGAGTGCGTTTCGAGATGCCGCAGGCGCGAGCCACATCATCCATAGTCATGGATGTGGGACCCACACTCATCAGCATCTGGGTGCATTCAGTCACAATACGTTCTCTTGTATCCATGTTGATGCGTAGTAATGATATGATCTGTTTGTGGCCGCAAAAGTACAGAAAACTTTTAAAACTCCAAAAGTTTTCTTGGTTTTTTGTGGCTGTCATGGCATTATTTATCATTTTATAACAAAAAATGAGGGCATTGCCACGTCGGCAACGCCCTCATGATTAGGGATGTTTATCGGTAAATCTTACCCGATAATCGGTTTCGGATCAGTAGCGAACCTTGCTGCTCTTGGTCACACCGTTGCGGTAGCGGGTTACCACGATGTTGACACCGTCCCAAGGCTCCTTGCTCGTCATACCTGACAGGTTGACGTAGGTTACCGACTCGATCTCGTCACCGTCGGCAGCGATGCTGTTGATGGCGGTGTTGGGATTAGCATTCAGGCTGATGAGCGTTACCTCCTGGGTATTGCTGGTAGCGGTGGTGCCGTCAACATAGTTGGCAACCAGGTAGTAGGAGTAGGTACCACCCTCAACCAGGTTGCTCAGGGTGATGCCCGTCGAACCGGCGTCGATGTCGGTGATTACAAAGTCGGTGTTGTCACCGGTTGCGGTAGCATTGAGCGATGCCGTGCCGGCATAAACCTGAATCATCGTCATATCGGGCGAGTAGCTGCTGTCGGTCGAGTAGATCGAGATGACATCGCCAGCGCTGCCGGTTACCGTCCATGCATAGGTCTCACCATTGGAGAAGCTGTGGCCAACGGCCGAGGTCTTGGCCGACTTCACGGTGATGTTACCGCTACCATAGCTGGTGTTGGCGGTGGTGATCATGACAGTGAAGGTAGCATTGCTGTAGCCCGACGGGATGGTGAAGTAGATGTAGCCATAGGTCGTCGTGCTGTTCCACCACCAGCCCGAAGTGCTGTTCTTGGTGTAAACGGCACCGTTGCCACCCTTCACGTTGGTACCGCTCCACGGCGAGGTCAGCGTGACGGTTGCATAGCTGCCGGTGTAGTTGCTGCCGTCGATGGTACCCAGCAAGGTAGCGCCGCTGGGCTCATCACCGCCAGGCTGTGCGGTGAGCGTGCCATACAAGGTGTAGCTCGAAACAACCGATGCGTCAACATCGTGCGTCCAGTTGGCAGTGAAGCCGGTGCTGCTGATGTTGGTGGCTGCATTCAGTACGGGATTGGCCTTGTTGATGGTGGCATTACCGGTCAGGGCAACAGTCTTGCTGGCAGCGCCCGAGCTGGCCACGGTAACGGTAGCCGTCTGTGAGCCGTAGGCGGTGGGAGCATAGGTTACAGTCACGTTCACGCCATTGGCGGCATTGGCAGCGGTGATGGTCGTCGGCGAGATGCTGAAGACGCTGGCGCCGCTCAGGGTCAGGGTTACATTGCCGGTCAGGTCGGCGCCGGTTACCTTGAAGGTAGCCGTCTTGGTAGCACCCACGTTGGCCGTCATGCTCAGGCTGGCGGGAGTTACCGTCAGGGTCGGGGTAGCGGCGGGCTCTTCTTCCTTGAGGGTAACGCTCTGCTCGTTACTCCAGGCGCTCTCGCTGCCGTCGGTGTAGATGGCCTTCACCTTATAAGTATAGGTGCCGGCTGTCGTCAGACCGGTAACGGTGTAGTACTTGTTGGTGATGCCGGTGATTGTGCGGGCACTAGCGTCGCCGGTCTCGGTGGCGTTAAGGTTGGTGTTGCCTGCATAAACCTGAATCATCGTCATGTCGGGCGAGTAGCTGGTGTCGGTCGTGGTCAGGGTGATCACGTCGCCTGCGCTACCCGTAACAGTCCAGGTGTAGGTCTCGTTCTTGGCGAAGGTGTGACCCACAGCCGAGGTGTTGGTGGACTTGACGGTGACGTTACCGGTACCATAGGAGTTGTTCGAAGTGGTAACCTTCACGCTGAAGGTGGCGTTGGTGTAGCCCGAAGGAATCGTGAAGGTGATCTTGCCGCTCTTGGTGAAGTAAACGGCGCTATTACCGCCCTTCACGTTGCTGCCGCCCCAAGGCGAGCTCAGCGTGATGGTCTTGTAGCTGCCGGTGTAGTTGCTGCCGTCGATGGTGCCCAGCAGGGTGGGGCCGGTCGACGGGGTGGAACCGCCCTGGCCGTTCACCTGCAAGGTGTAGCTGGCCACGTTGGCGCTTGCGGTCTGGTCGGTCCAGTCGGCGCGGAAGCTGTTGGTGGTGATGTAGCTGCTGTTGGCAGCGCTCATCACGGGAGTGTAGGTCGTGATGGGAGCGGTGGTGGCGGTACCCGTCAGGCTGACGGTCTTGCTCTCGGCACCCGTGCTGGCAATGGTGATGGTGCCCGTCTGAGTGCCGGTGGCGGTTGGAGCATAGGTTACAGTCACGTTCACACCGTTGGCGGCATTGGCTGCCGTGATCGTGGTGGGAGTGATGCTGAACACGCTCGAGCCGCTCTTAGTCAAGGTCACGTTGCCGGTCAGGTCAGTACCCGTTACCTTGAAGGTGGCGGTAGCTGTCTCGCCGGTGTAAGCAGTCATGCTCAACGATGCGGGAGTTACAGTCAGGGTGGGAGTAGCAACAACTTCCTCGTTCAGGGTAACTTCCTGTTCGTTACTCCAGGCGCTCTCGGTACCGTCGGTGTAGATGGCTTTCACCTTATATACAAAGGTGCCGCCAGCCTTCAGGTTGTTCACGGTGTAGTACTTGTTGGTGATACCCGTGATGGTGCGGCTGGTCTCGCCACCGGTCTCGCTGGCTGCAAACTTATTGAGGGAAGAAGCATCGCCAGCATAGATCTCAATCTTGCTTACACTGATGTAGTTGCTCGTCGAACCGATGGTCACCTTGTCGCTTGTTGCACAATTCAGCACGAAGGTGTAGGTGGTGCTGTTGTCGGTCAAAGCCTGGGTCTTGGTCTGGCTGCCGGTGCCCACGCTCAGGGTGGCGTTGCCATAGTAGCTCGAGTAGTAGGAGTAGGCCGTTACCTTAACGGTCACATTGCTGTAGCCGCTCAGGCTGTAGGTGGGCGATACCAGGTTGCCGCCGGTGATGAGCATGCCGGTGTTAGCATATACATAGGTCGATGCGGTCCATCCGGTGCCCAGATAGCTGGAGATGTTGCTGGCCACGTCGGTCAGATAGCCGTCGGAGTTGGTGACTTGGGTCACACCGCTCAGGTCGATGTTGGCCAGCTGGCTGGTGGCGGGGGTGCTGCCCTTCTCGTTTACCTGCAGGGTATAGCTGGCCACGTTAGCGGTAGGAGTCTGGTCGGTCCAGTTAGCGCGGAAGCTGTTGGTGGTGATGTAGCTGCTGTTGGCAGCGCTCATCACGGGAGTGTAGGTCTCGAGGGTGGCTGCGGTGGCCGTGCCGCTCAGCGAAACGGTCTTGCTGGTAGCACCGCTGCTTGCAACAGTGATGGTGCCTGATTGGGTACCGGCTGCCGTGGGGTTGTAGGTCACGGTAACGGTGGCACCGCTGGCAGCTGCACTGGCGCTGATGGTAGTGGGCGAAATGGTGTAAACGCCATTAGCGTCGCTCTTGGTCAGCGTCACGTTGCCTGTCAGGTTGGTACCGGTCACGGTGAAGGTCTTGGTCACGGTCTGACCTGCAGTGGTGCTGAAGCTCAGCGAGCTGGGGCTAACGCTCAGCGTACCATCTGCTGATATACGTTGAAGTTGTAGCTGCTGTAGCCGAAGGAGTTCAGCGAGCACCAGGCGTTGCCGTCGCCACTCCAACCGAAGTTGATGTGGTACTTGTTGGTGCTGCTGTTATAGCCGTCAACGTTGAAGGCGTGTCCGCCGGCGCTGGAGCTAACGGCGCAGAACACGATGGGACGGCCAGCGGCCATCTCCTCCTGAATCATAGCGGCCCACTGTGCATCGGTGTAGAGCGTGGTACCACCACTGTAGGCGCTGGTCTTCTTGACAAAGCGGGTAGAGCTCGAGTCATAGCCGAAGAAAGTGAAAGCGTTGCGGATGTTGCTCACACTGTCAACACTCACACCGCTACCATCGGTACCATAACCCATGTGCTCGGCCTGGCCTACATAGTGCATCAGGGTGGCAACAGCGTTACCCTGGGCAGTCGTGTAACTGCCGGTGTAGTCGTCAAGCATGTTGGCCCAGTCAAAGGTTGTCGAGGGCAGGGCCGAGTGGGTGTAGCTCCTCGAGCTATAGCTTCCCGTGCTGATGGTTGACTTGTAACCAGGAACAACGGGGGTTGGATCTGTTGGATATTTCCAGAAGTAGAACACCATCGAGGCCGATGTGGCGGGGCAACCCGTCAGACACTGATAGCTGCCGAATTTACACTGGTTCCAATAGGGTGCCTGTTGGTCCCAGTTACAGGTCAGCAGCGGGCCGTAGGTGCCGGCGCGCAGCTTAGGCGCGTTTTGTGGGCTGAGCAGCACTTTGGACCCCATGCCCGGGTGCTCCTGCAGGTACATGATCTGGTCCTTGTACTGGCCCAGCAGGTCTTGCATGCCCAGGGGCAGGCTGTTCACATCCTTCAAGGGACGGTCGCCCACCATCAGGATTTCATCGGCACGGTCATCACCGGCAACTACGATAAACGTGGTTGAGGTGTTGTAGATGTAATAAACGGGCTCGGTAATCTTCACGTTGCCCATTTCGGCTTTGAGCAACACGGGATTTAGGGCACCGGGAGACATTATTTTGTCTCCATACATCTGTTTAAGAAAACTCTCAGCTTTCTTTTTGGCTGTGACCTGGTCAACGGGTGCAGCCGACAAAGACATCGCCACGATCAGGGCGGTCAGCAAGAATAAAATTTTCTTCATAAGCCTTTTAGATTAAATGATTAATGTATGTTGTTTTGAATTAAGGTAATCGTTAACAGCGCCCCAAAGTTAATAACGATTTTTCGGTTAAACAAGAAATTTGATAATATTTTTTCAAATATTTTATTTTTGCGCTTGTCGGTTTGTCGCTTTTATGGCTGTATTTGTTTAATTCTTTAAGACGTGGGAAATGTATTTCCATACCCACCTAACTTGGTGATATTGGGGAAAATGACTATCTTTGTGGGGCTTAATAAAAGTAGTATGCAATTATGAAATCTGCTAGCAACATCTCTGAGGTTCTTGATTTCCTCCGGCAGCTTGCCATCAACAACGATCGCACATGGTTCAAGGCGCGCAAGGACAGGTATGATGCCCTGCGCGGTGCATGGGAACAGGATATGGAGCGACTCATCGCCCTCGTCGGCCAGTTTTTCCCTGACGTGCGTGGACTTACCGTCAAGGATTGTGTTTACCGCATCTATCGTGATATCCGCTTCTCCCACGACAAGCGCCCCTACAAGACCTATTTTTCGGGCGTTATCGGCAAGGGCGGGCGGCACACGGTGCAGTCGGCTTACTATGTTCACATCGGGGTCGATGAGCTGATGCTTTGCGGCGGCATCTGGTGGCCCGAGAAGCCTATCCTGGAACAATTAAGGGGTCTCATCGATGCCGAGCCCGAAGAATTCCTGGCCATTGTCAATCACCCCGATATCACCTCGCGGTACCAATGGATGTCCAAGTCACTCAAGACCATGCCCAAGGGCTATGACAAGGACCATCCCATGGGCAAATACCTCAAAATGAAGGAGTATCTCATGGTCAAACACGTTGACGAGAGCTATTTTGACTGCGAGGACTGGGTCGAGAGGGTTGCTCAGGACTTACAACCTCTCAAGCCTTTACATGATTTCCTTAATTATGTGTTTGAATAATCATATATTAAGTAACAAATCATAACCTGGGATTTTGCCACCATTATGGCAGAAGTATCAGCATTTTGTCATCCAAAATCAAGTATTGTCGGTTATTTTGCCATCATTTTGGCGCTTTTTATGACGCGAAAAGGATTTTTTTGGCGCCAGTGGTGTTAATTTCTCAATAAAATTACACCTACTTAAAAAAATGGTAGTATCTTTGCACGCAATTTCAGAGGGAGATTGCCTGAAAACCAATACTGACATCTTTAAAAACTAACAATATAACAGATTTAATTAGAGAACATCTATGAAGAAATCCTTTATTCTTTTGCTGGCATTAGCCACTAGCTTCGGCATGAGTGCCAGTGAAGCCGATTTGGTGATGCCGCAGTCGCTGCATGACCTCAGTTTCCTGCATTGGGGATTCCTGGTCTGCATTCTGGGAATGCTTTTCGGTGTCTATCATTTCATGAAGACCAAGAGCTTGCCCGTTCATCCCGCCATGCGTGAGATTGGTGAAGTGATTTACAAGACCTGTTCCACCTACCTCAAGCAGCAGGGACGTTTCCTGGCTATCCTGTTCATCTTCATCGGCGTGGTGGTTGCCTTCTACTTTGGCGGTTTGAGCCACATGTCGGTGGGTGAAGTACTTATCATTTTGCTGTCTACCGTGATCGGTATGCTCGGCTCTTATGCCGTGGCTGCCTATGGTATCCGCATGAACACCTATGCCAACGCCCGCATGGCGTTTGCATCGCTGCGCCGCGACCCGTTGCGCCTGCTCAATATCCCCTTGAATGCGGGTATGTCGATTGGCGTGATGCTGGTGTGCGTTGAGCTCATCATCATGCTGGTCATCCTGCTCTTTGTCCCGGTGCATCTGGCTGGTGTATGTCTCATCGGCTTTGCCATTGGTGAGAGCCTCGGTGCCAGCGCCCTGCGTATCGCCGGTGGTATCTTCACCAAGATTGCCGACATCGGTAGTGACCTGATGAAGGTGGTCTTCAAAATCGGTGAGGACGACCCCCGCAACCCTGGTGTGATTGCCGACTGTACCGGTGACAACGCTGGTGACAGCGTAGGTCCCACCGCCGACGGCTTTGAGACCTATGGTGTGACCGGTGTCGCTCTGGTATCGTTTATCCTGCTCGCCGTCAAGGATCCCGAGATGCAGAAGAACCTGCTCGTGTGGATCTTCTCGATGCGTATCCTCATGGTGATTACCAGCGTCGTGGCCTATTGGGTTAACAAGGCCTTCTGCAAGGCAAAATATGCCGGCAAGGACAGCCTCGACTTCGAGAAGCCCCTCACCTCGCTCGTGTGGTTCGCCAGCGTGCTGAGTATCGCAGTCACCTACATCGTTTCCTATATGCAGCTTGGCAACATCCCCGAACAGCCCAACCTGTGGTGGCAGTTGGCAAGCATTATCTCGATGGGTACGCTGGGCGCAGCCCTCATCCCCGAGATCACCAAGATTTTCACCTCGCCCAAGAGTGGTCATGTCATGGAGGTCGTTAAGGCTTCCCATCACGGTGGCGCTTCGCTGAATATCCTCAGCGGTTTTGTTGCCGGTAACTTCTCTGGCTTCTGGACGGGTCTGGCCTTCGTGCTGTTGATGTTCGTCGGCTATTCCTTCTCTATCGACATCCCCGAGGCTCTCATGTCCTATCCCGCTATCTTCGCCTTCGGTCTGGTGGCCTTCGGTATGCTGGGTATGGGTCCTGTGACCATTGCTGTGGACAGCTACGGTCCCGTGACCGACAACGCCCAGAGCGTCTATGAGCTCTCCCTTATCGAGGAAGTACCCAACAAGGACGAGGAGATTGAGCGTGACTTCGGCTTCAAGCCCGATTGGGAGAAGTCCAAGCACTACCTGGAGGAGAATGACGGCGCCGGCAACACCTTCAAGGCTACTGCCAAGCCCGTGCTCATCGGTACCGCTGTTGTGGGTGCTACCACGATGATCTTCTCCATCATCCTTGTGATTCAGAAGACCCTCGGCGTGGATCCCGCCAGCCTGCTCAACCTGTTGAATCCTTACACCATCATCGGCTTCCTGCTGGGTGGTATGGTTATCTACTGGTTCACCGGTGCTTCGACCCAGGCCGTTACCGTTGGTGCCAACCGTGCCGTTGCCTTTATCAAGGACCACATCAAGCTCGATCCCAACGCACCCAAGAAGGCCGACACCAAGTCGTCGGTCGAGGTAGTGAAGATCTGCACCCAGTATGCTCAGAAGGGTATGTTCAACATCTTCCTGGCCATCTTCTTCTTCGCCCTCGGCTTCGCCTGCTTGGCATCGCCGGGTAGCGTGGGTGGCGCCAATGCCGTTTCGCTGTTCGTTTCCTACCTCATCTCGATTGCCCTCTTCGGTCTGTTCCAGGCCGTATTCATGGCCAACGCCGGTGGTAGCTGGGACAACAGTAAGAAGGTTGTTGAGGTTGACCTCGACCTCAAGGGAACCGACCTGCACGACGCATCGGTTGTCGGTGACACCGTTGGTGACCCCTTCAAGGATACCTCGTCGGTATCGTTGAACCCCATCATCAAGTTCACCACCCTGTTCGGTCTGCTCGCCATGGAGATGGCTATCAGCCCCAACTTCAGCGCCGTTGCCCCCTATGCAGGCATCGTCTTCGCTCTCGTGGCCATCTTCTTCGTTTGGCGCTCGTTCTACAAGATGCGCATCGATGACACCATCGAGAACATCCTCGACGCATACAAGAAGTAATCTGATGCTCGCTGCGCTCGCAGTTTAGAGTTTAGGGTTTAGAGTTTAGAGAACTCAACAAGGGCTTTATGCGAGCCCCCGTCAATATGCCAGGCGGCTGGACACCACACGTGCCCAGCCGCCTGCTTCTTTACTGGTGCTGGCAGGGTCTCGTCAAAAAAATCATCATTTGTTGGTAAATAATCATACATTTTTGCTTGCTATGTCCCCAAAAAGGAGTATTTTTGTGGGTACTAAACAAACTTAGAATTTATAACCTTTAAACTATTTCTTTTTTATGGCAAAAATTCATGGAGCCGTAGTAGTGAATACGGAACGATGCAAGGGATGCCGCCTGTGTGTTGTGGCATGCCCATGCAATGTGCTGAACCTC
>CADBDH010000024.1 GCA_902793405.1 uncultured Bacteroidales bacterium | reverse complement strand
CCACTGCATGCTGGTTGACCTGCGCACCAAGTATCCCGAGTTGACCGGTAAGGTTGCCGAGGCTGCCCTCGTTGCTGCCGACATCACCGTCAACAAGAATATGGTTCCCTTCGACGACCGCAGCGCCTTCCAGACCAGCGGTCTGCGCCTGGGTACCCCCGCCATCACCACCCGTGGCCTAAAGGAGGACAAGATGGGCGACATCGTCGAGCTCATCGACACCGTACTCCGTGCCCCCGAGGACGAGGCAGTAATCGCTGCCGTTCGTGGCAAGGTCAACGACATGATGAAGGACTATCCCATGTTCGCATGGTAAAGATTTAAGTTGGGCAAGTGCTCAACTTATAACAAGCATTTAAGATTTAGCGTTTTGAGAGCGTCCGCTTTCCGATAGATGGAAAGTGGATGCTTTCTGTTCGTTATGTTCTATCCGTCATCCCCGCTATCACCGTCATTCCCGTTCTCACCGTTTTTTCCGTTTAATCCGTTAACCCCGCTGGCAATTTTTGCGGTTTATTCAACATTTTCTTTTTAAATATGACTATTTTTACTATTTTTGCAACATAATAACTTAATAAATCATCGCTTATGAAAAATAATTATCTTCTCAAGGCAATTGCCCTGGTGGCCTGCCTGCTATCCGCAACAAACGCAAGTGCTGCTGTTTATGACCTGTATGTCGCTGGTGTTCAAGTTAACGATGCCAACCGATATAACGTGTTAGGCGACGGTACGGTGGCTTATAACCCCAACACCCGCACGCTGACACTGAACGAAGCCAACATCACAGCTACCATGTCAACGGGCATCACCGTGGGTGATTGGTTTGATAACGCTGGATGTACGATCAAACTCATGGGTCACAACACGATTGCTTCTGATGATTTTGGTATTAAAGCATGTAAATCAACTATCATTACTGGTAGCGGCTCTCTCGATATGGACGATGGTGTCAGAATCATGAGTGGTGCGCCAATGGTTATCGAAGGCGGTTGCTCCATTTACGCAGTTAGTGTCTCTGGGAGCGGGACCGAAACGCTCACCGTGAATGGTGCAGACACCCAGGTAAAACTTTCCTTCTCGATGAGTAGTTTAGCCAGTTTGACGCTGAATGACGGACTAGCCATCATCCTGCCCCAGGGTGGATATTATGACACGTTTATGGGGCAAATGAAGAATGCCGACGGCACCCGTTGCACGACAGGAGTGCTCATCTGCTCGCCCATGCGCGGTGATGTGAATGTCGATGGCGCCGTCAACATCGCCGATGTCACCGCCCTTATTGACTACCTGCTGAACGGTGATTACAGCAACGTCAGCCTCTCGAATGCAGACTGCAACAAAGACGACTTTGTCAACATCGCCGACGTCACCTCATTAATTGACTATCTGCTAAGCGGCGCTTGGCCTTCAGATGATTTGTTGTTCACGGTCAATGGGGTTACATTTAAGATGGTGGCCGTCGAAGGAGGCACTTTCACAATGGGTGCAACAGCCGAGCAAGGAAGTGATGCATATAGCAATGAAAGTCCTGCTCACCAGGTAACACTTTCAAATTATTATTTAGGTGAGACCGAGGTGACTCAGGCTTTATGGGTAGCTGTGATGGGCAGTAATCCGAGCAATTACATTGGGGATCTGAATCGCCCTGTGGAGATGGTTTCATGGAATATGTGCCAGGATTTTATCACTCAACTGAATCAACTGTCAGGAAAGCAGTTCCGATTACCCACCGAGGCTGAATGGGAATATGCTGCACGTGGTGGCAACAAGAGTAGAGGTTACAAATATGCAGGAGGTGATAATGTTGATGATGTGGCTTGGTATAGTGGTAATGCTGGTGCCACGACACATCCTGTGGGTATGAAAATGCCGAACGAGTTAAGTCTTTACGATATGTCCGGAAATGTAATTGAATGGTGCCAGGATTGGTTTGGCAGTTACAGCAGTGAAGCGCAGACGAATCCAACAGGTCCTGAATCGGGCAATTACCGCGCATACCGTAATGGAAGCATTCTTATGGGCAATAGATATTGCAGGGTATCTTATAGATATTACAATATGTCTTCTAATATGTATAAAGATATTGGCTTGCGACTAGCCCTTTAATTCCCTGAAAGAAAAACTGTTATAATGATTTATTGTGGAGTGCCCGAAAATTGCCGGGTACTCCACTGTTCGTTACAGCAGTCAGGCCACTGTGAAATGTCCTGCGCTATGTCATCCCGTTTTTTCCGTTTAATCCGTTATGCCCGCTAGCCATTTTTGCGGTTTTGTTGTCATTTTCTTTCTAAATTTGACTATTTTTACTATTTTTGCAACAAAATAACAATAATGACTTAACAAATCATCGCTTATGAAAAAAAACTATCTCTTTAAGGCGATTGCCCTTGTGGCGATTCTCACTTGCGCGTTGAGCGCCAGCGCTGCAACCACAACTTTCACGAAGAATGGCATCACCTACCAGTTGACGACCTACTCTGACGACAGTGGTGTCCTCACCGTCCAGAACAAGGGCTACTTCAATTCCTATTCAGGCGTTGTGAATATTCCTGATAGCGTTGAATATGGCGACAGGCTATATCCAGTTACGGGAATTGGCTATCAGGCGTTTAAGAACTGCACAAGCCTCACGGCAGTCACAATACCCGAGGGCGTGTCGATGTTGCTGAACGAGAGCTTTGCCGGTTGCACCTCACTGACGAAAATCACCCTGCCCAGCACGATGTACAGCATTTACAACAATGCCTTTACCGGCTGCACCGGCCTGACGAGCATCACCTGCTTGAGTGAGACGGCCAGATCGTTCAACGCCAACAATTTTGACACAAGTACCTATTCCAACGCCACGCTGTATGTGCCGCAGGGCTCAAAAAGCAGTTACCAGAGTACCGCGGCCTGGTCGCAGTTCTCCAACATACAGGAAATCAATAAGTTTGTTGTTGATGGCATCTATTACACCGTAACCGACGGCAACAATGTAAGCGTGACCTACAGGGACTCGCCGAATTATCGCAGCTACTATGGCGAAGTGCATGTACCTGAAACCGTAACCTATCATGGCGTGACTTATACCGTGACAGCGGTTGGCGAATCAGCCTTCAGGGAATGCGACAGTACAAACCATCGAAACCTATGGTTTCTATATGTCTAATCTCTATTACATTGAGTTGGGCACGGGGCTTAGGTCTATAGGCGGACTGGCTTTTGCGGGCACCGAGAACTCGCTTAATATCATTAACTGCCATGCGATGAATACGCCCTCGGTTCAGTTAAACACGTTTGCCGAAGAGCACTTTGAAAATACCATCCTGTGGATACCTCGCATGGCGTATGGCAGATACACGAGCGCAAAGATTGACGGTGTCTATTATGGAATCAACTCCTATGTGAATACCGTTGAGGTATCGGCTTACGCCATTAAGACCGATACTACATCGTTGTTCAGTGCCTTTTCAACTCTGGGGAGTGTTACCATTCCTCGCACTGTGACTTACCAAGGGGTCGAGTATACCGTCAATCGTATTGGCCCAGCAGCTTTCTATAGTTGGCACATCAATGACATATCATTGCCAAATAGCATCCAGAGTATAGAGCTGAACGCATTTTATAATGTTGATAATTTGGAACACATCAAATTCTCTGAAGGTGTGACGAGTATCGGTAGAATGGCTTTTGCAGATTGCAGCAGTCTGCAGAAAGTTATGATACCCAATTCTGTGAAATCCATCGATTATGCGGCTTTCTATGGATGTACTGCTCTCGATACCCTGATTTTAGGCGCTGGTGTGGAACAGATTGGCGACTATGCATTCAATTCAAGTGAGAATCTTGGGATTGTGCTTAGTTTTCCGCTCATTCCGCCTGTGATAACTGCAACTGTCTTTGCCAGTGCAGCTTATAATAATGCTAAATTATATGCTGCGGTTTCTGCACTCCCCGCCTATCAGGCCGCTGTGGGGTGGCGAAACTTCAATCACATTGTGAATATGCACACACTTGACGAGGCCTTGAATGCGCCGGGTGGAAATATCCACTTTGAAGAAAGCGACTATTCCTGGATCGTGTGGGACGATGGAGAGAGGCTCTTTGCCATGTCAGGCAATGCGGGCGTGCATAACAGCTCCTCGACGCTGCAGACCACTGTCAAAGTTTCAGAACCATCCATCTTGTCGTTTGATTTCAAGGCGTGGGGCGAGAGTGATATGTACGCGCCAAACACACACTATGATGAATGTGTGTTTATGGTGAACGGCACTTCGATATTCCGTTACGGAGCCCGTGACAACGATTGGGAGACCTTCACTTATGAACTGCAGCCCAATGTCACCTACCAACTGCGTTGGTACTATCACAAGGACGTGAGTGACAATGGCGAGGGCGACTATTTCGCCTTGGACAATATCAAGATTGCTCCCAAGACAATGCGCGGCGACGTGAACGGTGATGACAGTGTCAACATCAGCGACTTGACGACCCTCATCGACCTGCTGTTGGGCACTGGCTCGGCAAGCGCTGCAGCCGACTGCAACAAAGACGGCAGCGTCAACATCAGCGACGTCACCGCCCTCATCGACTTCCTGCTGAGCGGCAACTGGTAATTGGAAATTTGAAGACAAGAAGGACAAGAAAGACAAAAATATTGATTATCAATAAAATAGAAGATAATTTGTCATTGTTGTCTTTCTTGTCTTCCAAAACCAGAATAAATGCATCCGCATTCCTGTCAACAGGGGCGCAGATGTCTCACTAATCACTAATCTCTAATCACTAATCTCAAATGTGCTCGCTGCAGCAAGCACATTTTGTGGTCTCAGTAATATTTACTACCTTTGCAGGCCAATTGTTTGAAGAAAACAACATTAATAACCATATAATTAATTAGAGACAATGAATTTGTTAGTAGGAAAAGTGGCGCTCATCACTGGAGCTGCCAGGGGCATCGGCAAGGCCATCGCCCTGAAGTTCGCTTCCGAGGGAGCCGATATCGCATTCACCGACCTCGTCATTGACGAGAATGGCAAGCAGACCGAGCAGGAAATCGCCGCCTTAGGCGTGCAGGTTAAGGGCTATGCCAGCAATGCAGCCAGCTTCGAGGAGACCGAGGCTGTGGTGAAGCAGATCCACGAGGATTTTGGTCACATCGATATTCTGGTCAACAACGCCGGTATCACCAAGGATGCCATCATGATGCGCATGAACGAGAAGCAGTGGGATGACGTTATCGCCGTTAACCTCAAGAGCGCGTTCAACTTCATCCACGCTGTAACCCCTATTATGATGCGTCAGCCTGTTGATAATTCGATCATCAACATGTCATCGGTAGTGGGTGTTCACGGTAATGCCGGACAGGCCAATTACGCTGCCAGCAAGGCCGGCCTCATCGCTCTGGCCAAGAGCATCGCCCAGGAGGTGGGCCGTCGTCGCATCCGTGCCAACGCTATCGCTCCTGGCTTCATCGATACCGACATGACCAAGGCCCTGTCCGAAGAAGTACGCCAGGAGTGGTGCCAGCGCATCCCCCTGCGCCGCAGCGGCACTGTCGAGGACATTGCCAATGTGGCTACCTTCCTCGCCAGTGAGATGTCGAGCTACGTCACCGGCCAGGTCATCCAGGTCGATGGTGGCATGAACATGTAATTTCCTTCCGAAATATTACCTTATTAAAGGCAGAGGCGCATCTTGATTATTTGCGCTTCTGCTTTTTTTATGATTTTGTTTGAATATTAAGATTTTATGTCTATATTTGCGGTCTGAAGGCAAAAAGGGAAAAAGAATCATATTTTTATTAATAATTAATCAATCTGATTATGGAGAAGAAATCTTTACTCGTTGTTGCAGCCATGCTTATAGCATTGAGCGCTGCTGCCCAGTTGAAGGGCGTTGACGGTGTTGCCCCGAGTCAACCTCTGTCGTTGTCACGTGTGCAGCCCCAAGTCAAAGAAGTCGACGTGCAGCTGCGTGCGCCTGGCGAGGCGCTGCCCTCACCGCACCGGAGTCCAGAGCTTATCAAACCTTATTACCTGCGTCCTGCAGGAGCATTTTATTCGCCGTTTATCGCTGTGAATGGTGTCGGATGGTATTCTTTCGGGGTTGATATCATGCAGTTGAAACCCTATAGCGACTATACTTACTATACTGTTGCCGATGGTGCCGATGATAACGATGAGCCGATTTGGGAGAATAGTTCAGGCGGGGAGTTCAATACCTTTTATTCTCAGCATCTCACGGTCAATTATGGTATTGAAATAACCGAGACTCCGGTCTATTATCTCTATCATAGCGATATGGATGTTGACGAGTGTTTTCAATATCCTTATTATATGATGACCGATGGCTATGTGGTCGATGGGAGAAAACCGGCCCTGGTCTATTCGGCCCCTGATGCTTCATATCTGAGTGACTATGAGAAAGATTGCGAGCTCCTGTTGTCCAGCAAGACGATGTGCCAGGGAGGCAGGAACGGCGATGCGACAGGCATAATTGTCACTTATAATGATGCGGTCCCTTTTGACAACAATACTTATGGCCGATGGTTTGGCAAGAATGGAGGACATTACGATGGCATGGCGCAAGCCTTTGAAAAACCGACGCATCCTTATGTGTTGAAAAAGGTGTGCATGCAGACGGGTTATCTGGAATGTGAAGCCCCTGTCCAGTTATGCTGCACGGTGTATCGCATGGACGAGATCCCGGCCTACCGTGACGATGGGCCGGTAGAGTTGTCCGGCAATTTTGGTGAACCCATTGCCATCGGTTATACACTGGTGACCCCCGACACCCAGGAGGAAACCGCCGGATTGCTCACCTTCACCCTGTATGGTAGGGAAGACGGCTTGGATTATGAGATTACGCCCACTATCGATTATCCCATCCTGCTGGTTATCGACGACTACAATAACCCCGAGTGCAATGCCCTGCGTGATTTCTCGTGCTTTGTCGGTAACGATATCCATGTCGATGAGGGCTATGGTGAGCTGGCTTACCTGAAGTGCCCGGTGAATGATGAAGATGGGCATTTCACCGGCAGGTATGTGTGGAAAGGTCTGAACAACCTCTTCTCGATGGGCGAGTTGAAGTCGGGATACACCATCTTTATTGTTGCCGATATGCCTTATCTCGCATTCAATCGTGACGATGAGAGCGGCGAGTACACCTTTGGCGAGGCAGGAGGTGAGATGCAGCGGCTGGTTGGAGATGAGACCGTTACGGGAATTGAGTTCAAATCCTACGTGCCCAGCATTGACGAGACATGGCAGGTGCATGGCATCAGTCAAGAGGAACTGCCCGAGTGGCTGGAGATCAGTCTGGTTGACGGTGTGGAAGACGGCGACTACAATGGCATCGTTACCGCCCATGTTGTTGCCGAACCCTTGCCCGAGGGGCTAGATAACCGCGAGGCTGCCGTCCGCTTTGAGTTCCCTGGTGCTTTTGTGGACTACACTTTCAAGCAGGAGAAGGGCGCCGGTCATGCCGAGCTGTTCGATAGCAAGGACGCAGTGGCGGTGGGCTGTTATGACATCTTGGGCCACCAGCTGCAAGGCATTCAGCAGGGCCTCAATATCGTCAAGATGAGCGATGGCACAACCCGGAAAATCCTGAAATAACAACAAGCTGTATCGCACTTTGTATCCTGGCTGCATGAGTTCTACTCAAGGAAAAAGATAGTTTCAGGCTTTGATTTTCAGGAGATTGCTTTGTGAAATGAAAAATAATGCTTAATTTTGTAAGTTGAATTAAGCATTATGCGAAAAAGTATCATTATTAATTGGTTATTGATTATGAATAAGAAATTTTTGCTCATGGCAGTGGCCTCGCTCATGGCGTTGGGCGCAGTAGCTCAGGAAAAAGGACCGGAGCGTGTTCAGCACTCAAGGCCATTAACCCTTATCCAACCTCAAGTGTTAACCCGAGAAATGAAAACGGATGCTCCCGGTGTGAACGTCTTGCCTCCGCGGCGTAGTGCAGGGCCGCTCAATATCTATTATCGCCGTCCGGCGGGCGCCTTCCATTCGCCTTATATGGTCGTTGATGGAGTTGGTCTATACAATGACGGCTCTAATACTTATATGCTGATGAAGCCCTACAGCGACTATACCTACCAGGGCTTTGTCGATGGCGCCGACGAGAATGACATCTTATGGTGGAATTATGAGGAATGTGGAACAGGCGGCAAGCCGTTATCGGTTGTTGAGAATTCTGAAAAAGGCGAGCATGACTCTCCTCTTTTTACTGTTCTTCAAAATGGAGACATGGAACAAATGTATTCGTTCCGTTACCCTTATGCCATACACTCCTACAATCCATTCGATGGAAGCATAGTTAATGGTCACGGAGGGGCTACCATTGTTGCCGAGACCGATTTTGGCGCTTACTATGGCGATGAGAAGGTTGATTTGCTGTTATCCAGCAAAACGATGTGCCCTGGTGGACGTTATAATGACCAGCAGTCGGGCATGATCTCGCGTTATTATGGTGCTGACCCGTGGGGTGACAATGAGCATGGGTGGTGGTTTGGCAAGAATGCCTCCCATGTCGATGGCATGGCTCAGTGCTTTGAGAAGCCCGAGCATCCCTATTTGCTCAAGAAAGTTTATCTCCAGGCTGCTTACAACGATGCCAGCATGGTGGGCATGGTGGTTAATGAACCCGTCACGCTCACCTGTAAGGTGTATAAGCTGGACGGGATTCCGGCTTATCAGGACAATGGCAGTGCAACGCTGCCTGTCGTGCCAGGCGAACTCATCGTGACCGGTGAGGCGGTTGTTACTCCCACTACCGGTGAGGCCAACAATGGCCTGATTACCTTCACGCTCTATGATCACGATGAGTTGGACCCCGATTTGATCTTTGAGTATTGTCCCATGATCGATGACCCCATCATGATTTGCATCGATGGGTATAATGATGAGGGAATGGAAGACCTGGTTGAGTTCAGTGCTTTTGTTTCTACCGACGACCAGGTGGATGAAGGCTATGGAGAACTGGCCTATCTCAAACAGGGCGTCTTTGAGTATGAGTTTGACGAGAACGGCGACACCGCCTATGATGATGCAGGTAACCCCATTCGCCACTTTACCGGTGAATACTACTGGAAGGGTTTGAACAACTACTTTGGCGGCGGGACGACGACAATGAAGACGGGCCTCAGCATTTTCATCGGTGTGGAACAGCCCTATCTGGTATTTGCTGATGACAGGGAGGACGGTGAGTTCGCTTTTCCTGAGGACATCGCCTTTGAGTACAATGAAAGCGAAGTGCCGAGTATTGAAATCTATTTTCTTTCGAGCAGTCCCAGCTCAGATGATGAGTGGTCAATGACCTGCTCGGGTGGGGATTTGCCCGAATGGCTCGACATTGAACTGGTTGATGGGGATGAAACCGGCCAGTTCGATGACCTGGTCACAGCTGTCGTCACCGCCCAGCCGCTCCCCAGAAGTGTGTTTTTCCGTAAGGCGGTAGTGAGATTTGCTATTTATGGCGATTATAAGGACTGTACATTTATCCAAAGGCGAACGATTATCACGGTTCCCTGCGACGTGAATGGTGACGGCGAGGTGAATATTGCTGACGTTAACTGCCTGATTGACATAATCCTGGGATACAAGGATGCCGACGAATACGATGGTCGCGCCGACATTGATCTTGATCAAGAGGTAAATATCGCTGACGTCAATAGGGTGATTGATGTAATCCTGGGAAATTTAGTAGAAGATGATTGGTAACCTAGAGGGAACAGGAAAATGCTTTCAGGGATAGTCGATTTGACTAGATAATCTTATAATGAATTTCGCTAATTCGACTCATTGTCATGAAGTAAAATATATGACAAGTTCGTAGAATTAGCGAAATTCGCATTTGCCCCGCAGGGCTATTGGGATCGATAATAATTTAATGAGAGAATGAATCGGTTACTCGCCCGAGTCACCGACTTCGCACTCGCACATCTCGCGGTATTCCAGCCAATCGAGATCTTCCTCGGCCTCAAATTGCAGGGGCAGGGCGGGGAAGGGAGCCATCACCTCGTTGAACTTACGCTGAAAGATGTGCAGGCTGCGGGTATAGAACACCCAGTTGCGTTGGCCGTCGCCCGTATAGATGCCGGTGAGAATGGCCACAGGGTCACGGTCGAAGCTCTCATTGAGTGCATCGGTGATTTCTTCCATCACCTTGCTGTCGGCATAGGCCGGCAACGCTTTGTCATCGCCCTGGTAGGGCCAGGTCACTTCGATACGATAGCGGTAGAGGCCGGTCTGGATAATGTTATCCATCGACCGGCGGCCTGTGACAAGGACAAGGTTGCCGTTCTCGCCCTCGGCGGGAGCGGTCCACCAGTCGTCACTGATTGCCAGTTTTGCCATTGTCTATTTTAGAAAGCGTTGGGATAATTGAAGTCGATGTGCTCATACTTCAAATCGCCACCTTTGCCCTGGAGTCGGGATGCGAAGACATAGAAAGTCGCTTTCACCTTCACTTCCTTGCCATAGGTGCCCTTGTTCAGGGATGCAGTCACGTCGTTGAGGTGGGCTCTGAATTTGGGCAGGAAAGTCTCGTTATACTTTTTGATGGCCTCGGCGTCGCTAGCTGTGAACTCTGATGCTTCGCCGGTTGAATAGTTGACCTTTGTATCATAAACGATCTGGTTGGCTGCGATCCAGGCATCAAGATCAAGCAGCAACTGGTCGGGACCCTCAAACGAGACGGTGCCAGCCGAGATGGTATAAGATACATAGACGGGATATTCGGGGTCTTCGTGGCTAATGCCGCAAGAGGCAGGAATACCTGCCACAACAAGCAAGCTCAAGAGCAAAAGTGCTATAGACTTAATTTTCTTCATTTTCTTTGGTTGATAATTAGCGTCGCAAAATTAGAACTTTTTGCCTGAATGGCAAAGCCCATGACTGATATTTTTAAAGATAGATGGATTTTGAATGAGTGGATTGAGTATAAAAAAACGTCAAAAATGCTGATTTTTGGCTCCTGAAGGGTTGTTAATAACTTTTTTTTCGTAATTTTGCACGCTCAAAGGAAACGAGATATCGGCTCCGATGGGACAGGGGTTACGGCCGAACTGTGAAAGGCTCGCTGTGACTCGGAATGTGAAACAAAATGATAACTGAATGAATAAGACGTTATTGACGATTGCCGTTTTAGGGTTGTTAACCTTGCTTACTTCGGCCTACTATTCGGCCCCGGCCGACTCCCGCATTGGGTACAAGGCTCCGGCTCTAGCATTGGGTAATTGTAACAATGGCTTGTCACCATTACAACAGCACCGTGGCAGCAATGTGCTGCTCACCTTCTGGTCATCGGCCGATGCCCAGTCGCGACTTGACAACATGCGCTATGACCGCCTCTCGAGAGATGCCGGTAAGCATTTCGTCCACGTTTCGGTAAACATGGACCGCAGCATGAGCGTGTTCAACAGCACCACTGCCCTTGACAATTTGGACCGTTCGGCCCAGTTCTATTCCTCGATCGATGTGCAGGACGATATCATCAAGCACTGGCGCCTCGACGAGGGTTACCATTCGTTCTTGCTCGATGCCAGCGGCGTGATTGTTGCTGTCGACCCCGACGAGCGCATGCTGGCACAACTCAAGTAAAGAATCGGGCCATACATTGAAGAGATATTGAATCTGGGCTCTCAATCACCATCAGGTGTGAGAGCCCAGATTCATTTTTTTGTTGTGACAAGAGGCCGCACGGGTAAACTAGCCGTTGGTCTCCTTAGCCCGTTTCTTGAAGGTGGGATGAATGAGCCACCTGAAGAACGGTATCTTGTGCAATACCACCAGCGCGAGCAGTGTGAATGCCGTGTAGAGCAGGATGAAGGGTAACGTGCGGGGCAACCCGTAGGTCTTGACCAGCGGACCGGTGACCATCGCCAGGAAGAGCATGTGGTACAGGTAATAGAACAGGCTGTCTTTGCCGATGGGGCGCAGCACCTTGATGTCAGGGATGATGTTGAACATGAGCAGGGTCATGGGGATGGAGCACATCAGCACCATGGCTTTCTGGGGCAAGCCGGCGATACCGTAATAGTCGGCACCATTCATCACGTTACCGCATCGCGGATACAGCCACAGCAGCAACGGCATCATCACCACCAGCACGACAATGTGCAGCTTGTTGTTGTGCCACTGCGGGGTGTTGAAGGCGCCTTGCCGGTAGTAGAAACCAAGCAGGAAGAAGAAGTAGAAATTGAGCGTGCGCTGCACCGACAGGAAGGTCCCCAGATGGAACACACCGCTCAACATCGACACCACTATGGCGATAATCAGATATAGTAACGGACGGTTCAGCAGTGCCTTGGGCGTGTAATAGAGCATGACACGCCAGCAGATGAGGCTGAACAGGTACCACAGGATACCGAAGGGGAACCCCTTGAGGGACGTGAGCACGTCGCCGTGATAGAGGTATATCCTCATGCTTGTGATGAATTGGAAAATGATGAGGGTAACCATGATGTTGCCCACGGTTTTCCACATGTCACGTGGCCGCTGGCTGTCAGGGTGCTTGGTCACATAACCCGATATGAGAATGAACAGCGGCATGTGGAAGATATAGATAAATCCCATCACGCAGTGGTTGATAAAGTTGTAGTTATCAAGCGCGATGATAAGGTGACCCAGGATGACCAGGATGATCAGCAGTCCCTTGATGGAATCTATTCTATTGTCTCTTGCCATGCCTGCAGTGGAATTACAAAATCATTTGCATCAAGACGACGTCCTGATAATTCTGTCCTCGTTTGACCCATGAATTGACCACGCCCACTTCCCGGTACCCGTGATGCTCAAACAGGCGCAAGCAGGCCACATTGTCGGTGGAGATGAACACATACAGTTGCTTGAGACCGATGTGCTCGCGGGCGTAGGCCGTAATCAGGTCCAGCGCATGATGGCCCATGCCTTTGCCCCTCTGCTCGCCGATGATAAAGAGCCCCAGTTCGGCCCGGTTGTTCAGCGGGTCGAAATTCAGGAAATCGACGGTGCCCACAGCGGTGCCGTCCCCGGTCAGGGTAATCATAAGGCGCAGCTGGCGCTGGGTGTAGATGTCCCCTGTGTACTCTTCCAGATATTGCCACAACGCTTTACGCGAATAGGGGGCGACGGTGTCGCTCACCACCCACAAGGCGGTGTCGTTCTCCCAGCGGTAGAGCAGGTCCAGGTCGGTGGGCTCCAGCGGGCGCAAGGTGACGATATCGTTACTCAGTAATTGTTTCATGACATTTTGGGTGAGATGATGATGCCGTGTTGGTCGGCAAAAATGTGAAATGCGAGACGATGATCGTCACCATGTTCGCGAATGTACTCCACAACCTGTGCGCAGGTGTGGCAGCCGTTGTCAATGAGGACATTGTAGCAGCCGGCGGGTGGGATAGAGGTCTTATACTCGCCGATGTCGGTCCGCTGGGCAACGCCAGCGGCATCGGTGCTGATAATGACCCAAGGCCATTGCACGCTGGCCGACTTGCTGCCTGCGGGCAATACTCGCTTGAACAGGCGACGGACCATAGCCAGTCCGGCACGCACCATCACTCCTAGTTTGACAATGGGGTAGAAGATGACGTTGAAACGAGGAAAATGTTTGCGGTAGAAGATGAGCATGGCGTCATAGAACACCTTGACGTAGCGCATCGAGTCCTTGTGGGTGCTCTCGCCCTTGTAATGGATCATGGGGGTGGGAAGGAACCAGTTCTCGTAGCCTGCACGCACGATGCGGTAGCTCAAGTCGATGTCCTCGCCATACATGAAGAAGTCTTCGTCAAAACCGCCCAGCTGTTGCAGCACACTCGTGCGGCACAGCATGTAGGCCCCCGACAGGATGTCGATGCACTGGGGTTCCAGGTCGCTCAGGTAACGCAGGTGGTACTTGGCGAACCAGGGCGAGCGGGGGAACAGCTTGGACAGGCCAAAGATTTTGCAGAACGATACCCACGGGGTGGGGAATGCCCGTTTGCTCTCGGGCAGGAACACGCCGTTGGCATCCATCATGCGGGCCCCGATGGCTCCACACTTGGGGTGGGACTGCATCCAGGCGATGCCTTCTTGCAGGCATTGCGGGGTGATGATGGTGTCGGGGTTGAGGATCAGGGTGTACTCGCCGCGGGCCTGCATGATGGCCTGGTTGTTGGCGCGGGCAAAGCCCACGTTCTCCTGGTTCTCGATGAAGGTGACATCGGGATGGCGCTCGCGCGAGAAGGCGATGCTGTCATCCATCGAGAGGTTATCGACAACAATGACCTCGCCAGTCATGCCTTGCATGGCTTCCTCCACCGAACGCAGCGTCTGCTCCAGCAGGTATTTCACGCGGTAATTGACGATAACGACTGTCAGCTCCATATCCATTTGAGTTTAACCCTGTTGGGCATTCGTTTGATAGGACAATGCGGCTCCCAGGGCAGTGCAGTAGCGGGCATGCTCGGGGATGATGAACCGCACGTTATACAGGTTCTCCATCATCGGGAAAATCAGTCCGCACTCGGGCAGTTGCGTCAGGTTGCCGATCAGGACAAAATCCTTGATGCCGTGATTGATTTGTGACAACACGGCACACGAGCCGATGGTTTCAAGCACCATGCAGATCAGGCCCTTGGCGATGTCTTCTTGGGTGGCATTACCGCTCACGGCCTTGCCGAACAGCGAGGCCGTGGCATGCATTGGGAGATTCTCGATATGGCCCTTGCTGATGTCCTTGATTTGCAGGTTGATATGCGAGATGTCGCCATGCGATGCCATCTCCACGATATCGGCAATGCGGTCGGTCTTGAGCATCAGGTTCGACAGGCCTTGCAGGGTGCCGCCGCCCATCGAGATGCCGCCGATGTGGCTGATTTCGTCACCATCGACGCGCACCAGCGTGGTTCCGGTACCCATCGACACGACAACAAGTTTTTCCAGACCGCTGTCAAACCGTGCACCCAGTCCGTCGGCCAGGAACTCGTCGACGTGAGTCGTGGGCAAGCCATAGATGGGCATGCTCACGCCACTGGCGCCCACGCCGGTGAGCATGACATGCTCGACATCCTCGAGCGCGATATCGTTGTCATACAGATATTTGCCAAAGGCACCAAATAGTGAGGTGATAGGGTCGTTGGCGCTGATGTTCATGGGCGACTTGTACAGGGTGCCGTTTTCGATACCCACAATCTTGGTCGTGCTTCCGCCCACGTCTATGCCGATGATTATGCTCATTCTTTTCTTTTGATGGTTAATTGTTGGTGGGGTCGCTGGGCAGGTTCAGCCACAGGCGGTAACGGTTGCCGAAGCGCGCAACGGCATCCCGCCACTGGTCATCGTCGCCGTCACCCATGAGCAAGTTGCGGTCGCCTTGATTGAGCACGGCCCAGTCATGGCGCTTCAACTCGCTGGCAATCTGACCTTTGCCCCATCCGCTATAGCCCACGATGAACTTCATGCGGCCTTCTACAGGGCCACCCAGCTCCACATATCGCTTGATGGCGTCGAACTCACCGCCAAACCACACACCGTCGCCCACTTCGATGGCCTGGGGAATGACTTCGGGGCCCAAGGTGTGCATGTAGAACAGCATCTGCGGGCCCACGGGACCGCCCAGAAACAGAGGTATCTCTTCCACGCTCTCAATCTCGGGCATGATGTCACGCAGGTTGTAGCCCGTGTAATGGTTAACCACGACACCCATGGCACCGTCTCCCTCGTCGGGGTCAACGATGAGTATCAGCGACCGTTTGAAAAAAAAGTCGCCCACAGTGGGTTTGGCCACCAGCAGCGAGCCTCGTTGGGGCTGCGGTTGCTCATCGTTCAGGTGATAGATGTCCTGGTCCCAGTCGTTCATGTTTGCAAAGGTAGTAAAAAAATGACTAAATCGGTTTGTTTTTGGAAAAAATGAGAGTCAGGGGCACATCTAAGCCGTTTGTGGCGCGATATTTGCTATCAACTCTAATAAATCATGTTTTTTCACGTTATATATTTAGAAAAAGAACAACAATACCGATAGCAATGAAAGTGATGAAATTTGGCGGAACCTCGGTGGGTAGTATCGAGAGTCTGCTTAACCTCAGGGATATAGTCAATGCCGAGCCTAAACCTGTCATTGTGGTGGTGTCGGCCATGGGTGGTTTCACCAATCAGTTGTTGGCGATGTGTGAGCAGGCGCAGCAACGCGACATTTCGTGTCTCGACATCCTGGAAGCGGCACGCAAGCGCCACCACGACGCCATCGACGGTGTGGTGGTAGAGCCCATGCGTGAACAGGTGCATGCCACCATCGACCACTTCTTCGATGATAGTCTCAAGCCTTATTACCTCGCATTGGCCACCAATCCGCACATGCCCGTGGATGAGATCGAGCGGGTGTGCGATGCCATTGTCGCCCATGGCGAAATCCTGTCGTCGGCGATTGTTACGGGCATGTTCGAGGACGGTGTTCCCCACCTGTCACTCAATTACATGCGCACTCGTCCCGATGGCGCAGGGCGCGTTCTCGACTGGGAGGAGACCGAGCGCTTGGTAAAGGCCGATTTTGCCTCATTGGCCGAGGGTGGCGTGCACGTGGCACAGGGATTTATCTCGCGAGATACCGAGTCGGGCGCGGTGACCAATCTGGGCCGTGGCGGCAGTGACTACACGGCTGCCATTTTGGCATCTTTGCTGGATGCCGACGCTCTCGAGATTTGGACCGATGTGGATGGCTTTATGACAGCCGACCCGCGCACCCATCCCGATGCGACCGTCATCCCGCAGATGACCTATGCCCAAGCACAGGAGATGTGTGATGCCGGGGCCAAGGTCATCTATCCGCCCACCATCGCTCCCGTGGCGATGAAGCACATCCCCGTTTGGGTCAAGAACACATTCAACCCTGGTGCCCCTGGAACCGTGATAGTAGATGAGGCGTAAATGAATTACTACAGCACTAATAACCATCAACACACAGCATCGCTCGAGCAGGCGGTCTGCAAGGGGCTTGCCCCCGATGGCGGACTCTATATGCCTGAGGACTTGCCGCGTCTGCCCAAGGCTTTCTTGCGCAACATGGGGGCGATGACATTGCAGGAAGTTGCCTATGCGGTGGCTTCGTTTGCCCTCAAGGGCGATGTCCCGGCCGATGTCCTTCACGATATCGTGTTCGATGCCTTCGACTTCGACATTCCGTTGGTCCAGACGGCTCAGAACAAATATGTCTTGGAACTCTTCCACGGTCCCACCATGGCGTTCAAGGACGTGGGCACGCGGTTCATGTCTCGTTTGCTCAATTATTACCGCACCCGCCATCCCGAGTGGAGCACGCTCAATGTGTTGGTACCCACCAGCGGCGACACCGGCAGTGCCGTAGCCAACAGTTTCTGGCTTATGCCGGGAGTGAACGTTTTTGTGCTGTATCCCCGCGGGACGGTCAACATCATTCAACTGTCGCAGTTCGCATCGCTGGGCGAGAATGTGACCGCTATCGAGGTCAATGGCTCCTTTGATGACTGCAAGTCGCTGGTCGAGAGGGCATTCATGGATGCCGAGTTGAACGATGCGTTGCGCTTGACCAGTGCCATGTCCATCAACTATGCCCGCATCATCCCGCAGATGGTGTATTACTTCTGGGCCTACGTGCAACTGGTCAGGCAGCATGTCGATACGAGCCAGCTCGTGATTTCGGTGCCCTGTTCCAATCTGGGCAACCTGGCCAGTGGATTGATGGCGCAGGCGATGGGTTTGCCTGTCAAGAGGTTTGTCAGTGTCGAGAATCAGAACAACATCTTCTACAACTATATCAATACGGGCCGTTTCACTCCCAAGCCCACCCAATACAGCATCGCTCCGGCTCTGGATGCGGGTTGTCCCAACAACTTTGGCCGCATTGTGGACCTGCTGGGCTCCCACGATAACATCTGCCGTCATCTTCATGCCTATAGCTACGATGACAGCCAGATCATCGACACCATCCTAAGGACTTATCGTGACGAGAATTATCTGCTTGACCCCCACACGGCGGTGGCCTATCGTGCACTGGGCGAGGACCTTCAGCCCGATGAGACGGGCCTGGCTCTAGCCACGGCACATCCAGCCAAGCTCAAGACGCTCATGGAACACATCATTCAGGAACCTGTCGCGCTGCCGTCACAGCTCGCCCGTTTCATTAACGGCGACCTGCACATCACCCCGATGCCCAACGGCTTCACGGCATTCAAGCGCCTGTTGTTGCAGACGCCTCAATAATCAGTCAAATTCGTGAATTTTTAACATTCCCCGCAATATTTCAGGGGCGTAACTAGAGCAAGAAGAACAGCGACACGCCAATCACCGAAATGAAGGCGCCCAGCAGGCTCTTCATGGTGATGGGCTGTTTGAACAGCCACCATGCGGGCAGGATGATAATGATGGGTGTCAATGCCATCAGGGTGCTGGCTATGCCGGCGGCGGTATATTGAACGGCCAGCAGCGATGCCCCCACACCCACAAACGGACCGAAAATGGTTGTCGCTATGGCGGCAGTCATTCCCACACGGTCCTTCACGCCATTGACCAGTGGCTTGAAACCTTCCTTGAATGCCATCAGTATGGCGAAACCGATGGTTCCCGCAATGCAGCGGAAGAAATTGGCGTGGAACGGCAACATCCATCCTGCCAGGTCGGTTGTGAGCGTGGCCTCGTAGTGGTCCATGCCTATCTTGCTCAACACCAGCCCGACGCCCTGGCAAACAGCTGCGCCGATGGCAAAAATCACGCCTGTCAGCGGCAGCTTGAGCGACAGCTTGTGGTTGTCGCCGCGTCCCAGCACGGTAATGGCAATACCGGCCAGTGTGACAATCATGGCGAGAATGGCAGTGGGGCGTATTTCCTGGCCCAGCGTGAACCAGGCCATGATGGCGGCAGTGATGGGAGCCAGGGTCATGAACAGTTGGCCGAACTTAGAGCCGATGATGATGTAGCACTGGAACAGGCAAAAGTCACCGATGACATAGCCCACCAGACCCGAAAGCATCATCCACAGGTAGGCCTCATTGCTGGCGCCAGCGGGCAGGGGAGATCCCGACAGGACCCAGAACATGATGCACGAGAAAATGAGGGCTATCACCATGCGCATCAGGTTCAGCGTCAGGTTGCCCATGCGCTTGCTCCCGAACTCGCTCAGCAAGGCCGTGGCCGTCCATGAGAACGCCACCCCTATCGAAATCAGTTCACCAACGTATTGCATGGGCACAAAGGTAATAAAAACAGGGTACTAAAGACTAAAAACTAAAAAAAAACAGTATATTTGCAGGTTATTAAGTGCCATTTTTCTCATTGGTTTTTGCCAATGAGTTGATTGGTAGCATATTAATGTATATAACTAGACCTAGATATGAGCAATAAAACTAATGGGAAGAAGAACAAAAGCCGCAGCATCACCCGCAAGATGTGGACGTGGTTTGCCATCTTTGTGGGCTTGCTGACGCTGATGTTCGTGTTGATTTACAATGGTGTGATCGGCTACATGCCGCCCATCGACCAGTTGAAGAACCCCACCGACAAGTTCGCCTCGACTATCTACAGTGCCGACGGTGTGGAGATGGGCCGCTATTACCGTAGCCGCAGCAACCGCATCTATGTGGACTTTGACGAGATGTCGCCGCATTTGACCGAGGCGCTGATCGCAACCGAGGACTCCCGATTTGACGAGCACTCGGGCATTGACCTCAAGGCGATTGGCCGCGCCGTAATCAAGCGCATCATCATGGGACAGAAGAGTGCCGGTGGTGGCAGTACTATCACCCAGCAGCTTGCCAAGCAGCTGTACTCGCCCGAGAGCCACAACATCTTTGACCGTGCCCTGAAAAAGCCCGTGGAGTGGGTTATCGCCGTCAAGTTGGAGCGCTATTACACCAAGGACGAGATCATCAAGATGTACTTCAACCAGTTTGACTTCCTCAACAATGCCGTGGGTATCAAGATGGCCTCAGAGGTCTATTTTGACAAGGATCCCAAGGACCTGAACATCCAGGAGGCAGCAACGCTGGTTGGCATGTGCAAGAATCCTTCCTACTACAACCCCGTGCGTTACACCGAGCGCACGCGCCAGCGCCGCAATGTGGTGTTTGAGCAGATGGTCAAGGCCGGATTCCTGAGCGAGGCCGAGTGTGAGCAACTCAAGACCTTGCCGCTCGAAATCAAGTTCAAGAAACTGGACCATAACGACGGCCCCGCACCTTACTTCCGCGAGGAGCTGCGCCGTGTGATGATGGCCAAGAAGCCTAACCGCAAGGATTATCCGTCATGGAATCAGCAGGCCTTCATCGACGACTCGGTGGCTTGGGCCGTGAATCCCCTGTTCGGCTGGTGCAACAAGAACACCAAGCCCGACGGTTCACATTATGATATATATACCGACGGCCTCAAGATTTACACCACCATCGACTCGCGCATGCAGGAGTATGCCGAGAAGGCTGTCCACAAGCACATGAGCAAGACGCTGCAGCCCGCTTTCCTGCGTGAGCGCGGCGGCACCAAGAATCCTTATACCAACAACAGGAACGAGCTCTCGAGTGCAGGCAAGCAGGCGCTCATCAATGCGGCCATCCGCCACAGCGAGCGCTACCGCGTGCTCAAGCAGCAAGGCCTGAGCGATGCCGAGATCATGGACAACTTCAAGAAGCCTGTCCAGATGCATCTGTTCAACTATGACGGTGGCTTTGACGCCCAGATGTCGCCGCTCGACTCGCTGTTGTACACCAAGTCGTTCCTGCGTTGCGCGATGATGTCGATGGATCCGGTCACGGGCTTTGTCAAGGCCTATGTGGGCGGTCCCAACTTCCGCTTCTTCAAGTATGATATGGTATCGACTGGCCGTCGCCAGATTGGTTCGACAGTAAAACCGTTCGTCTATTCCCAGGCTATTGAGTTCGGTGGTTTGACACCTTGCTCGACCCGTCCCGGCGGTGCTCCCAATATCATTTGGAACAACGAGGTATATAACCCTGCCAACGAGGGTAGCGGCGGCGGCATGGACCTGCGCAACGCCTTGAAGTACTCCAAGAACTGGATTTCGGCAGGATTTATGCGTGGCACGCGTGAGAACTGGATTGAGCGCAATGGCTACTACACCATGACGCCCGAGGAACTGGCCAAGTGGATGCACAGCTTTGGTATCACCAGCTATCTGGATCCCGTGCCTGCATTGAGCCTTGGCTCTTGCGAAGTCTCGCTGCGTGAGATGGTCGCTGCCTATTCGGCTTTCGCCAACGGTGGCATGCGTGTCGAGCCTGTGTACGTGTCGCGCATTACCGACAACCGCGGCAACGTGCTGGCCGAGTTCACAGGCAGTCAGACCGAGATCATGAGTGAGGATACCTACCTGAAGATGCTCTCGATGCTGCTCGAGGTAGTGGATGGCGGTACGGGTGCGCGTCTGCGTTACGCCTACGGCATCACGGCCGACATGGGCGGTAAGACCGGTACCACCAACTTCCACAGCGACGGTTGGTTCATGGGCTTCACGCCCGAGCTGGTGACTGGCGTTTGGGTCGGTGGCGAGGAACGCTACATCCACTTTAACAGCATGGCTATGGGTCAAGGTGCCGAAGCAGCACTTCCCATCCTGGGCTACTTCATGAAGTGGATTTATGACGACAAGAACTTGCCCTACAAGCAGAGCACCAAGTTTGAGTTTCCCAAGGGCTTCAACGCTTGTGGTGACGAACTCAGCGGCTACTATGGCGGTGGCGGCGGTGGCTGGCACGGCGGTGGTGGCGGTGGCGGTGACGCCGGCGATGGCGGCGGAGGCGGCCAAGACGATGCCACCGAAGGTCTCTTCGATTAAACAATAAAGTCGAGCCAAACGGCTCGACTTTATTGTTGCTTATGCTTATGAAAACAGATCGATAGCGCTTGGCTATCTCTTCTTCCTTAATCAGGATAAATGGTCTTCTGTGCGGCTGCGAGGGTGTTCTTCATCAGCGAGCAGATGGTCATGGGTCCAACACCGCCGGGAACGGGGGTGATGTACTCGCACTTGGGAGCCACCTCGTCAAACTTCACGTCGCCGTTCAGGCGGAAACCGGTCTTGCTTTCGGGGTCGGCAACGCGGGTAGTGCCCACGTCGATAACGATAGCACCGTCTTTCACCATGTCGGCGGTCACAAAGTTGGGACGACCGATGGCAGCAATGATGATGTCGGCATGGCGGCATTCTTCCTTCAACGTGGCCGAGTGGCTGTGGCAAATGGTTACGGTGGCGTCGCCGTGCTGTTTCTGCAACATGAGTTGAGCCATGGGCTTACCCACGATGTTGCTGCGGCCCAGGACCACACACTTCTTGCCCGAGGTGGGGATGTTGTAGCGCTGCAGCAAGGTGATGATGCCCAGAGGCGTTGCCGAGATGAAACTGGGCAGACCCAGTGCCATGCGGCCAGCGTTCATCGGGTGGATGCCATCCACGTCCTTGCGGTAGTCGATGGTGTTGATGACCTTTTGCTCGTCGATGTGCTTGGGCAACGGCAGTTGCACGATGAAACCGTCAACGTCAGCATCCTCGTTCAGGTTGCGGATGCAGTCCAGCAGTTGTTCCTCGGTTGCATCTTCGTCCATGCGGATGAGGGACGACTTGAACCCGCACTTCTCGCAGGCAATCACTTTGTTCTTTACGTATGCTTCTGAGCCGCCGTCGTGTCCCACGAGCACGGCTGCCAGGTGCGGGCGCTTCATTCCCGCGGCTATCATCTGGTCCACTTCTGCCTTAATCTCTTCCTTGATGGCAGCAGCGGTCATTTTTCCGTCTATCAGTTTCATAATTAATGAGTTATCTTCTATTTTAGTAGTTCTTGCTCAAAATCAAGGCACAAAATTACCACAAAAAAACCAATTACACCATCATTCCCACCTCTTTTTTCCATCACGATCATCTCGTGTGGCATTTTTGATTCGCCCGTTTTGTCCCGTATTGCGAGCCTCTGGCTCGCACGGGAAGATTGTTGGCGCCGGTTTTTGTTTTGCCCTCATGTCCCGTATTGCGAGCCTCTGGCTCGCTCTTGAAGGTTACACGGGATCGACGTCGTAGTAGAGTTTCACCGTCTTCATGCGGGCATCGGCGGCAAGCATGCGCTCGTACAGGTCGCGCAGGATGCCCTTGACCTTGCTCATCGAGGCGGCTGTCTCCATCTTGAGGGTAATCTGACGGATGTAGAGGTTCTGCACCCTGGCCACCAGCGGTGCCATGGGCCCAAGGACACGTGTGCCGAACACTTGACGCAGCAGGCCGCTGTAACGCACGGCCAGTTCGCCCACCGTGGCATCGTCTCGATGCTTGAGGTAGATGTTAATGACCTTGGTGAACGGCGGGTAGCCGAACTTCTGCCGGTCGGTCAATTCGTGCTGGTAAAAGCCTTCGTAGTCATGGGCTTGCACATACTTGATGACGTCGTGGTTGGGCTGGGTTGTCTGGATGATGACCTGGCCCTGTTTGTGGGCGCGGCCGGCGCGGCCCGACACCTGCTCCAGCATGTCGAAGGCGCGTTCGTGGCTGCGGAAGTCAGGGAAATTGATCATCGTGTCGGCATTAAGGATGCCCACAATGCTCACGCCGTCAAAGTCGAGTCCCTTGGTGACCATCTGGGTTCCCACCAGTATCTTTGTGCGGCGCTGTGAGAATTCGTCGATGATGCGGTCATAGCTGTTCTTGCTGCGTGTGGTGTCGAGGTCCATGCGGGTAATCTTTTCGCCGGGGAAAAGGGCATCGATATCGTCCTCGATACGCTCGGTGCCGTAGCCGATGATTTCCAGCCCGGGCAGATGGCAGGCTGGGCACAGGTCGGGCAGGGGGATGGTGTAGCCGCAATAGTGGCACACCAGGCTGCGGCTGTGCTTGTGGTAGGTGAGTGAGACGTCGCAGTTCTCGCATTTGGGCACGCTGCCGCACTCTTTGCAGCGCACCATGGGCGAGTAACCGCGGCGGTTTTGGAACAGGATGACCTGCTCGCCGTTTTCAAGAGCCTTGCGGCAGTTGGCGATGAGCTCGTTGCTGAACATGCCATTCATCTCGCGGCGCTTGCGGGCGCCGATGGTGTCTATGACCTTGACCTTGGGCATCTGGATGTCGCCGTATCGCGTGAGCAGCTTCACGAGTCCGTAGCGGCCTTCTTGGGCCAGGTGATAGACCTCGATGGCGGGCGTAGCCGAGCCCAAAACCGTTTTGGCCCCGTGCATCTGGGCAAGTACCAGGGCGGCATTGCGTCCGTTGTAGCGGGGTGCTGGATCCTGCTGTTTGTAGCTGCTATCGTGCTCCTCGTCAACGATGACGAGGCCCAGGTTGGAGTAGGGGAGGAATACCGATGAGCGCACACCGATCACGACGCACGGCTCATTGCTGTCCAGCAGCCGTTTCCAGATGTCCACGCGCTCGTTGTCGCTGAATTTTGAGTGGTAGATGAGCAGTTTGTCACCGAAGACGCGGCGCAAACGGCGGGTCAGCTGTGTCGTCAGGGCAATCTCGGGAACGAGATAGAGCACCTGCTTGCCTAGCTTCAATGCGTCGGTGATGAGGTGCATATAGACTGACGTCTTGCCGCTGCTGGTCACGCCATGCAACAGGGTGATGGCGTGCTGGCGCATCGACTGGTGAATCTCTTTGTAGGCCCGTTGCTGCTCTTCGCTCAGCGTCGGCGGCTCCTCGAGCACACTGCCCAGGTCGGCAAAACGGTTGATTTCCTTTTTATAAATCTCAAACATGCCGCGTTTCACGGCCTCGTGAAGCACTGCGCCGCTCACTCCGGAGCGTTTGAGCAGGTTCTCTTTGCTCACTTCCCGCACGTCGCCGCCCTGTAGCCAGCGCGACAGGTCAAGATAGGCCAGCAGCAGGGTCTCTTGTTTGGGGGCCCGCTTGAGCTGGTCAAAGTATTGATGCAGGGTCTGCTCGTCGTCGCGGGCAATGGCCAGGCGAACGCAGGGCTCGGTTTTTGGGCGGTAGTTGTCGACAACACGTTCGTTCACGTGCAGGGCATCCAGGTCCAACAAGTGGCTGACATTTCGTTCTACGGTCTTGAATCCGGTGGCCTTGGCAATTTCGGCAATCTGGACGCGTCCACGTTGGGCGGTAAAATCGAGTATCACCCGTTCGCGGTCACTCAACTGGCCGGGTTCGCTCTCCTCAAAATCGGGGTTGGCGCTGATGGTGGTTTCACTCTCCACCTTAAGTCCCGAGGGTACGGCAGCCTTATAGACCTCGCCCATCGAGCACAGGTAGTAATCGGCAATCCATTGCCAAAAGTCCAACTGCGGATGCCTCAAGATGGGCTTCTCGTCGAGAGTGCCTAGAATCTCTTTCACGTCATAGCCCTTGGGCTCCCTGTCATGAAGGGTGACGACGATGGCCGTGTAGATTTTCTTGCGCCCAAAGGGTACCAGTACCCGCATGCCGATAGACAGCCGCATTCCCTCGGGAATCCGGTAGGTAAAAGTGCCGGGAAGGGCCAGCGGCAGCAACGTTTCGGCATATTTGGGCATATTTTTTTCTGATTAAATGATTGCTTTAAAATTACAATTTATCTCTAGTGATAACCAGTAAATAATGTTGAAAATTTTAGGCAAATTTGTCAAATTATTACAACCAAAAATATTTAAAAGTATCACTTTATGGATTAATCAATAAATCGCTGATTAAGATACGATTGATATATCTTGTTTTCCTTGATGGCGGTAGCTGTCCAGCTCACTTCGGCTGGCAGTTGCTGGTCGATATCGCCTTCAAGCAATTGTGCGCCGCGGTCGGTGAAGCGTTCGATGAAATTGTCGCCCAGGTCGATGGCGTTTTCGCGTCCCACGGCCTCGGCAGTGCCGATGACATTGGTGGCAACAACCTTGGCACCGCATGACAGGGCCTCGATAACCACGAGAGGGAGCCCTTCGAGGCTGCTGGGCAGCACGAGCAGGTCAACGCAGTTGAGCAAGTCGGGTATTTCCTCGGGCGGCACTTTGCCGGTAAAGTGGCACTTGACTCCCTTTGCAGCCATCATCTGGCGGGTTTCTTCGAGCTGAATGCCGTCACCTATTGCCCAGAATGTCAATTCTTTGCCATGCTTTTCTTCAAGCATTTTATAGATATCGGGCAGCAGGGTAACATTCTTCACGGGTTCGAAGCGGCCAACGAAGGCGACCACCTTCTTGCCGTCGTTCACATCGTACTTCTCGCGCAACTGTGCGCGGTGCTCATCGTCATAGCGGCAGAACTGGGCGCTCGCGCCGTTGAGCAGTACGTCGGCGGGGAAGCCGTCGGTCAATTCGGCATGTGCCTTGTCGAGCAGGCCTTGGCTGACAAAGAAGTTGCAGGTAACGCTATGAAGCAGTTTGACGGTCAGGTCCTTGATCATCGGGTCGCGGGGAGGATCGGTGTAGATGCTGGCACCGTGCCAGGTGATGAAGCTGGGGATGTGGAGCTGCTTGCCGGCAAATGCTGCGGCGTGTCCCATAATGCGGTCGTGGGAGCTAACCAGGTCGTGGCCCCGCATTTCCCAACCGAGGCGCTGCAGGCGGTGCATCAGCGCGCGGGGCGGTTTATGAAACAGACGGTGCATGATGGCGTCGCTCCAGCGGCGGCGAAACCACGTGATGTGCACTTTCACGTCATCGACCATGATTTCGTCGGGCCGATAGGCGACCTTGGGGGTATGGCGCACGTGGCGCATGAGCCACCCGTCATAGACTTGCAACATATAGACATCTATCTTGTAATCAGCAACTTGTTGCAAGTGCTTCACGCGGTTGATGACCGCGTTGAATACGCCCAGCCGCCGATTGATGTCGCCCTCGAATAGTACTGCTATCTGTTTCATATCTGGTCCTTGATGATTTGTTTAGCAAATGTACACAAGTTTCGACAACTGTGCAAGACATGGTGTGGGTTTTCGACAGAAAATGGCACAAAAAAAGAGGCCAAGCATTACGCTCGACCTCTCGGTTAGTAGCGGGAGCCAGACTCGAACTGACGACCTTTGGGTTATGAGCCCAACGAGCTGCCACTGCTCCATCCCGCAATTTGCGACTGCAAAGGTAGTACTATTTTTTGACCTGACAAGCATCTATGACCAAAAAATGTGTTTTTTAACATAATTTTACTAATTTCAGTAGGTTCGTCCGCGGCTCGTCAAGTACCTGCAATGGTAACAATAAAGAAGCTACCAAGGTGCTAAGTAGTTGAAATATTGCAACTTAGCGCCTTGGTAGCGTTGCGTGATGCTATTCAATCGTGGAATTGCTGTTTACAGGCCGATTTTCTTGAAGAAGTCGTTGCCCTTGTTGTCCACGAGGATGAAAGCGGGGAAGTCCACGACGCGGATTTTCCACACGGCTTCCATGCCCAGCTCGGGATATTCGATGCACTCGATGCTCTTGATGCTCTCCTGTGACAGGATGGCGGCGGGGCCACCGATGCTGCCCAGGTAGAAGCCGCCGTGTTTCTTGCAGGCGTCGGTCACCTCCTGGCTGCGGTTGCCCTTGGCAATCATCACCATGCTGCCGCCCAAGCTCTGGAACAGGTCCACATAGGGGTCCATGCGGTTGGCTGTCGTCGGGCCCATTGAGCCGCAAGGCATGCCCTTAGGCGTCTTGGCGGGACCGGCATACAGCACGGGATGGTTCTTGATGTACTCGGGGATACCCTCGCCACGGTCATAGCGTTCTTTCCACTTGGCGTGGGCGATGTCGCGGCCCACGATGATGGTGCCGCTCAGCGATAAGCGGGTCGATACGGGATACTTGTCGAGGATGGCCAGCGTCTCGCTCATGGGACGGTCCAGGTCGATCTTGATGCCGTCGCCCTCGCCAGCTTGACGCAGCTCTTCGGGAATGAGCTCGGTGGGCTTGTCGTCGAGTTTCTCGATCCACACGCCGTCCTTGTTGATTTTAGCCTTGATGTTGCGGTCGGCACTGCAGCTCACGCCCAGGCCGATGGGGCACGATGCTCCATGGCGGGGCAGGCGCACGATGCGAACGTCGTGGGCCATGTACTTGCCGCCGAACTGGGCGCCCAAGCCGATCTTGTAGGCCTCTTCGAGCACCTGCTTCTCCAGTTCCACGTCGCGGAAGGCGCGTCCGGTTTCGTCACCGGTAGTGGGCAGGTTGTCATAGTAATGGGTCGAGGCCAGCTTGACCGTCAGCAGATTCTTCTCGGCGCTGGTACCGCCAATGACGAATGCGATGTGGTAGGGCGGGCAGGCTGCCGTGCCCAGGGTGCGCATCTTTTCTACCAGGAAGGGAACCAGTGTGCCGGGATTGAGCACGGCCTTGGTCATCTGGTACAGGTAAGTCTTGTTGGCGCTGCCGCCACCCTTGGTGACGCACAGGAAATGGTATTCCATACCCTCGGCGCACTCCAGGTCGATCTGTGCGGGCAGGTTGCAACGGGTGTTCACCTCCTCGTACATGCTCAGCGGGGCATTCTGCGAGTAGCGCAGGTTCTCTTGGGTGTAGGTGTTGTAGACGCCGCGTGCGAGGGCTTCCTCGTCACAGAATCCGGTCCACACCTGCTGGCCTTTCTCGCCATGGATGATGGCCGTACCGGTGTCCTGGCACAAGGGCAGCTGGCCCTTGGCGGCTACCTCGGCATTGCGCAAGAACGTCAGTGCCACATACTTGTCGTTGTCGCTGGCCTCGGGGTCGCGCAGGATCTTGGCCACCTGCTCGTTGTGGGAACGGCGCAGCAGGAAGTTCACGTCGCGGAAGGCCTGTTGGGCCAGCATCGTCAATGCCTCGGGCTCAATCTTGAGGATGGGTTTGCCTTCAAACTCACCCACCGACACATAGTCGCTGGTCAGCTTGTAGTATTCGGTTTTGTCTTCACCCAACTGGAACATGGGTGCATAGCGGAATTCAGGATTGTTTGCCATAATTCGTTTTAGTATTATTTGGATAATTGTTGATTGTTGTGCTGCAAAGTTAACGTTTTTTCTTCACATGTCAAAACCCAACCGCTTGAAGCCCTCGGGCAGCGGGGCGGTGATGTCGATTTCCTTGCCGCTCACGGGGTGGATGAAACGGATGCGGTGGGCCTGCAACGAGATGCCGCCGTCGGGGTTGCTGCGCGGGGCGCCATACTTGAGGTCGCCCTTGATGGGGCACCCGATGGCCGACAGCTGCGCCCTGATCTGGTGCTTGCGGCCGGTAATCAGGTCGATTTCCAATAGCCAATAGCGCTGGCTGGCGGCAATGACACGATAGTTGAGAACGGCCTTCTGGTGGCCCTCGCGCGGCACGATACTCACGTGGGTCTTGTTGTTGCTCTCCACGCTCTTAAGGTAGTGGGTGAGTGTGCCTTCCTGCTCGGGGGGCGGTGTGCCCACCACGGCCCAGTAGGTCTTGTGCACGTCGCCCTTGCGGAAGAGTTCATTCATGCGCGACAGCCCCTTGCTGGTCTTGGCCATGACGACCAGGCCGCAGGTGGGGCGGTCGATGCGGTGCGTGACGCCCAGGAACACGTTGCCGGGTTTGTTGTATTTCTCTTTGATCCACGCTTTCACTGTATCGATGAGCGTAGGGTCTCCCGTGCGGTCGCCCTGCACCAGTTCGCCAGCGCTCTTGTTGACAATGATGATGTGGTTGTCGTCGTAAACTACTTCCATAAGTCTTCGGGTCGTTCTCGGTCGCCGTTGTACGGCTTGAAGTGCAAAGGTACATCATTTTCCCAAAAACACAAACCTCTGGGACGGCAAAACTGACACAGCAATTGGTTTGGCTTGCCTCTTGGGCGGCCCGAGGAACCGTCAACCATGCAGGCCAATCATTTCTTATTATTTTTGGTGAGAAGTGTTAAAAATGGCAGGTTGGGGGCCTCGAGACACCATAATTTGCTGATTGATAGTGATTTGTTTGGGTTTTTCGCCTAGTGGGTTGATTTTGAGGAGTTTAATGGCTTCAAATAGCATTTTGGCAAAAAAATTAAAAAAGTTTTAGACAGATTTACACAAAATTAAAAAAAAACCATTAACTTTGCAAGCCTTTCTTTTATAAAGATGTGGTGTTAAGAAACTAAGAACATTGTGGATTCCAATCTGTTGTAGGGATTGTGAAAAAAACTTTCATGAAACCCCGATGACGTCTTTTGTGCGTGTCGGTAGAGAGCATTCTTAACTTTTTAGCCCATGTTGTCCTAGAGGAAAAGGTGATAGATAACGACAATAACTAAACTTAATAATTAACAATTAATCAAATTTTTATGAGTCTAAAACATTTACTCTTGTTCCTTGTCATGGCTCTTACCGCGCTGGGCGTATCGGCTCAAATCAGTGGTACGGTCGTGGATGAGAACAACGAACCGGTAATCGGTGCTTCTGTCGTTCAGCAGAGTAATCCCAAGAACGGCGTGGCTACTGATTTTGACGGTCATTTCACATTGAATGTGTCGGCAGGCACAAAGATTAAAGTAACTTATGTGGGTTATGAGGAAGCAGTCGTTTCGGCCAAGGCCGGTATGACGATTACCCTTAAACCCAAAGGTGAGGTCTTAGGCGAAGTCGTTGTGACTGGTTACCAGAAGGTCGACAAGCGACTCTTTACTGGTGCTACCCAGAGCGTCGATGCCGAGAAGACCAAACTGTCGGGTGTCGCCGACGTCAGCCGTGGTCTTGAAGGCCGCGTTTCTGGTGTGCAGGTGCAGAACGTGTCGGGTACCTTCGGTACCGCTCCCAAGATCCGTGTGCGTGGTGCTACCTCAATCTATGGTAGCTCCAAGCCTCTGTGGGTTGTGGACGGCGTCGTTCTCGAGGATAACGTGGACATCAGTGCCGATGATCTCTCGTCGGGTGATGCCACCACGCTGATTGCCTCGGCCGTTGCTGGTCTTAATGCCGACGATATCGAGAGCTTCCAGATTCTTAAGGACGGTTCGGCAACTTCGATCTATGGTGCCAAGGCTAACGCCGGTGTGATCGTTATCACCACCAAGACGGGACGCAAGGGTATGAGCAATATCAACTACACCGGTGAGTTCACTTACCGCTTGAAACCCAACTACCGCGACTTCAACATCTGTAACTCACAGGAGCAGATGAGTATCTTGCGTGAGATGGAGCAGAAGGGTTGGCTGGAGTATGCCAGCCTGGCAAACAGCAGCACCTCGGGTATCTACGGTCAGATGTACAGACTGATCAATACCTATGATCCCGAGACCGGTGAGTTCGCTCTGCCTAATACCCAGAAAGCACGCAACAACTTCCTGCGTGAAGCCGAGTTCCGCAACACCGACTGGTTTGACCTGTTGTTCAACAACAACATCCTGCAAACCCACTCGGTAAGCATCTCGGGTGGTACCGACAAGGGCTCGTTCTATACCTCGGCATCGGTAATGCTCGATCCGGGATGGTACAAGAGCAGCCGCGTTGAGCGTTACACCTTCAACGGTAATGCTATTTACAATCTTACCGACAAACTGAGGCTCAAAATCTTGAGCAGTGACAGTTTCCGTGACCAGAAGGCTCCCGGTACCCTGAGCCAGAACGTGGACGTTGTGTTTGGTGAAGTAAGGCGTGACTTCGATATCAACCCCTACAGCTTCGCTTTGAACACCGCCCGCACCGTGAGCCCTGAAATGCGTTACAACCGCAACTACACTTTATTTAATATCTTTGATGAGTTGGAGCAGAACACGATCGGTCTGACCGTGACCGACCTGAAGTTCCAGGGCGAGCTCAGCTACAAGCCCATCGTTAAGCAGGACCAGACCCTCGGTTTCAACGTCCTGGGTTCGATGCGTGTGGTAACCTCTGAGCAGAACCACTATGTGATGGATAACAGTAACATGGCCAATGCCTATCGTGCTGGTATCGATCCTGAGAACGCCATCATCCGTTCTAACAACAGCTACCTCTACAATGACCCCGATGTGAAGAACAGTCTTCCCGAGACCATTCTTGACAAGGGTGGTATGCTGTTCTATGACAAGAACCACAGCAAGTCATTCTCGTTCCGTGCAACCGCCGAGTACATGAAGGACTTCAACAATGGCAACCACATCATCAACCTGTTTGGTGGTATGGAGGCTGTTCGCTTGGACCGTTTCCGTGAGGCCTTTGATGCATGGGGTATCGTTTATGCCAACGGTAACCTGCCTTTCACCAACTACAAGCTGTTCAAGCAGATCCAGGAAGAGAACGGTAACTACTACAGCATCAGTGAGTATCACCGTCGCGACATGGCTTACTTTGGCGTTCTTAACTACGCATTGCTGAGCCGCTACATCTTGAACGGTACCATTCGCTATGAGGGTTCTAACCAGATGGGTCGCACCTCGCAGAACCGCTGGATGCCCACGTGGAACGTATCGGCTGCTTGGAATATCAACGATGAGCCTTGGTTCATGAACTCGCGTTTGAGCCACAAGGCCCTCACCACTGCCAAGCTGCGCTTGAGCTACTCGCTGACCGCCGAGAGCGGCCCCATGACCCTTGGTCATGCCGAGGCACTCTATTATCCCACCTTGCGCTGGCGCCAGGAGCACTCCATCCACGAGATGGGTCTTTACCTGAGCGGTCTGGGCAATAGCGACCTGACCTACGAGAAGAAGCACGAGTTCGACCTTGGTGTTGACCTTGGTTTCCTCTACAACCGCATCAACGTGGTATTTGACTGGTTCCTCCGCAACAACTTCGACCTGATTGGCCGCATCCGCACCGAGGGTGTCGGTGGTGAGACCGAGAAGTTCGGTAACGTGGCCGAGATGAAGTCGCATGGTGTCGAGTTCTCGATCGAGTCTCGCAACATCGAGGGCAGGGGCCAGGGCTTCGGTTGGACCACCAACCTGACGTTCTCCTATGCCAACACCGAGATTACCAAGCTGCAGGCACGTTCGCGCGTTATCGACCTCGTTGTCGGTACCGGTTTCGCCCTCCAGGGCTATCCCCACCGTGCCATCTTCTCGATTCCCTTCGCTGGTCTCGATGCTCACGGTCTTCCCCTTGTCATCGACGAGAGCGGTTCGGTTTCCAACGTCGGCCTGAACTTCCAGGAGACCGAGAACCTCGACTTCCTGAAGTATGAAGGTCCCGTTGATCCCACCATCACTGGTGGTCTTGGCAACACCTTCGATTGGAAGGGCTTCCACCTGAATGTATTTATGACCTACGCCTTCGGCAACAAGCTGCGTCTTGATCCCACCTTCTCGGCATCCTACAGTGACCTTACCTCGTTCACCAAGGACTTCAAGAACCGTTGGGTATTGCCCGGCGATGAGGCTTATACCGATATCCCTGCTATTGCATCGCGTCGTCAAGCATTTGACAACTACTATCTGGGCATGGCTTACAATGCCTATAACTACAGCACCGCTCGCATTGCTAAGGGTGACTTCATCCGTTTGAAAGAGATCTCTCTCAGCTATGACTTCCCCAAGACGTTGATTTCGCATCTGCGTCTGTCCAGTGCTTCACTCAAGCTGGCTGCCACCAACATCTGTCTGCTCTATGCCGACAAGAAGCTGAATGGTCAGGATCCTGAGTTCTTCAACAGCGGTGGTGTGGCTTCGCCTAACCCCAAGCAGTTCACCCTCACCGTTCGTCTGGGTATGTAATAGTGGTTTTTCACATTATATATAATATATAATAACGATAATAGATTATGAAACTACGATATAAATTCTTATTTATAGCAGTGGCGCTTATCGGTTTGAGTTCTTGTAAGGACTTCCTCGAGACTATCCCCGATACCCGTGTCTATCTGCAGAATCTTGATCAGCTCGAGCAACTGCTCGTTACGGCCTATGCCGATAACAGCTACACCGTTGTGGGCGAGTTGTCGAGTGACAACGTTGACGACTTGAACTCACCCGATGCTACAGGTATCCGTTTTAACTACTCTCCTTCCGACAGGTATCACGAGCAGCTCTATTCCTGGAAGGATGTGACTTACAATATCAGTGAGCAGAATTCTCCGTCGGCTGTTTGGCAGAGTTACTATGCAGCTATTGCTGCTGCCAATGCCGTTATCGAGAAAGTGGATGAGATTGAGGCTTCTGGCATGATCGAAGGCAAAGCCATGGATGCCCGCGACAAAGCACGTCTGGCAGCCGTCAAGGGTGAGGCTCACCTGATTCGCGCCTATCACCACTATATTCTGGCACAAGTCTTCTGTATGCCTTATCGTGGTCCTGAACTCAGCAAGCAGGAACTCGGTATCCCCTATGCAACCAAGCCCGAGACCAGCCTTCAGCCGCACTACGAGCGTGGTACCCTGCAGGAGACCTACGACAAAATCGAGGCTGACCTGTTGATCGGTCTGGCTAACGTGAGCGATGACTTCTATGATGTGCCCAAGTATCACTTCAACGTCGCTGCTGCCAATGCTTTTGCTGCCCGCTTCTATCTTGCCAAGCGTGAGTATGAGAAGGTGGTTAAGTATGCTACCGCATCGTTCAAGGGCAATGACCCCGCTACCATGCGTAACGACTTCTGGGATCTGGCCGATGAATTCTATGATGAAGATGAGGCTGCCCGTTACTACACCAGTGTTGAGCGTCCCGGTAACTACATGCTCATCGATACCTACAACACCTGGTTGCGTTCGTTTGGCTATCGCTTCTGGACCCATCGTGATGCTGCCACGGGTACTATCTATGGCCCCGGCCCCACGTGGTCTCGTCTGATGCCTTGCTTCGGCAGCCACCTCTATGGTAGCGATAACTATGGTTATATCCTGAGTTGCAACTGCTGGGAGCAGTTCGAGTACACCGACAAGATTGCCGGTATCGGTTATGTTCACATGGTCCGCAACGAGTTCACCAGCCAGGAAACCCTCCTGTTCCGTGCCGAGGCCAACATCTTCCTGGGCAACCTGGATGCTGCCTTCGACGACTTGTGGCTCTGGAACCACGAGCACATCCTGCAGAAGGAGCTCAAGACCAACTACGGTACCCTGGACGAACTTGAGAAGTCGGACATCACCAGCTTCTATACCCTTGCCGATAGGGTAAGGCCCACAAGCACTGCTTATCCTATTGTCAGGAAGTTCCACATCGACGAGGTTTGCCCGAGCGACAAGTACAAAGTCACCAACCAGAATGAGCCCTACCTGCAGTGTGTGCAGCACTTCCGCCGCATCCAGACTGTTCACATGGGTCAGCGTTGGTTCGACATCAAGCGCTTTGGTTTCTCCATCAGTCATAAGTGGGGCAAGGACGAAGTTCTTGTTCTGGAGCCTTGTGACAAGCGCTATGCTATCCAGATTCCCGATGAGGTAATTGGTGCAGGTTTGGAACGCAACCCGCGTTAATCCATCAGGAGTATCAACAGAACAATTCACTCTTATAATGAATATCAACATGAAAAAGATTCAATATTATATTTCTGCATTGCTGTTGGTGGGTGTTGTCGCCATGTCGCTGTCGTCATGCAGTAATGAAAAGTTGGGTCCCTCAATCTTCCCCGACGAGGACGAGGTGCTCGACCCCACATCAACCACCTACAAGCTTGACAAGTACCTCAAGGAGAACTTCCTTGACAAGTACAACTTGACGTTCCTGTACAAGATGCCGGACGTGAGTGCCAATATGAACTACAATCTGGTACCCGCCAGGTATGAAAACGCTCTTGACCTGGCCGTTACTTGCCAGTACCTGTGGTTTGAGCCTTATGAGCTCATGGGCGGCGTTGACTTCCTCAAGGCCTATAGCCCCCGCATCATTCTGCTGGTAGGTTCTCAGGCAATCAGTTCTGCTACCCGTCAACCCGTGGACGGTCTTACCGAGGGTGGCGTGAAGATCACGCTGTTCAACGTGAACAAGATGAACGCCGACAGTATCGATCTGATGAACAAGGACTACTTCCACACGATGCACCGCGAGTTTGCCAACATCCTGCGTCAGAACAAGACCTATCCCACCGACTTCAATACCATCTCGGTTGGTCACTATGTTCCCAGTGAATGGCGTGAGCGTGGCGATGAGATCAGCTCCGAGGGCTTTGTTTGCCCCTATGCTTCGAGTGAGAACAGTGTAGACTTTGCCGAGACCATCGCATGCTACATCGTCTATACCGATAAGCAGTGGGAAGATATGCTCACCTACGCTGCCTGTGGTTGGCACAAGGACAAAAACCAGTATTGCCGCTACTACAAGTATCCGGGCAATGACCTTACTGAAGACCCCGTTTATATTCCTCACACCGATGCCGATGAGAAGAAGATCCAGACCGTCAAGGACGCTGATGGCTTTATCATCTCGAGATATGTGATGGAAGATAAGGTTCGCGTTACGGTTTATGAGGTTGAAGATGAGGATGGTATCGATGGCGTAGCCGCTATTGAGCAGAAGGTTGCTTATGCACGCCAGTGGTTCCGCGAGGCATGGGGAATTGACCTGGATGCCCTGCGCGAAGAGGTGCGCAAGCGTCAGTTGCCTGAGAACTATAACATCCAAGCGTTGCGCAATCGTGTCTATAACATCAATTAATGTTTTACTCCTTTAACATGATGACAAGAAAATGAAAAAGTTATATAATATTTCATTGCTGACGCTTCTTGCGCTCTCGTCACTCTCGTTGAGCTCGTGCCTTCATAATGAAGTGGAGGATATCTTCGATGATGATGCCGTGATCCGATTGGAGAACGCAAAAGATAAATATTTTGATATCCTGACCAGTCAAGGTGGCAAGTGGTTGATGGAGTACTATGCTAACTCCAGTGAACCGGGTTATAACTATGTGCTCACCTTCTATAAGGATGGTACGGTAGAGATGGCAGGTCACAACAAGTGGATCAACTACATCAAGAACAATACCTTGACGTCGTCTGCCTATGGTACCATGCGCTCGATGTGGGAAGTGATTGGTGACAATGGCCTTGTGCTGACGTTCAACTCCTACAACGACTACTTCCATCTGTTCTCGACGCCCGATGCTGTTCCCACCACTGGTGGTACCATGACTGCTGGTGGCGGTAGCACCGCCGGCCAGGGCCATGAGGGCGACTACGAGTTCAACCTCATGAAGTTCTCGGGTGATACGATTTACATGACCGGTAAAAAGCGCGACCTGAGCATTATCATGACCCGTCTGCCCGAGTCGACCAATGACGAGACCTACTTGAACGAGGTCGCTGCTGTCAACAAGTCGATGTTCACGTCAAAGCTTCCTTGGGTTTACATCGTTCTGCCCGATGGCAATCGCTGGATTGTCAAGAGTGCTGCAACGGGTAATATGAAGATTTATCCCGAGGGCGAAGATGAGGTAATGACATCTGAAACCCACAACTTCATCATCACCCACGATGGTATGGCCTTCAGAGACCCCTTGACGATTGGTGGTTATACCGTTCAGCGTTTTGTACGTCAGGCCGATGGTACCGCATTGTGTGTCGAGGATAACCAGACCCGCATTGTTGCCGATCCCCTTGTGTACTGCATTACCCATCCCATGCTCACTTGGAAGACCACTTTCAAGAATGCAGCTGCCGGTGGCGTTTATTCCGAATTGGCCAGCCAGATTACCACCGAGTCCAAGAAACTTGATGGTACCACGCTCAAGGATGGTTTGATCAATTATGTGGACAGCGTGAACAAGTATGTGCTGACTTTGAACTTCTCCAAGTCGGCAAGAACATTCCCTGCACGCTATTACTTCACTTTGATTTCGTCTACCGAAACTCAGATGAAGATCGCGTTTGATGGTTTTGACGGCTATGGTGAGCGTTATTACAACAACTGTGCAACAGTTCCCACGCTGCTCCAAACCATGAGCGCCGCTACATTCGACCTGACTTCAGAGTCTCTGCTCGCTCCTATTAACGTAACGATGACCGAGACATCCAATAAAAATAACTTTATAGTCTGGTCATTGCAGTAAAGACTTAATCATTGCCGGGGCATGGCCTGTTAAAACGGGCTGTGCCTCGGGCGATGAAAGAATAGTGATATTAATTTTATTATTTTATTAACATAAAAAATAACCATTTTATGAAAAAGTTCTTACTTTTTGCTGCTGCTGCACTCATCGTGTCATCAGCTGGCGCCCAGATGAAGGCTCCTTCTACTCAGGCTGTTAGAAGTAAAGCTGCTGTTGCAAAACAAAAGCTTGCTAAGCTTCCCCAGGCTCAACAGATGGATCTTTCCAAGATCACTTCGACCAAGGAGATGTCGGCTAGCAACAATGTTGTAAAGCCCGATTTCTCTAACAAAGCCCCCCAGAAGGCCGGTTACATGGAGCCGTACTACAAACGTCCTGCCGGTATGTATGTTTCGCCGTTCAATGCAGCCGATGGTGTTGGTTTCTATTCCTTCGGTAGCAGGGTATTCCTGATGATGAAGCCGTTTGCCGATTACCTCTTTGAGGGTGAATGCGAAGGCGATGACGAGAACACTACCTTTGCTTGGGACGTTTTCATCCGCGACGAGTATTATCCTGTAGACTATGCGAAGGACGTTGCCTTCAACAGCTATTGGTCACTTGATGAAGCTCCCAAATTCTTTGCATTCGATGGTGACCTGGCCGAGGAGGGTGTTAACTCCTTCGAGTATCAGTATTCGAGCTATGATACCGAGGAGAACGTCGGTGGCAATGTGTCGATCAAGGCTACCTATCCCGGATTGCTGCTCAGCTCAGACAACAGCGAGACTGTTCACCTGATGTTTGACGACGAGTCGCTCGAGTTCATGTATTCAAGTAAGTCGATGGTGCCTGGCGGTATCCATGGCGACAAATACGGTATGCTCTCCAGGTACTACGGTGCCGAACCTTGGGAAGACAACGAGTATGGCTGGTGGTTCGGTAAGAACGCTTCTCATGTCGATGGTATGGCTATGGCATTTGAGAAACCCCAGCACCCCTACCTGCTCAAGAACGTTTACCTCCAGGCTGCTTTCAACGATGCCGAATTCACTGGTATGGTTGTTAACGCTCCCGTCAAGATGACTTGCCGTGTGTACAAACTTGATGAAATTCCCGCTTATCAGGAGAATGGTAGCGCTTCGCTGCCCGTCGAGCCCGGTGAGCTAATCGTTACTGGTGAGGCTACCGTTACCCCCACCACTGGTGAGGCTAACAATGGTCTGATCACCTTCACGCTCTACGGCCAGGATGAGATTGACCCCACTCTGACCTATGAGTACCATCCCACTATCGATTATCCCATCCTGATCTGTATCGATGGTTACAATGATGAGGGTATGGAAGACCTGGTTGAGTTTACTGCTTACTGCTCGATCGACGACGATGTTGACGAGGGTTATGGTGAGCTCTGCTACCTCAAGCAGGGTATCTTTGAGTATGAGTATGACGAGCAGGGCGACACCGTCTTTGACGATGAGGGTAACCCCGTTCGCCACTTTACCGGTGAGTACTACTGGCGTGGTTTGAACAACTACTTCAGTGGTGGTACGCTGGGTATGAAGACCGGTCTCAGTATCTTCATTGGCACCGAGAACCCCTTCATGACCTTCAACTACGGTCTTGAGGACGGTGAGTATACCTTCCCTGCCGAGGGTGGTCGTCTGGTTAAGGACTATGAGTACAGCGATGGTACCATTACCGTCGAGGGCATCGAGTTCTTCTGCTCTTATCCCAGCGAGGATGGTGACTGGTGGCTGACCTACAAAGGTAGCGACGAGTTGCCCGACTGGTTGGAGATCAACCTTATCGACAACTATGATGAGGAGACTGGTGAATTCACCGGTGGCGTTGTTGCTGATGTAACCGCTGCTCCTCTGCCCGAGGGTATGACCTATCGTGAGGCTACTATCCGCTTCGAGATTCCCGGTGACTACATTGACTACAAGTTCATGCAGGGCGTAGGTGGTCCCCTCAAGGGTGACGTTAACGGTGACGGTGAGGTTAACATCGCCGACGTTAACTGCCTGATCGAGGTTATCCTGGGCTACAAGAGTGCCGATGAGTTTGAGGGTCGTGCCTACGTGAACGACGATGACGAGGTTAACATCGCCGATGTTAATGCCGTTATCGAGATCATCTTGAGAGGCTAATCAAGTGATAACGTTTGAACTGATAATTATTACAGTTTCTTAACATATCATCTATTACCTGTAGAGACGGGGAGCCTGCTAGAAGGTTTCCCGTCTCGTTCTTTTTGCCGTTTCGGTAGATTTTTTGTAACTTTGCACACATGAACAACGATAAAAATAACAACGGATTGAAAGCGGTGCGCATTACCGCCATGAGGCAGACGGTCTACCGTGACCTCATGCAGCAGTTCGAGAATCCCATCGAGCACACCTGCGACATCGCAGTGGGGCAGACGTTTGTCTCGGTCGATGCTCAGCGACCCGAGGGTTTGTGTGAGAGCGCCTGGGAGTCGATGCGCCCCTTTGTTGAGTCGCTCGCCCGTGGCGAGGGCAATTTCTATGACGGCTGGATGCAGAATCCCCAGTCGGCCATGATATCGTGCAACGACGGCTTCCGTCCCGTCTCGTTCTATCTCGAGACAATCAACTGACAACTAAGTACTAAGTACTAAGGACTAAGGACTAAAAACTAACAACTACAATATGAACATCAAATCTGCCGAATTCAAGATCAGTAACAGCGACTACCGCAAGTGCCCCGACACCCGTTTGCCGGAATACGCCTTTATCGGTCGCAGTAATGTGGGCAAGTCATCGCTCATCAACATGCTCACGGGCCGCAAGGCTCTGGCCAAGACCAGTGCCACACCAGGCAAAACACTGCTGATTAACCATTTTCTCATCAACGGGGAGTGGTTTATCGTCGATTTGCCCGGCTATGGCTTTGCCAAGCGCAGCAAGGAGAGCCGCGAGCAGCTCAGCCGCATGATTCAGGGTTATGTGCTCGGCCGCGAGCAGATGACTAATCTGTTTGTGCTCGTTGACAGTCGCCTCAAGCCGCAAAAGATTGACCTCGAGTTTATCCAGTGGTTGGGAGAACACGGCGTGCCGTTCTCTATCGTGTTCACCAAGATGGACAAGCTGGGCAAGGTCGCTGGCCCTGCTGCTGTCGAGGAATACAAGAAGGAACTGCATAAAACCTGGGATGAACTGCCCCCCATCTTCATGACCTCGAGTGAGGACTGCCGTGGGCGCGACGAACTGCTGGGTTACATCGATGACATCAACAAGCAATTGAAACAGCAATGAAAAAGATAACCGTAATTCTGCTGACTGCACTTGTCACCATGGTGGCAACGGCTCAGGAAAAGATTGAGATGACCCTTAACGAGGGTTGGCAGTTCTCGCGTGACAATATCAATTGGCAAGAGGTGACCGTACCCCATGATTGGGCCATCAGCGGCCCGTTTGACAAGAAATGGGACCTGCAGGTCGTGGCCATCAAGGAGAATGGCGAGGACGTCGCTACCGAGAAGTCTGGACGGTCTGGCGCGCTGCCCTGGATCGGCAAGGGTTTCTATAAAACCACGTTCACTGTTCCGGTGAGTTATAAGCACGTTCAACTCGTGTTTGACGGTGCGATGGCCGATGCCCATGTCTATATCAACGGTCAGTTGGCAGGACATTGGGCTTACGGCTACAATGCCTTCATTGTCGATGCATCACCCTATATCCACGCCAATAAGACGGTCAATGAACTGGAGGTGCGACTCGAGAACAAGGAGGAGAGCAACCGCTGGTATCCCGGCGGCGGCATCTACCGTCCCGTGAAACTCCTGATGACTAAAGGCTTTAACGTCTTGGACACATGGGGAATGTGTGTGCGCACGCTCAGCATCGACGGCGACAAAGCCAGTCTGCAAATCGAGCACCAGCTCGATGCCGGCAGTTCGCTTGACAGGGATTATGAACTGATCATCACACAGACCGACGCATCGGGTAGGGTGGTAGCCACAAAACGCACTGTCCCCGACGGTATGGGCCACTTTGCTACGCAGTTGACGGTGGACCATCCTTCGCTGTGGTCTCCCGAGTCACCCTATCTGTATCATATCTCTACCGTATTATTGTGTGAAGGCATAGAGATGGATCGCCAGAGCCAAAAAGTGGGCATCCGTACCGTTTCGTTCAGCAAAGAGGGCGGTTTCCAGCTCAACGGTGTGCGCCGCAGCATCAAGGGCGTGTGCCTGCACCATGACCTTGGCCCGCTGGGTGCCGCCATCAACAAGACAGCGCTGATCCGCCAGATTGAGATGATGAAGGCCATGGGTGCCGATGCCATCCGCACCAGCCACAATATGCCCTCGACAATGCAGATGGAAATCTGCGACAGTCTGGGCATGATGGTCATGGCCGAGAGTTTTGACGGCTGGAAAGAGCCCAAGGTGCGCAACGGCTACGGCAGCTATTGGGACGAGTGGTGGCAGCAGGACATCCGCAACCTGGTGCTCAATCACCGCAACCATCCCAGCATCATCCTGTGGAGCGTGGGCAACGAGATTCCTGAGCAGTGGAAACCCGAGGGCGTGAAGCGCTACAAGGACCTGATTGCCTTGTGCCACCAGTATGACCCCAGCCGCATGGTGACCTGTGGTATGGACCAGCCCGACGGCGATGTTTGGTGCGGTTTTGCCCAAGTGGCTGATGTGCCTGGCTTTAACTACCGCCTCCACAGGTATGATGAGTTGTTTGAGCGTCTGCCGCAGGGCTTTATCCTGGGCAGCGAAACGGCTTCGACCGTGAGCACGCGCGGCCATTACTGCTTCCCCGACACCGTTGCTACCAACAAGGCTTGGCCCGACGGACAGTGTTCGGGTTATGACGTGGAGTACTGCTGGTGGAGCAATCTGCCCGATGATGACTGGAAGATGCAGGAAGACCGTGACTGGACCGTGGGCGAGTTCGTGTGGACAGGTTATGACTACCTGGGTGAACCGACCCCCTACGACGAATATTGGCCCTCGCGCAGCAGCTACTTCGGCATCTGTGACCTGGCTGGCCTGCCCAAGGACCGCTACTACCTGTACCGCAGCCACTGGAACAAGCAGGAGCACACGATCCACCTGCTGCCGCACTGGACGTGGCCCGACCGCAAGGGCAAGGTGACTCCTGTCTATTGCTATACCGACTATCCCAGCGCCGAGCTCTTTGTCAACGGTAAGAGCCAGGGCCGCATCACCAAGAGCGATACCGCCCGTCTGGACCGTTACCGCCTGCGCTGGCGCGACGTGGTTTATCAGCCTGGTGAGTTAAAAGTTGTCGTCTATGACGAAAACGGCAACAAAGCCGGACAGCAGATTGTCCGCACCGCCGGCAAGCCCAAGCGACTGCTGCTCGAGCCCGAGCGCAAGACCATCAAGGCCGACGGCAACGATTTGGCCTACATCACGGTGAGCCTCGTCGATAAGAACGGCACCCTGTGCCCCGATGCCGCCAACAGGCTTGAATTCAGTGTGACAGGTGCTGGCACCTATAAGGCCGCTTGCAACGGCGATGCCACCTCGCTGGAGCCCTTCACCCAGCCCCAGATGAGCCTCTTCCATGGCCAGCTGGTTGTCGTTTGCCAGGCAAGCAAAACCCCAGGCGTGATGACCCTCACCGTCAAGGATCCCGCCACGGGCATGAAATCCACCGTCAACATCAACGTGAAATAAAGACACCCGACAACAAATCAAGGAGGCAACCAGAATAAGTATGGTTGCCTCCTTATTTGTGTGGAGTAGTCGTTTTACTCTTGGTTCTTGATATAGTCGAGTAGGAACAGGAGTTCGGTGTTCATGTCAAAGTTGTAATGCTTGTAGTCCTCGTAGGTTAGAGATATTGCCTTTCAACTTGGTGCGCGGTAGCTCAAACGGAGTCGCTTCCATGTAGGTGTTTGGCGCTTGCTTGCTGGGCAGTCCTACAACTGTTGCTCCCATTTTCCACAGGAAAAACGCATAGTGGAATGCAGCACTGTAGGTGGTTGGATTGATTAATACATACACGTGCTCGGGCGTATAGACGGGTTTGCCATGTTGTGCCGTGAGTTTATCCTTGACACTGCTTGTCATTTCCTCAATCATCCTGTCGCGGTACTCATCAGTGATTTCTTCGGGACTAGAGTCACCTTCGCTAGTAGCGATATAATCGCCCAAGATGAACCCATAGTCTTGCATCTCGGCATTTAATTCTTCCATAGTGATATTCATCTTTTTCATGTACAGGGGTGAGAATAACTGAATGAACTTGATGCCGAATCGTGGAGCCTCTTCGAGGTATTTGTCGCCCCACAACTGGTAAAGTGTGGGAAGTGTGATGGGTGTGAAGCCACCGCTATTGCCTCGTAGGTCGATAATCAGGTTTTTGCTCTTGTTCTTCTTCATTACCAGTAGCATCTTTCCAAATTCATCACTGAATGACGGAATCTTGGCCAAGGCCTTATTCACATCGTTAGGCATTTCATCTTCGTTAAATTGCATATATGTCCTCTTGAGATACTGACCGACGTCCATGCCGCGATTGATCATTATTTCCAGCGCATCACGGGATATGATCTGACTTGAGCGGAAGTACATCGTGTTCTTCTTGTCATCAACAAACAGGTAGGACAGATTCCCTTGGCTGGGGAATGGCTTAGTGTGTTCAACACTGGATAACTCGATATTAGAACCAGTACCATATATATCAATGAGAGGAAGAGTCAGATTCATTTGTTTGCCTTCAGGAGTCTGGAGTAGGAACGTGATGGAATCCTGGCGCATGTCGGGTATCGCTTTTCTTAATTCGTTTGGTGAGAGACCGTTTATAAAACAGAAGAGGTTAATGCGGCCAATTTCGTTCTCGGCAGAATGAAATTCTGCTAAATTTGTGCAAATTTCTTTGAAGGGAATACCCTCAATAGCGATTAATCGACTGCCTATGAGGTCTTTATATTCAGTCGTGATGGAGTTGATGACAACACCGTCACTGATGGGCCAGAAACTGATGGGAGCCCCCATCTCGGGTTCCCTTTCTTCAAAAAATGAAGAGAATCCCATGTCAATATTGGTGTGGCCGTCCTCTAGGGGTACCAGGAATTTTGTGATGCGGCGTGCCAGTTCATCAGAGCTGGTTACCGAATCCTCGATTAGGCCGAATCGCGTATCCATGGCTTCCAAACGGAAGAAGGGCTTTCCGCCGTAGTTGGTGTAAGGGTCGGGGTGCGTCTCTTCCAGCAGTCTGACAAACTCATTGAAGTCGGCGACGATGGAATCGGTGGGAATCTGTGCATGGGCGTTGCTAAAAGCCAGCACTGATGTTAACACGCTGAGTAGGGTTGCTCGTTGGAAAAATGTTGTAAGTTTCATGATCGGTATCGTATTATTGGTTAGTGGTTTTGATTGGCCCAAAGTTAATGCATTTTATTGCTTCCCACAATTTGTTTTTACATAATAATCACCGATTGACAGTTTTTTGTATAAAAGTGTCTAATCTTTTTACATTTGTCAGCCGAAAGATTGCTACCTTTGCATTTACATGAAAGAAATCTATCTTTTCAATCCTGAGCATGACCTGGCACTGGCGCATGGGGCGCACAACTACACTGCGCCGCCGTTCGCCCGCCAGCTGCGTCATGACCTGCGGTTGCTGCCCGCCTGGGTGGCACCCGCTGGCTCCTATATAGTCATACCTGACGATTGCCCGATTGACGAGGACAGCCGCTGGCTCCATGACCATCATCTTGACATAACGCCCGTCCCCATCAGCCAAATCGCCGATCTCGGCGATTGCCGCATTCACCCCTGGGGCTGGGATGCCACGTTGCGCCACCAGTTATTGCAAGCGGGCGTTTCGCCCGGCAATCTGCCCACCGATGAACAACTTGATTGGATTCGCCGCCTGTCGCATCGTCGCACCAGCATTGCTGTTCATCAAGCCTTGGAAAACGCTTTTTCTCCCACTCCTATGGAACTGGATAACTACGATGATGTAATGGCTTTTGCGTCGTCCCACCCTGGCTGTTACTTGAAGATGCCGTGGTCAGGCAGTGGCAAAGGTATCTATCGCGTTATCGACCCGACAGGCGACAATCATGTGCCCCGATGGATAGAAGGTGCCTTGAACCGTCAAGGTTCACTCTTGTGTGAGGTGGGATTGGATAGGATACAGGACTTTGCCATCGAATGCAAGTGCCGTGATGGCCATACGATGTTCATGGGCTATTCGGTCTTTGACAGCGACTTCCACAGCCAGTTTGGGACGGGTAGGGTAGCACCGATGGAAGAACTGCATGAGATGCTGCTGGGCATGTATCCCGATCTTGACCCGGTTATAGGTCAAGTCCTCATGGCCATAGATGACCTTATCGCTCCGCACTATAATGGATACCTGGGCATCGACATGATGCTTTACTGGGATGAAAACGGCAAAATCGCCTTAAATCCTTGTGTAGAGGTGAATTTGCGCATGACCATGGGCATGGTCACCGCCGCCATGGGCAGCCGTCATGGCCTACACGGCAACTTCTCAATAGTCGCCAGCAAATCCGGTTATTCTCTAATGATTTCTTAGCGGCTTAGCGGCTTTGCGTGGGGACCTTCGATGTAGTAGGCGTAGTACTCGTCGAAGGTGATGTCCTCATCGTGGATGCGCTTGGCCACTTCCTTGCCCACATAGCGCAGGTGCCACGGCTCGTAGGCGAAACCAAAGATGCGGGACTGCCTCTCGGGATATCGCAGGATAAAGCCGTATTCATGACAATGCTCCCGCATCCACACGCCTTCCTCTGATTTATCGAAAGGCCATCTCATGGGATGCTGCCGCGACGTGACGTCGATGGCGAAACCCGTCTGGTGCTCGCTGCTTCCCGCCTGGGCGGCATATCCTTTGGGGTTGCGCTTGTAGGTTCCTATCTGCTGTTGATAGGAACGGTAGGCCGAGTTGACCATCAACTGGGCATCGGTCTGTTTCTTACAAGCCTGCTGCAAAGCCATGAATGCATCAACCACGATAGGTTGAGCCTTTTGGTTCTCATAACAGTAGTCCATGCTGAACGTCGCCAAACTGTCGGGTTTGTAGTTCTCATCCAGGTAATGTCGGCCATTCACCAGCATCAGATGGCCCTTGCTCGTATCGCAAGGAGCAGCTACCTCCAACCTGTCCTGGTCGTATCCCACGTTGACAAAGGAGACGATTACGTCGAGCGGAGCGCCCGTCGTGTCCTTCTTGTGATAGGCGAGGTAGCGGTCAAAGTTGTCGGCGATGAAATAGCGGGCTTGGATGACGGGGATGGCAATGGTGTCATGTTCTTGGTGGGCGATAAGCGTATCGGCCTGCGCGTCACTCAATGTTGCTGCCAGCACTCGGGCTTCCTCGATGGGGTAGCCCAACTTGTAAATCTTGCACTCGCGGGTGAAGTTATAGGCGATGCCCTGGACGCTCTTGACGAGCACCAGCAGCACCAATAGTGCGGCAATGGTGCATGGCACCGACAGCCAGCGGTTGTCAGTGTCGATCCACCATTTCCACCACCGTTTGACGTGTGGCCAGATCCTTTCTAGGGTTTGCCGCATGTGGGGAGGTCATTTGCGGTTGGCCTGCTTGGCCATCTCAAACAGCTCTAGCGGCAGGTGGCAATAGCCGTCAGGGTTCTTGTCCAGATAATCCTGGTGGTATTCCTCGGCAGTGTAAAAGTTCTTGAGCGGCAGCAGTTCCACGGCCAGACGGAGTTTCACTTGGGCCTGCACGCGGTCATACACCTTCTTCAGTGTCGGCACATCGGCCTCGTCGGTATAGTAGATGCCCGTGCGGTACTGGGTGCCCTTGTCATGGCCTTGCTGGTTGACACTCGTCGGGTCAATGGCCTTGAAATACATCTCGGTCAGGAACTCCAGCGAGATGACCTCGGGGTCATAAGCAATCCGCACCGTCTCGGCAAAACCGGTCTTGTCGGTACACACATCCTGATAGGTGGGATTCTCGGTATGGCCGTTGGCATAGCCCACCTCGGTTTCCACAACTCCGTTTACCAGTTTAAAGTAATGTTCTGTTCCCCAGAAACATCCTCCTGCAAAATAGATCTCTTTCATAGCTTTTGGTTGAAATGATTGGACAAAGATAGTGCAAGCCGAAGACAATGGCAAGAAAAACATGCTTTTTGCTGCCTATTGATAAGGCGCGGCCTGTCTTGGAGGTAGCCAAAGGTACATCTTTTCCTCAACAATTCTCAGCTTCAACCAGTTTTTACTGGCTGAATTCACAAGGTACAGTGGCCAGAACTATTGAATTACTTAAACTTTTTTGCGCATTTCGAGTCTTAAATGTAATTTTGCATGACAAATGAAACGAGTAGTGATTATCGGCTCAGGAAACGTGGCAACCAGCATGGCGCATGCCTTGTCGGCGCGTTGCCAGGTGGCTCAGATTTACAGCCGCCGCTTGCCTCATGCCCAGTCGTTGGCCCATGCCATCGGCTGCAACAATGCCACCGACGACCTGCAGGCGCTCGTTCCCGATGCCGACGCCTATATCATTGCCGTGAGTGACGATGCGATTGCCGATGTCATTACCGCCGTTCCCGACAACGGAGCCCTGTGGGTGCACACATCGGGTAGCAAGTCCATCGATCTGTTTGACGGTCATCGCTCCCGCTGCGGTGTGCTCTGGCCCATGCAGTCTTTCTCCCGTCAGGTCGTCACCCCGCTCGACGACGTCCATTTCTTTGCCGAGGCCAACAACGAGGCCGCTCTCGCTGACTTGCTGGCGTTGGGCCGTTTGCTCTCCTGCCACGTCGTCGAGGCCGACAGTGCCATGCGCCTGCAACTGCATGTCGCCTCGGTTTTCTCGTGCAATTTCGCCAACCACATGTGGACGCTGGCTGCCGAGGTGCTGAGTGAGGCAGGACTGCCGTTTGACGCGATGAAGCCCCTGATACGTACCACGGTCGAGAAACTTGACCGCCTGTCACCCGCCGAGTCCCAGACCGGGCCCGCGATCCGCCACGACATGAAAGTCGTTGCTAACCACTTGGCCATGCTGGACGGGGATAAGCGCAAAATCTATGACCTGATTACGCAATCCATCATGAACCGAAACCCGCTTGACGATAATGCTCAATAATCTTGAAAAATATGACGTGGTGCTGGGCAGCAACTCGCCCCGGCGCCGTGAACTGCTCAACGACATGGGAGTCAAATTCCGTGTCGAGGCCATCAAGGGCATTGACGAGACTTACCCCGCCAACTTGCCCGTCGAGGAAATTCCCGTCTATCTCTCCCGCATCAAGGCCGAGGGGCATCCGCTGCAGCCGAATGAACTGCTTATCACGGCCGACACGGTCGTGGTGCTCGACGATGAAGTGCTGGGCAAGCCCGATGGCGAGGCCGATGCTCATCGCATGTTGCGGGCGCTCTCGGGACGTGCCCACAGGGTCATCAGTGGCGTGTGCGTCACCACGCAGGACCGCACCGAGGCGTTTGCCGACACGAGTATTGTCCGTTTTGCCGAGCTCACCGACGATGAGATCGACTATTACATCGAGCATTACCGCCCCCTGGACAAGGCCGGTGCCTATGGCATCCAGGAATGGATCGGCAACATAGGCATCTCGGGCATCAGTGGCGACTTCTATAACGTGATGGGTCTTCCCACCCGCAAACTCTATCAAGTACTGAAAACTTTCTAATTATCATGGATAAGATGAAAAACAGGTTAAAGTTTATCGTGTTGGCGGCTATAGCATCAATGTCATTGTGTGCCACAGCACAGAACGTGAGCATGGCCCATGACACCATCTATTTCTACAAAACGTGGGAACAGATGCTCTATCTGCAGCCTTCGGCTTATGTTGTCGATCCCATCATTTTTGCCGAAACGCCCTATGAGGTTTATATCGAGACTGGATATGACGAAGCCAACCAATCCATCGAGAATGATTATATCGCCTTGTCTCAGGGCGACAGTATCTTTCTCATCAACAGTAAATATGTCAGGGATTTTTTCAAAGGCGATGTTAAGGGTTTCAGTGGATACATTCCCATATTCTTTAATGATAAGGTAGCATACCTGACGGGCAATGGACCGCTGACGGTAAAGGACATTCTCTTCGGCAATGACTCCGACGGTGTCACGTCTTATTCACAGGCTTTTTACTACATAGATTTTGTAAATCGAACGGTTAAGCATGTGACACATAGCTACTTGAGTGAGCTCCTGACTGATTATCATGATCTCAAGGTGCGATATGAGGGCATGAAGGATTACAAGAAACGGTACATTATCGAAGATTATTTCTACAAGTACATCGACCGCGCCTCCCAGGATTTCATGCGTCCCTACATCCTTGACCTGGTGGGATACTAACCAGGAAACCCTAGTGTAATGAAGAATCATATCAACAGATTAATAGCGCTATCTGCCGTTTTGCTGCTGCTCTGCTCCTGTTTCAGGGGCGGAAAAGCCGAAATGGCATTAAATCAGCAGGATTCCATCATTACTGCCGCCAGGTTGCTCTCGATGCAGCGCACGGCCGACTACACCCTGGTCACCGTGGCCGACCCGTGGAAGGGTGGGGTGCTGCACCGTTATGTGCTGGTGCCTGCCAGTGCTCAGCTTCCTGCCGACCTGCCTGAGGGAACCGTGGTGCGCACGCCTGTCAAGAATGCGCTGGTCTATTCGTCGGTGCACACGAGCCTCATGGGTGAACTGGATGCCCTCGATGCCGTTCGTGGTGTGGTGGATAAGCAGTACTTTATTGACTCTGCCATTGTCAATGGCGTGAATGCCGGCACGATTGCCGACTGCGGCAACTCGATGAACCCCACTGTAGAAAAGGTCATCGACATGCAGCCCGACGCCATCCTGCTCTCACCCTATCAGGATGCCAGCTACGGGCAGATTGCCACGCTCGACATCCCCATCATCGAGTGTGCCGATTACCTGGAATATGACCCGCTGGGACGTGCCGAGTGGGTCAAGTTCTATGGTGAACTGGTGGGTAAACGCGAGGAGGCCGACAGCCTCTACAATGCGGTGGTTACCGCTTACAACGGTTTGAAACAAAAGGCTGCAGGAGCCAAGTCACATCCCACCGTTGTGACCGAGATGGTCATCAGCGGCGTGTGGAATGTGCCTGGCGGTCAGAGCTATATGGCACGAATCCTTACCGATGCGGGTGGGCGTTACCTGTGGGCCGATGACAAGAACACGGGGTCGCTGGCACTGGATTTCAACCAGGTGCTCGCCGTTGCCCAGGATGCCGACTACTGGTTCATCAAGTGGACCAACATCAACACGCTCAAGGACTTGCAGGGAGCCTATGACCTGAACAAGGAGATGGCCGCCTTCAAGAACAAGCGCGTGTATGTGTGTGACACCGACAAGACCCGCTTCTTTGACCGCATCCCGTTCCATCCCGAGGTGCTCCTGCGTGAATTCGCCGCTATCCTGCACCCCGAACTGTTCCCCGATTACAAGAATCAGATGTATCACCACATAGATTGACCTGCCGATGACCTCCCGCCGATTCAATATCACAATCGTTGCCCTGACGCTGCTGCTGGTGTTGCTCATGCTGGCCTGCCTCGTCTTTGGCTCGGTGGATATTCCTTTTGGCAAGATTGTGGACATCGTGACTGGCAAGGGCAGCGGCAACAAGGCGTGGGACATCATCATCCTGCAGTCGCGCATTCCCATGATTGTCACAGCCGCCCTTGCTGGCGCGGCGCTCTCCATTTCGGGTCTGCTGTTGCAGACGACCTTTAACAACCCCTTGGCCGGTCCCTCCATCCTGGGCGTCTCGTCGGGCGCCGGCTTGGGTGTGGCCATCGTCATATTGGCTTTGGGCGGCACGTTGGGCGGCCTGTGGTCGGGCAATGTGGGCAGTTACATGGCCATTCTGGTCGGTGCCTTGCTGGGTGCCGGCGTTGTGCTGGCGGTGCTCATCGCGTTCTCGGCTATCGTGCGCAGCAACACCATGCTGCTCATCATCGGCATACTGGTCAGTTACCTGACTTCCAGCATCGTGCAACTGCTCAACTCGGTGGCTACCGAGGAGGGTGTGCACAACTATGTCGCCTGGGGATTTGGCAATTTTTCGGGAGTGAGTGTGGCTCAGATGCCTGTCTATGCCGGAATCATCATTTTGGCACTGATTGGGTCGGCACTCATGATCAAGCCGTTGAACGCTCTGCTGCTGGGTGCGCGATATGCCCGCAACCTGGGCATCAACGTATCCCGCACCCGCAATATCCTCTTGCTCATCACGGGTGTGCTCACCGCTGTGGTGACCGCCTTTTGCGGTCCCATCGGTTTCATTGGTCTGGTGGTGCCCCACATCGCCCGCATGTCGCTGGGCACGAGCAACCACAGCCGCTTGGTGCCCGCCACGATTCTCGCTGGTGCCGACATCGCGCTGCTGTGTGCTGTGGCTAGCGTGAGCAACCCTCACGGCATCATCCCCATCAATGCCATCACGCCTGTCATCGGCGTGCCCATCATCCTGTACATTATCATTAACCGCCGTCGCATCCAATACTTTAACTGATGAACAACGATAATACCGTCTATACTACCCATGACCTCGCCGTTGGCTACCGCAATGGCAAGACCGTTGTGACGTTGCTGCAGGGACTGAATCTCTCGCTCGAGAAAGGCAAACTGGTTGCCCTGCTGGGGCAGAACGGTGCCGGCAAGTCCACCCTGTTGCGCGCCCTCACCTGTGACGAACGCCCCATTTCGGGAACCATCAAGGTGAACGGCAGGAGCCTGGCCGACATGAGCCAGAAGGACCGCTCCCGCCTCATCGGCCTGGTCTCGACCGAGCGCATCCAGGCAGGTGCGTTGACGGTGACCGAGCTGGTGGGACTGGGACGTCAGCCCCACACCGGCTTCCTGGGCCGCCTCGACGACGAGGACCACGAGATAGTCAGGCAGTCGATGGAAGATGCAGGCATTATCGGCAAGGCCAATGAATACATGGCCTCGTTGAGCGACGGCGAGCGCCAGAAGGCCATGATTGCACGAGCTCTGGCACAGCAGACGCCCATCATTATCCTTGACGAGCCCACGGCCTTTCTTGACGTGGCCAGCCGCATCGAGACGATGCGCTTGCTGCAGACTTTGGCCCACGAGCGCGGTAAGGCCGTGTTGCTCTCCAGCCACGATATTTCACAGTCCCTGATGCTGGCCGACGAGCTCTGGCTTATCACTACCGACCGCCAGGTTATCACCGGCTCAACCGACGAATTGGTGGCTTCAGGGGCCATGGACCGTCTGTTCGACAATCGCTCGATACACTTTAATAATCAGATACTTGACTATTCCTTCTAGTCACTTTATTGGCTAAAAATTTGGTCAATTCAAATGGTTTTGCTACCTTTGCAGTACAAACCAATTACTAACAACTTATGCTAAGACGATTTTTTTTAGCGCTTGCTGTTGTAATTGCTGTGTCTGCCGTGGGGCAGGATTATAAATTGCATGCGACCAAATATCACCCTGGACAGGGTGGTGCCGGTTGGGTAACAGCAAGTGGAGACCGAATCAATTATGATAAGTTGAAGAACTATCAGATTCGATGGGTCGCTCTATCGCATGACATGTTCAAGCAGCATGGCTTCAAAATGGGCGACGTGATTATTGTGGAGAGTGAGTCAACCCCCTCCCTTAACGGTGAATGGGTTGTGAAGGACAAGATGGGACCGCGCTTGCGCAAACGCATCGACTTCCTCACTCCGCGAGGTGACAAGTACAACTTCCGCAACGGACAGGTCACCATTCGCAAGAAGAAAAAAGACTAGACTTAAAGGAATCCTTTCCAACTGATTCTAAATGAAGATGACGAGACAGATAACCTCTGCCTCGTCATCTTCGTTTATCGGTGATTCGGTTAGTCGGTGATGGGGAATGCGGCCTTGTGCCGGCCTAACGCCTTGAGGGCCGCCTGAACGGTCTTGTCGTTGCGGTTTACGATAGACGAATAGGCCTCTGGGCCAAAGATATCGTGAGCGATAATTGCCTTAATCTTGGTCAAAATCAGGTCACGGGACTTGTTGATGTAGTACCATCGTGGAACAATGCCGCTTTTTGAGGCAAATTCGGCAAATTCTTTGATGATGTCATTATCGATCGGCGTCGTTCGCAAGAACTGCTTGTAGTCGCTCATCTGTTCAAGGGTCTTGCGGTTTTTCTCACAATAGGTGAAGGCAAAGCGTTGTAACAGACCTGCATTTTCCACATCAATGTAGTAATTGGTGATTCCCGACGTGTCTCGTGCAACAAAGATGTCGGGGATGATGCCGCCACCGCCATACACCGTGCGGCCGTGGACTGTGGTGTATTTCTGGCTCTTGTCGATCTTGATGCTGTCACTGTTGTAGGCTTCGCCGTGCTTGTATCGTTCTAACAGCTCCACGATATACTGATTGAAGTCATAGCCTTTGTATTCCTTCTGGATGCAACGGCCGCTTGGGGTGTAGTAGCGGGCAACGGCGAGTCGGATGATACTGCTGTCGGAAAGGATGAAATCTTTCTGCACCAAACCCTTGCCAAAGGAACGGCGACCCACGATGAGGGCACGGTCATTATCCTGGAGGGCACCTGCAAAAATCTCGCTGGCGCTGGCGCTGTACTCGTCGATAAGGACAGCAAGCTCGATATCCTGGAATGCTCCTTTTCCGTCACTCTTGTACGGGTGATTGTAATGCTTGCGCCTGCCGCGTGTCGAAACGATAGGTTGTCGTGATGGCAGGAACTCGTTGGCCATGAGCACCGCAATTTCCATATAGCCTCCGCCGTTGCCTCTCAGGTCAATCAAGAGGCGCTTGGCGCCTTGGGCTTGCAGCTGGGTTAATGCCTCCACAAATTCTTGATAGGTGTTGCGCTCAAACTGGTTGACCTTGACATATCCGGTATTCTGGTCAATCATGTAGTGGGAATCAAGAGTTCTCTTTACAATCCTGTTGCGCGTCACTGTGTAGTCGAGGATTTTGGGATAGTCATGGCGTTGCACGCTCAACGTGACCTTGCTCCCGTTGGGCCCGGATAAGAGTTTGAAGACCTCGCCTGAGGATTTCTTGATGTTGGCGGTGGGCTGTCCGTCAATCTTCACGATACAGTCACCAGGCAGGATGCCGGCTATATCGCTTGGACCAGCGGGAACAATACATTCAACATGGATAGAGTCGTTGATGACGATGAGGACAGCGCCGATGTCAGGAATGACCCCATCGGGATGATCTCGAGTAATCTTGGAATTCTGGGGATCAAAGTAACTGGTGTGAGGGTCAAGTCCTTTCAGGATGAAAGGGATGCTCTTCTCCATGAGGGCATCAGGATTCACGGTGTCCACATATTCTTGTGCAATAAGATCAAGAATGGCTTTGACTTTGCCGTTGTTGCGCACATCGATGATGTTGCCGTCGGCGGAACTCAGGTAATGACGGTCGATGAATAGTCCTGCCGCAAACGCAATCAAAGCGATGGCAACGGTTAACCAGATGGGCAGGTTCCTTTTCATGTTCAATCGTTAAGGCCTCATTCTGTGATGGGGAAAGCCGCTTTGTGCTTGTTCATGGCTTTGAGGGCCTCTTGAACAGTCTTGTCGTTGCGGTTCAGGATAGGGTAGAACGCCTGGTTGCCGAAGATGTCGCGGGCAATCAGCGCCTTCAGGTTCGTCACGATGACGTCATGTGACAGGTTGATGTAGTACCAGCGCGGTGCGATGCCGTTGCTGGCGGCATAGTCGGCAAAATCCTTGATCAGGGCGTCGTCGCTGGGAGCCATGCGCAGGAACTGCTTGTAATCCTCCATCTTGTTGAGCGATGCCCGGTTGTTGTTGCAGTAGGTAAATGCATAGCGCTGCAGCAGACCGGCATTGACCACGTCGATGTAATAGTTGGTGATGCCGCTGGTGTCGCGTGCCACAAAGATGTCGGGCACAATGCCTCCCCCACCATAGACGGTGCGGCCGTGCAGCGTGCTGAACACCTGGCTCTTGTCTATCTTCATGCTGTCGCGGCTGTAGAGCTCACCGTTCAAGTAGCGGTCAACCAGCTCTTTCTCGTAGTTGAGTGCGCCGGCCTTGTAATCCTTCTGGATGCAGCGGCCACTGGGCGTGTAATAGCGTGCCGTGGTCAGGCGGATTGCGCTGCTGTCGGGAAGAACGAACTCCTTCTGTACCAAGCCCTTGCCGAATGAACGGCAACCCACAATCAGGCCGCGGTCATTGTCCTGCAACGCTCCGGCAAAGATTTCACTGGCGCTGGCACTGAACTCGTCGATGAGCACTGTTACCTCGGCATCCTGGAACGAGCCGTTGCCATCGCTCCACACCTCGCTATCGTCACGCTTGTAGCGGCTCTTGGTGAACACGATGGGCTGGTCGGCGGGCAGGAACTCGTTGACCATGAGTACCGCCATCTCCATGAAGCCGCCGCCATTGCCGCGCAGGTCTATCATATACCGCTTGGCGCCTTCCTCTTGGAGGCTGGCCATCGCAGTGATGAATTCATCGTAGGTGTGTCGGCCAAACTGGTTGACTTTGATGTAGCCCGTGTTCTTGTCGAGCATGTAGTAGGAGTCCACCGTGTTGACGGGGATATCGCCGCGCGTCACAGTGAACGTCAGCAGCTTGTTGGTGTTCTGGCGCCTAATGCCCAACTTCACCTGGGTGCCCTTGTCGCCGCGCAGGCGTTTCATCACCTCGCTGTTGGAGATCTTGGGTCCCGTTGCCACCGAGTCGTCAATCATGACAATCTTGTCACCAGGCATCAGACCCACTTTTTCACTGGGTCCGCCAGGGATGACTTCCACCACGCCAATGGTGTCATTGACCATCACAAACGAGATGCCGATGCCGCTGAACGAGCCGTTCAGGTCATCGGTAGCCGCCTGCAGATCCTCGGCCGAGAAGTAACTCGTGTGCGGGTCCAGGTTGCTCAGGATCTCGGGAATACTCATCTCTATCAGGTCATGCAGATTGGTCGTGTCGACATAATCCTGAGCGATGAGGTTGAGGATGGCATTGAGCTTGCGGTCGTTCTCGGCAACAGGTTTGTTGGCGGTGAAACGGCTGCCAATAAAGATGCCCACCACTAGCGCCACAGCGATGGCTAGGGGTAACCAGATAGGTTGGCGTGTGGACTTCTGTTTCATGTCTGCGTGTTGGATGGCCTTATGGATTATTTGTTATGTGTGGCTAAATATTTTTCAACTTCCTGATAGTGGCTCTCGCTGTTGTCGCTCGTGATTTCCACGTGCTCGTAGCTGCCGTCACGTTCCCACAGGTGGACGACCTCGATGCCGGCACGGCACAGCAGATCCACACCATCGTGCATGCGGTAGTATTCGCCGAACACCACGCGGCGGATGCCTGCCTGGATGATGAGCTTGCTGCACTCCATGCAGGGCGAAGTGGTCACATAGAGCGTGGCGCCGTCGCTGCTGTTGTTGCTGCGGGCTACCTTGGTGATGGCGTTGGCTTCGGCGTGCAGCACATAGGGCTTGGAACGGTCGCCGGTCTCTTCCTCACACACGTTCTCAAATCCCGATGGCGTACCGTTGTAGCCATCGCTGATGATCATCTTGTCCTTGACGAGCAGGGCCCCCACCTGACGGCGGCGGCAATAGGAATTTTCGGCCCAGATTTGTGTCATGCGCAGGTATCTGGAGTCGAGCAGCAGCAGTTTTTTCTCGTGAGCGTCCATCAATAGTATGTTTTAATCAACAAAATTACTGCTTTATTTACAATCGTGGCGTCAGTCCCGCGTTTTTTTTCGTCGAGACACCGTTTTTTTCTCATTTTTTCAACATGGGAATAAAAAAGCAAGCCCTTGACTCGACGTCAAGGGACTTGTTTTAACTAATTAACCTTCTAATACCATTAACATAAACCTTAAACATTTTGAAAACCGATTTGTCTCCCGACATGCGGATTTTCACTATCTTAAAAACTAATACCATGAAAACCAACGCAAATTTAGTGCCATTTGTAATTTTCGTCCAAATAAAATCACTAAAAATTACTTGTAGTTAACAAAATTTAGCAGAAATCATCCAAAAATAATGGAAATGACACCAATCTTCCAAATTGAATTACTGATTGACGCATAATCATCCAAATTTCTTACCATCGTCCTGGCATCTGTCCCTAAAGCTCTTACTGCACCAACAATTCACCTGGAACAGTGATGGTAGAGTGGTCATTAATTGTGAATGTCATTTCAATTGTTCATGAAGAATTGATAGGTGAATCATAAAAAAGATTCTAATTTATTTGTACATATCAAAAATACTATGTAAATTTGTAGTCTTAACCTTGAAAACGTGTGAATTGTAGTCTATTAGGAGGAAACAAAGCCGTTTTTTTAGAGAAAGCCTTTTATTTTTGATAATCAATAATCTGTTGAAAACCTATATCTTATGGCGGAAAACAATAATATATTGTCAAAAGTGGGTCTTTTGCTCGAGAAGACCCGCGATGCGCTGATTGCTGATCTGAAGCAGGAGTTTATAGGAATAAGATGCTTGGTTCTTAAATATGAAAAAGATCAAAGCATTGAGAATTTTATTCCTGTTATCGATGCAGTCTTTGCAAGAGTGGGTTATGACATCAGCCACTATGAGGAGCTCAATGAGGTTCGCACCGTTGTCGAAAAACTGCTTGGCGTGACCGACAAGATTGCCGATGTGGTGAAATCGGGCGGCAAGATGGCAGACGATGGTGAAATCACCATGGATGAGATAGTCAAACTGGGCGGTGAAGTGATGCCCTTGGTGAAAGAGGTGATGGAGCTGGTTAAACTCGTCAGCGATGTGGAATGGCAAGCCGTTGCAGCCGACTTGGAGAAGTCCAGTCACGACGTGGCCATGAGCATCAAGAACGAGATGCTCACCAAGCAGTTTGCCCGCAAGGTGCTTGACCACATCCTCATGACTCTGCTCAAGAATGCCAAGGTGGTGTTCAAGGACGAGATCGAGTTTGCCAAGTTCACCATTGAATCGGGTGTTGAACAGCTGATAAATAACGCTAATGAGCTGGCCAAGGTTCTGAAGGATAATGTCCTGGATGTGGTCGAATCCAATATCGATCTCATCCAGAACACGATGCAGGAGACTCTGGCCGACGCTACAGACCTGTACAACAGGCTGAGCGAGCAGTTGGAGGCTCAGGCCAAGAGGGATGTCAAAACTCTCGCCAAAGAGTATAATGCCACCTATGTCAAGATCGCTAATGGCCTCAGCATCACCTATAGCATTCTTGATTTCCTCGGAATCGTCGAGCAGAAGAAGGTGACCCTGCAGTTGCCTGACGGCTTGAAGGAAGCCGTGGGGAAAGTACAGGGCGCGGTTGATGATGTGGCGGGCAAGATTGGCGCTGCCATCGATACGGCATCGCCCCTGGTTGCCGACACTACATCCAAGGTGGTCGAGACGATGGATGATGCGATGAAGACGACACGAAACATCACAGGAATGGGTGTGGCCGCTGCGGGTACCATCGACCTGCAACTGGCGATGGTCAACGACTTCATGATGGATGCGACCACCGATGTCGCTTCAGGCTTAGCATCGATCGAGGCTGCTGTCAACGGCTCGATCAAGGAGGCCGCCAAGTTTAAAAACAACGCCAACCAGGTCGCCGAGAAATTTAGCGGCGAGGTGAAGAAAATCCAGGAATGGCGTTATCCCATCACCATCACTGTAATCAGCTGGGGTAAACTGGAGGACCTTTTCACCCATCCCGTCAAACATTTCCAGGCCTTGTATCCCATCGACAGTATGGCCGATGTCGAGAGCCTGATGACCAGAATCCTGGGCATACTTCACAACATCAATTCCGATATCCCCGACTTCAGCTCGCTCAAGAAACTCCTCGAGGACCTGTTGCGCAAGTTGCAAAAGCATGTCATCAAGAAGATCAACGAGCTCAAGGCACAGATGAAAGATGCTGCTGCTCAGGTGAAAAAGAAAATCCAGCAGACCATCAACGACATCTGGAACTGGTTCCAACCGGTGGTTACTACAATTCGCAATGTAATCGCCATGCTCAAGGAACTGGCCGCTGCACTCAAGAACGAGATGCAGGATGTCCTGGACGAAGTCAAAGAGGGTGCAAGACTCATTGCCGATGACCTGCAAGATGAATTTGACAATATCAAGGGTAAACTTAAAAAAGTGGAAGACGCGGTTGAAGACTCACTGCGCGATGCCAGCGATATAGTCAAGCAAGAAGTCAACACCTTGGTCGATGAAGCCAAGAAGACGATCGATACCATTACCCAAAAAGCCGAGGCTTTCCAGAAAGATATTGAGAAACAAGTCAAGAATGCCGCCAACGAGGCCGGGCAATCCATCAATGAAGCATCGGGCACTGCTAAACAGCGCATCGACGAGGCCCGCGCCCTGTGGGATGAGCTGAAGCAGGATATGCCCAGGATGCCCAAGCTCAATCTTCCCAAGGTGATCAAAACCACACTTGCCGAGCCGATGGCAGAATGTGTGGAAAAGACCCTCAAGGAGGCATTGGACTTTGACTTGACAAGTGTTATCAACTTTGGTCAGGAACGCGATGAACTGGTGGCATGCGTCTCGGCATTGAAAACCGATTATGAACGGTTCAAGGTCTCGAAGTTCAACATTGATTCCCTGGGCATCAGTGAAAAGGATTTCACAGGTGTCTTCAATGTCAATTTCAACACCCAGTGGAAGACGGCATTGCAGTTGCCCAACATTCCCCAGATCGTTCAGCAGGTCGTTGTGCCTGATTTGCAGGCATGGGCCTACGGCATGGTCAATAGCGTGCAGACACTGGTCAGCCCCAATGTGTGGAAGAACAGGCTTGACACCCTGGTGACCCAGTTGAAGGCCGAATTCCAGAATGACCTAGGCAATATCACGGGACTCATCTCCCAGGAGGGAGCCATGCGGTTGATCAACGACACGTCATCGGTTAGGCAGCAACTCGCCACTAATCTGAATATCACCGACTATATCACCATCGTCGAGACTGCGATTGATGATGTGGTACTGCCTGATCCCGAGTATTACTATACCAGCTTCAAGCAGTGTGTATTCGGTATCATCACCAAGCTTACTGCCCGCATCCTGGAAGAGGTGAAGCGCATGAAGGCCGCTGTCAAGAGCGCCGTCGGCGAATTGAAAAAACTGCCCGAGACCATTAAAAAGAATGTCGAAGCCCTGTTGGACAAGCTGGAGAAAGCCGAGAAAAAACTGCTCGATGAACTGGGCGCGAAGTATGACGAGGCAAAGGATTACGCCCTCCAGCTGATAGCCGATATTAGGGCCACCGCTGCGGCAATCAAGAAGATTGTCACCAAGATTCCTGACACGATCGACAAACTCGTGGACTTCTTTGAAAACAAGGCCGAGGCAGCGCTCAACAACCTCAAGAATAATGCCAAGGAGGCACTTGAGAAGATTGCAAAGAATTTCCTCGACCGTCTTGAGGACCTGGCAAGTGAGATATGGCGCAGGTTCAAGAATGAGTATATCATTCCCATCATCAAGGCCATCAAGAATAAGATCATCTTCTTTATCAAGCATGTCATCAAGAAGAAACTGCAGGAGCTGATCAATTCGATTACCGATTTGAGCAAAGAGGCGCAGAGCACCATCCAGTCGCTGCTCAAGAACAATGCGTTCTTCAAGCAACTGCATGAGGCACAGGTGACCTTTGCCGAGCAAGTCAATAAAACGATCACCACCGCCTCAAAGAACAACAGCAAGATCAAGAAGGCCCTGCCTGAGGGTAAACTCACCAACCTCAACCAATTGCCGGCTCTTATCGAGGCGGTGAGGGATGACGAGGCGCTTGTCAAGACGATATTTGAAAAAGCAAGTTTCAATATCCAGATGGAAATCAATGCCCCGGAGATTAACGTACCTTATTATTATATAACGTGGGTACAGAATGTCTTGGGTACAACCGTCAACTTTGTGCAGAGCGATATGGGATTGAAGGAAATCCTGATGCTTGTTCAGGCGCTGTACAACGGTATACCGGCAGAAGTCAAGCAGCATGTGGCCGAAGTTCTGCCCTCGCTGCCCTCGTTGCCAAGCAATGCTTTCACCGATATGCTTAACGACGTGACTTGCAGCTACGACCTGAATAACATGATGTGCAACGCCACGATTCTTGACCTCAAACCCCAAGAGGACCAGAAACACGGTGACGTCCTCGATTGGGATGCTTCTCTGAAGTTGCAGGTATTCATCATGGCTGGCCTGTATAGCAAGGACGGCTTTGTCGAGAAAAAAGACGAGAAGAAAACCGACGAAGAAGAGGGCACAAAAGACAAAGATAAGGACAAGGAAAAAGATAAGAAAGATAAGCCAAAAGACAAATCCTCGGACAAGGACGATGACGATAAAGAGGCCGAAAATCCTGAGGATAACGCAGTGCCGGCGGTATTCTTCACGCTGTTGCTGCAGGGTAAAGTGCTGCTCACTTTCCACATTGGGGATGACCATCACATCACGCTGAATGCCGATGGCCAGATCGGCACCGAGAAACTGACCGAGAAGACCAAGGACCTGAGCGTTGGCTTCTGCGTGTCCAAGAAGGATTCCGAGAAGGGTATCACCAGCAGGTTCCATGCTTTTGGCTCGACCAAGTGCCTGGGCGGTTTGCTCTATGGAGAGTTTAGCCGTAACAATGGCGCAAAGTCACTGTCGATGATCGAGTCCAAATATGTGGATTTGAAAATGGGCAATTATCCCATCGGCGCCTATGTGCTCTACAATCATAACTATCCCAAATTCCAGTTTGATGAGAAGGATGGTAAGGGAACCGACATGGCCAAATTCTTTGGCGCTGAGGAGAATAAACCCGTTGATGGATTCACGGCAGGTGTGTTTGTCGCGGTAAAGGACTTCGAGCTTGTGATCAAGTTGCGCGAGAATGACTTCTTCTCAACCTTCTTGAAGGATGACATCTCGGCCAAGTTCGATTTGCCCTTGGCCTATGACTACCTCAAGGGATTCCAGATGGATGGCGGTTATTCGTTCCACATCGACATCGACTGTGATAATCTGAATATCGGCCCGATGAAATTCCAAAGCCTTGGCGTGGATTTAGGCTGTGTCAAGGGAGACCTCGGGACGCTGCAACTGCTGGCTGCACCGTCATTCACCCTTCAGTTGGGCGACTGTGTGACGATGACATTCGAGAAACTTGGCGTCGGCTTGATGTTCAATATAGCCAAGAAGAACTCATTAGGCCATTATGACCTCGGCGACTTTGATCTTGACTTCGATTTCAAGTTCCCCGAGGGCATCGGCATCGCCATCGATTGCTCTGTCGTCAAGGGTGCGGCACTCATCGGATATGATGACGAGAAGAAGGAGCTCTTCGGAGCCATGGAGCTGAATGTCCTTGAGAAATTCGGCGTCTCGGCCATGCTCATGATGACCTTCGGCAACAACTTCTCGATGGTTGCCATGCTCTCGACGCGGTTCAAGCCCGGCATCCCGCTTGGCTTGGGCTTCTCGTTGACCGCTATTGGCGGTATGCTGGGCCTGAACAGGATGCTCGACTACGATGCCATCCGTGAATCGGTTCACAACGGGACGCTCGAGAGCGCATTCTTTGTCGAGGACGTGATGAAGCACATCGACGACATGCGCAAGGCCGCCGATAAGATTTTCCCGGCCAAGCGCAACCAGTTCTTCGTCGGCCTGCTGGGTCAGATCAGCTACGAACCGGTAGTAAGGTGCAGCTTCGGACTCATGTTCCAGGTGCCTGATCCCTGCTCGATCATCATCGTGGGTGCCCTCGCTGTGGGTATCAAGGGTACCGACATCATACGCATCAACGTGGCATTCTCTGGCGAGATCGACTTCAAGAAGGGACTGCAGTTTGATGCGTCACTCTACGATTCCGAGATTGTAGGCATCCGTCTTGAGGGCGATATGGCATTCCGCCTGTTCTGGGGCGGACCTGTCAAGGGCTTCTTGATGTCGGTGGGTGGTTTCCATCCCGCTTACAAGCCCGAGGAGGCAATGCATGTATCTGACATGCGCCGTTTGTCGATGAAGCTCGACTACGATGTGTTGAAAGTGGGCCTTGAGACCTATCTGGCGATAACATCCAACACATTCCAGATTGGTGCTCATCTCGATATCAAGGTGGGCTGGTCACAGTTCGGAATCGTCGGCTATGCGGGCTTTGACGCGCTTTTCCAGTTCGACCCGTTCATGTTCATGTTCGACATCGAGGCCGGTATGGCGGTTATGATAGGCAAGGCACGCATCTTGTCGGTTGACTTGGCATTGTCTCTCTCCGGACCTCGTCCCTGGCATGCTAAGGGTAAGGCCTCCTTCAGCTTCCTGTTCCTTCCCGTCGATGTTGCATTTGACGTGACCTGGGGAGGCAAGAGGCAGGAGTTGCCTGACAAGCAGATTGAGGTGCTCAAACTGCTTGAGGAGCAGATCAAGGACCACCATAACTGGGTAGTTGACGAAGATAGCCGTAACGATCGTGATGTCATTCTTGTGGATGAAAAGAAGCAGGAAGACATTGACAAGAAGAAGGATAGCGGTGACAAGAAGCAGGAAGGCGAAGACAAAAAGCCGCCTAAACCTCTCGTCCTGTCTCCCAATGGCGAACTCTCGTTCAGCCAGAGCGCAGTTCCCATGGAATTGGAGATGGACCTCTGCAACGATGCCGTTCCCTCCGACTACAACGAGTTTGTGCTCGATGCAGTAGAGATCAATCAAAGGTCTTTCCAGATCATAAACATGTCTATCAAGCATGATGAGCGTGAAGATGAGGCAAAGATAAAGAATGCGATTGGCCAGACCATCGATGCCGAATTTGCTCCGGTACTCTACGTTAATATGGATAACGAGGAGAAACTCAAGTCACCGTCCTATGTCAAGTATGCCTGTGGCTTCGCCATGAGGAATGGCAGTGATAGAACCATCGGCAAGACGACTGAATGCGACTTGGGGGCCTATGAGTACTTTGTGCGCAATGGCAACACCAGCCAGCAGCAAAAGACTGATGTTATCCCCACTTCTTCTACGGGCAAACGTGTCGCCTACCAGAAGAATGATAAGGCGTCATTTGAACGTTATGTGAGCATTTTGGACACCATACAAGAAAAATGATATAATTACTTACTGAACCATGGGTAATAAAGTATATATATTGAAATATTTGCGCAAGGGCCTCATCAACAATGTTAAAACTGAAGAAAATGTTGTTCCGGGGGCTACGCGTGCTCAATTAGACATTAATCTTAAATTCCAGGCAAAGGATGTCCGGAATGGCAGAACCGAAAACATGGTCTTGCCCGGAAACAAGATTGAACTGCTTGGCCCGGCCGACGTGAAGTCTGTCAACAAGAGAGCGATTAGCCATATTTCGCCGGCCGAGTCGGGTGATGTGCGTCTTAATGCCAGTTATCGTCCTTACATGGAGTTCTATGAAGAAGACTTGCCCTGGCGATACACCCCATTTGCCCCGACCAGTAGTGATTTTTATCCCTGGATAAGGTTGATCGCCGTCAAGCAAGATGAATGTGTGGTCTCTTTCAGGAATGGTGTGAAGATTGCACGCATCAATCTGACCGAGGAAAGAATAAAAGAGGTCTTTGCTACCAATAATGAGCTCTCCAAGAGTGCCCATGCCCAGATTGATGTCGAAGACAGTTTCCAGGGAACACTCGACCAGGAAACCGTCAACCAGATGCTTGACGATAACCCTGATTGCGGCATTTCACGTGTGCTGTGCATGAGCAAGCTCGAGCCGGGCACACAGTATATGCTGCTTCTCGTCCCGACCTATGAGCAGGGTCGCCTCTCGGCGCTCGGCATGAGTCTTGATGGCGTGAATATGAATGTCCTGGTTACGCCTCAACCCAACAGCGATTTTGAATTGCCCATATACTACAAGTGGAGGTGTATCACCGCTACCCACGAGGGCACATTCAAGGCCCTTGCCGACAAGTTGAATTTCACTCCAGCCGAGGATTACAAGAAGATGGAGGCCAACCTCACTGTCGATATCAGCCAATCGGGACTCAAGACGGTCAGCTTTGACAAGGAGAAAAAGATTGACGTTCCTGCCGCTCTCGTGATGAACACCACTCCCTACAACAATATCGATGATGAGGGCAAGAATTACCGCACCGAGCTCCAGAAGCACCTCTCGTTGAACCCGGTATTTGACGAGAATGAATTGGAAGAGGTCAACCAGGAGCAGGATCCCTGGGTCGTGCCGCCCGTTTATGGCGCTCGCCATCTCATGACCAAGCGGGCCGACTTTGAGAAAGGGCCTGATGCCGGTGTGGTCAATGAGGTGAACCTCAAGCTCCAAAACCGCATCGTCGCCGGTATGGGCGGCTCGGTGGTCATGAACAACCAGGAGGAGTTTGTGAATCGTGCGTGGAAGAAGGTCGAGGTGGTGAATGTCCTCAATCAGATGCTGCGTGAGTATTACCAGATGAATAAGGTCAATGATTGTGCCAAGGGGATGAACAGCAGGTCTTCAATCGACAAAAGCGTCCTCAACAAGCAGAACCAGGGTCTCATCAGTGATGCGGCGCTGCGCATGCTGCAGACGTCTGGTATCTATTACAATAATGTAGCCCCCGATACCATGCTCGATCATTACAACGAGATGCATGTGAAGGACAGTGGGACCGTCTATGCCGGAATGTCCAAGGATTATCTGGCACAACTCTATGATCATGACATGTGGAAAGAGATTATCGATAATGACAACAAGTATGACATTGTCTCGGGATTGTTCAAGGATAATAAGGCTTGGGGCGAAGATGGCATGTGCGATATCGATTTCTTGAAAGGCCTGTTCGAGACAGCGATAATCGACGGCAAAGCAAGGTTTATTGCCAAGGATGAAGATGAAGAGAAATTCAATGTGGTTCCCAAGTCATTGATAATGTCTGAAGATTGGCAGACCATTCGCTCTATCCTGAATGATAAATCCAATGAGTTGGATATGGCTAAAGCGTATAATATTTTCCAGGGATTAAAAAACCTTTACGAGACCTTCAATGATATAAGGATCTCTGGTTTTTCTGCGCTTGGAAAGAGTAAATCGAGCGCCTCATTGATGCGTCCTTATCCAATCAATGTCAAGAATCCTTATGGCCATACATTCATTGTCCCTGATGAGTGCTTCAAGAGCCTTGTTATCAAGGGTAATAATATGTCTAATCGTCCTTTGGCTGTCGAATACTATGCCAAAAAGAGTGATAAGAAGCCTTCCTATTTCTTCATTGTACCCAAGAGTTGTCTTGACTCGATGAGTCATCAGTATTATGTGAGGGTTGAGGGTACCTTGTTTGAGGTCGATGAGATTAATGGCAAGTTTGGATTTGAAAATAATAATTCTACTGCTGCAACAGTGCTCGAGCAATATAGACCACAGTTCAGCCTTATCTTTTGGCATATTACACAGACCCAGGCTGCCTTGAGCCGTACTAATGCGACATGGGTAATATCTGACCCTTTAGTTAACAAAGAATACGAATACAAGAATACTTCTCCATATTTTCAGATCAAATTTTATAACGGTGAATACTCATACATGACATCCCTAAGTAATACAGGAAAGAATGAGTATAAATGGATGAAATGGACTTATGGGTCTTTCACTAAATCTTTTATGCGCGAAATAGCTAAAGATAATGGCGATGTGGCTATTTTGTATTTTGTTCTTCCCGAATACCGCAAGGTTCTCGAAACATTGCGTCTTAATATGTTGTCTTTGGAGTCATTGTTGTTACAGCCAACTGATGTCTCAATCTCATTATATGAGCAGGACCAACGCTGTGTCCTCATTACGGCCGAAGAATTCATGAGAATCGTTCTGGAGAACGTAAAAAAGGATAATGATATAAGCCCTGCCGATAACCAGGAATTGCTGCAGATTCAGAACGAGGTGGATAATCAGAGAAACAGGATTGAAGCCGAACTCAAAACCAAGTTTGATCCTGTCGGACCAAATCAAACGCCCGAGCCGCTTGCTATCGACGTCATCGATCCCGATCAACTGGCTAAGGACAGGATTAAAGAACTTGCCGAGAAGTATGGGGTCACCGAGTATAACCAGTTGGAGGGCAGGCTGCATGACAAGTATCCCGTCATGATTCATCCCGACTTCCTGGATCCTACTTATTTCTACCTGCGAGAGCTGTCTGTCGACTATGTGCTTCCCGCATCAGGCAACCTTGCCAAGAATACGATTTCCTGCTTCTACAGCAATCAGGCCTTCGAGGAGGCTTTCCTCATGGGAATGAACACCGAGATGGGCCGGGAACTCATGTGGCGGGAATATCCCACCGATCAACGTGGCTCTTACTTCCGCAAGTTCTGGGATCAGGCCGAGTTGCCCAAGAAAGAGGAATTGACGACCAAATACTACGACATTGAGGACATCGACAAGTGGAAGGGCAAACTCGGTCAGAACCATAAAGCCGGCAAGACGCCCATGCTGGTATTCGCCATTAAGGGTGAGCTGATGCAGACTTTCCCTGATACCGACGTATTCCTTCAGTCTATAGGTACACCGGGCAAGAAGAACAATAACGTGCAGATCAAGAAGAAGGATATGGCTTCATGGCTAACCTCCGACACCTATCTTGTGGGATTTTGCGGTGTCAAGAAGGAAGACCTCAAGAACTACTTGCTTGTCTTCCAGCAGAAACCGCTTTCCTTGCAGTTCTCTCAGCAGGCCGAGGGCAAGAACAACCCCTATGGTATAGTTAATCCACAGTGTTATCTCATGCGGGCTCTGTGATGATTCATTTAACATGTAGTTAATTTACGATCTAAGCAAAATGAAAAGATATCAAGATATATTAAGGGATCAGACCAGTAGAAACTTTGCTGCAAAGAGAGTCAATACCTCGATGCTGATGTTGCCGTTACGGCTGGAGTCCAAGATCATGGAGAGGAATGTGGATATAACCGATGAGCCCGAGAGGGGAGCATTGGAGGCATTCAAGGCGCTGCAACGTTTGATCGAGTTCTGTTTTGATACGTTTGGCGCTTTTGATCAAGGTCATCAAAATAGTGCGAAATTGGCTATAAAAGATGCCATAACTACTTTTGAAAAGTTGGATTTGCTTTATGCCGAAGATAAGTCTTACCTCAAGGACCTGGCTAACAATATCTATAAGGAGCTACCTGTGGAATATCAAGATGCTTTTAAGCCACTGCTTGAAACACTGGATGATATAACTCGCTTGACAACACATAGCGACAAAGAAGCAGTCAATTTCCTGAACCTGCTTGAACGCTTGACCCGTATGCTGGAAAATACAGCCATGCGCCCCCTCTTCAGTGGGTATCGCAGGGCAAGAAATCCCATGAAATACTCTCAGACTGCTCGTTTCAAGGTGGCCCGTAAGCGTTATGAGGAAATCAACAAATGGTTTGATGACCATAACCACTATCGTAAACGTAGAATTATTTATCTGGCCGGTGATATCGAGCCTGGCATGATAACCAAGAGCCAGTATGCCAAGTTCAATTGCCTGATTGAACGCATCAAGAAGGTCTTAAATGCTGGACCTGTACAGGAGGACTATAGAGTATTGACAAGAGCCTATCCTCTTCACTATTCCAAGGGTGATGAGAAAGAGGTAGCAAAATCGGAATCTAATAAAAACAAGGAGATATTTAAGTCACAGAAGCATGACGCGTTGGTTAAATCGGCAAAGGTGCTTTACGATAATCTTACATCGTTTATCAATCATGATGTGGATAACCTTAGAAGCTCGCTTGGAAAAAAGGTGGGTATTAATGGGGCTGTGTCCAAGAATAAAATTCCACTGCGCTACACCTTGCTTCTCTCCAAGTTGATGCAAGCCGAGCTTTATTTATACAGTACATCATATAGTCCTCGTAAGAGAAATTATAAAGCTAAAGTATGGCGTCGGCGGTTCTCTAACATTAGCGAAATTATTTCTGTAACCTATTTCAACTATAGAGAACAGATTGTACTTGTGGAAAATGTGGCAAACTTTATGAGTTCAAATGTGACTGGAGATTGGATTGATAAATGTATAGCCGATATCAGAAAATGTAAGGTCATCCAAAGGAACAGCCTCAGTTGTGAAAGGGATAATTATTATATCAATAACACCAGAAAGCGCAAGTGCTTGTGCTTGAGAATCTATCCTGATGTAGTGGCTCTTTCACAGGCAACCAAGGAAATCAGTCGTGAAGAGTATCTTGCTGGCAAGGAGTTTTGGCTTAAGTATATCTTTGGGAAACTATGTGTTATAAAACGTCCAAATGGAGATTTGCATACATTGGATGAGAAGTATCCTGAGGCGCTTTGGCAGGCTTTATGTGACATCTATCCGCCTTATCGTGCCGCTTTCATTGTCAAACGCACTTTTCCTAAGGCTAATTATCAGGTAATGTGTCGCAAGGCACAAGAGTTCCGCGAGAATGGGTTCACTGTAGACGATTTTATCAAGGAAATCGATGAAAACTTTGTTAACTCATTCCCGACGACTTATGTCGACAATGGTGAGCAGCTGTTCTCGGTGCCTGTCACCGATCTGCTGCCCGACCGCTTTGTGGTGCATGCTTCTGTCAGGACCAAGAAAAATGCCAGCCGCACAATTGTTCAATATGGACATCGGCTGCCCAAGCAATTGCAGGTGGGCCTCGATTTGAACAATCTCGATAATGCAACTGAGCAGAAAGAAATTTATCGCGATGGCAGCAAGCAATTGTATCTCAAGGGAAGTCTAAGCTGGATGACCGATTATGACGAAGCCGAGCGAATGGGTATGGCGATTACGATACCCTTGAATGGGATGAAAACAGGCTTGAAGAAATCCGAGCGCAAGTTTGAGTTCAATGAAATCTTTGTATATGGTATCAGCGATGCCGGCACCGATGAGTGCAGCAAGATGATTGATGACCTGTTGAATGCTCACTTGTATTCTAACAAGGCGATGGACATCATCTCGTTTGAAACGGCTTCTAACATCATCACTGCCGAGGATGCTAAATATGCATTTGACAGTTCCGATGAAAAACAGCGAGAGCGCTTCAAGCATCAGGCCTATAACTGTGTGAACCCTCACGTGCCCGAGAAGGGTAATGACCTTGACATCCTGGACAAGCTGTTCGGTCTCAAGGAGAGTGTCTTGGGTAATCTTGATGTGCCTGATGAACCAGGCTCAGCCGAGGTCGAGTTGCAACGTCGTGTCAACAAATGGATGATTGAATACATGACTAACCCGGAATTAGGCTCTGTTGTTAATCCATTGCTCACAGCCATCAAGAACAGTCCCTTGCTTTATGATTACCTGTGCAATGACGTGCTGCCTCGTGGCCCCTTCCCAATGATAAGGATCGGGGATCAGCCTTATGGTATCCTGCCGGTCTGTGACTTCAAGAACCTTGCCGTAAACTCGTCAAGTCCATTGGCAATCGTGAAGAAGATCCTCCTGGTGCTCACTACCCACTGGAATAATATTCTTGCCGAGAATATTGTTACTTGTTATGGTAAGGATTCCGACAACAGCGGTACCACGGTCACGACTCAAGATTATCTGCGCATCCTGGGCAATACCCCGCGCAGCACTTCGTTCTTCAAGCGCATGATGGTCAAGAGCGGAATTATCGATGCTGAGTACTTCCGTGGAGAGGTCTATCAGAAACAGATCGAAGAACTTACCCAGATAGCGACTAATCTGGGCCTCATTACTGCCGAGGACAAAGACAAGATCAAGAACATCATTCCTGATTATGACTATGTTCCCGTCAAGCTTGTGGATGAAAACACCCATGATGATGCTTGCTTTACTGTTCAAAAGGCACTCGATATTGATAATATCGTCGTTTACATCCTCGCTCGCATCGTAGGATTCAATTGTGTGAGACCTTTAGGCGACAAGGTCATCAAGTTGAGCGAATCTCCTGAAGTGATCAGGAACTATGTCATTGAGTTCTTTGACATTTTCAACTATCGACTTGACGCCTGGCTGATGGGTATTCTCAACAACAAGTTACGCATGAAGATGGCACGAGGCTCCCATCGACTGGCACTGGGCTGCTTTGGCTGGCTGTTCAACCTCAGGGAGGAGGATGACTACAAGATCGGTTGTACCGATGAATACATTATCGCTCCATCCATTAATCATGCGGTAACAGGTGCAATACTGCGCAGCTCTTACAATAATAGCCTCAAGAACGGCGAGGCTCACAACTATGACATGGGTGTCAACCTGTCATCTGAGCGCGTGCGCACTGCCATACGCATCATTGAGGGAATACAGAATGGTCTCTCGCTGGGCAGCATCCTTGGCGCCGACATGGAACGTCTCATTCATGAGGCTTGGAAAACCACACCAGGAAAACTTGAGCTTGACAGTTGCATTTACCCGCTGCGCCAGCGTTATCCCTTGACGGTGAATGATGAGGACAACGCCAGTGTGCAGACCGATGGCTCTCCTGCCAATATCACCGTGCTCAATGGAGCAAGACTCCTCGATGAGTATGCAACATACAAGGAGAAAGGTAAAGATGCGGTTGCGGGGTGGCTCAAGGGCGATAAAATGAGGCTCTTCAATGGCGATACACAGCAGAATGCTAAAATCGAGGCACTGATCACCATCATCGATAAGATTGATGATGAAAAGGATGCCCTCACCGACGTTGTGCTCTCTGAGAGCGTGTATAAACTCACGCAGGGCAATACCGAGGCTTCGATGGCAATTAGCCGTGCCCTGAAGGAACTCCAGAATATTCCCATGCCCGAGGTAGCCGAGATACCGATCACCAGTGCCCAGATTGATGGATACATGCTGGCCATGTTGCCCGTCGATGCAGTTTGCAATCAGCTCGATAACCTGCTCGCCTGCATCGAGCCTAAGGTGGAGGCTTGGCTGCGACAGATGATGCATGATCCCGGCCAAATCTATATGGCGTTGGATAATCCTGTTGGTAATCCGCTATCACTGGGCGATCTTGGCATCAGTGCTGCCGAGATGGTTTACCTGTCGTCGGATAAGGCGTCGTTTACCCATTTTGTTGAGGTGCTCAGCTGGATGAAGACAGGTGTATACAATAGGTATGACAGCGAATCTGTCTTCTCGACCACCAATAATGATATACACGCATTCAGCGAGTGCTCGATGGCCATCGATGAATTGCGCAAATTGCTCGCAGCGGCTCATCCGCTCACCAATGATGACCTGGTCAAGACAACAGGTCTGCCCTCCGAGGCCGTGTATAGCGACATGAGCAACGAGTATCATCATGTGGTCGGTTATATCACGCGTCTGCTGGTCAACATCAAGCAACTGCAGGAACGTCAGTTGGCCATCCAGAATCCCGAGGATGCCGACTATGAGATGAAGGCACTGCCCGATGATATGGTAAGCGAGGCGGTAAGGGTTCTGATCGACTGCTATCGCATCGGCAATACTATCGCGCTGGATTGTGTTACCCCAAGTATCTTTGTTGGCAATCGAAATGCAATCGATGGGGTAGTGGAGTGGAAAAATATGGTGAAGGACCAGCATACACTCTTCCAGTCGTTACAGATGGTATATGAGAATTTGCAGGCCAAGCTCGAACAGGCTGGCAAGATGGTGGCTGATGATCCCGAACACAAGTACACTACTTATATGGAAGCACTCAAGTCACTACTCGTTACAGGTTATCTTGTCGTGCCTTCGTTCGTGCCTGATGCCAATGTGCGCGTCAATACTTTTGCTAGACAGGCAAATAAGGTCAAGAGGTTTTCAGCTGATGGTAGGCGCCAATTTGATACTCCCTATTTCGAGAATGTCAACGAAATCGATATTGAGGAGATGATAGGTGATCTCGCTCTGGTTGAGCAACCGATGATGAATCTGCACCAAGTGCGTCTGTACCAGAAGTGCGATGGCATTGATGTCGCCCCAATTCTTCCCATGCAACTCCCGCTTGCAGAGTACTGGCTTGGAGCGCCTGTCAAAAGTGAAGACGACGTCATGGATGCATTCACTTATATGGTAATGAATCCTGAGCATTTCATCAGTGCTTCAAAGCAACAGGAGCCCCAGCTTGCGGGTATCGTGATTGACCACTGGGTAGAACGTATTCCTTATAGGGATCAGACAGCGGCTGTGGCTTTCGGATATGACCAGCCTGATGCTGAGGCTCCACAGACGCTGCTTCTTGCCATGGCGACTAAGGACAATCATAAGCACTGGAACGAGAAGATGCTTGTCAACTCGCTCAAGAGCGCGATACACATGGTGAAATGCCGCACGGTTAGTCCTGACTTGATCTGCAAGGATGGCTGGACTGGTGGATTGCTTCCTCTGCTTGAATATAAAGATCCAAAGGGTAAATAGCAAAACCGCCCGACGCTGCAGCATGCGCAAGTCTTGTTAACCGTAATATGTGATAATGACAAAACAACAATAATATGAACGAGAAATATATCAAAACGCCCAATAACTACCTGAAGGATGTTACAGGTGTATATGGTGAGGGAAATCTGGAGATGCTGGTCAGGGATGGCAACAAGTTGGCGCTTCAGTTTAAGTCCCGTATCGAAGGACGAACTCGGGATGCCGACCCCACCGAGGCCATGAGGCTCAGGGTACATGACCCCTTGTGGATGCTTGCCCGCCAGTGGCAGATGGGTGAATTCCGAGGTAATAATACGGGTACGGCTATGTCAGTGAGATGTATCGTACGGTATGAAGATTGCTCAAGCGATCCCATTGAGCCCGTTACCGAGCAGATTAATCCTCGCATCGACTTTCTGGCCAAGATTGAATCGGCGGTACATTTTTTGGACCTGATGCGCAGTAGCGGATTGAACGTTAAGGAGCATCTTCCGGGGCTCATCCAGTCTTTTCCCATCGACTGGAATGCTCTTGATGATTCCTTAGTGCTGCCCGACGCTGTCACCTCACAGCAAGAACACCTTCTCAATCGGCATTTGCAAAACTATGCCCGTGCCTATCGTGGTAAGATCTTCGACGGGGAGGCTCTATACAATCATCTGGTGCAAGGACAATCGTTCTTGAAAGGTGATTCAGAAGAGGCCGAGACGAAGTTCAAGGCTTGGTTCCAAAAGAAGTACAAGCCCGTTTCCTCGGATAGTCAATCTTGGCAAGAAGCTGACTTGTGCTATACGGTAGAAACTAACGTGGCTGGGAAGCAATTTACAGGCGACCGATATCAGGGTGGACGCCTCTCATGGTACACTTTTGACTATAATGATAACCCAGGCGACAAGTCATTTGGCGTTTTTCTCAAGAACAATGGCCCCCAAAAACTTCAAGTTCTCAAAAAGATTAAGGAGTTGCTCAATATCGGGTTGAAAGAGGCTAAGGACTTTATTGATAGCGCACCTGTTATCCTCAAAGAGGGCATTACCGAAGCCGAAGCCAAGGCCATACAAGCAGAATTAATTGCCTTGGATGCCGATGTCGAAGTGAGGGGCAAAAAACAGAGGATTGAAGAGGAAACGAGATATGTGGAGGGCAAGTCATTTGGCGTTTTTCTCAAGAACAATGGCCCCCAAAAACTTCAAGTTCTCAAAAAGATTAAGGAATTGCTCAATATCGGGTTGAAAGAGGCTAAGGACTTTATTGATAGCGCACCTGTTATCCTCAAAGAGGGCATGACCGAAGCCGAAGCCAAGGCCATTCAGTCAGAATTAATAGCCTTAGGTGCTGATGTCGAACTGACAAGCCAAAAACCGGCACAGATGCAGATACCGGCACAGACACAGACAATCGAAATTAAGCCAGGCGGCACCGAGGAGACAATAATGCGTAAAGAGGAAGTGTTGTGCTTACCAACTCCGGCTTCTTTTGCTGCTGCACCCAATAAGCGACTTTGGCAGATGGAAGACCGCAATGTGTTCATGGGCAATAGCGTCGAGGAGCCGTCCGAGGCCAACTCTGTTGTCATGAGATTTGCAACGATGTATTCCAATGACTGGATGCTTTTCCCATTGAAAACCGAGATTGGACAGTATATAACCATCGAGAGGATTGACGTAATCGATTCCTTCGGCCAGCGGCACACCATGAGTGGCGATTGCCGTGCCGGCAACAAGGAACAGCTGGGTGAGTATGAAGAACAATGGCAAGTGTTTGTCAACTCTACCGTTGGCGATGCCAAACGCACAGCAATCAATGGCCTTTACTATGCGCAACAGCTGGCTGCAACAATCGAGGGCAAGCCTGTCGAGGAAATCAAAATCCTGCGGGATGAGATTGCTAACATGGTGTGGGGTGTTGAGAATATTGTGTCCGACGGATGTGGAGGTACGCTCGACGCCAATCTCTATGCCACGCAGCTGGAGACTATCGTTAATGAACGCAACAAGGCGGGAGAGCCTGTCCGTGAGCCCGATACTATCGTCTTTGGCCAAGACAGTGCGCCCCAGGTGGAAAAGGCCGCCAGCAATCAGGCTCCACGAGCCAAGTTCAGTTATAGCCTGCAGTCCTCGGTGCCGTTCAACTGGATTCCATTCATCCCTCAGCGTCTTGCCACCGAGGATACCAAGAAGTCCCCATTCTTTATGGGTGGAAGGGAAATCATCCTGCGGCGCGGCAAGATGCCATGCCATATCTTTAATGGCAATAAGTTTGACCTTCATGCCGTACGTCCCAAGAGCTCAATCATGCGCCCGGTGGTGACTCGCGACAAGAATGGAAATGTGCTGAAGGAGGAGCCCATGGTTATCCATGAGGAGGCTGTCCAGGCAACTGGCATCAGGCTGACCAAGAACTACCAGCGAGCACGTTGGATAGGAGGAAAAACCTATCAATGGTTGGGTGTCCACAAACGGCAGTCGCGCACCGAAGCCTCCAGTGGCTTGGTATTCGACAAGTTAAAAGAAGTCTGATTAGACTGAAGGACTTTCCCGGAATAACGTGGATTCGACTAAGTAATGTTCTGACAAACAGTGGAATAATTTGTACAATGCAAGTAGAGACGCAAAATCTTGCGTCTCTATTATTTTTTATCCATTGAGATTATCCGCTCTTTATTTTCGTCGAACTCACGTTAAAGACTGATGCTGAAAGGCATCGAAGCCACGACTACGGATAGATATAAAAAGCGAACCAAGCGATCAACGCTTGGTTCTGTTTCGTAGCGGGCTGTTTACCACTTTGAACCCCCAGTATCCGGTTTTTACCTTCCCCTGACATTGATCTGACAATGTCGCAGTCGCCTTGTGGACGCTGAACTTGCCAGCGGTGTGACCCGTAAAACCAAGAGGCCAGGAGAAGTCGCCTTCGTGTCTGAAAGCCAACTCTAGCAATGTTTCTCTGTCTCTAATGTCAATTTTCCCGCTCATAGGAATGTACTTTTATCACCCTACCTCTACTCTTCCGGCTCGACCAGTGAGCTCTAACGCACTCTTTAAAGGATGGCTGCTTCCAAGCCTACATCCTGATGTCATAGCTTTCATTTCGCAGGATTGAGCAATGCCGACGCCCTGGTGGACGAAGGACTCAAAAGTGCATTGACCATTTTTTCACTGCAAAAATAAAGCTTTATTCTGATTTGACCAAATAATCCATCGATTATTTTCACCAATTTACAGATACCATTTTTGCCGTTGATTGTGATATCCGCATCAACACTCCACAACTCCGCCAAGCAGGGTAATAGCATTCATGATCTTACATGACAAGGAGGAGAGCAGGGATATCGTGCAAGATGTCTTTGCCCGGTTGCAGGACGGTGAACCAACCGAAAATAAAGACATCTAATACCGTTATGGGAAAGCACCGAGCAAAATAAAAATAAGCGACTGAATTTCAGTCGCTTATTCTACCGCTCGTGGAGCATAGCGGACTCCATCCATGGATATGATATGTCATGATAATTTCATCATAAATCACTGAATGTCTGATAGATAATTCAAGCCAATCAGACATAGCCTGACAATGTATTGACATTATTTTACCATTTTTATGACAACAGAATGACAACGGAATAAATTTCTTTTGTATCTTTGCAGAACAAAATTACAATAAAAATGGCAGGCATACAAATATCAATCAGCAAAGGTGGTGGAGCAGAAGCAGAAGTGCGCTTCCGCTTCAGCGCGACGCAGACCATAAAGCCTTTTTTCTCTACTGGCATCCATATCATTAGGGAGTACTGGTCGCCCAAGACGCAAAAACTGAGTACGTCAATCAAACAGGTGCCTGATGATGATCAACGTGAGCGGAACGCGAAAATCAACAAAAGAATAACCAACCTTAAAGCCCACCTGCTCGAAGCCTATACCGCGCAGGGCGGTCTTAACGGAAGGAGTTCAGAGGAACTGAAATTATGGCTCTTGGAGGAGACGAACAATTTCCTGCATCCTAAAAAATCAGATACTAAAAAGAAGAAAAACAAGACACTCATGCAAATTGTGCATGAATTCTGCTTGGATGGCAAGGAAGGAAGATTGCTGAATGATAACGGAGAACGCCTCAAGCCGAGTTCCGTCCGTGTCTATGCCCAGGTTGAGGGCTGGCTCAAGAAGTTTTGCAAACATTCTTCCGTGGCCGATTATGAAACTGATGAGCTTAATGAGCGTTGGTATGCCGCGTTTGTGAAATTCCTGTACGACCAGGGACTGCGTAAAAATAGTGTAGGGAAGCATATCAAGAGCTTGAAGACTGTTCTGCGCAAGCGAATTGACGATCCCGAGCAGGCTGCCAAGTGTGCCTTCATTGTTCGTGGCAAGTGCAAGGTACTGCACGAGCGAGTGAAGAATGTATATCTGGACGAGAACAAGCTGCGTGTGATGGCCAATGCACAATTAAACGGTTACATGGATCGTGTAAGGGACCAATTCTTGCTGTTGTGCTGGACCGGCCAACGCTATAGTGATTTGGGCCAACTTATCCCGGACAATATCGATACAACAGATGACGGGAAACACCGCTTTTTCAAAGTTAAACAAACGAAAACGGGTGCACTCGTCTATATTCCGGTATTGCCTGAAGTTGAGCCATTGCTGGAAAAATACAAGGATGGTTTCCCTGCTCCTATCAGTAATCAGAAGTTCAATAACTTCATCAAAGATGTCTGCAAGACTATCTCAGAAACTGATGATGGCCAAGATGCGGGTTTTGGTGAGACTGTGGAGTTGGAACGGACATTGAATGCCGAGAAGACTACGTTAAGCGAGAAATTCTATAATCTCGTGACTTCTCACAGCGGCCGCCGCAGTTTCGCTACTAATATGTTTGAACGCAACTGGCCGACACAAATCATCATGGGCATCACCGGCCATGAGACAGAGGAGGTGTTTAGGATTTATATCGAGAAAGATCCCGAGGAACTAAGAAAACACCAAATCGAGTCATTCTTCAAATTCTTTGACAATGGACAACAATAGCATGACATAATACATCGAGAAACAATGGCAAAAGAAGAACCCAATAAGAGAAAACTCACCGAGGAGGAAATCAATGATCGTTTGGAGACTTACGTTAATTACGCTTATGTGAAAGTCACGCCACATGTCACTACTAGTGAAAGAGGCATAGAATTGAAAATAGAGGAGTTTGGCAGGCCGTTTGGCGGGGATGAGGACGAGCTTAAGCGCCTTAGCGACGCCACTGCAGGGTTTAACCCTGTGATGATGCAAATGTTGATTGACCTATTGCAGCAGATCAACCAAGAAACGATGCAGAATGCATTCGATTATGTGCTCAAATGCATCAAGCTCTCTCCTAACTATCATGGTGATATTCCTCAGATATATTATCTTGAGAAGCCCATTTCCAGTGGCCAGGCGATCGTCAATTCGTCGCCTATTTATCAATTTGCTGTCAAAGAACTGTCACACCGACTGGAACAGCTGGGCATTCCCCATGCTATTGACCTGAGTTTCTCGCCATCTGAAAAGAACGACCGAGAGCCCGAGATCCAGGCTGAGATTCAGCCCGAGAGCCAGCCCGAGTGTCAGCCTGAGAGTCAACCTGAGAGTCAGCCCAAGAGTCAGAAAACGTTCAATTGCTCCAATAAGGTGAGGGTAAAGAAGATCCATGCCTACCTGGTCGAGACTGGCGTTATCAAGCCATGTGACTATGAGGATTTCTTCGTTTGGGTCAAGAATGGCCATTTCCCCACTGATATAATTCAGGCAAAAAATAAACTAAAGTTCTACTATGCCATGGAACAAATCTCATCACTTATCATTGATGAGGTCAAGAACTGGAAAAAGTCAGTCTTGACAGATGGACAATGGAACTCGCTGAGTGCTTCCAAGTCCTCTGGTCAGTCCCATATTGCGAAACAATGGCTGCGTGACTTCCCCTGATAATGTATGGGAATTATGCATAAGTTATATTTCTTATAAAAATAGTTTTCTTTACTTATATAGCTAAGTCCTGTAATTCAAGCGATTACGGGGCTTTTCTTGATTGGCTTCATTGTCTGTTTTTCTTATAAAATCATTCGTTTTGATTATACATTTGGGTGTGAACTTTGCAATGCCGATGACAACGGAGTCAAGGCATTAAAATTCACAACTATATGAAAGCGACAAATCTAATCTTGCTTACGGAGGACGATTACAATCAGTTGGCAGAAACGATTGCTAATCGCGTCATCCAACAATTGCAAGGAAAAACACACAATGTTGAACAACCCAAGTCTGATGACGGCTTCGTTTTTCAGGAAGAAGCTGCTAAATTACTCAAGGTAAGCCTGCGCACGCTTATCCGATGGGACAAGAGTGGCTATCTGCCCAAACGCCATGTTGGGCGTCGCGTGGCCTATCGTCGTGAAGACATCAATCGCCTGGCAGGAGCAGGCCAATGCCATGATTAGCGAATTGATGATACCTCTCTGCTTTTTGATATTGCGGAGAGGTGTCCTCATATGCGTACTTTGCAGAATAATCTTAATATTCTTGTACCATGAATGATTTTTCTGAAAACTCACCCACGGGCAATGTCATTGACCCGATGAGTGCGGCGATGTTAGCCGCTAAAAACGGAAAAGACCGTCCAACGGCTGACCAGTATGCCGCTAATGGCCAGCTCGTGCCCGAATCGCTGTGCATGCTGCATGACGTTATCACTGCCGCAACGGCCTATGAAAGTGAGGCAGACCAGATTGATCCCGGCGCTGTAAAGGACATCCTTGATGCTGGGCGCATCACGCCCGAGGAAGTGGACAACGATGACTGCGACGAGGTGCCCATCCTGTATGCCGGCAGTAAAGAATCGCCCATGATGACTCTGCAAAACTTCTCGGTCATCATCGGTGTGCCAGGTACACGCAAGACATTCGGCTGCCTACTGCTGGTGGCCGAATATCTGAGTGCGTGTACCCGCCCACGCTCCAACTATTTCATTCGAGCCGATGTCGAGCCGGGCCGTGTGCTGTGGATTGACACGGAGCAAGGCAGAGGCAGGGCACGACGCATCAAACGCCGCATGAGGCGTATTCTTGACTCTGATGCCGCTTTGCTTGAAGTATTCGACCTGCGCGAAATAGACCCGCCCAAGCGCCTGATGGCGTGTGCACTGGCTATCGAGCAGTATCGTCCGTCTCTCGTGGTCATCGATGGCATCGCCGACTTGTGCAATGATCCCAATCACATTGTTGAGGGTGCCATCATCCAGCAGTTTGTGATGAAGTTCTCTTCACACTACAACTGCCACATCCTCACTGTCATCCACGCCAATCTGAATGACGTGATGAGCGGGGGAAAGGTGCTGCGTCCGCGTGGCCATGCCGGCTCTAACCTGTACCGCAAAACTGAAACGGCCATGGTCTTCAACGCCGATGGCGAGATAACGAAAGTCTCCTTCGAGAAGGCCCGTGGAAAGCGCCCAGAGGACTTTTGTTTCAAAGTGAACGACCATGGCTTGCCTGAGGTGGTCGGTGCGCCACAGCAGGACGATGGCCCCTCGTTGCGCCAGCAAATGCGCTGCAATGCCATCGCCATCTACTGCCGCGACGTTCACGGTGGTTGTCGTAGCACCGATATTGTAAATCAGGTGATGCGGGCATACAAAGTGAGCAAGCGAACCGTCATGGAAGACATCAAACAGACCATGGAAGCTGGCCTGATTGTCAAGCGCGACAATGGTCTGTATTATGTAACCGATGGTGAAGCTACGTAGGTGAGGTGCAATTTATATCACCCCCTATAAAGGGGGTGTAATATATAAACTGCACCACCCCACGACACCGGAGCGATTGCACAAATAGTGAAATTATTAATACCGATGCACAAACAACTCAAAAATCAGAAACCTATGCGACATACTTTTTCTTCTCACACTGCCAGCGATTATGACTGGAACGACATCCTGCGTCAGGTGGACGTGATGCAGGTTGGTGGCCTGGATGACCACGAGACATGGTACCGGGTCTGCTTGTCGCTGCGTGCAGCGGCTATCGAGTCACCAGCCGATGAGGAAACCTTGCGGGAGCTGTGGCTCTCGTTGAGCCGTAATAGTGGCGGCTATAAGGGCGACCGTGACGTGATGTCGCAATGGCGCAGCTGCCGTGCTCCGTCACGAATCTCTCCAGGCACCATCATTGCCCATCTGCGGGCGAATGGTGTGACGATGACACGAGGCCGTAACTCGCTTCCCTATATTCCACGTCGTGTTGCACCAGTAGTGCAATCACGACCGGAGCCGATCTACTACGAAGAGAGATGGGAGGATTACCAACGCACGACTCGGCCTAATGTGATTGAAATGTCCAATCTGTACAGATTTCTCAAGAGCCTTTATCCTGGCACTCCTGAAGCGTTCAAGCGCTACGAAGTGGGGTATGACGGCCGCCGCACGATGTTCCGCTACCTGGACGTCAACCATCGCCTGCGTCAGATCAAGGCGATGGCTTATTGCAGCGACGGACACCGAGACAAATCGATATATCCGCTCATTTATCGCAAACAGCCTCAAGAGGGCCAGCGTGCCGAATTGGTTTACTTTGGGGAGCACCTGCTTTCGCGGCACCCCGACTTTCCAGTAGCCGTCGTAGAGAGTGAGAAAACAGCCATCATCGCCTCGATGGTGATTCACGGCGTGATTTGGCTGGCAACAGGCTCAAAAAGCAACCTCAATGCACTGAGTGAGCGCAGCGTGCTGAATGGCCGTGATGTAACACTCTATCCTGATGCCGACGCCATTGCCGACTGGCGCAAAATCGCCCAGCAGCACCACTGGCACGATGCCTCACTGCTCATCCCCGATTACGAGTCTCTGCTTACTGCCATCGCCCCGACTGCCGACATTGCCGACTACTTCGTCAGCAAGTCAGAGGTTGATGGCCTCGGTGATGCTGTCGGTGTCGAATTTCTCCAGGATGCTTTTGCGGTAGCCTTTCACCGTGTCAAACGACTTGAACATCAGCCGGGCGATTTCCTGGGTTGTGTAGCCCATGGCCGAATACTTGAGAACCTGCGTCTCCTGCTCGGTGAGCGAGATGTAGGGGACCGACTGCCATGTGCCGCTCTCCAGGTCCAGATTCCAACCCTCGTGCGTGCGGTTGTTGAACATCAGTATGGTGTCATCGCCCTGCTTGGTGGGGATGGATGCTACGCACAACGCCAGCCAGATTTTCCCGTCGGGCATCATTTTGAGGGGCGTCAACTGATGGTTGATGGTTTGCACCTTCTTGGACACCGTGTTGATGACCCTGAAATTGTAAGATAGCGTGTAATATCGCTTCTCGGCTGCAGGGATGTCCTTGGAAAAATAAAAGCCTGAGGAATTGATTATCAACAGCCGCTCGAGATCCTCCTGCGGCACATTGTCGATGTAGAACTTGTAGCCGATTTCCTTGACCTCGCTGGCTGACAGGCCGCACAGGAACAACGGGTTCTCGCTGACATACAGGAAGTTCTTCTTGAAGTAGTCGATGATATAGACACTCTTGTAGGTCATGCGCGAGAAC
>CADBDH010000023.1 GCA_902793405.1 uncultured Bacteroidales bacterium | reverse complement strand
CAGCTGCTTCAAGTATGCTATCGATACCAAGCAGGATCTGTGGTTCTCGACCAAGGACACCATCAGCAAGAAGTATGACGCTCAGTTCCGCATCATCTTCGAGGAGGTTTACGAGCAGAACTACAAGGCTGAGTTCGAGAAGCTGGGTCTGGAGTACTTCTACACCCTCATCGACGACGCTGTTGCTCGCGTAATCCGCAGCAAGGGTGGTTACATCTGGGCTTGCAAGAACTATGACGGCGACGTGATGAGCGACATGGTCAGCACCGCCTTCGGTTCTCTGGCTATGATGACCAGTGTACTCGTTAGCCCCGAGGGCAACTACGAGTATGAGGCTGCCCACGGTACCGTAACCCGTCACTACTACAAGTACCTCGCTGGTGAGGAGACCTCGACCAACCCCATGGCTACCATCTTCGCTTGGAGTGGTGCCCTGCGCAAGCGCGGTGAGAAGGACGGTCTGAATGACCTCATGAACTTTGGTGACCAACTCGAGGCTGCTTGCTTCGACACCCTGAACGCCGGTATCGTTACCAAGGACCTCGTGAACCTGATGGAAGGTGTTGAGGCTAAGGCTGTCAACAGCGCCGACTTCATCAAGGCCATCCGCACCAACCTCGAGAAGCGCCTCGGCTAATCCCCGACCGACGTTTCCCAAGTAGCTAAAATGAGAGAGTCCCACCGCGGTGAGGCTCTCTCGTTATTTTATTATTAACTTTAAATTATTTCTTGAGTATGAATTTAAAGCACAGGCCACCGCCTGGAGGTGCTTGTGCAGTAATCGTGCCACCATGCAACAAGACGGCATTCTTTACGATAGAGAGTCCCAGGCCAGTGCCACCCAGCGAGCGGCTGCGGCCCTTGTTCAAGCGGTAGAACCGCTCAAAAATCCGCGTCAGGTGCTCGTCGGGTATGCCAGCTCCATTATCGGTAAAGGTGAAGTGCCATTTGCTCCTCTCTTCTCGAGCCATAATTGTAACAGTCGTGCCCTCGCCCGCATAATTGATAGCATTGTCCATCAAGTTGCGGAAGATGCTATAGACAAGAGAATTGTTGCCGTTGATAATAATATCTTCGGGCAGATGATTGATCACCTTCATGTGTTTTGCGTCTGCGGCCAGGGCGGTTTCCATGATGATGTCACTCACAATGTGTGAGACATCCACGCGTTCGATGGCAATCTTATCGGCGGCATAATCCATGCGGTTGAGTGTGGAGATATCCTGCAGCAGGGATGACAGGCGATGAGCCTGAGACTGCGTGCGCTCAATGAACTGGCGCTGAGTCGTAGCGTCCATCTCGGGATGCTCCAGGATGGTCTCGGTATACCCCAAGATGCTGGCCACAGGTGTCTTGAGCTCATGTGAGATGTTTTGGGTGAGTTCTCGGCGCATCTGAGTTTCCTTATTGATTTGCTTCTGGTTGATGCGCTCATCCATGCGCAGGGAATAACGGTGAAGCAGAACGCCCAACACGGCCATCACGACAAGAGAAAACAATAGCAGGTGCCAGTCACTGGTCTCCTTGAACGGCATCAAGAAATGACGGTCATAGTCTTCAAAAAGGATAAAGATGATAGCATAGATGAAAAAAATCACCATCACGCTAAGGAACATCTTGCGGCCTTCGGTCAACTTTTTCATCACACGACAAATAAGTACCCGAATCCATGACGGGTGACAATGCAGGATGAGTAACGTCCAATCTTCTTGCGCATACGGGTGATATTGACATCAACAGTGCGGTCGATCACGACCACATCACTCGGCCAGACCTTGTCAAGCAGTTCCTGGCGGGAGAATACCTGGCCCCGATTCTCCAAGAACAGCTTCAGGATTTCAAACTCGGTCTTGGTCAACAGTGCAGGTTCGCCATCAACGGTGACAGTCATCTTGGCCAAATCCATAACCAGACCCTCGTAACACAATTCCTGCATGCTTGACGCATTTGCCGAAGTGCGTCCCAATACGGCCTTAACCCTAGCCACTACCTCTCGCACCGAGAACGGTTTGGTAATATAGTCATCGGCTCCTAAGTCAAAGCCATGCAAGGTGTCCTCCTCCTCGTTCAGTGCCGTAAGAAAGATAATGGGCACATCGGCCGTGCTGGCATCCTGCTTGAGGCGCGCAGCAAGTTCAAACCCCGACATGCATGGCATCATCACATCCAGCAGCAGCAAGTCATAGCTGGAAATGTCCTTGAGTAAAGCTTCCTCGCCAGAATAAGCGGTGTGCACCACAAAACCCGCCGAGGCGAGATTGAAGCGAAGAATCTCACACAGGTCGCGCTCGTCATCTATTACCAATATCTTTTGTTTCATATCCAAATGCAAAAATAATAAACTTTATTCATTCCCACCCACTTATCGCACGACAAAGCGCTACATCTGTCCAAATCGTGCCTCCACGACGTTGACCACATAGTCACCTAACTTTTCCAATTCACCTACCAGGTCACCATAGGCAGTTCCTAACGCATAATCATATTGCCGCTCATCTACTGCCTTGGCATTATCGGCCTTGAGTTGATCGCGCAAGGTGTTGATCTGGTTCTCGTAGTAATAGGCCTGCCGCAGGTCATGTTCCTCGAGACGCTCCTCCAACACAAGGTTCATCTGGCCCAAGGCATTCTCACACAAGGCCATCATCTCGTTGAGACGCTGCTGCTGGGTTTCATTAAAATCACGCCCCTGATGACTGCGTCGCTGTATTGTTCGCGCCAGGCGGAAGCACGAGTCACCGATGCTCTCGATTTCGCCTATCTCACGCAGCATCTGTCTCACTTTCATCTTTGACTCATTACTCAGGTGTCCGTCGCTCACCTGTTCCAAGAAACGGGCAATGGAAATCTCGGCTTCATCGGTACCATCTTCTTCACGTTCAATCTGCTGGAAGATTTCTTCGATCTTGTCACCGTCATGCTCATTGAGCATGGTTTGCACGAGGCCGAACATCTCCTGTACCCGCTTGCCGTAATGTGCGGTCTCCTTTTGGGCCTGCATAACCGCGATTTCAGGTGTCTGTATCAGGTTAGCCTTGATGTAAAGCAGCTTGAATGATTCATGTTCACCATCATCCTTATCGGGCAAGAGCCAGCGGACCACTTTTTCCAGCTGGGGAATGAAGCCGATAAGCAAGGCGGTATTGGTCACATTAAAGCATGTGTGGAACATAGCCAAGACGACGGGAAGCCGCTCATGCTGCCCGCCAGCCGTAGTATCATAGCCCACCAGCTTGCACACCATGTCAACAAACGGATAAAACACCAGCATGACCCATATCACGCCAAACACATTAAATAACAGATGGGCAAGGGCGGCTCGACGCGCCTCATTGTTGGCTCCCAGTGCCGCCAGATTGGCTGTCGCCGTTGTGCCGATGTTCTCACCCATCACCAGCGCAATACCCAAATAGATGGGCAACACACCCGTTGAGCACAGCAGTATCGTGATGGCCATCACGGCTGCCGACGACTGTACGATGCAGGTGATGATGGTACCAATCACCAGAAAGGCAAGAATTGAGAGATGGCTGCTGGTGTCAAACGACGTAAAAAAGCGCATCACGGCTTCGTTGTGTTCCAAATCCAGTTCCTTGCCGGCACTGCTCAACAGTACCAGTGAGAAGAACATGAATGCGATACCGAACAAGAAATCTCCCTTGTAGCGGTGGCGCTTGTGGTAGATGAGCAGGATACCCACCAGAAAAGCGGGAAACACCACATTGGTCAAGTCCACGTTGTAGCCCAGTGACATGATCCACGCCGTCAGCGTGGTGCCGATATTGGCGCCCATGATGACACTGATGGCCTGGCCCAGCGTGAGCAGGCCTGCCGACACAAACGAGACAGTCATCACTGTCGTTGCCGACGATGACTGCACTGCACAGGTTACTCCGGCACCTGTCAACATGCCCATGATTCGGTTGTTTGTCATGCGTCCCAGCACATGTCGCAATTGGGAGCCAGCCATCTTTTGCAGAGCTGTACTCATCATTCTCATGCCGAATATCAGAAGTCCTAATGTGCCTAAAATCTTGAGTAAAATCAATATATACTGCTGTGATGATTCCATGTTATAACTGTTTTCTTTTTTTCTGCAAAATTACATATTGCAGCATTGCCAACCGTTTACGATGGCATTACAAACCCATTACTATTTTGTTACAACCGAGGGGCGACCACTGGTTTTGGTGAAGACTGATTATTGGCCTCATTAATTACTGTACCGCAAGTATAATATTGTATGACCTCATGCAATTATATTGCTTGAGCGCTAATATCTCCTATAAAAAACTGGTAGTATTTTTGTTATTTTGCAAAAATCATTATATTTGCAAGTGATTAACCATCACATTATTTAACCTTTAAAAAAGATTCAAGTTATGAAACGGACAATTACACTTATTGCACTTGTTGCGGCCCTGCTCATCCCGAGCATGGCCAGCGCCCAACGCATGCCCGCAAAGGCCGGCATGAGGCTGTCACAGTTCAAGGCTCCCGCCGCTGCTCCCGCACGGGTCGAGGAAGAGCCCATCATGGATGTCCCCGAAGGCACCCTCTATGACAACATGTATGCCTCCTCGTTTGCCTATGGCCTGGGCTGGGGCGACATCTACATCCAGAATGTGGATGGCGGCATCGGCAAGGTGGTCGAGGGCAATGACGGCAACCTGTACATCTACAATCCCATCTCACAGGGCTACATCTGGTTCTCGATCCTGCCTTGGATCAAGGCTGAGCCTGCAGGCGACGGCAAGTATGTCGTGAAGTTGCCGCAGCTCTACATCATTGACGTTGGCGACCCGTACTATGCCTACTGCATGCACTACGACGAGGATGAAGGCATGCCCGTGGTTGAAGAAGAGGGCGAAATCGAATTCACCTGGGAAGACGGCGTGCTCACCCAGCTGGGCGACAAGTTCATCGGCCTGTGTGACGCCACGGCCGATTGGTTCTACATGGCCGACCAGCACATCGTTTATGCTCCCATGACCGAAGAGCCCATCACGTTGTCCGATTCAGAGTACTACATCCAGGCCTACAACATGACCTACCTGTCAGACCCCACCGACCTCACTGCAACCAAAGAGCGCATCGTTGATGTGGCCATCGATGGCGAGGACATCTACATCGGTAACCTCAACAACAACAATCCCGACGCGTTCATCAAGGGTAAGCTGGTCGACGGCAAGGCTACCTTCCCCACCCGCCAGTACCTGGGCGTTGATGCCTACTACAACGGTCACATCTACGTGCTCACCGGCGACGCCTTTGTCGATACCGAGACCTACGGCAGCCCCGTGTTCAACTACAACCTGAACGACGAGATCGTCTTCACTGTTGACGAGGATGCCCAGAACATCGTTGCCGAGTGGCCCGCAGCCATGGTTACCAATGTCGGCCCCAACACGCTGTCGATCATCAACGACTTCGTTGGCCCCGGCCTCGTAGCGTTTGAAGAGTATCCCGCCACGCCGGCCACGCCCATCTTCACCGATGACGACATCACCATCAACCAGACCTCAGGCTTCACCGTGTTGCATTTCACCATCCCCACCGTTGACGATGAAGGCTACAAGCTCAACGTCAACAAGTTGTATTACAATATCCTCCTTGACGGTGACGTGTTCACCTTCGATCCCGAGGTTTACATCGGCCTGCCCACTTACATGACCGACATCCCTTACAGCTTTGAGGACAACATCAACTTCGACATCTACATCAGCGGTAACGGCCGCCACACGGTATATCTCTATACCACCGACTTCGAAACGGTAGGCGTGCAGAGCATCTACGCCGTCGGCGATGAGGTGAACCGCTCCGAGATTGCCTATGTCACCAATCCTCTGCCCTCGGGCATCAACGAGGTGGCCACCGGCGCTCAGATTGTCAATACCCGCTACTATGACCTGACCGGCCACGAGCTGCCCACAGCCCCCGCAACGGGCCTGTACCTGCAGCGTGCCACCTACAGCGACGGCACCACCGCCACCCTCAAGGTCATGAAGTAATCACCTGAACAAATCCCACACTCCCAAAAAGGCCGCGACACCTACTGCGTCGCGGCCTTTCCATGTTTTCCCCCATGCGACTCTGTTAAAGTATTACGTGCTCCCAGCCCGTAATACCATGCCATCTCCTAGCGCTGGTTGAGAAGGAAGTCGTTATTGCTAATGTGACGGGCTAGCGCATTAAGCGTGTCACATTGAGCCCTGGTAATCTTGCGGTAGTCGTCGTGATGAGGCCATGGGGCGATAAGGAGCAGACGTCCTTCGCAACAGGCATCAAACTGGCGGCCACTGGGTTTCTGGTACGGAGAGAAGCCGTTTTCAATCAAGACGATGATGGGGTGACCAGCCTCGAAGGCTCGTCCCATGACCTCCTTCTCCCCTGGGCTGATGCATGGAGACACGAGCACCACTCCTTGGCAAGCCAGTTCAAGGCAACGATGGCACTCCGCTTCAATTTCCTCCTTTGAAAGCCTGCGCGAACACTTGACTGCGAGTTTCTCGGGATAATCAAGCAAGAATCTGTTACCCATCATTGTCACTGGCGTGGTGCCGATGGTCATGCCTGTCTGTTGTATAAACAAGTCCTGATTGTGGCGTTTCTCCCATAGGCGTCGCGGATTGTCAATCAGGTATTGTATCCATCTATCCAACTGGCCAGGGCCTTTAAGGATGCGGTCATTGTAGCCTTCTTCCCAAAGGGTACCACCATCAGGGGCAATGGCATTGATAGCATCGCGGCAACCCTTTTTAAAGCCTTGGATGAGGCGTCCCAGCGGCTGCGGCATGGGCGTTGTCACGTGGATAATGCCATGAACATGGTCGGGCATCAGCTGGAAACCAAGCAGCTTGACTTGGGGATGGTACTGCGGTATCTCTTGCCAAGCCCGCCTGACAGCAAGTCCCAGCTGGGAAGGATACACCCAAGGCATGACATGACGCTCGTCGGGCCCATTCAACGCGCCCAAGACGGGACGGCGACCCTCTACACAAAGGGTCACCAGATAGATGGCGACACCACAATAGTCGTGCCCCACCTTGCGGCGTTTCATCGACGGTTTGGTGACCAGCTCGGGATGAGCCGCAATCCAGCGTTTACGGCGTTCATTGCTGTTATCCATGGTTACAAAGGTAGCAACAAATCCCCCAGTCAAGCAAGAGAACGGGAAGGTTTTAACTTTTTATTACGAGCTGGTAGCTCGTAATACCTTGACAGCGCCCAGGATTGTTAGAGTATTACGGGCTGGTAGCCCGTAATGAGTGGCGTGTTTAATATATGACGGCACGGTAGCATTGGGGCAGTGGGGCTGGTGGTCTCTTTGAGGGGATTTTTCTGTTGTGTGAAATTAAGAATTAGGAAAATTCACTATCTTTGCATGATTAAACATGAAGGGACGAAGTTATGATTAGTTATCTGAAATGCAAGGATGGGTTCAGCGAGATCCACCAGTGGAAGTCAGGGTGCTGGATAAGGGTCACCAAACCGACGGCCGACGATCTTGCAGTGCTCAAGGAACGCTTTGCGGTTCCCGACTTCACCCACGATGCCGAGGACATCGAGGAGCGCCCCCGCGTTGACCATGAGGACAACTGGATGATGGTCTTTGTGCGCGTGCCGTGCAAGAGCATCGACGGGGACGGTGACACCATCTTCTCGACTGCTCCGATGGCTATCCTGATTCGTGACGATGTGTTCATCTCGGTCAACTACTACGACACCGAGGTCCTTGACGATTTCATCCGCTGGAGTCAACGCCGCCACGTCAACGCGTGCAAGGGCTACGACCTGTTGTTGTCGCTGATGCTGTCCACGTCGGTGTGGTACCTGAAGTACCTCAAACAGATGAACACGATGATGAATGCGGCCGAGGAGCGGCTGGAACAGAAGATGGACAATGACGAGCTGATGCGCACGATGGGTCTGGGCAAGTTCCTGATTTATTTCATCACGTCGCTCAAGGGCAACATGACGGTGCTGGCCCGCCTCAAGAAACGGCTGCGCACACTACCCCATGACGAAGACCTGCTCGAGGACGTTGAGATTGAGACGCAACAGGCCGTGGATACCGCCAGCATCTACAACGACATCCTGGAGCGCCAGCAGGAGACTTATTCGTCGGTCATCGGCAACAACCTGAACCGCATCATGAAGACGCTTACCGTAGTGACCATCCTGCTGATGATTCCCACTGTGGTGGCTGGCTACTATGGCATGAATGTGCCCAACGGCCTGGAGTCGCGGTGGGTCGGATTCCCGCTGGCCGTTATCATCTCACTGGTGCTGATGGCCATCGGCTATTTCTTCATCAGCCACAGCAAATTCTTCAAGTAACAACAGTTCATCACGCAACAAGCCCGGCAGCGCAGTCGCTGTCGGGCTTGTTGTGATAGATAATGACGATTGACGGTTTACTTCAGGGCGAAGGCAGCACCGCCAATGCCGACCAGTTCCTCATAGGCGAGCACGCCAGCCTGTGACAGTTCTACACGGGTGTAGCCCCCATCGCGGTTGATGACGTCAACGTGGGTGTCATCGACAAAGGTGAAGAGTTTCATCTCCTTGCCGTTGTTCTCGAGTGACCAGGAATTGTCCTCGGCGTTGAAGTTGAAGCGGGTCTCCTGCTTGGTGGTCATGTTGGTGATAACATAGCCGGCAGCATCGCGGGCCACCAGATACTGGGCATCCTTGCCGTCAACGACCTTCACGTCGGCCGAAGCCAGTGCGGGATTGGAGCCTGACCAGAACTCAATCGAGTTCAGGATAAACAAATCGGCGGCAAAGCACAATTCATAAACGGGCAAAATCCACATAGCGACAAAAACGATCTCGTTCACAAACTTGTCACCCACATGTTCGTTCCAGTTCTTCACCTTGTTGAACAAGGCGAAACTACCTATACATGACTGCATCATCATGGATGCTGACAGGGCCACAACAGCAGCAACGATTAAATGTTTCTTTCTCATAATACCAATACTAAATATTTACTTACTATCGTTTGTAATTCTTCTTATAGTTCTCGTAGCAGTTGAGCACCTTGACCACATAGTCCACCGGCTCGGTACCACGGCAATAGCCGTTGGTGCAAACCGAGTCGTTGTAGTACTCGGGGTCCATCTTCCACAACATGGCCTGCTCGACGTTCTCGCTCCACACGCGCGGGTTGAGTTCATACTTGCGCGCCAGGGCTATCGCGTCGGTCACGTGGCCCGAGCCGGCATTGTAGGCCGCCAGGACAAACTTGATGCGGTCGCCCGCCCCGGTACGGCTGCGCATGATGCCGTCAAGCTCCTTCAGTATCTTGGAAGCCACACGGATGCTCACCTCGGGATTGCCCAGGTCATTCTCGTCGACGCCAAAAGAGCGTGCCGTCTTGGGCATTACCTGCATGAGGCCGCGTGCACCCATCCACGAGGTGGCATTGGGGTCGAACCCTGACTCGGAATAGGCTATCGCTGCCAGCAGCCTCCAGTCCCAGCCCATCTCCTTGGCATACTGCTTGAACACCTGGTCATAGGGCGAAATGCCGCCCGGGGGTGTCACGGCAAGGGTATCCACCTTGACCGAGTCGGGTTTGGGGCCACGGTTCATCTCGAAATAGTGCTTGAGGGCCTGCTTGGAGTATTCCTGCGCATTGCTGCTTGCCGCCCACAGGTTGATGCTGTCGGCCAGCCACTGGTTGCGCTTGGCCACGGCCCATGACGAGCGCTGCTCAAATCCCACCCTGAGCTGGATGTTGATGCTGTCATAGTAGGTGAGATTCATCTGGGCGATATCGCTGTCCACGATGGTGAACGGAATCTTGCGTTGGGACACGCGCTGGATGAGCTCGGTGGGCAATGCCTCCTCGCCCTCGACCGTATGGATGGATATGCCGCCGCCCACCTCGTTGTCAAGGTTGCGCAGGCGGGACTCGTATTTGGAGCCTTTCTCGACATACACATCCCTGCCGATGAGCTCGGTCACATCATGGATGAGTCCCACGCCACTGTGCTGCACCAGCACCTGATAGGTCTCGTTGACGGCGCCGCAGTGCAACACGCGCGACTTATACTCGGCCGTGACAGGAATCTCACAGGCCAGCACATCCACCACGCGCTTGTCAAGCATCTTGAGCAGGTCGGCCATGCTGCGCGCGACCTTGAAACGCAGGGCAATGCCCCGCGAACGTGCAAAGTCACAGATGCGGTCATAGTCATAGCCCATCGTGTCGCCCTTGAGGATGAAAAAGCCCGTCGGGCTATAGAGCGTGCCCACGTTGAGCGTGTCGGGCAACCGGTGTTGAACCTCAGCCGGTTTGCCGCCACGTCCACATGAGAGCGCACTCACCAACGCCCAGCACAGCAACAACAAGGATAACAGATGCCGCATAGCAAGCAACGATTAATAAATCCTGTCACCAACAAGCAGCAACAGGTAAACGAGTACAGCGGGCGCTACCAGCAACAGGCTGTCGATGCGGTCCAGGATACCGCCGTGACCGGGCATGATGTTGCCCGAATCCTTCACGCCGACGGTGCGTTTGATGAGCGATTCCACCAGGTCGCCAAAGGTCGAGAACACAGCCACAACGACGCTGAGTCCCACCCAGGCCTTCAAGTCGGGCACCTGGAAGAGTTCATCAAACCAATAATGGGATGCATAGGCACCAGCCACACACAATGCGATGCCGCCAATGACGCCCTCCCACGATTTCTTGGGCGAGATGCGTTCAAACAGGCGATGACGCCCCAGCAGCATACCGAAGCAATAAGCACCCGTGTCATAAAGCCAGATGAACACGAACACCCCAAGCAGCAGCCTGGGGGCGGTAATGCTCATGATGACATTGAGCAATGCCAACGGCAAAGCCACATAGCCCAGCGAGAAGAACGATCGCTCCAGGCTGTGCAGCGCATTCTGGCGCGGGCGGTAAAGCTGCACAATGGTGCGCAGCAGCAGATATACGGCAATGGGAAGTATCCACCAGGCTCGCTGCATCCATCCCACCTCGTAGTGGAAATAGAAAGCCAAGAAAAGCCCCACACCGCCCAGCAAATCGATGACATTAACCAGCCATGACTGGGTCGCGTCATCCTTGGCCATGGTAATCATCTCGCCAATGCCCAAGAGGATCAACAGCGAGAACACCAGCAGATACATCACCGGCGAGTTGTCGAGCAGCAGGATAGCGGCTACTATCAATGCGATATAGATAACGCCCGAGAGGACGCGTTTTACTAAATTCATCATGAGCAATCTCGTTATTTGGTGCAAATGTACAATTTTATCGTGACATAGACAACATCAACAACCGCTGACAGGAAAAATAAAGCCTTCCCGCTTTTCTTGAGGGGAAGGCTTTTTACCTTGAGAGAGGGTGCGATTTCTTTAGTTTAATTCAAAATCATCGACTCTAATCCTCTCGGCAACTCGACGTTGTACTGATAAGCCCTTGCAAACTGCTTGAGGAACTCTACAGTTGCCTTTTTGGGGCCTTTTACTGAATTCATTACGTCATTCTTGTGGTTTGTCGAAGTAGTCATTTTGTGCATAGGCAAGCCTGTTTTAAAATTGTTACATATTGATAACGCAAGCCTAGCATATAATATTATATCGTCCCCCCAATTTAATATTTTTTTTCATTTAGGCATCAAAAGCAGAGCCTGCTACTATTCACTAGCAACAGACCCCTGATGACAAAAACATACTTTTCAGTTATTCTGTCAGACGGTCAAGGACGGTACGCACCAGGTCCTCGACTGCCGTCTTGTAGTTGGGATTGACGTCGGTGGCGACGCGGTTGGCAATAATCGAGCAAACGGTCATAGCACGGTGTCCCAGCATCAGGGCCATACCCTGAAGGGCGCTGCTCTCCATCTCATAGTTGGTGATGTGGCCGCCATTGTACTCAAACTTCTCGATGCGGCTATTGAGCTCAGGCTCTGCCAGTTCCAGGCGCACACGGCGTCCCTGAGGGCCATAGAAACCCACAGCGCTGATGGTGTAGCCGCGCACCATGTCGTCACGACCGATTTTCTCGACCAGCCAGGGGTCAGCATCCACGACGTAGGGCTTGGCAAACAGCGGATTCCACTTCACGAACTCGCAGAATTTCTTCTCGAAGTCCAAGTCGGCCACCTTATTGCGGTCGGCATAGTAGTTGATCACGCCATCAAAGCCAATGGCCTTGGAAGCGATGACCGAAGTGCCTACGGGCACATAGGGCTGCAAACCGCCCGAGGTGCCGATGCGCACAATGTTGAGCGTGCGGTGCTCGGCACGAGGTGTGCGTGTCTCGAAATCGATATTGGCCAAGCCGTCGAGCTCGGTCATCACGATGTCGATGTTATCAGGACCGATACCATGAGAAAGCGCCATGATGGGCTTGCCGTGATAGGTACCACCAATAGCGTGGAACTCGCGGCTGGATGTTTCCCAATCCCGTGTGTCAAAATAGGAGGCAATCATGGTCACGCGGCCAGGGTCGCCACACACGATGATGTTGTCGGTCAACTGTTCGGGTTTCACATGGATGTGGAACGCTGAGCCATCATTGTTGATGATAAACTCTGAGTCGGGGATTCTATCGGTATTCATATCGTTGTGAAATTAGTGTTTCGATTCTTTGTTGCGATTTAAATAGCAAAGATACTAAGTTCTTTTGAATTGTCAAAATTCCCAGCCACAAAAAATAAAAATAAAACTACACTATCGTGTATCGGCAACCGGGCAGGGTGGCAATCACCTGCTTGCAGTCCAGTTCGACCAGGACGCTCATGAGTTTATAGACAGGCGTGTGCAGCGCGTCGGCAAGGGCATTGATGTGGATTTCACCACGGTTGCGAATGACATCGACTACCGCCTGCTCCTCCCCGGTCAACTCAGGGAAGAGGTCGAGCTGCTGGGGCTGACGGCCCGACGGTTCCCACCGCATGGCGGTCAGCAGATCGTCGGCGCTGGTGATAAGGGCGGCCTTGTTGGTGGCAATGAGTTTGTTGCACCCGGCCGAGAATTCGTCGCCGCAACGTCCCGGCACAGCCATCACGTCACGGTTGTAGCTCATGGCGAGCGAGGCCGTGACCAGGGCACCTCCCGCTCCTGCCGACTCGACAACCACCGTGCAGTCGCTCAATGCCGCCACAATGCGGTTGCGCGCCAGGAAATTGCTCTTCTGGACATCGTCCTGGCTGGTATAGTCGGTCAACAGCATACCGCCATGCTTGGCGATAGCGACGGCATCGTTGCGGTGCATGGCAGGATAGATGCGGTTCAGTCCCCGCGGCAGGACGGCCACGGTGGCAACGCCGTGCTTGAGGGCGGCACGATGGGCGGCGATATCGATGCCGTAGGCCAGTCCGCTCACCACGACCAGGTCGGGCAGGCACTGCGCCAACTCACCGATTAAGGTATCACAAAACTTGACACCGTATTGCGTGGCGTGCCTGGTCCCCACGACACTAATGACGTGGGCACTCTCCAGGTCGCACTTGCCCATGGTATAGATCATCGCCGGAGCGTCGGCCGCCTCGATGAGGCGATGCGGGTAGCCCTCGTCGGTGAAATAGGTGGCCCTGATGCCGTGCTCGCTCACGAAGGCTTCCTCGTTCACGGCACGCTGCAAGCACTCGCGGCGGTAATCGTCGCTATAGATCTTGCTGCGCCCGCGGGTGAGGCCTCGCAGTTCCTTCTCGTTCATGGCAAAGAACCGCTCCTCGCTGCCCACGACATCCAGCAGTTTGCGCGCAAGGTCCACGCCCATGCCCTGCAGACTGGCAAAGGCGATGTGATAAGTCAGAGGTGTATATCGGTTGTCGCCGCTCATTGTTTATCAAAATACTTGGAGAGACGCGCCACCAACTCATCGCCGCGGTTGATGCGCCCGTTCTGTTCCACACACACGATGGTGACTGCGGCGCTCACGACCAGCTCGCCACTATCCTTCTTGAAAATGTCCTGATAGAAGATGAAGCGCGGCCCTTTGCGTTCGATCCACAGCCGGCTGAGCATCACGTCGCCCGTGCGCAAGGGCGTGTGGTATTCAATCTCCATGCGGCGCACCACGGGAATCAGCCCCTCGCGCGTCAAGCTGCCGAAGGGGATACCCTCCTGCTTGACAAAGGCATGGCGCGTGTGCTCCAGATAGTGCAGATAGATGGCGTTGTTGACGATGCCCTCGCTGTCGAGTTCATAGTCGCGCACTGCAATCTCAAGCGTAAAGAAGTATTTGTCCTGGTCCATTGTCTCGTCCTTTTAGTCGCAAAGGTAACTAAAAAAGGCTTTAGGCACGTGGTTTGGAAACAAGTTTTTTCGGTCGGGGCATAACGAAGCCTGCCCGCGGGCTGAGCATCTCAGCGGGCGGGCAGGCGATATTGTTGAACGGCCTCAGATTACTTGAGCCAGTCCTGTAACCATCTTGATCACCTTGCTCCATGAGCGTCCTTCACCAGTCTGAAGGGTTGCAACTACTTTCTTTGCCATACTGTTATATAGTCGTTTAAAGGGTTGTTATTACTTGATCTCCTTGTGAACGGTCATGCGTTTCAGATAGGGGTTGTATTTCTTGAGCTCTAAACGCTCGGTGGTGTTCTTGCGGTTCTTGGTCGTGATGTAACGGCTGATGCCGGGAACGCCAGTACCCTTCTGCTCGGTGCACTCGAGAATCACTTGCACGCGGTCGCCTTTTGCTTTCTTTGCCATAATACGTTACTCCTTTCTTACTGGTTGATAACTTGGATTTCAGTGAGGTGGCCCTCCTCGGCAGCCTTCTTCAGAGCGGCGTCGAGACCCATCTTGTTAATGTTACGCAAGCCCGAGGCCGACACGGTCAGGCGAATCCACTGACCCTGCTCGGGCCAGAAGAACTTGCGATTGAAGACGTTAACGTTGAATTTGCGTTTCGTCCTGCGCTTGGAGTGCGACACGTTGTTGCCCGTGATCGCCTTCTTTCCGGTGATTTGACAAACTTTAGACATTGTTTCTAATTTTTGTTTAGTTATTGTTCTTGTTTTACATTCTCTCGTTGTCGACTCGCGTGCTACATGCTTGCCTGTACACAGAAAAACACAGGCGCAGCACAATAAACCGGGTGTGGACATCCAACCGTGGAGAGGGCATTCTACCCCACCGGTGTGAGAAGCCCACCGGCATCAGGGGGTTGAACAACTATTGGGTGTCTCGCTCGTTTGACATCGAAGTTTCAACGATCAAGTGTCACACTCTTGACTTGACTAACGCATGAGCATCATCGCCAGCAAGACATGTGCCGCGAAATCGGCTGCAAAGATACAACCGATTTTTGAACTACACAACACATTTACAACACTTTTTGCTTATTTTTTTGTCCTAAGACGGTCCATGCAAGGCAAAAAAAGCAGCCCACAAGGCATGTGCACGTGTGGACTGTAATGACATTATTGACGGTTGCCGGGCTACTCGATGCCGGTCAGCATGTCGATAAGGGAGGATACGTCCCTGATGCTCAGGTTGCCATCGCCATCGACATCGGCCTGTGACGACGGAGCACGTCCTTCCATCAGGACGTCAATCTCGTTGGTCACATCGGCAACAGTGATTCGGCCGTCACCATCCAGGTCGCCCCAGGCCGGCAATGTTGCAGTGCCATTCAACTGGACGCGAACATCAGGCACGCCTGCGGTATGGCAAGTCACCACGAGGGTAGCATGATGCGAGCCGCTGGCACTGGGCGAGTAGCTGATGCGCACCGTACACGTGTTGGAAATCTCACTTGCTTTCACGATTCTGGCATGGAAGCAGTCATCACCCTCGATTGAAATCTCGTAATTGTCCGAAACCGGTCCCCAACTCCTCACGACGGGCTGATTGGGGTCGGTGGGAATCTCGACGTCGGCAAAATTGGCTACCTCGACCGAATAATCGACCATGCCCACAGCTGCGGTATAATTACGCTGATTGTTGTTGCCGAAGATGGTACCGTTCCTTTGCGGATCGGCGACAATCGATACTGTCACATCGTCGGCATCGGCACTCGAGAGGACAAGAGTCGCCCATGTCGACCATACCGAACGGGGACTATAGGTCACTTTCACGATGACTCCGGCGGCGGCAGCCTCGGGGGTAATGGTTGAAGGGGTCACCTCATACTCTGCCGCATAACGTCCGGTAAGGGCGAGATTGATGTCATCGGTGAGATCATAGCCGCTGACCATGAAACGCTCTGTCACAGGATAGCCTACATCCACCTGCCCAAAATCCACCTTTTCGGCATCGACTTCAATGACTGGGGCCGCCCAAGCCTGCGCAACGGCAAGGGCAAGAACAGCAAGTAATAGAGTAATCTTTTTCATTATATAATATTTTTAGGATGAACTATAATCGTCACAAATATAAGGAAGATAATCGGTTCAGCTACATCAAACAGCCACTTTTTTTCATTCTCGCTTCAAAACGAGTCCAAATTGCCAAAAAAAACAGACAGTCCCATGGCCTTTCTTGTAAGAGCAGACGCTAGGGACAGGACAAGACAGGAGGCTGTGTCATAACAAACGCCAATGATCTTTAATCACGTTTTGCTTGAGGGCCTTTAGCCCGACAGTCAGACCGATTAAAACACATCGCAAGAATTATAACACACCCTCCTGCCATTCATCATGAATTTCATGCGCCAGGTTACTGAGTCATCAGCAACAGGTCGATGACGGTGGCGACATCGCTGACGTCGAATTTGTCGTCACCATTCACGTCGGCCATGTCGGTACTGCCGTTGAGCAGTCCGTCTATCATTCCGGTTACCGCCGTAATGCCCTTATCCCCCCGACTTGAACCAATGACGATTGGGCGGGGGCGAATAACAGGATGATCCAGACCAGGCTTAAAGCCACCTTTCAGCGACGGGGCATCGCTGCCGGCGGGTGCCACGTTGGGCTCGCCGCCTGGACGCACACGGCCCTTCTCCAGGTCGTCGAGGGGAGAGCCACCCGAGCAGTCATCGTCCGTCACATCGCCGCTACCCGAGCCACCATTGGCGTACCAAATGGGACGGGGGCCGATGGGTCTTTCCCAAGGGCTGGGTAGGCCGCCGTTCAACGACGGGGCCTCACCGCCGGCGGGTGCCACGTTGGGCTCACCGCATGGACGCACACGGCCCTTCTCCAGGTCGTCGAGGGGAGAGCCGCCCGAGCAATCATCGTCCGTCACATCGCCGCTACATGAGCCGCCATTGGCGTACCATATGGGACGGGGACCAGGGCCGATGGGTCTTTCCCAAGGGCTGGGTAGGCCGCCGTTCAGCGACGGGGCCTCACCGCCGGCTGCCACACGCTCTGTGTCCTGGGCCTGACTGACGAAGGCCAAGCCTGCACAGAGGCAAACAATCAAGAATGAAAACTTCTTCATAATTCTATTGTTTTTTTGATGAATAATTCTTCCCATGCCGAAGCCAAGTGAGCGCAGCCGGGTCTCTGCAAGGGCTGTTGACTAACTCTTGTCAAGGTGGCGGTAACGCGCCCTCTTACCGCTTGCAAGATCCACCCGACGGTCACTTGTCCAGACATGCCAAAACAAATGCTTTTCAGTTGTAAATTTAGTGCGTGTATCACAGTGCGACATTAAAACAATGGCCCGATTTTAAAAAGTGTCTAAATTTTTTACAGTAAAGTGTCTATTTTTTTTACACTTTGGCCTCACGCTAGTTTTTTTTCAGACAAGCATAACAACCAATGGTTTTGCAACCATAACAACTTTATATTTGGCCTCGCACGCAATTTAGCCGAATCCTACGCATGTTTTGCTTCAATATCCCGTCTATCAAGCCGATTAAAAACCGAGAGCAGGAATGATGACACAGCCTTAGTTCGGGTGCATTTACAAAGACAAATAATTTTTTTTTGAAAATTTTCCCGTTTTGTTTTGTAAATTCAAAAAATGTGTTTACCTTTGTGCACTCAAGCAAATTCATGAACTATGGAATGTAAAAAGTGTTCATCGCTGGCTGTGAAGTCGCGCGTGACTTTAAGTGCTTAGTAATGGTTTGTTTTACAGAACGATAACCCAGGTCACGAGGCCTGGGTTTTTCAATGTTTTATAATACAACGATGGCGCGGAAACAGGTTCCACGCCATCGTTGCTATATCAAGGGATATTGATTTTTAATCCAGGACCGGGGTAATGTGCTTAGCGCAGCGACACCTTGATGTCGTCCTTGCACTCCTCAAAGTTGAGCTTACCTTCCTTGGCGAGCCAACCGAGAGCGCAGTGCATCTCATTCACCTTGAGTTTAGTAGCCTTGCGCAGCTCCTTAGTGGGAAGAGCCTTCTGCGCATCGTTCAGGGCGTTCCACACGAGACCAGCCCAAGTTCCAATGTTTTCAGCGTTCATAAAATTAAACCTTTAATAAAACAATCAAATAATAATATGATTTCTAAAATCGGGGGCAAAGGTACTGCTTTTTTGATTTGCCGCATAAAAAATCATGCAAAAAGTCATGCAAATGCCCGAAAACAGTCATGCAATCCGTTGCATAACTCGTTTAAAGTTTAATGATTAAAGGATGACTTCTTGGTATCTGACATCTGTCACCTAGAGTTTGCCTCCCATCAGGCGGTAGAGGTCGAGGGTGTGGGCAAAGTCGGTGCGCTGGCCGTCGGTGAGCATTTTCACGTGATGGATGCCACGGGTGCTCATCAGCTTCAGGGCCACCCAGTTGCTGTGGGCAAGGGCATACACCAGATCTTTGTGAGCCGGTTGCAGCACATCGTCGCTGCATTCCCAATAGAGGTCGCCGTCCAGCGTTCCCTGCTCGTGGTCGGCGGGATAAAACGGGTAGTCAAAACCGTCGATGGTGAAAATCAGCTGGTCAAAGTCCAACGGGTCGTCGGCACAATACTGCACGCGCAGGCGCAGCGGTTCGGGCAGGCTGTCCTCGCTCATGGCGAAGACAAAATAGACCTCGTTACTCGACTTCTCGCGCGAGACATAGCGTGAGTAGCAGTCGCCGTTCTCGTCCACAGTGAAGCCGGGCATGAGCTGGTCGATGGTCGATGTGACGGGCAGGTCGCGCCAGGTCATGCGGTGAAAGCCGTACTCGGTATAATCATTGTCCCCCGTCAGCAGGGAATCGAGAGCAGCCTGCTCAGCCGGAGTCTTGCTGGTGCGCAGCGGCATGGACAGGCGGTGCCCCTCGACGGCCTTGCTGTCCTTGATCGCGGCAGGCGGCAAGTCCACAGTGCCCCACACCTCGTCGCTGGTGTCCCAGGGGTCGGCCTTGGGCTCGGCCTTGCGCGACAGTTGCTCTTGCAGTTTCTTCACGGCCTTGGCATGTTCGCGTTCGGGGTACAGCCGCCGCACGTCCTGTTTAGCCTTCTTGTTCTTGTCGTCATCGTCACGGGTCGTGCTTGCCATCCCCACAGGCACGACAAACAAAGCCACAAGCAGCAATATAATGTATCTTCTCATCATTTGATCATCTATTTAAACGAGTTATCACAAGCCCTCACCGCGGGGGTTAGCCAATGAGATGCCTCGTGAGACTCCCCCTCTTGGATAAGAGGGGGTGCCCGTCAGGGCGGGGGCGTCGATCGTTTGGCTGGCACGGACTGAGACAGAAGTAGTGTCTTGGGGCATTGTTTTCAACGCCCCCGTCGCTCTCGCGCCACCCCCTCTAATCTTAGAGGGGGAGTTTGAAGTTACTTCCTTATTGTGAATGACGCAAACCATTGGTTTATAGGTTTCTAGCTTTTAGCTCTAGATTAATCGCCTCGAGTATTGCTTCAGGATGGTTGAATACGATTATATTCTCAAAACGCAATGTTTTGATGCCATATTTTTCCTGCAATTCTCCATCCCTCCGCCAATCCCTATCGGGCATTTCCATATGATAGTGGTAATCACCATCCAGTTCTATCGCAAGTTTCAAGGACGGACAGTAAAAATCCAAAATATGACTCCCTACACTAAATTGTCGCCGAAACTGAAGGCCAGCAATTTGCTTTCCTTTCAGCATCTTCCACAGTGCACCTTCGGCTGTAGTCCCATGAGAGCGCAAATCTCTTCTAAAGGCTTTCATTTCTGGCCGATTCATCACCTGCTTGGAATTTTGCGAGACTCCCCCTCTTGGATAAGAGGGGGTGCCCATCAGGGCGGGGGCGTCGATTATTTGGCTGGCACGGACTGAGACAGAAGCAGTATCTGAGGGCATTGTTTTCAACGCCCCCGTCGCTTTCGCGCCACCCCCTCTAATCTTAGAGGGGGAGTTTGAGGTTACTGCCTTATTGTGAATGTCTTGTGCCATCGTATATTGACGCCTACAAGCTATAGCATCGAGAGCAAGAGCAGTTGGGCCTCGAGGGTGGCACGGGTGATGACGCGGTCACGGTCGCCAGGCAACTGCTTAACCTGGGTGATGACACGGTCACCACACTTGGCGGCCATCCACACGGTGCCCACGGGCTTGGTGGGCGTGCCGCCCCCAGGACCGGCGATGCCGCTGGTGGCGATGGCGCAGTCGGTGCCTATTGCACGGCAGGCGCCCTCGGCCATCTGGCGCACGACGGGCTCGCTCACCACGCCGTGGTCGATGATGTCCTGCTCGTTGACGCCGAGCAGCGACATCTTCACCTCGTTGGCATAACTCACCACAGCGCCCTTGAAGTAGTCGCTGCTACCGGCAATGGTGGTAATCTGGTGGGCGATGTTGCCACCGGTGCAGCTCTCGGCGGTGGCAAGGGTCAGGCCGCGCTCGCGCAGACGCTCGCCCAGGATTTGGGGCAGCTGCTTGTCGCCGTCGGCGATGATGTGACCGCCCAGGATTTCGTGCAACTGTCGCGACAGGCGCTCCATGTCGTCGTTGATTTGGCGGGCATCGGTCGATGAGCCCGTCAGCCTCAGGCGGATGATGCCGCCCTCGGGCAGATAGGCCAGGTGGATGCCGTGAGGCAACTGGCGCTCAAACTCGTCGAGTTGCATAGCCAGTGCCGACTCGATGATGCCCGTGACGACAAACGTGCGGAACTCGATGTCCTCGCCGTCGTTGAAGCGGGCCAGCAACTGCGGGATAACGGCACGTTCCATCATGCCCTGCAGCTCGAATGGCACGCCAGGCATGCTCACCAGCACCTTGCCGTCGCGCTCAAACCACATGAGCGGTGCCGTCCCTATCTCGTTCTGGATAACGCGGCACGACGAGGGCACCATGGCCTGCAGCCGGGTGTACTCGTTGAGCTTGAGGTGACGGCGTTCCATGACCTGGCGCACGTTGGCCTCGACGGCCTCGTCGAGCACCATTTCGCCGCCAAAGTAACGGCACAACGTGGGTTTGGTGATATCATCCTTGGTCGGTCCCAGACCACCGGTCATCAAAATGACGTCGGTTTGGGCAAAAGCGCGGTCGATGGCCAGTTCAATCTGGCTTGCATCGTCGGGCACCACCTGCACGGTGTTCACGTCCCAGCCACGGGGTGTGAGATGCCGCGCAATCCAACCAGAGTTGGTATCGGTCACCTGTCCGATCAACAACTCGTCGCCAATGGCAATAATGCTGTATTTCATGATTTAGTTTTTTAGTTGTTAGTTGTTAGTCCTTAGTTTTAAGTTTTTAGTTGTTAGTTGTTAGTATGGTTTCGGTCTCTTGAAACCCTCTCATCACTAATCACTAATCTCTAATCTTTAACCTTTAACCTTTAACCTCTAATCAGCGCGCAGCGCTTACTCGGCGGGGATTTCCTTGGCGGGCCAGCCGTAGTCCTGATAGTACTTGACGGGCAGGTTGTTGGCCTTCACATAGTCGGCAATAGCGCCGGCACGAGCCTTCTCGCGGTAATTCTCATCGCCGTTGACGGCTTGGAGGGCATCATAGTATTCGCCAAAAATGCGCTTGGCACTTTCCTGATTGCCGTGGCCGTCCTCGACCTGCTCAAACGATACCACCTGGAACTCACCATTCTCATTCTTCGTGAGCAGCATTTTGCCAGCATGGTCTCCGCCCGAAACACACTTCAGCGTATCTCCTGCAACCTTGTAGTTGAATACCCAATAGTCGCCCCACATGTAGACGCTGTCATTTTTCATCCCGTCAGAGCAGGTCATCATGATAACGGGGATGCACATGTCACCCTGGGTATAATGCGCACCGATGGAGTCGACCAGATATTTGTTGATGGCATCCATGACCACGTCACCGCTCTTAGCGGAGTCGGCAACAGCCGTTGAGTCCACAGCGGCCTTATTAGCATCAGCATTACCGCTGCAGGAAACAAAACATCCAATGCCGCAGATCAGGATGGCGGCCATCATCCATGATTTCATCTTGTTCATGTCTCTAACAATTAAAATTATTGATACTGCAAAGGTAGTATTTTTTTAGATTCCTGTCGAGATAGTTGCAGTTTTTGCCTATTTTTGTGTAGTTTTGTGGTGTCCTTGTTCATGCCAGGGCCAAGTAGATGAATAACAGATAAAATCACGGTTAAACTCAACGCATTATGAAACCCGAAGATTATAATGACGAGAAAGAACAGCTGCGCAAGTCCATCCATAAGAGCTGCCGTTGGAATGTCGTTTTTTATGCCATTTTGGCGATCCTGTTTGCCATCAATGGTATCGTCAAGTTTGACGAGGTGAGCGATAGCAAACTGTACCTGTGCCCGTTGATTGCCTGCATGCTGGCAGCCTCGCTGGCGATGCTGTTCTATGCCATCATCTATAACCGCATCCGTCAAGACGAGACAGCCAGGGAGATGCAACAGCACCTTGACTTGATAGGGTCAGACACGCTTTTCACCAAGCTGATTGTCATCACCATGACGTTGTGCATCACGGCTGCAGCTGTTCTAGGACTCATCGACAAGAGCCCGTGGTATGTGGTTGTGCTGGCCGCCGTTGGTATCATCGCCGCAATTGGCGGTGTATGGTGGCTGCTCAAGTACTCCGGCAAAGCCGACCCGCGTGACGAAGACATTGAGAAATTGCTTGCCCTGGAAGAGAACGAGAAATAACGAGGAGATATGGCTCAGACTTTATTGTGGTTGATTATCGCATTTGTGACGCTGGAGTTTATCGTCAGCAGTGTATTGTCGTGGCTCAACACCAAGTGGATGACGCATCCCGTTCCGCCGGAGCTGGAGGGGCTGTATGATGACGAGAAGTACCGCAAGCAGCAGGACTACATGCGCACCAACAAGCGGGTGTCGCTCATCGCGCGCTGCGTGTCGTTCGGGCTGACGCTGGTGATTCTGGGCTATGGCCTGCTGGGATGGCTCGACAACCAGTGCAAGGCGTGGACCGATGTGCCCGTGCTGCAGGTCATCCTGTTCCTGGTGATTTACAACCTGTTCAACACCGTGATTGCGTTGCCGTTCAGCTACTACTCGACCTTTGTCATCGAGGAGCGCTTCGGCTTCAACCGCACGACGTACAAGACCTTTTGGCTCGACACCATCAAATCGTTTGCCGTTTCCACGTTGCTGAGTGCCGTGCTGCTTGGCGTGGTCTACTGGCTGTACCAGACCTTCGGCCAGCAGTTCTGGATCTGGGCAACGCTGGTATGTGCCGCGTTCGTCATTTTCTTCTCGATGTTCTACAGCAACCTGATCGTGCCGTTGTTCAACAAGCAAACGCCCTTGCCCGAGGGCGAGTTGCGCGATGCCATCACTGCAGCAGTGGCCAGCTTTGGTTCACGCTTCAAAGACATCTACATCATCGACGGCAGCAAGCATTCGACCAAGGCCAACGCCTATTTCACGGGCTTCGGCCCCAAGAAGCGCATCGTACTCTACGACACCCTGCAGGACCAGATGACCAACGACGAGATTGTCGCCGTGCTGGCCCACGAGTTCGGGCACTACAAGCACCGCGACACCTTCAAGAACATGTTCATCTCGATTGCTATGGTGGCCGTCAATCTGTTTATCTTCTCATTGCTGGTGAGCAACCCTGACTTGCCCGCAGCCCTGGGCGGCACGGCCCCGTCGTTCATCCTGGCGCTCGTGGCGTTCTCGCTGCTGTTCTCGCCCATCGACCTGCTGCTCAACCCCGCCGGCAACGCCATCTCGCGACGCGCCGAGTACCGCGCCGACGCCTTTGCCACCGAGCACGGCCACGGCGAGACCCTCATCAGCGGCCTCAAGAAACTGGCCAGCCACGGCCTGAGCAACCTCACGCCCCACCCGCTCGTCGTGTGGTTCAGCTACAGCCACCCCACCCTAGCCCAACGCATCCGCGCCATCCGCAGTTCAAACAACAAGGACAACAACTAAACAACTGGGCCAACAACCATAAAAGGAAAACAATAAATACAATAAAAACAATTTATTGCCTCAACTCCACCTTGTTATTGAACTATGTGTCATCACTTGGTTGACACATAGTTCAATACCCCAAAACTAAAAAAGTTGCAGAACAACTCGTACAATTCATTCAGTTTGGCATAAAGCTGGCCCGATGATATGTATCAGCTTGTTCGGGAGAACCCAGGAATGATATGTTATAAGAAGCTGTCATAATGATGAAATTTTTAAAATGTTAATAATCATTGTCCATGTTGTCGCGTATAACCTTTTTACACTGCTTTAAGAGCGAGGGCTGTTAGTGATACGCCTGTCAAGGCTTGACCGAAAAAATCCATCCTGGAAGGACGGGCCATTTTATCGCAGCGTCAAATTTTGTGGATTATTTCGAGGCAACTCCGTACAGCCTTGCAGTATCACGATGCCCGCTAGCTTTGCGGTGTAAAAGGTGGTAGCGACAAGACAATGTCAACATTTTGTTTCATCAATGCGGCTTCACGGTATCATTCCCCTCCCGTCAAGCAGAGGGCTGTGCGTAATAAGAGCAAAGGAGGGAGCTCCACGCAGGGGCGTTTCCCTCCTTTACCAAATTGAAGACTGTAACAGCATACTCCGTTTTGCTGTAACAGTCAGCACCGATTTTTCAACCGAGTGAACGGGTATTCACCGGAATACTCAACATACTTTGAAAATCCTCAGACAATCTCAAACTTCTTTTCAAAATCCTAGAGAATCCTACCACTCCTCTGAAAACTTCTCCGACATTATCGGAGACATTCATCAAATCGCGGTATCATTGAGTTTCTTATTGCAGCTTTACAGTCACATCTGGAATAGAGTGAAGCCTTCACTTATTGAATACTCGTTTATATCAATAGTAAGTGAGTCATAATCTATTAAATCCATCAAGGAGGAAAAAAATTCTTGCAGGCAACTAACTTCTTTTTTCTCCTTGTCTTTAATTATATACGATGCGTATCCTACCCAATCATTGTAGTCATTTTGAATATGGTCTAAGACGAAGTATTTATGAGACTGAAGTGATAATATGGCTTTAGGCAAAAATTCAACATCAGACCAATCATATAAAGGTGTATCATAAGTAAGGATTTCAGAAAACAGACTTTCTTGAAGACGTTTATTAAGTATCCACCTTTCTAGTGCTTTTGGGGTTATGGATCCGAAAATGAAAACGAATTTAAATGGTACTCCGAGTTGTTGTAATATCTCAAAAGCATCAAGCGTCGTAGCAAATGTTTTGCTCGCTATTGATGATTTAACCTCTATAACCGCAACTACTGACCTCGCATTAATGATCTTTAAATCACCATAAGAATATTCTATAGCGCCCTTATTTCTGCGATATATTATAATATCGCATTGTCTTGACAGATTGATCGGTGCTTCGATCAATTTGTTGACTATAAATCCTTGACATGTGTCATATTCCTTCGGTATAATCTTTTTTAAGGCCTTTCTTAGGATCTGTTCCCCTACATACCCAATAGATGGTTTATGCTTGCTAAACAGTTCCCTAGCCCTTGACAATTCACTTAAGATAGTTTTCGCTTGTTGCCGATAGTAATCTTCCCGTGTCATATTATCACTGCTCATATTCTTTAATTATGAAATCGCGATCCATTCCATATTCATGTTGGCCGATTATTCCTCCGCCATATTGATCATATATAGCAAAAAACATATAACTATCTCTACATCCTGAAGGAACCAAAATTTCAATTTTTGTGAAGGTGCTGATATCAATATTCCTTTTATAACTATCTTGTATATAGTTTACATGTATATTTCTACTCAAATAACGCTTAGGCAACGCTATATTCTGTTTAATCTTATTGATGTTTTTGAATATCTCCTCATTAACTTTTGCTTTAGGACCGTAAAAACGTATAGTTCTCAAACCAGTGCAATCAATAAAAGAACCTTTTTCTATTTCCTCAACAGATAACGGAATATCTATCTTAACTAGTGAAGTACATTCTGCGAAGCAGCCTGTAGTGATTCTCTTAACTGTGCAAGATTTCCAAATGACGCTTTCTAGCTTACTAGCCATGTAGAATGCCCATGGTTCAATAATAGCAATATTCTTACCCATAAAAAGGTTTGTTACCTTCGAACCGTAAAATGCAAAAGATTTCACTCGGCTAATAGGAGGATATAAAGCAACCTCTTCGTCATCAAAGTGTGCAATCAGTTCTCCATTTTCTTTATTATACAGCAAACCATTATCAGAAATAAATGTATTGTTTCCTTCACATTCTATATGAGATATGCCAATAAAAGGATTTAATCCAATCTTCTTAACTTTTGATGGAATCGTTATGGTAGAAATTGGGCATCCCATAAAGCAGAAGTCACCAATTTCGCGTAGCTCGTCATTTAGCTTGATACTCTTGAGGCTGTCACAAAAGGCAAAACATGAATCTCCAAGCTTAATAAGTGAGTTAGGAAGATTTACTTCTGTTAAATAATAGTTTGAATGGAATGCATCATGATGTATTTCAGAAATAGATTTCGGAAGATCTATTCTCTTGAGATTACATCCCATAAAAATACCTGACGGCAATACTCTGACAGCACCTTTTAAAGATACCTCAGAAAGAGATTCACATCCCAAAAAACAATAAGCTCCCAAGTTTGTGACCTTCTCTGGTATTACTATTCTCTCGATATTTAAACAATACTCAAACGCTCTTTCTTTTATAGTGTGAAGACTATTAGGAAACACAACCTCGGTAAGTTCATTATTTTCAGCAAACGCTCCCTCTCCAATTATTTCTACACCATGTGGAATAGTGAATCTGTTTTCATACCCAAAGTATGAAATGAGTTCTTTCTTGTCTCGTGAATATAAAGCGTTATCCACAACAATATAATTTGGCGAATGGCATTCAATGTTTCTTGGTCCTGATGGGAACGGATTTGTTCCCATAAAAAGAACAGTAGGCGGTATTATGATTTTATTGAATCCATTATGATAAAATGCGCCGTTGCTGATTATTCTCGTTCCATAACGTACTTTATATATCTTGGATTTATAATAATCGCAACTTAAAAGTACTTTTTCATCAAGGGAGTACTTTACTTTATAAGAATCTTTGAACAAATTCTTATCAGCTTTGACAGAACAAAGTTTGTCCAAAGAAGACCATTCACCAACTTTAATAATAGATTCAATATGCCCTAAATCTGCTGCTTTTCTAAAATAAGTATATGCCTTTTCGAAATTCTTATCTGTCGATATACCATATTGTATGCATTTACCCACGATATAAAGCGCTTGAGGATCACCATCATTCCCCATATTTTTAAAGTAGTTAAATGCGTCATCACATTTTTCAATATTTACATTGATATCGAATTTTGAATAATATCTTGCATACCAGATTAAAGCATCCTCGTGGCTTTTGTTGGTTCCAAAACCGATGAAGTAATAAAACGCTATTTTACCTGCTGATTCAATATCTTTGTTTTTTGCGGCTTCATGGGTCCAATAAAAGTATTTCTCAGCATCAGGCGTCACTCCTTTACCATATCTGTAACAATTAGCGGCATTCTTTTGGGCCCTAACGTTCCCAAGTCTTGCTGCTTTTTCATAAAGGGAAATAGCTTTTTCTGAATCCACATCAACGCCTTTTCCTCTTTCATAACAGAATGCTAAATTATTTATTGCAGCACTATTGTTTTGTTGTGCTGATTGGGAATACCATTCAAAAGCAAGTCCTGGATCTTCCTTAATACCATTGCCAGTTGAATAGTAATACCCAATATAGAATTGACTGCTGGAACTACCTTGCTCTGCAGCTTTTAAATACCAATTGAAGGATTTCTTTGGAGCCTTTTCTTGCCCAAGTAGTCCAGATCGATAAATATCGCCTAACTTCTCCCAAGCCTGTAAATATCCTAAATCGGCAGATTTCTTATAGAACCGTAGAGCTTTTTTCTCATCTTTCTCTATATATTTACCTGATTCATAAAGTTCTGCTAAAACAAAACAAGATTTCATGTGTTTCAGATTTGCTGCTTTCTTTAAAGCTTTAATCGCAGCTGTCTCGTCTTTTTTTGTTCCTTTACCGTTAAGATAACATAAATACAGATAATAGTACGCTTTTCCTAAATTGTCACCGTCACTTTTAGCTGCTTTTTTAAAACAGTTAAAAGCTTTTTTATTGTCTTTTTCAATTCCAATGCCTTTAAAAAGACATATGCCAAATATGAGCAGACAACCAGGATGATTTAATTTTACCCCAATTTTAAAATACTCAACAGCTTTAATTGGATCTTTTTCTACACCTTGTCCACGTATATATAATATGCCTATATTACCAAAAGCAGCAGGGTACTCTTGGTCTGCTGATTTTTTATACCATTCGAGAGCAAGTAAATAATCTTGGACTGTCCCAATGCCTTTATGATACCATATTCCCAACTGATTCTGGCATTTTTTGTCACCTTGTTCTGCACAAAGCTTCAATCTATCAAATAGTTCGAAACAGTATTCACTATTTATATCTTTATCCTTATTATGAATGAAAGATGATGCCTCTTCAAAAATTGTCTCGCAGTCAAGTTTTAGTGAATTGGAACATAAGATAACAGCACAAGTCCAGTCTTTATCTTCATTTAATTGGCGTCTTTCAAGATATTGCTCGAAATACACGACTTTATCAATCAAAGTTGCAAATTTCTTCAGTCTTTCTATGCGTTGAGGGTTTTGCATGGGTGATACTAATATATACTCATTATCTCCTATAGATTGTTCCTTAACTAATAGTGAAAGATGGGTTAAATCGTAAGCCTCAACATCCAAAATATTAGATAATAGATGAATTGTGGGTATATCGGAAGACAAAACTAAATCATCATTTGTCAGGTCATCGAATTGCTTGTTTACTGCAACGATCTCAGCATCTGGATAGAATCGTGAACATAGTAATTCGGCTCTTGATAAAGCCAATTCAGATGGCTCAATTAGTGTAATCTTTCTTACTCTTTGGTCACGATTATGCTTAATGATATAGTCATGGTAACAAATTGAGGCCAAGCCTTGACCGCACCCATAATCTACTATCTCAACTTCTTCATAATTGATGATTGGTTTCTGCACATGGTTAAATGCATATTGCAATTTTGCATTGTGCATCTTGCCGAAGGAATATATGTACATCTGCAATAATGGCTCTGAGTCCAAAATGTCTATTCCTCTATTTAATGAATCATGAAGCTCATTACATAATTCACTTGGCAATTTTTGAACAAAATCAAATGCGATATCCCATACTTTCTCGAATGAGGGATCCTCCGTGTGTTCAATTAGATATGAGTATGTCGTTTTGCTCTCTTTCATATTCCTGTGATTGTTTCCCCGTAAAGGTGTTCTTTATGTGTCTTGTAGTTCTTTAATGCAACCTGTTTGCTCGCATTGGCATAACAGTATTCGCAACCATGTATACAGGTATTGTATTCGCCGATGTCCTTACTCTTGATACAACCGCAAAACTGCCGTTGGCCTTTATCCTTGTTGTCCCCATGAATCGCATAAGTATTGTCCGGTAAAAGAATTGCATCTTTAGGTAGTTGTTCGGTGTTTCCGAACAAGTCAGGTTGCGGCATGGACAACTTTTTCACCTTTAGGTAGTCCATTAGAACCTTATCGTTATATGCGAGACGAATAATCAAGTCATCATCAATGCAATGGTTTTTATTTATACCACATTGTGTTAGGTTGATCTTTTCGCCACAAGTCGCAAGTTCATAGTTCCATTTCTTGTTCAAGATGGATAGTCTCGAAGCGAACTCACGCATTTGAATATCCGACCAATCACGATAATTGATTTGTGCTTTCTGAAGGTTTGATTGTACCTTGCGATAAGATAAGATATCTGCAAAGCTAAAAACTAATTTCTCGGTATAGCCGAGGAGTTGATCTCCGATTCTTTCAATCTTACCTAGCAGAGAATCAATGTTAATTGATTCGGTCAGCACTAGAGGGTCGAATCTCCATACTACATGACCTTTGCCCAAGCGATCTACCAGTATTTTAAAGGTGTCAATACGCTGGACGAGGGGTGGAACATTCTTCTCAAGTCCCTCAACTTCGTAATCATTGAGTGAATACTGGATATAGCAACCAATACCTTTTTCTTCTAGAATGTGAAGGTATTCAAGCAATGGCCTTGGGTTTTTGGACCAAAATACAATGAAGCGCGTATTTCGGTACGAGACATAACTGCGAACCCCGTTAAAAGGATTGGTCCAAGCAGAGTAGCCAGCGACATTTAGACGATGGAAAAACCAGTCTGCATAGAATGCAGGGATATCGGTACTGCGACTTGCTGACACGAGGATAGGAACTTGCATATCGACAAGTTCGCCATTCTCTCGTGGAAGTTTTATTTTATCCCATGTTGCCATGTATTATTATGACGAAGGCAGATTTATTCTGGCAAATTTACAAACAATATCGGTATTCTGGAATAAATCCGTTCACTTTATTTCGGTTGCAGGTTTTCTTTGACGAAGGTGGCCACGTATTTCTCCAGTTCGGGGGCTTGCAGGATCTTGATGTGGTTGGCAAGGCCCAGGTAGTATCTGCCGATGCCTTCCATCTGATAGACTTCGGTGTCGAAGTACCAGATGTTGTTGTCGCCCTTATGGGGCATCAAGACAGCCACAGCCATTGACCTCAATAGCATCGAGCCCCATCGATCACACTTCAATAACCTTCCCTCTATCGAAGGGGAGGTGTTCGTTGTGGGAGACGTAGCCGAATTGGTTGCAGAGGCAGCGGGTGGTGCCGATGGTCTTGTCGATGTTGCGGTGCGAGTGGCCGTAGATCCAGTAGTCGATTCCGCTGTCGGCGATGTAGTCGGCCAGCTCGACGGTGAATGCGCCGTTGATGCGGCTGCCCTGGAACTCGGGAGCGACCAGTTGATAGGATGGGACGTGATGGGTGACGACAACTTTGTACTTGGCCTTGCTGGCGCTGACTGACTTCTTGATGAAGTCGAGGCAGCGTTGATGCTCGCGGTTGAAATCGGAATACCGCAGCAGGTTGTCGCCATAGACGATGCGGTAAAAGTCGGCCACGCCTCGCTCGGTGACGAAGGCGTCATCGACGACCTTGTTATAGTAGTAATGGACGTTGGGGCGGATTTCGCCAACCAGTCCGTCTTGCATCGTCTTCAGGTCGTAGTACTTATAAAACTCGTGGTTACCCAGTGCGACCAGCACCTGCTCGAAGTTTTCGGACGCCCAGTTCCAGAACGGGTGCACGTTGTACATGTCGTCTCCCAGGTACCCCGTGTCACCCGCCAAGACCAGGATATCGCCCTTCACGTCCATGGGGCCGTTGTCCCTCAGGTACCGCCAGTTGTCTCGGAACTCCAAGTGCAAATCAGATGCGAACTGTATTTTCATAACTCTATGTCGATGGATTATTGTTTCTTTTGTTCGAAGAGTCAGTCGCGAAGTGCCCTGAGTTTATAATAGGCATAGTCGAAGGAAGCAATGTGCTAATTAAACAACAAGGACAACAACTAAACAACTGGGCCAACAATCATAAAAGGAAAACAATAAATACAATAAAAACAATGCTACCGAGCGCGTTTAAACGACAACTTGAACAACTATAACAACTCACACTAAAGGGAATTAAAGGGAAACAAGTTGCTCAAGTCCTTTGATGCAACGGGCAGCATCAGCTGGGATAGGTTCTTTTGATGGCCAAAGCGAAGCGGTTCCATCACAAAGACCCGTTCAGATGATACACCTTGACAGCGTCAACACTTCCATCGCTATAGGTTGTTAACCTGATATTGACACCATTCCATGGCTTATCGCTACTCATTCCTGCCATGTTGATGTATTTCACGTTGACAATATTTTTCTCACCCGGGTCAGTGACATGATCAATTCCTGCGGCATGTGGCAGATGCTTGTCAAACCATTCAATATTGGCAATTAACGAGCTCTTTATTCCTTCCACTCTATCACCGATGCTTGCCGTATTGCTTCGGTTCCATCGGATATTGTCTTGATAGAGTGCATCGCCGCAATGCAGCAGATTTTCATCGATATATTCCATCCACGGTTGCACCTGAACAGGGTAAAATTGATTCCAGGCGTCTTTAACAGCGTCACAAAAGTCACCATCCTTTATCAGTTCACCTATCCAGTGTGGAGTGAAGCCGTAAGAAGTTTTCATGCGGAAGGTATAATCGGTTTTCTCTCGTTGATTGCAATTTAAGTCCCACAATGGGCCTGCCACCCAACGGGCATCATCCGCCCAATCCTTGTGCAGGTAAAAGCTGCCATGAAACCCGTCGCTGTTGTCAAGAACTTCTTGAATGATGAAATAACGCGCCATTGCGTCCACATCTATTAGCCGCTCCCATGCTCCACTGGTTTTGTCATCGTCATAGATGGCCGTATTGATTGCCTTAAACTCATCGGTCAACCAATTCTTTTGTGCGTTGGATAACGAATCGGGAGAGTGGTATGTGATTCTGATACCCCATTGATCATTCTCCGGCAAATAAATCTGATTGGCCTCGTAATAATTGTCAACCTCCACAAGCCAACCGTAAGGGATCGTACTCTCATCCCTATTCCAGTTGGGCTGTTCATAGATGTTGAGACGGTTCTTGCCGATGCGGATGGTCTCGGTGAGCAGATATAAGCCGACGTAGTCGCCGTTGAGCACCACTTCCACAGGCTTGGTCGATGGGGTCCATTCCATGCCCATGATGTTGCCGAGTTGCATTCCTGCCACTGTCGATTCATGAAAATGAAGCAATGCCCAATGCCTGTTCTTCTTCATGCCAAGCAACGAGGTTTTATTCGCCAACTTGATTTTATAGGGCTTCTTGGCATCCCTCCATGAGGAGTTTCCACGACCGCGTATCTCAAGCTGCTCCGGGCTATCTTTACTGCCTATATTCATGTCTGGATTCAAATCGTCGACCATGTAGTAGGTTGCTGGAACGTAAACTGTCTTGGAAGTGACGGGCTGGCGATTTTGGGTCTCGATATACATCACAGGCAGTGTGCCCGATTGCCCAGCCACAGTCAAAACCGCCAGGCACATGTAGAGGGTCACTGATGTTCTAAAAAATCGATTTCCTTTCATCATTTGTCAGAATTAAAATAGCGATGCAAAAGTAGAAGTGCCCCCAGTGAACCTCAAGCACACTGAATCATAACTGTTCACAATGTGTTCACAAATGTTCACAAGACGCATGAAATTCCGTTGTTGCGACAGCAATATTGCTGAAATGCACTAACTTTGCGCCATGGAACGATGCGTACAATACTTCATCGCGTGTTGCTGTTTGCTGACAATTGTTTCATGCGGCAGTAACCACTCACAACCGCTTGCACTATTGACTGCCGACAGTCTAATCACCAACCACCCCGATAGTGCATTGCTGCTGCTTGACGAAATAGCAGCTGATGCCGAAACATGGCCCAAGGAAGACCGTATGCGGTACTATTTGCTCAGGAATAGAGCCGAGGATAAATGTCACATCCTCCACGACAACGACTCGGTCATGCAAGAAGCGGTTCGTTACTTTGACAAGCATGGCTCATCTCTAGATAGGGCGCTCGCCTGGTTTGAATTGGGGCGCGTCTATGACGAGATGCAGCTCACGGGGGATGCCTTAAACGCCTATAACCATTCACAGGCAACCGATACGCTATCGACCGACAGTGCCGTCCTTTCTATCAGGGCACGCGCTGCCAATCAGATCGGGCAAGTGAATATGTATCAGGATTTGTACCGTCAGAGCCAGCCCCACTTCAGGAAGGCCATTCAACTTGGAGAGCTGGCTGGCGATACAGTGGTTCAAATATACGCCCTCCGCAATCTGGCTCGCAGTCATGTGGCGCTCGAGCAATATGAGCAAGGTGTCGCAATGTTCAAGAAAGCGGCACAGATGGCTCTTGACTGCGATGATGCAGAATCGTTCCAGACCATTCAAGTGGAGCTTTCGGACACATACCTTAACCTAGATGATTTGCCCCAGATGAAAGCATCGCTCGATGCCTGTCACGGCCTTGAGACAACCGATAGTTGCATCCTCACTAATCAGTATGCCAACTACTATCTGGCAACTGGCAATCTTGATTCGGCTGCGTTATTCTACGTGCAGCGGGATGCCATGCTCAACTCGGCCGACATCCTGGCCGAACGTCAACAATATCGTGAAGCATTTGAACTGCTGGGTAGGAGCATTGCCAAAGATGACTCGCTGACGGCTGTGGAAAAGGGACAGAATGCCAATCTGATTGCCATGCTCAACAAGAAGTTGGACAATGAACGCCGTCAGGATGCCAAGCTGCGCCGGCAAGACCTGATTATTATCGCCCTATCACTTTTCCTGCTTGGCTTGGTGCTGTTTGCATATTTTACTATTAAGCATAAAAACCTGCTCAACCGACTCCAGCGCGAGAAAGCAGACAAACTGATGCAAGAACTGCGTGAGGCACAGCAGCAACCGCGCCCAAGCAGAGTGCATGGGGCGCGTGAATTTTCCGAAACAACGCTTTACACCAATTTCCACGACCCCCGATTCGTGCCCAAGTTAGCAGACTACAACGCTCTTGAAGACGCGCTCAATACCACTTATGACGGTTGCATCGAGAAGGTGAGGCAACTCAATGGCAAACTCAAGGACAAAGAGATTATGCTATGTATGCTTGAGAAAGCCAAAGTTCCCAATAAACTGATCTGTGCCTTCTTGGGCATGGAGCCCAACGCCTTGAGCATGATGCGCTCAAGGCTCTATTACAAACTTTTTAAAAGAAAAGGGACTGCCGACTTGTTCCATGAATTCATCAGTACCCTTTAATTATCAATTGAACAATGAAGAAGATCTTAGGTTTTATCATTCTTATCCTAGTCGGCACGGTTCTTGTGGCGGCGGCCACACAGCGCCCAAACAAAAAGTACCGCCATGTGCGAACCAATAAAAAGGCATGGGCCAGGCAAGATGCCACCAGCGACACGCTCTCAATTAACGAATACGCACCTGAAGTGTGGATCTCATCCGACTCAATTCTTATTTGTACCAGTGTCACCAACAATGATGTGGAAGTTGACATAACAGACCAGCAGCACGACAACGCCGTAATAAAATACTACTCATTTGAGCAGCTCACTCCCGAGCGGGATGAGCGCATCGACATCTCGGAATGGGATGACGGAATCTACATGATCCGAATCTACATGAAATATGACCCTGAAGTTTGCATGTATGGCTACTTTGCTAAGGGCGATCAATACGAGGCTGAGGTTGAAACACTGAATGATGAAATCTCGGCAGTTACAACAGTCGTAGAGGATCGCACAGGCTTGCACGACAACACTATCTTTGACCTGCAAGGGCACCGCATTGCATCGCAACACCTGATTGAAGGCCAGATCTATATACAAAACGGCAGGAAATTCCGCAAATAGGCATTCACCACCCAAGGGGCACGTGAGGTTTTCTAGATGACGACGCGCTGGAAGGGGGGAGCGGCGACGCGCTGGAAGGGGGGAGCGGTGATGTCGCAGAATTCTTTGTTCAGGTATTTGTAGTGACCGGCGATGGCGATCATCGCTGCATCAAATCAATTAGCCAGTAGCGTTAAACAAATCTCGCCATACGGAGAAATTTAGTCATTTAAATCCCTTCTTCTGCTTCTTTTATTTTCGTAATGATTTCAACACGTGTTTCCGGGCTTGTGCCATGAACGGCATAGCGGACAATTCCCGTTTTATCGACAACCACTGTAAAGGGAAAGCCCTCTGTCCCAATCCATGACATCATATCCTTGGCTTCAACGAGGTGGGTCCAAGTGAAGTGGTGTTTTTCGGTTATCTTTTGTACAACCTCTGCATCATGGTAGGTGGCAGAAAAAAACATGACATCAGGAAACTGTTCTTTCCACGTTGACAGTTCAGGCATTTCGGCACGGCATGGTCCACAACCTGAATACCACAGGTTGAGCACCATCACATGACCTTTGACACTGTCGTTGGTCCATCTGCGTCCTTCTAAATCTATTTCATTAAATGGCGGAAATGGCTCACCTGCCTTAGGCGAGTAGAAAGTGCCATCATCCTTAACGCCTGCTTGAGCCAATTCCAACATCGTTGCCATCATATTGGCACCATTCAGGAACTGATTGGCATTGCGCACCTGTTCCCGAGGTATCGCCTGGCTGATGACAGATTCGGGTTCTGAATCTTTCAGTCGTGTGTAACTTGGATTGGCATTCTCGGGGAGTTTTGGTAACTCCTGAAAAAAGTAGCCATTGATCAAGAACTTCGGGATAATTATATCTGTTCTCTGCTCTTGTGCCATCGCCATGAGAGACGTCAGTGCAATAAGGGCGATTATTGCAAACCTAAGTGGTTTCATTTCATTAGATTATTTTAATTGGAGGCGTTTTTCTAGATGATGACGCGCTGGAAGGGGGGAGCGGTGATGTCGCAGAATTCTTTGTTCAGGAACTTGTAGTGGCCGGCAATGGCGATCATGGCGGCATTGTCGGTCGTGAAGACGCGCTTGGGGATGAAGGCCTTGAGGCGGTGACGGCGGGCATAGTCCTCGACGGCGGCACGCATGCCGCTATTGGCCGACACTCCGCCACCAATGGCGATGGTCTTGATGCCCGTTGCCTTGATGGCCTTGCCGAATTTGTCCATCAGTATCTCGATGATGGTGCGCTGCAACGAGGCGGCCAGGTCGGCCTTATTCTCCTCGATGAAGTTGGGATTCTCCTTGAGGGCATCGCGCAAGGTGTAGAGGAACGACGTCTTCAGGCCGCTGAAGCTGTAGTTGAACCCATCGACATGGGGTTTGGCGAACTTGAAGGCCTTGCTGTCGCCCTCGGCGGCCAGCTTGTCGATGACGGGACCACCGGGATAAGGCAGGCCCATGACCTTGGCACACTTGTCGAAGGCCTCGCCGGCGGCATCGTCGATGGTCTGACCCAGCACTTCCATGTCGCGCGGGGAATTGACCTTGATGATCTGGCTGTTACCGCCGCTGATGAGCAGACACAGATAAGGGAACTCAGGCACCTCGGCATCAGGTTCTTCTTTAACGAAATGGGACAGGACGTGGCCGTGCAAGTGGTTCACATCCACCAGAGGGATGTCGAGCGCCAGAGCCAACCCCTTGGCAAACGAGGTGCCCACATGGAGCGAACCGGGCAAGCCGGGACCGCGTGTGAAAGCGATGGCATCGATATCCTTGCGGTCGATGCCCGCCTGGCGGATGGCCTCGCTCACAACGGGCACGATGTTCTGCTGATGGGCACGCGACGCCAACTCGGGCACCACGCCACCATAGGCCTCATGCACACGCTGGCTGGCAATAACATTACTCAGCAGCACAGTGTCACGCAACACCGCTGCCGACGTATCGTCACACGACGACTCTATTCCTAATATCGTTACACTCATGGTTTCTTTCTTCTCCAAAATCGACTGCAAAGGTACGAATAACTTTTGTAGAGACGCAAAACCTTGCGTCTCAATTTCAATGCAGATGCAATTACCATGCTTACTTGTGACTAGAAATGCTCCCGCTCTCTCAGCATCCTAGATCAATATAATCCAATAAAATAAAAAAGTGTAAAAAAATTTGACACAATCGTGTAAAAAAATTTGACATTCTATGATTTTCAATAAAAAAAGATTGATAGCATATAATGCATAGACTAATTTTGTAGAGAAAGAAAAATGATTCTTTCCAGCAAACAAGATATGAATCCAATATGTTTAACTATAAACTCACAAAGCAATGAAACAGAAATTCCTTTTATTCCTAGTGCTGCTGACAGCAGCCTTCAGTGTCCAAGCCTACGATTTCGAAGTCGATGGCATCTACTACAACATCAACGGAGATAAGGCCATTGTGACCTATTCTGATGGTTCTAGTTATTCTGGTACGATAGTTATCCCCGAGACGGTTACCTTTGACGGAACAACTTATACTGTTACCGCAATTGAAGATTATGCGTTCCTTGGGTGCACATTTTTGACGAACGTAATTATTCCCAACTCTGTAACGACAATCGGTAACTATACGTTTGCAAGTTGTGGATTGACAAGTATCAATATCCCAAATTCCGTCATTTCAATTGGTGAGTATGCGTTTGACGGCTGCCAAAAACTCAATAGCGTAATTGTTGGCAGCTCAGTCGAATCAATTGGTCATGGTGCGTTCCGGTGTTCTTCTATAACAAGCATCAGCGTAGATGAGCAAAATCAAACTTACGATTCCCGCGACAATTGTAATGCAATTATCGAGACCGAAACAAATACACTAATTGCTGGCAGCCAAAGCACTATAATTCCAAACTCGGTTACCGCTATCGGCGATAACGCATTCCAATATTGCTATAGTTTTTTAAGCGAATCAACTGTCACAAACATTACGATTCCTAATTCCGTCACCGAAATTGGAAATTCTGCATTCGAGTGCTGTACTAATCTGATAAGCGTGACTTGCCTTGCTACTACACCACCTACGATAAGCTCCAGCAATGCGTTTGATGATGAAACTTACAGCGACGCCACGCTCATTGTACCCGAGGGTTGCAAAACCATCTATGAGTCGGCATATGGATGGCAAGCTTTCGCCACCATCAAAGAATACCCAGACACTAATGTTTGTAGTGATCGCATCTACTACAATATTATTAGTGAAAACGAAGTCGAGGTGACCTATAAGGATCAGTACGATAACTATAATACCTACCGCGGAGACATCATCATTCCCGCTACAGTGATTATTGACGGTAAAAGTTATTCGGTCACCGCAATCGGTGAAATGGCATTTACAGAATGCGGCCACTTGACGAGCGTAACGATTCCTAACTCAGTCAAAACAATTGGCCCATGGGCATTCTATTATTGCAAAAATTTGACAAACTGGACTATTCCCAATACAGTCACAGCTATCGGTAGTGGAGCATTTAGCCACTCAGGCCTGAGAAGCATATCAATTCCAAATTCCATTGTGACCATTAATGATGACACATTCCGTTACTGTTCATATCTGACAAGCGTAACGATTCCTAATTCTGTCACACTCATCGGAAGCTCTGCCTTTGCAAATACAGGTCTAACGAACTTGACTGTTCCTGAGGGTGTAACAGAAATCAAATCGTCCGCATTTGCTTATTGCTCAGATCTAACAAGTGTTTATCTACCCAAATCATTAACAGGTCTTGTCGGTTCGCGTGTGTTCGAGGAATGTCCTAGCCTAATTAATGTGACCTGCCTTGCCACAACTCCCCCATGGATGGTCGACGAGAATATTTTTGACACCAAAACTTATAGTGACGGTACTCTTTATGTACCTGTAGCTTCAATCTCTGCCTATAAGGATGCATACTATTGGAAGAATTTTGTCAATATTGAGGGCATTACGGTAGTTGAGCCAGGTGACAATGACGGTGATGGGGTGTTGAACGTAAAAGATGTCTCGGATCTTATCGATTTAATTCTTGCGGGAACAGCAAGCATTGAGGATTATCCAGCTGCCGACGTGAACGGTGACGGAAACATCAACGTAGCTGATATGACTTCACTGATCGATATGTTGCTCTCCTCGGACTAATAATCCCCGACTAGAATCAAGACAATCAAGTCCCGTGTTCACAGTCATGAATACGGGACTTGATTTTGTTATACATCAGTGCATTTAGAAGCGGAAGCCGGCGGTGAGGGCAAAGTCGCTGTAGCTGTTGTAAAAACTGTGCCAATGGCTGGTGTACCAATGTCCCTCATGGTTAGCCGTAAGGGCATAGAAGAAGTTGCCGGCAGTGCGCACGAGTGCCATCTTGGCGGTGAGATTGGTGGAAAGTAGCGTGCGCTTGCCATCAATCGAATTGGGGAAACTATGGCGGTATCCGAAACTCGGGGCGAAAGTGATGTTATATAACCAACCATGATGGAAAACCCAACTGTAGCCATAGCCAATCAGAATACCGTAGTCGCGGTAACGGAAACGGTAGTCGGTCACTTTGTCGGGGAGATGGGCCGCCAGTTCAGGGCTCAGGGTACTCATGTCCATCACAACGTCTTGGTGACTCGCATAGATGCCCGAGAGCAACGAACCGGAACTGCGTTTCTGGTACTTGGAGAAACAGTAGGCTGCTGCCTGGCTGTAATGGGTGTGGTTGAAGATATAATAGGCATCGAAGCCGTAACTCTCACGTTTCAAACCCGAGAAAATCTCGTTACCGTGCCATTTTCCCAGCCAATTGAGGTGAAGCGTACTCTGGTCATGCTTGCGGTAATAGGCCTCGACAAAGATGCGCGACGTGGTGAACGAGAACTGCAGGCGGCGGTTGCGGATAAACTTGCCCGCCAACAGGTCACGGGCGTTAATCATGTAGGTGAAACTCAGGCCCATGCCACAGATCTGGAAACCGAACAGCGACGTGACATCACTGTTCATCTGCACATAGGCTTTCCACTTGCTCAGATGCCCCGAGTAGAAGTCAATCCAGTTGTCGTTCTTGAGCATGATTTTCCACTTCTTGCCGTTGGTCTTGCCCGGGTTAACGACATAGGCCGTATCATAGTAGTTAAGAGCACGGTTGAGCCAGCGGTAGGCCTTGAATCCAAAGTTGAGCACTGGCGGATAGTGGATGGACGTGTCGTTGATGTTCCAGCCGTGGCGGAAGATGCGGTTCATCCACTCGTCGTCAAATACCGGCTCTGACGGTGCCACGGGTACTACGCTCTGCTCGAGCTGCTGCAGGCGTTGGGCTGCATGATCCAGGCGAACGGCAATGCTGTCATAGACGGTGGAAAGGCTGTCACAGGACAACGACAAGGCGCGAAACGGGTCATCGTCGGGCACAGGTTGCTGTGCACCCGATATCAGCCATGCTGCTGACAAAACCAACCCTATGAGAAGTCGTTTCAACATCATTGTGATTTATTGGCCGAACGCAGGGTCACCATGGGTACCGGCTGCCGCACACTGCTGTCTCGCGATGAGGCTGGCGCCGGTTCCCTCTTGGGGATACTGTCATGAACCGGGTTGAGTTGCAGTTTTGGGGACTTGGAACGCGGCTTGTCAAAGTCGTGTTTCCACACGATGCCCACGCCCTGGGTCGTGAGCGCATTGCGCAACTCGTTGCGCAGGTAGTAGCTCTGGTCGTTAAAGTGGTTATAGGCCTTGAGCCTGAAGGTGCCCTTGCTGTTGAGCAGGTATTCCAGGTCAAAGTCGCCAATGAAATTGGTGTTGCTCGTGCTGTAGGTGTTGTCACGATAGCCCAAGTTGCCGTTGAGCAACAAACGGTTGTTGAGCAACTGGCTCGACAATGCCACATCCACCTCCATGTCGCTGAAGCCCCTGTCGGTACGGAAGTTGGGTGCAATCGACAGGTTGTCGGTCATCTTGCCCAAGATATTGGACAACTGTCCCGCAATGGTCGATGAGGCCACCGAGGTAATGATTTCGTTCTGATTGGTCGTGGTGCCTGTGTACTCGGGCGTGTAGAAGCGATTGAGTGCCAGCAGGTAGATGATCTGGCGGTTCATCATCTCGTCGGTGCTGATGATACTCTTCACCTTGTGATAGGTTTCGGAGGTGAGCGACGGGAATTCCAGGTCGAACGAGATGTCAGGCTGGCTGATGATGCCATTGGCGCGCAACAGGGCATGAACGGGCACATTCTTGCGCTTCAGGTCCTGGTCGCTGCCGAAGGTCTTGTCCAGGTCGGGGAGGAAGGCATTGAGCGAGTAGGCTGCCTCCAGGTCGAGCGTAGCCGCATAGGGATCACCCTGGAAGCTGATGCTGCTGCCGTCACGAATGGTGAAATCCTTGATGATGACGTCCTGCAGGGTAAAAGTGTAGGTACCCTTGTCAAGGGTGTACTTGCCATAGGTTTCCAGCTCGCCGTTGTTGTTGTAAGTCAATCGCATGTGACCGTTGCCGGTGGCTTTGATGTTGTCGCCGCCCACGGGGTCCATCACGACTGTGATGGCCACATCGGGGGTGATGTCACCCTGCAGGTCGATATTGTAGGCACTGGGCTCGGAATTCTCTTCCTGCTTCACCTGCTGCTTGAGCTGACTCAAAACCAGCCCGATGCTATCGACCACCTGAGGCTCGACAGGAGCGTCCTTAGCATCCCGGTCACGGAAGGTGATGAAATTGTAGGTGTCGGCCTGTTGGGTGTCGTTCATCACAAAGGTGAACTTGCTGTGCGGCGCCGACGTCATGTTGACCCTGATGTTCACAATACCCGGCCCGCCTTCAACAAAGCAGGCTCCGTTGCCATAGATGGTGCCATACCAATCGGGATTGATGCTCGGATTGGTGTCGTAGGACAAGAAATTGCGGGCATCGGTGATGGCAAAATTGAACTCCGGACTGTGGAACGCGTCGTGCTTGAGCCAGCCGCCCAACTTGGCCTCGTGTCCCTCCTTGTCGTGGATGGGGATGTCGCTGAATTCAATCAGGTCGGGGATGATGTGGATGGGCACATCGCTGGCCGTGTAATAGCAGTTCACATAGTCGAGCAGGAAACGGATGGAATCGGCCACGATGTCGCCTTCCAGGTTGATGGTGTGGAAGTTGCCGAACAGGATGGCCTTGCCCGACATCTCGCCCTGTACGTCGCTGGTAAAGGCTTCCATATAGGGCTTGAGGAATGCCACGTTGGCATGGTCGGTGTCAAATACGATATAGAGCGAATCCTCGGCGATGTAGATGCCGCCCTCGAGCTCGCTGCGACGGCCGTTAAACTGGGCAATGTCGCCCTTGACGAGGATACCCTTGGACTCGCTGTCAAACTCGGCGCTGATGTCCAAATCGCCCATTACGCAGTCGTTGTAGGAAATGTTCTTGATGAACAGGCTGGGCGTGTACAGGCGCGGGGAACCTGACATCAGGTCGCTAGCAAAGACCTTGCTCGTTGCCCGGCCGCCAAAGTCCACATGGTCGATGGCCAACGTCTCGAAGACATAATCAAGGTTCACATCGTTCAACTCCAGGCACAACTGGTCGTCGGGGTCATGCGAGATCCTACCGTTCACCTGAATGAACTGTTCACCCCTGCCTCCGGCCAAATTGTCGATGGTCACTACATTGTTATCGATGTCGATATGGCCCTTCTCCACCTCCCAGATGGTGTCGTTGAACACCAGGTGCGACGGATTGATACTGATGTCGGCCTTGAGGCCGCCATTGGTGCCACGGTCAAGCAGGGCGTCCATATTGAAGTTGCCGTGGAAATCATGCTCCATGGGCATGCGCCAGGCCAGGTTGGCATCGATGCGGTTGTTCTGACCGCTGGCATCAAGGTTGAGGTCAATCATACCCTTCTTGGCCGGATAACGCGACTGGGCATTGAGCACGACCTTGTTCGAGAGGCTGTCCAGCTCCACAATCAGGCGCGTCTGCTCAATGACCTTGTTGGCGCCCTGGACAATCAAGGGGGCATCCACCACCAGGTCAAACGTCGTATCACTCTCGTTCATGTAGGCCTCGATAACCGTGCGGTAAGCCAGTTTGAACGGCAGGTTGTGCAACTGGTGCAGCGCCTCGTCGGGATTGATGACCAGATTCAGGTGAAGGTCATTGGGGGCACCGCCGTGGCTATAGTCGGCATAGTCACCGAAGTATTGCGGGAAAGCATTCGAGAGCATGTGCTTGATGGTGGGCACAATCGTCTTGAAATCATACTGACCCGACACAAAACCGCTCAAGTGGTCACTGTCGATGCTGATGACCTTGTCATAGCCGTTGTTGTCGGCATTGAGTTGCAAAGAATTGAATGACAGGCCCTGGCCCTGGCCATCGGCGAGCGAGAAATCATTGATCTCGATATGGCCCGAAGCATTATCCAGCGAATTGCCCCAGAACGAAGCGGTCGCCGTAGCGGCCAGACGATGGTTGGGGTACTTGTCATAGATACCCAGTCTTGCGAGATTCAGGCCCTCGGTCGAGATGTTGACGTCGTAATTGGAGTTGGGACCGTCTAGCAGGGCCTTGCCGTCGATGCTGATGCGTCCGTTGGGGTCGTTCATGGCCAGTGAGCCCGTGAAATCGTTGCCCTGCTTATCCACGTTGGCCGTGATGTCATGATAGCGGGTGCCCTTAAAGTCGATGAAGGGAATGTGTCCCTGCAGATGTCCCGACACATCCGAGCCATGAATCATGGCGTCCACCTGGGCATCGATCGCCACCTGGTCAACCAGTTCACGCTTGTCCAACAGGGAGCCCAGATGCAGCCCGTCGCTCTTGACGTGGCCCGTAAAACGGCTGGCCCCTTGCTGGCGGGTTAATGTGCCGTTCAAGTCGGCACCGCCCAGCGAGGTTCCCAGTTTGCCCACAAAGCGCGTGCTGCTGGGCGTGTTGTGCAATTCACCGTCAACCATCACGTTGCCGCAACGGTTGATGATGTTCCTAGCCTGAGGAGAAAGGCCGGGCACGAGGTTAATGAACTGTGCCATCTTGCCCGAGGTGACATTCAGGTCGATGCGGTCCAGATCCAGCGCATGATAGCCGCCCGATGTGGGCAACGTCATGCCGCCACGGGCATTGAGTGACAAGGCACCATCGCCCGAGCGCAGGCTCAAGACAGGCACCTCGATGCGGTTGCCGTCGCGCACGACGGTCGTGGCAATGCGCATGGGGTCGTTGAAACTCTTGAGCTGGGGCGCAAATGCCGCCAGGTCCGACGGCGTGATGGTGCTGCCCGGAGTGCTCACACTCAAGGGCATCTGTGCCAACTCGCTGCCCAGATTCTTGAGCGAACTGTATTCCAGGTGCACATCATCCAGCTGGATGTCGCTATTGGGCAGCTGTATCTTGATATCCTTGACGTCAAGGGCATTGTCGGTGATATGGACGTCGGTAGAGAGGCGCTTGAGTGACAGGCCGCAGCCCTCGTCAAACGAGAGGCGCTTCACACGCACGTCAAAGTCATTGTTACGGAGTTGAGGCAGGGACAAATCGGCCCGCAGGTTGCTCACCGCCAAATGATTGGGGTCGAAACGTCCCGGCTTGCGAGGCTGGTCCAGCACATCATAAGTCAACTGGGACTGCCGCACCACCACCGTCTTGACCTGCACGTCAAACGGCTTGGGAGGCTTGTCGTCCTTGGGCTTGAACGCGTCGATGATGAACTGCATGTTGGTGGGACTGTCCTTGTCGGGACGTATCACCTGGCCATTCAGCCCGATGATCTCGCCATAGGTCACCACAATGCGGTGGTCGGCTATCAGGTCCCTGAGACTGATTCCGGCGCCCAACTTGCCAATCGTCAAGAGCGAGTCGCCCTGCTGGTCATTGACAAGCACGTTGTTGAGTTCCAGCTGATTAAATGGCGTGATGTTTACCGAGCCGATATCGACTGTGGTATTGAGGTACTCGCTCAAGGCCTTCTCTCCCTCGCGGCACAGCCGTTCCTGCACAGGAGGCAGCAACAGCAGCAGATAAGCCAGGGCAAACAGGGCAACGACGGCTACCAGCGCGGTCACCACCACACTGCGCAGCACGTTATATGTCCCTCTCGAAATGCTCATGTCATCGGTTTGCCTGTTTATTGCAAATCCAGTGCCACATCACACGGTATTATCGTTAAAAAAGTTTATTCCGGCAGTTCGTCACACTGCGCGAGCCACAAGCGCGAAGACGCGTCGCTGGGCATGCGCCAGTCGCCACGTGGCGACAACGACACGCTACCCACCTTGGGTCCGTCGGGCAGACAGGAGCGCTTGAACTGCTGGGCAAAGAAGCGGCGGCAGAAGGTCCTCAACCACTTTTTGATCGTTGCGGCATCATACTCGCCCTTGAAGGCCTTGCGCGCCAGCAGGTAGAGTTTGACCGGCGTGAATCCGTAGCGCAGCATGTTGAACAGGAAGAAGTCGTGCAGTTCATAGGGGCCCACAATGTCTTCGGTCACCTGCAGGATAGTGCCGTCCTTGGCAGCAGGCGTGAGCTCGGGGCTGATGGGTGTGTCGAGCACGTCCAGCAGGGTGTCATGGATCGTCTTGCCCTTCTTGGTGCCGTCATTGAGCGAACCGGCAAACCAGCGCACCAGGTGGCGCACCAGCGTCTTGGGGATGCTCACGTTGACGTTGTACATCGACATGTGGTCACCGTTGTAGGTAGCCCAGCCCAGGGCCAACTCCGACAGGTCGCCCGTGCCCAGCACGAGGCCGTTCACCTTGTTGGAGAAGTCCATCAGTATCTGGGTGCGTTCGCGGGCCTGGCTGTTCTCGTAGGTCACGTCATGGTTCTTGGCGTCGTGGCCGATGTCCTTGAAGTGCTGGGTCACGGCAGCGGCGATGCTGATCTCATGCAACGTGACGCCCAGCGACTTGACCATGGCACACGCGTTGGTGTAAGTGCGGTCGGTCGTGCCGAAACCCGGCATCGTGATGGCATGGATGTCCTTGCGGTCGCGGCCCATGCGGTCATAGGCCCTCACGGCCACCAGCAGCGCCAGCGTCGAGTCCAGTCCGCCCGACACGCCCACAACGATGGTGGGGATGCCAGTGAACTGCAGACGTCGCATCAGACCCTCGGTCTGGATGGCAATGATTTCCTCGCAGCGGGCATTCAGGCGGTCATCGTCGGCGGGGACGAACGGCAGACGGCGCACAGGGCGCATCAGCTCTTCCTTCTCATAGTCGAGCGGGCCTGCCACTATCATCGGGATATGCTCAAAGGGCGTCCCGAACTGTACCATGCTGTCGGCAAAACTGCCGTTGATGCGGCGCTCGTTCTCGAGGGCAGCCACATCGATGTCGGCGATGGACATCTGGGGCTTGGTGGTGAAACGCTCACCCTCGGCCAGCATCTTGCCATTCTCGGCAATTACGGCGTTGCCGCCAAAGACGAGATCGGTCGTCGATTCGCCGAAGCCGCAGGAGGCATACACATAGGCAGCGATGCAATGGGCGCTCTGGTGCTTGATGAGGTCCATCAGGTAGGTGTGCTTGCCGATGAGCTCGTTGCTCGCCGACAGGTTCACAATCACATTGGCGCCATTGATGGCGGCGATACTGCTGGGCGGAGCGGGAACCCACAGGTCCTCGCAGATCTCCACAGCCACGCGGGCACGGCCCGCCTCAAAAATCTGATGGGTGCCGAAAGGCACTTCCTCGCCGCCCACCACAATGCTGCTCTTGCCGGCGATGGCAGTGATGTTGCTTGTGGTAAACCAGCGTTTCTCGTAAAACTCTTTATAATTGGGGATATAGGTCTTGGGCACTACCCACATCTCGCCCTGGTTGAGCACCACGGCGCAGTTGAACAGGTGTCCGCTGCAGCGCAACGGAGCGCCCACAATAATCATCGCGGGAGTGCCCTTGTAGCGGTCGCACAAGGTAACGAGTGCCTGCTCGGCGGCATCCAGCAACAACTCGTTGCCGAACAGGTCGGCACAGGTGTATCCCGTCACACACAGCTCGGGCAACGCCACGATGTGGGCACCGGCCTTGACGGCCTTGTCAACGCTCTCGATGATGTGGGCCACATTGCCGTCAACATCGGCGACATTTACCTGGGGCACAACCGCTGCCACACGCACAAAGCCATAGTCGGTAACCGCTTTCTTTCTTGTCTTTGCCATATCCTTATTATCGTTACAATTTGTTTAACTTGCAAAGTTAAATACTTTTTGTGAAAAGGGTGCAACTTGGACGGCACATTTTTGAAAAGAGCATGTAAAAGCCCCCAAAACCTCAAGAACGTGAAAAAGGGCCATAAAAAGCATCGGCTTTTAATAATATTTTAACCGCTCGGTGTTGCAAAATCCAATTCCTTGCACTACCTTTGCGACAAGAAACATATACTAACCAATAAAATAGAAAATTATGAAGAAATTCTTTACACTATTGTTTTGTGTGACGGTGATGGGCATCGGGGCCAATGCTACCGAGACCTCTGACATCGTCTACAAGTGCATTGATAAGTTGCTGGGCGGCCAACTGTCCACGACCATCATGGCCACCAACCTTGACGCCAACAATGACGGCGTGCTCAACATCGCCGACGTGACCACGCTCGTCGACCTCGTTCTGCAAGTCGACCAGCCGAACTTTGCCCCTGAGCAGAAGATGGAGGTGAATACCATGCTCGGCAAGATCGTTAACAATCAGCCCCCCGTTCCCACCATCGAAGATGTGACCAGGGCAATTGACCAAGCAATTACAAACAAACAGGAATAAACGGCAATCATGCCCGGCACATACATGAGAAAATCATTCAAACCCTGGTTGATGCTTCAACTGGCGGTGTTGCTGGTGGGCGTTGCATTCGTGCTGACGTCATGCGGCAGTGACAACGACGAGCCCAAGGGGACCGTCGTCGACTACTATGTGAACGTTGGAGAGGTTTTTCTTGTCAACGGCTCAACCAACACCACCACCCGATATCAGAATCCTGTCAATCGCCTGAATGAGGCCATCCGCAAAGTTTATCCCACGCCCAACGCTCAAGGCGCCGACGAGGCTGTCATTGCTGCATGTGACGCGGAATATACCGCCTATCGCGAGATGTATACCGGCTTGCCCGACCACTTGACGGGCTTGTTCACCCTGGTGCGCGTTGTCAAACAAGGCACACGCATCAAGCAGAGTGTAGACATCAGGATTTACGTCTATGACATCAATCCTACACCGACTCACATCGACGACTAGGTGTTAAGAACAGAATCACAACACGCGGGCGCGGCATCCATAATCGATGGCCGCGCCCGTTTTTTTATGCCTGGAGCAGTTCCATCAGTTTCTCGACCAGCCGGGGCACGGCATAGTCGGCCAGATTGTGCTCGTCAATCCATTGGTAATCAATTGGTAAATCGGGGCGGCTCGAGGGCTCAGCAAGATAGAAATCGGCCAGCAGGATGCGGTGGGTGAGCACATGTTTCACCCCTCGGGCCAACATGGTGAGCGGGCAAGCCAGATCGGGCAACGGAGCGTCCTCGATGAACAGCGGCTCCCACAGCCCTTGCCAGATGTCGCCCGCGGGGCGGCGTCGCATGGCGACCTGGCTCTTGTAGCGGATGTAGATATAGGAGAAATGACGCTCCTGAATCTTGAGTTTCTTTTCCTTGACAGGCAATTGGTTGACGCGGCCCGTCCGATAGGCCTCACACGTCTGGGCCAACGGGCAATCGACGCAACGGGGAGAGCGCGGCGTGCACCACGTGGCGCCAAAGTCCATCATCGCCTGATTAAAGGCCGAGGGCTCATCCTCGGGCAACAGTTCCTGGGCCAAGGCCTGGAACGTGTGCTTGCCATGGGTGGAGTTGATGGGGACATCGATGCCATAGTGACGGGCAAGCACGCGATAGACGTTACCGTCAACGGCGGCTGCGGGCAGGCCAAAAGCCATCGAGCCGACGGCGGCTGCAGTGTAGTCCCCCACCCCCTTGAGCGCCCGCAGTCCCTCGAGCGTTTGCGGGAAACCGCCTTGCTCGACAATCTGCCGTGCTGCGGCATGCAGGTTGCGGGCACGGCTGTAGTAGCCCAATCCCTGCCACTGGCGCAACACCTCGTCCTCGCTGGCGGCGGCCAGGGCCTCGACGGTGGGAAAACGCTCCATAAAATGCAACCAGTAGTCACGGCCCTGCTCGATGCGCGTCTGCTGCAGGATGATTTCACTCACCCAGATGCCATAGGGGTCACCGATGCCACGCCACGGCAGCTCGCGCCCATACTGCGCGAACCACCTCAATAGAGCTGTAGTAAAAGGCGATTGCATAGCCATCAGTTACTCCAGCGGGAGGATATTCTTGAAGTTTTTCCAATTCTTGGCACTGCGATAGGCCTTGACCGACGTGGCTGGAACATACAGGTCGATCTTGCCATTGCTCTCCTTGTCGAGGGTAGGCGGCAGGATTGCGCGACACTCGATGCGATTCAGCTGCTTGCACTTCTCGGCCACTTTCTTGCCCACGTGGGTAATGCCCTCGGGCAGAACCAAGGTGGTGATGGCAGTCTCTCGCAAGGCATTGTCGCCCAGGCTCTTGACACCCTGTCCCAAATCGATGGCAGTCAAGGCCGTGCACTCACGAAAGGCTTCTTTATCCACCGTCGTGCAGGCATCGGGCAGAGAGACTTGGGTCAATGCGCGGCAGTTCTTGAAGGCACGTTCGCCGATGGACTTCAGTGCCGACGGCAGGTCGATGGCCGTCAGCGCCTTGTTGCCCTCGAAGGCTTCCTTGCCAATCTCGGTCAACACGATAGGAAATTCCACCGAAGCGATATTCGGGCAGTTCTTGAACGCCCTCATTGCGATAGTGGTCACCGATGACGGCAGGTTGACCTTAGTCAACTGCTTGCACTCCTCAAAACATTCCTGAGGAATAACCTCAATGTCGCGGCTCAGGGCAAAGGCAGCCAGGCTACTGCAATACTTGAAGGCAGCCTTACCCAGCGTGTTGACGCCGGACAAGTCGACGCGCTGCAGGTGCGAGCATTTCTCAAAGGCCGACTCACCGATGGCCGTCACACTCCCAGGCAAGTCGATATTCTCTACCAGTGAACCCGTAAAGGCATTGGCACCGATGCATTCCACGCCGTCGGGCACCACACAGGCACCAACGCGGCCCGCGGGGTACAGCAACAACACGCGGCCCGTGTTGTCATAGAGCACACCGTCCTCATAGGTATAGTAACGGCTGCCGTTCTCGACGGTTATTTCCTGTAGTTTGGGCATATAACCCAGGTAATTATCGGTAATTTGGGTCGAGGCAGGAAGTGCCAATTCGGTCAACGGGGTATCCTCAAAGGCCGCAGCGCCCAGCGACTGCAGCCCATAGGGCAACGCCACACGCTGCAAGCCAGTGCCCTTGAATGCCTTTTTCCCAATCTCCATTACACTGCGGGGGATGGTGATGTTGCGCAGTCGCTCACAGCCGTAGAAACACTCGTCACCAATGCTCTCCAATCCCTCGGGCAGGGTGATATACTCCAGATGGTAGCACCCCGAAAAAGCACTGCTGCCAAACGACCGCACTCCGTTAGGCATAATCACCTCTTCGAGCTGGCTGCAACCCGTCAAGGCATTGTTGCCGATGCGTTTTAATCGCTCGGGCAGGACGATGGTGCGCAAGTGACTCGAATAGGCCAAAGCATTGTCGAGCACGTCGCGCTGGCCACTGCTGCCAAGCAGCCCCCGGGTGCCGGCGCTGATGATGCGGGCACGCTCCAGCTCCAGGTCAATATAATTGTCTACCGACTTGTCACGACCGTCAACACAGCGGGAACGGTCACACAACTTCTTGACATACTTGAAGTCATCGTTGTTCATGGGACCCTCGATGTGCAACAGGCGTACGCGATTCTCCATATCGGGGGGCATCTTGGACTCCAGCGTGCCGGGCTCGCTCAGGCGAATCTCTACCACATCGCCATAGGAGTTGGTGCGCTCAAAACGGTCATGGTAGCGCCTGTCACCACGGCTGCCGTATTGGGCGCTGACAGGGATGGCCGTCGCCAACAAGAGCAACATGGCGGTCATTATTCTCAACATTTGTCGGGATATCATAATCTTAATTGTCTTTAGTTCCTGTTTTTACCGCAAATTTAGGCAATATCCCCAACTGCCACAACATTTCCCACGTTTTTCTATTCTTCATCGCAGCCCGAGGTCCGCCACATGCAGGCATCATAAAGACATCCCCCATCGCCATTGAAGCGATGAGGGATGCTGTAGCAAATAGTGTCAAATCGGCTTATTTGACAAGAATCTTGCGGCCATCGCTGGTCACGTAGATGCCGCGAGTCAACTTGCCGGCATCGACACGGCGACCCATCAGGTCGTAGTACTCAACCGTGCGGTTGTCGTCGGCAGCAATCGAGGTGACAGATGTCGCGGTAAGGTCATACCAGCCAATCTCTGAGAGATTGGTCTCGCCACCACCCTCATAAACGCTCTGTACACCAATGCGCTGGATGTCTTGGCCGATAAAGTAAACCACTACCAGCTGACCGCCCATCAGGATGTTCATATCGTCGTTGAAGGAATAAGGAATAACCGTCTGGTCATCCTCAAAGCCATAGATGTCGGCCCAGAAGATGTAAGGGTCGGGACCCTCGCCATAGTCGCAGAAGAGCTGATAGCCCAGCAGATCGGTCATCAAGGGTTTGCCGTCGGCATCGGTAACGGGGATGTCGAGCACGACAAAGCCCATATCCTCATCATCATAGTACTCAAAATACAGCACTGCAGGAGTTGCGGGAACGGCGGGCTCGTCAACCATCGGGGTCAGAGCCACATTGCCCAGCAGGTCATACCACTCGACAACCATATCGGTGGCACTGATGGCATACCACTGGTCGGCGACAAGAGCACCGGTCTCGGGATCGGGTGTCAGCTTCAGCTGTGCAACGTCCTCGCTCTCGGGGGCGCAGCCCATGAAGTAGAGCGGATAGACCTCGTCAACAAACACGAACGGGCCGAAGTACTGGCCATTGTCCAGCACATAGCTGTCGCCCTCGCGGTGACCCTTCACCCATGCTTTAGGCAGATAGGAGCAAAGTCCCTGGATGTAGATGTCGTCACCGTCAAAGCCAACCTGGGCACTGCCCATCAGAGGATCGCCCTCAAACCACGTGTCAGTGTCGGTATAATAGCCCATGTAAACACCCGTCAGCATGTAAGGCTGAGTCTCCAGACCCTCGGGAACGATGACGGTACCCACGTCGGGAGTGATGTTCATCTCGCTGTCATACTGATAGTACCAGCCCAGATGGTCGGAATAGGCATTCTCGATAATGTAGCACACCTGATTCTGGTCCAGCACAAAGACGTCGGCACGCTCATTATAGTTGAAAACGGCATCGATGAGGACATACTCACCATCTACGGGCGAAACCGGATAGAAGTAGATGTCATTGCCATACAGGCTACCATAGTACTGCATCGGGAAGATGACTTGGGTGCCATCGTCGGTCAGCGTACCCTTAATCCAGGCCTCGGGCAGATAGACGCTGAAACCCTGCAGATAGACGTCATTGCCATCAAAACCAATCTGCAACGTGCGGTCAACAACTTCCCAACTCGAGCCGTCAAAGATGTAGGCGTTCAAATGGTAATTGCGGGTCTCGAGGTCCTCGGGAGGCGTCACTACGGCATCGCCAAGCTTGGGCGTTGAACTCACCGAGGGAGAGAATTGGGCCCGCGGTGCTGTGATAGCATGACGGATCTTACCCATGTCGGTCTTGGGCAACTGCATGTGCTGTGACGCTTGCATGCTCACAGCCATCGACAAGAAAGCAGCAAAAAACAATAAGAGGATTCTTTTCATAATACGTAAGTTATTAGTTAATGATGATTAAATAGAGTTCGGCAAATATACTCTATATCATATCAACCAACAAATAAAATGATTAAAATCTTATCCAAACCGTAAAAAAAAACAATTCCATGCCACAACCATCGCCTTCTCCTGAACACACACCACCCACCTTGTTATTACCGTCACCAATGGCTCATCCAATAAAAAAAGCAGTTTCTTCTACTCAATTTGCTTATAGTTCAAGAATTATGTTTATATTTGCGAAAAAATATAAAATATAATTAACCTCCAAAACAACAAACGTATGATTAAACGACTACTCATGACCCTGCTGGGGTCGATGCTGCTGCTCCCGATGATGGCACAGAGCGACGGCAATAATGCGATTTTCACAAAGCCCAAGTTCAGCGGCTTTGCCATGGCGTCCTATCAGGCCACGTTCCAGGATGGCAACAACAGCAACTCGTTTGACCTGAGGCTTGTCAGGGCATCGATCGAGGGCCGTATCCTCAACGATTTCTACTACAAGATCCAGGGCCAGATCAACGGCAACACCTCGACGATGGGCAGCAGCCCCAGGCTTGTAGACTACTTCATGGAATGGCAAAAATTCGACTTTTTCCGCGTGAAGTTGGGCCAGTTCAAGCGCCCGTTCACCTACGAGAACCCGATGAACCCCATCGACCAGGGCTTCATGAGCTATTCGCAGCCCGTGAGCAAGTTGGCGGGCTTCAGCGACCGCACGGGCATGCATGCCAGCAACGGACGCGACATCGGTCTGCAGTTCCAGGGTGATTTCCTCAAGAACAGCAGCGGCCGCAACCTGCTGCACTACCAGGTGGGCGTGTTCAACGGCCAGGGCATCAATGTCAAAGACGTTGACGAAAGGAAGGACATCATTGGCGGCGCATGGGTCATGCCCATCGAGGGTATGCGCCTTGGCGCCTTCGGCTGGGAGGGCTCTTATGCCCGCAAGGCCGGCGGCCTGACCGTGAGCCTGCGCCAGCACCGCTATGCCTTGAGTGCCGAGTACAAAAAGGGTGACCTGCAGCTGCGCACCGAGTACATCCACTCGACGGGTCTGGGCTTTGCCACCACCTACCAGAAGAGCGCCGATGCCAACGACACCACCATCAAGACCTACACCGACAAGAATGGTAATGCCGTTGATAACAACAAGAGTGACGGTATCTATGCCCTCGCTGTTGTGCCGGTAATACCCAGCAAACTGATGGCCAAGGCACGCTATGACCTGTACCGTCCCACCGCATCGAGCGTGGCAGCCAAGACCAACTATGAAGTGGGTCTGAACTACCGCTTCTGCAAATACCTGGAGGTGCAGACCGAGTACTGCTTCACCCACGACCGTGCCCTTGCTGATCCCGACTACAGCACCGTCTTCGTGCAAGTTTCCATCAGGTACTAAATGAATGGATGTGTACATCAACTAAGAACTATCAACTAAAAACTAAAATAACATGTCACTACTCATGATTATTCAGCTCCTCATTGTGCTAGGAGCTTTGTGGCTGGGCTCCCGATACGGCAGTCTGGCGTTGGGAGCGATTTCGGGCATTGGCCTGGCCATCCTCGTGTTTGGCTTCGGCATGAAACCCGGTACGCCTCCCACCGATGTGATTTACATTATCATTGCAGCCGTCACCTGCGCCGGCATCATGCAGGCCTCGGGCGGTATGGACTGGCTCATCCAGCTGGCCGAGAAGATGCTGCGCAAGCACCCTGACCGCATCACCTTCCTGGCCCCCCTGTGCACGTTCTTCCTGACGGTGCTCGTCGGCACGGGTCACGTGGTTTACACGTTGATGCCCATCATCTGCGACATCGCCATCAAGAAGGGCATCCGCCCCGAGCGTCCCTGCGGTATCGCCAGTATCGCTTCACAGATCGGTATCACCTGCTCGCCCATTGCAGCAGCGGTGGTTGCCTTTATCACCATCAGCGGTGCCAACGGCTATACCATCTCCATCCCGCAGGTGCTCATGGTAACCATTCCCGCCTGTCTGCTGGGTATCCTCATAGCATCTATCGCCTCTTACAAGCGCGGTAAGGACCTGGACAAGGATCCCGAGTTCCAGAAGAAAATCGCCGATCCCGCGCAGCGCGAGTACATCTACGGCAGCAGCGCAACTACCCTCGACAAGAAGATTGCTCCCGAGAGCAAGCGTGCTGTCTATATCTTCTTCGGAGCACTGCTGGTCATCGTGTTCTTCGCTATCTTCCAGGATCTGCTGCCGGCCTATGATACCATCAAGGCCATTGACGGTGACGCCACGGTAGAGCTCATCGGTTCGCGTGTGACCATCACCGCCGACCAGCTCGCTAAGTTGGGCATTGCCGTTGAAGGTTTGACCAAGACGCACCCCACCCCGCTAAAGATGAACCTCGTCATCCAGATTGTGATGATTACCGCTGCCGCGCTGATGATTATCTTCTGCAAGGCAAAACCCAAGAAGGCCATCGCCGGTCCCGTTTGGCAGAGCGGTATGGTCGCAGTAGTCGCCATCTACGGTATTGCATGGCTCGCCGACACCTACTTCGCCAACTATCTGGGCGAAATCCAAAACATGCTGGCCGGCCTGGTTGAGCAATATCCGTGGTCGATTGCCTTTGCGTTCTTCCTCGTTTCGGTCCTCGTCAACTCACAGGGCGCCGTAGTCGTTGCCATGTTGCCGCTGGCCTACAAACTAGGCATCGACGGCTGGATTCTGCTGGGCGTGTTGCCATCGGTCTATGGCTACTTCTTTATCCCCAACTATCCGTCGGATATCGCCACCGTGAACTTCGACCGCACGGGCACGACCGTCATCGGCAAGTACCTCTTGAACCACTCATTCATGATGCCCGGTATGGTCCACACCGTGGTCGCCTGTGTTGCCGGCTACCTCATCGCCTTCCTCTACCACTCGATGGGCTGGATCTAAACTGACAACAGAATATCCGCAAATAAACCGATTGCACGGGGCCAAAACGGCTCCGTGCAATTCGTATAACCACACATCACTCATCGTTGAAAAAAATTTGAGAAAAGTTGCATACTTGGTTAGATTTTTCTAATTTTGCGCAATGACAATCCGCAACATTACTGCAGAATATCATGATAAACCGCAACAGTATTGCGGATTATCAGAATTTCTATCCACGCATCAGAGCGACAAAAAAACGGTTTAAATAACAGTAAATATGATACTTAGCAGATTCTTATCCATTCCCGAATTACAGGATGACAGTGTTTTCCTGTGGGGTGCACGCCAAACAGGAAAAAGCACTCTACTCAAGACGATTTATCCTGAAGCTCACTATTATGATCTCCTGCTTCCAGACGTATATAGCAGACTTCAACGTAAGCCCGAACTCCTCATTCAGGAACTGGATCATCTGGACCATAATCAATTAGTGATTATCGATGAGGTACAAATGTTACCCAAATTACTAGACGCAGTGCATTGGTTAATTGTTAACCGCGACATACGATTTCTGTTGTGTGGATCGAGTGCCAGAAAACTCAAGCAATTAGGAGCCAACATGTTAGGTGGCCGTGCCGTTAAACGGCAACTCTTTCCTCTTGTCAGTCAGGAAATCCCTGATTTTGACTTAATTAAAGCCGTTAACCATGGTATGCTACCCAGACACTATCTCACTGCCAACCCATGGAACCGATTGGAAGGATATATCGGTAATTATCTGCAACAGGAAATAGAGGCCGAAGCTTTATCAAGGAATCTGAACACATTTATCCGTTTTCTTGAAGTTGCAGCACTGACCAACGGAGAGATGGTCAACTATAACAATGTCGCAACAGACTGTGGAGTCAGTGCAAATACCGTAAAAGCCTATTTCGAGATTCTGCAGGAAACATTGATTGGCTATATGTTGCCTGCATTCACAAAAGTTCAAAAGCGAAGGTTGATTAAAGCTCCCAAATTCTACTTTTTCGATGTCGGGATTGTCAATTATTTATGCAACCGCCAAAAGATGGAACCGGGATCTGCCGATTTTGGACATGCTTTTGAGCATCTCATCATACAAGAAATTATTGCATACATCTCATACACCCACCGTCGCAAGAAACTATCTTATTGGCGAACTACATCGGGCTTTGAAGTGGACTTGATTTATGGTGATGCAGAAGTGGCCATAGAAATCAAGTCATCTCAAGAAATACAGCCCAAACACATTAAAGGCCTTAAAGCTTTTAAAGAAGAACATCCCAATGCAAGAACGATTATCATTTCACTTGACGTAGCATATCGCAAGATGAATGATGTAGAGATTTGGCCTGTTGATCAGTTTCTGAAAGCGCTTTGGCAAAATGATATTTTATGACAACCAGACAAAAATATTAACAAATAATTGTATGGAATTGAAGGAGTTTATTGTGAGTTATCGGGAGGCGTTCGGGAAGAATGCTCAGTTGCCGTTGTTGTTTGGGTACAGTGATACACTTGTGGCCGAAACGGCGAAGATTGGTGGGTGCTTCTTCAAGGGGCTGCAAGCGGCGCGTGAGGGAACTCCTGTGAGCCTGAGTGCCGAAGTTATCGGCTGCGGAGGCGGCAAACTCTATACGGGATTCAGCGATATGCCCGAGCGGGTACCCAATTTCGTTTCACTCACCGAGAAGTATAAACGCACGCCCGAGATGGTCGCCGACTACGTCAAGAGTCTGAAGATGCCCCGTGCCGAAAAGCGTTATCTGAATTTTGTGAGGATAGACCAAGCGGCTTCATTCGATGGCTTTGAGGGGGTGATGTTCTATGCCACGCCCGATATGCTGTCGGGGTTGTGCGGTTGGGCTTTCTATGATTCCAACGAGCCCGATGCCGTGGTGGCACGGTTCGGGTCGGGATGCAGCACGGTGGTGTCGATGACCATGGTCGAGAACGCCCGTCACGGACACCGCTGCTTCCTCGGGTTGTTTGACCCGTCGGTACGGCCCTGGGTAGGCAAGGACGAGCTGAGTTTCACCGTGCCCATGAGCCGCTTTAGGGTGATGATGGGCACGATGCATGAGTGCTTCCTGTTTGGCAGCCACGCCTGGGAGCGCGTCAAAGAACGCCTGTAAAACATGTTATATAATGTGAATTGACCCGCAATCTTTTGGGTTGTGGGTGGATTTTCTATATATTTGCACAAACTTTACTAACCAAAAAATATGAGACGATATTTTTTCTTTCTGTTTGTTTTGATGGCGTTCACGATGAGCAGTCAGGGCTATTTCGCCCCGACAGTGAACAGCCCCGAAATTGCCAAGAACGGTGCTGTTACTTTTAAAATCAAAGCGGCCAAAGCCGATACCGTGCGCCTGATTATTGACTCCCGTGTTGACACGCTGATGAAACACACGGGCAACGAAACATGGAGCATCACCTTGCGTGATCTTGAGCCTGACCTGTACATGTATTACTTTATCGTCGATGGCACTAAAATGCTCGACCCCGAGAATGCCCAGGTACTGCGCGATGTCAAGACCGTAATGAACACCTTTGTGCTTGACCCGCAGGGCGATTGTCCCATGGCGGTGCATGATGTTCCCCATGGCGAGGTCAGGGCAGTATGGTACGACTCCCCTACCCTAAACGCCACCCGCCGCATGATGCTTTACCTGCCGCCCGGTTATGAGCTGAGCCGCCAGCGCTACCCGGTACTGTATCTGTTGCATGGAACCGGCGGCGACGAGACCGTGTGGCTCGAGCAGGGCCATGCCGCCCAAGTGCTGGACAACCTCATTGCCAGCGGCAAAGCCGAACCGATGATTGTGGTGATGCCCAACGGACATACCGACACTCCCTCTGCTCCCGGCATGGGCCCCAACAACAATGAACAGCCCACTTTTGCCCACAAACAGTGGATGGAGGGCACGTTTGAGCAGTCATTTAATGACATCATGAACTGGGTGGACAAGAACTACCGCACCCGTGCCGCCAAGCGTTACCGTGCTATCGCCGGCCTGTCGATGGGCGGCTACCACTCGCTATACATCAGCGCCAACCAACCTGATGACTTCAACTACGTTGGCCTGTTCTCGCCCGCCATCTCCCGCATGGACCAGGGCAAGTGCAAAATCTATGACGACCTGGAGGGCAAGCTGATTGCCCAGTTTAAACAGCGTCCCCGTCTGTACTGGTTGGGCATCGGCAAGGATGATTTCCTCTACAAGGACAATGCCGAGTTCAGGAGAATGCTCGACAAGAACCGACTGCACTACACCTATCACGAGAGCGGTGCAGGCCACGAGTGGGCCAACTGGCGCGACTACCTGGTAATATTTGTACAACAGATTTTCAAATGAGGCTTTAGGCATTAGATTCTTGGCTCTAACATATTCCCGAAAAGCCTAAGACCTGATGCCTGAAACCTAACACCTAAATATGCTTGATACACTCATCCATTTCTTTACTCAATGGGGTTACCTGGGACTGTTCCTGGGGTCCTTTCTGGCGGGCAGCATAGTCCCCTTCAGCAGCGAAGCGCTCGTCATCGCTTGTGTGGGGCCACTTCACATGAACCCTGTCACTAGCCTTTTTGTTGCGCTGGCGGGCAATGTGAGCGGTGGCATGACGTGCTACTACATCGGCCACCTGGGCAAAATCGAGTGGATTGAGAAATATGCCCGTGTGAGCGAGGAAAAACTCAACCGCGCCCTGCACTTCATGCACAACCGTGGCGCTTGGATGGGTTTCTTTGCTTTTGTACCCATGCTGGGAACCGCCATCAGTGTCGCTCTGGGCTACGTGCGCTCCAACGTGTGGATTGTGCTGCTGACCATGACCATCGGCAAACTGTTGCGCTACGCCGCCATCATCTGGGGGTCCCTCAAACTCATCAATCTGTTCTAAGAATTCACTAATCACTCATCACTAATCTCTAATCATCACTATGACACCCATCGAAATCCATAACGAATTGCTTGCAGGACGCATCATCAAGAACCTGGAGCGCCGCAATTTCAACGCCCACTACTGCGCCACCGCTGCCGAGGCCATCGACCTCGTCAAGTCATTCATGCCCAAGGGCAGCAGCGTTACTTGGGGCGGTTCACAGACCATCCGCGAGATGGGATTGACACAGCAACTCATCGACAGCGGCGACTACAAAGTCATCGACCGTGACAAGGCCGTCACCGACGAGGAAAAACGCCAGTGCTACCTTGACGCGATGGACGTGGACTACTTCCTCACCAGCGCCAACGCCATCACCCAGGACGGCGTCATCGTCAATATCGATGGCCGTGGCAACCGCGTCGCTGCCATCACATGGGGCCCGCACAACGTGATTCACGTGATCGGCATGAATAAGGTGGCTTCCACTGTCGAGGCCGCCCTGGCACGCGCACGCAACGTGGCTGCACCCATCAACACGGCACGCCTGGGCTGTAACACTCCCTGCAAACTTGACGGCGTGTGCCACAACTGCAACAGCCCGCAGTGCATCTGCAACTACGTCCACTTCACCCGCAACAGCTTCCCTGCCCACCGCCACACCGTCATCCTCATCGGCGAGAACTGGGGCTACTGAGAATGGAGAAAACAACAACCATAACTTACTTCACTAAATCAAACATAGAAAACAACTAGAACAACTCATACAACTAAGATAAAAATGGCAGAATCATTGTTGCCAATGTTGTTTGAGTTGTCTTTAAATAAACGATGGAACAGAAATTGACATTTATTGGGATTATTCCGGCGAGGTATGCCTCGACGAGGTTCCCGGGCAAGCCGCTAGCGATGCTGGGCGGCAAGACGATGATAGAACGGGTTTATACCCAGGTGAGCAAGGTGCTGGACCATGTGGTGGTCGCTACCGACGATGACCGCATCATGCAGGCTGTGGAGGCCTTTGGCGGCAAAGCGGTAATGACGAGCACCGAGCACCGCAGCGGCACCGACCGTTGCCAGGAGGCCTACCTGAAGAATGGCGGCCACGAGGATGTCATCATCAACATCCAGGGTGACGAGCCGTTTATCCAGCCCGACCAGTTGCAAGCCATCATGGCCTGCTTTGATGACGAGACGACCGACATCGCCACACTGGTGCGCCCGTTTGACGCCAGTCGTCCCTATAGCGAGCTGGAGAACCCTAACAGCCCCAAGGTGGTGCTCGACAACCAGATGCGTGCCCGCTACTTCTCGCGCTCGGTCATCCCGTTCATCAGGGGCAAGGAACGTGAGCAGTGGCCCACACTGGCACAGTATTACACCCATGTGGGCATGTATGCCTACCGCGCCAACGTGCTTGCCGAAATCACCCGCTTGCCGCAGTCGCCGCTGGAGCTGGCCGAGTCGCTCGAGCAGTTGCGCTGGCTGGAAAACGGCTACACCATCAAGGCGGGCATCACCACCACGGCCACCATCGGCATCGATACGCCCGAGGACCTTGCCCGCGCTAACGAACTGTTGGCCTCACGCTAAGTCGCCAAGACGCTAAGTTTTTAAAACAACTTAAACAAATAACGGGTTAAACAACAGATACAACTTTCTTGTTTTGGCATCCGCGCTCTTTTGCCACACGCCAAGACACTAAGATTATTTAATACAGTTAACAATGAAACCGTCAATTCTCACTACGATAGCTTGCGTGGCGATGGCAATGACCGCTACCGCCCAACCCGCCGGGGAGCCCTGGATGGACCTGCAAGTGAACGAAATTAACCGTCTGCCGGTGCACACGTCGTTTACCGCCTACGACATCGTCCCGACACAATCAAGCCGTTATCTGTCGCTAGATGGCGACTGGAAGTTCAACTGGGTGGCTAACCTCAACGAGCGGCCTACCGATTTCTGGCGCACCGACCTCGACGACAGCGCTTGGGCCACTATGCCCGTGCCGGGGATGTGGGAATTGAACGGCTACGGCGACCCGGTGTATGTCAACATCGGCTTCCCGTGGCGCGACAACTGGAAGAACGACCCGCCCCGCGTACCCGTGCAGGACAACCACGTGGGCACCTATCGCCGCCACATCGCCCTGCCCGCCGACTGGAAGGGCAAACAGGTCATCGCCCACTTCGGGAGCGTGACCAGCAACATCAATCTGTGGGTGAACGGCCAGTTCGTGGGCTATACCGAGGACAGCAAGACGGCGGCCGAGTTTGACATCACGCCCTACCTCAAGGATGGCGATAACCTGCTTGCGTTCCAGGTGATGCGCTGGTGTGACGGCACCTACAGCGAGGACCAGGATTTTTGGCGTTTGTCGGGTGTAGCACGGTCGAGTTACCTTTATTGCCGCGACAAGAACAACCATATCGATGACCTGCGCGTGACTGCCGGTTTGACCGAGGATTACAAAGACGGCACACTCATGATAGCCCCTGTTATCACTGGTAAAGGCACATTGAGTTACCGCCTGATTGACGTCCAAGGCAAGGAAATGGCCATGACGCCCGCTGGCGAAAACCGCTGGACAGTTTCTGCCCCCCATCCTTGGACAGCCGAGACACCCTACCTCTATAGCCTCATCGCCACACTCACCCCGACCGACAAAAAAGCGAAAGGCGAAACCACCACCATCAAAGTGGGCTTCCGCCGTGTAGAAATCAAGGACGGCCAACTGCTGGTCAACGGCAAGGCCATCTACATCAAGGGTGCCAACCGCCACGAAATGGATCCCGACGGTGGCTACGTCGTGTCGCGCGAGCGCATGATTGCCGACATCAAGGAGATGAAGCGCATGAACATCAACGCCGTGCGTACCTGCCATTACCCTGACGACCCGCAGTGGTATGACCTGTGCGACGAGTACGGCCTGTATGTCATTGCCGAGGCGAACCAAGAGGGCCACGGTTTCCACTATGACCCCAACACGGCACCGACCTACAAGCCCATGTTTGCCAAGCCCATCCTGGAGCGCAACCAGCACAACGTGAGCGTCCAGTTCAACCATCCCAGCGTCATCGTGTGGTCGTTGGGCAACGAGACCTGCGACGGCCCCAACTTCACTGCTGCCCGTGACTGGATACGCTCGGTTGACCCCTCGCGCCCGATCCATTGGGAGCGCGCCGAGGGCGGCGAGAACACCGACCTGATGTGCCCGATGTATGCCTCGCCCGAATGGTGCGAACGCTATGCCAGCAAGCCCGAGAGCACCAAGCCGCTCATCTTGTGCGAGTACAACCACACGATGGGCAACTCGGGTGGCGGCTTGATGGAATATTGGGATATCGTGCGCCGTCTGCCCAAGTTCCAGGGCGGCTTCGTATGGGACTTCGTCGACCAGGGCCTGCGCGTCAAGACCGCCGACGGCAAGGAGTATTTCTCCTATGGCGGCGACTACAACACCCACGACCCCAGCGACAACAACTTCAACTGCAACGGCCTCGTGAGTCCCGACCGCGTATGGAATCCGCACGCCTATGAGACCGCCTATTACTACCAGAACGTATGGGCCGAGGACGTGAATGCGCGCCAAGGCGACATCGCCGTGAGGAACGAGTTCTTCTTCCGCGACCTGAGCAACGTGAAGATGCGGTGGCAACTGCTCGTCGATGGCGAGTCGGTGCTCAACGGCGAGGAACTGAATCTTGATGTAGCCCCACAGGGCCGCCAGATGCTGCATCTGCCCATTGCCAACACCCTTGCGACTATCGACCAAAGCAGCGAGGTCATGCTCAACGTGGACTTCTCGCTCAAGCAGGCCGAGCCGCTGATGGAGGCCGGCCAACGGGTTGCCTATGTCCAAATTCCCGTCAACGAGGTAACGCCCCAAGCGACCCATCTGCCTAATGAAAAGACGAAATTCAGCATCAAGCAAGCCAAGAAGGGACCGCTCACAGTCGCCTGCGACGGTGTCGAAATCGCTTTCGATGGCAAAACGGGTTTCATGACCAGATATATCGTGAACGGCAAGAACCTGCTGGGCGAAGGCGGCACACTGCGCCCCAACTTCTGGCGCGCGGTGACCGACAACGACATGGGCGCCTGGCTACAGCAAAAGTTACAGATATGGCGTAATCCCGTGATGAATCTGACTTCATTGGAGGTTGACAAAAAGGCGTCGAGCAAGGCACAAAAGACCATCGTAGCACATTACGACATGCCCGAGGCACACGCAAGACTCACACTGACTTACGAGATCCACAGCGGAGGGAGCATGTGCATCACTCAGGGCATCACCTTTGATGAAAGTTACGTCGAAATGCCCGAGATGCTGCGTTTCGGTATGGTGATGGAAATGCCTTACTCCATGGATAATAGCCACTTCTATGGTCGAGGCCCCGTCGAGAACTATGCCGACCGCCGTTACAGCCAGCGCTTGGGTATCTACCGCCAAACCGCCGACGAGCAGTTCTATCCCTACATCCGCCCGCAGGAAACGGGCACCAAGGGCGACATCCGCTGGTGGAACCAGACCGATGGCCAAGGAATCGGCATCAAAGTCACCGCCGACAAGCCATTCTATGCCAGCGCCTTGCACTACGACATTTCCATGCTCGACGAGGGCAACGAGAAACACCAGCGCCATCCCTCGCAGTTGAGCAAGTCTGCCTACACTATGCTCTCCCTCGACGGCGACCACTGCGGCGTGGGCGGCATCGACAGCTGGGGCGCAAGGCCGTTGGAGCAATACCGTCTACCCGCCATCGACCGCACCTGCTCCTTCACCATCACCCCGATTGTAAACAACTGACAACCAAGCCATATACTGCCCTGGAGACGCAAAATTTTGCGTCTCTACAAAGCGGACAGATTGAGCGTTTGTTCAAATAACAGAATGCGGATGCCTCACTAAACTTTAACCACTAATCTCTAAACTGCGAGCGTAGCGAGCATTACTACTCGCTGTAGTTGTGGTCGATAACGATGGAAACCGTGTCGTCGGGGACGAGGGGCTGGAGTTCGGCTTTCAGCTCCTCGATAAAGGCGGCATCGTCGTGGGCGGTGATATCGGGCACGTCGTGCACCCCGTCAAAGTCGTTGACTTCCTTCTTGATTTGTGAGAGCAGTTCGGGCTCGTCTGCGACGACAGCTTCTTTGTCAAAGAGACCGAGCCAGGACGTGCCCTGCTGAGGACAATTGAATTGCGTCAACCCTATGAGAGGCCAAGAACTACTTCTTCATCCCCGACGTTCATGACAAGGACTACCTCACCGCCCTGGTGCGTGCCACCTGCAACGCGCTACCCGACCCAAAGCCAAAACACAGAAAATAAAGCATTATCGTTATCCCCCTATACTTTGCGGCGATGAAAGTTGATACGTCAAACTCTTCATCGCCGCAAAATTAGGCAGAAACTAATGATTAAAAACCTATTGATTAAGAATCATATCAATAACCGCATTAACATCAGCGATATTCACCTCGCCATCACGATTGACGTCACCTTCATGGCTGGTCTTTCCTGAGAGAATCATATCAATGACCGCATTAGCATCAGCTATATTCACCTCATGATCACCGTTGACGTCACCAGGGGCTTCCTGTTCCATCATGACCAACACGGCATTGCTCAGTGCCGAGAGCTGTCCGTCTTGGATTCCCCGCACGCGATAGAGGTAACTAGCCGCAGACGGCAAATCATTAATCTCAAGTGAGGTGCCGTTGCCAGCCGTCAGGTCAACAAAGCCATTGACAGGACTCTGGTCAAGCGTGATATAGCCGACCTGAACATCATCAATGAGAGCATAGTTTCCCTTGCGCTCAAATCGGATGCGCACCTGTGCAACGCTATCGATGGGCACAGTAACGAGTGCGCCCTGGCTAGACATGCTCATTGTCTGTACTGGTTGCCATTCATCATCTGCTAGCTGCTCGATAACAAGCTGGTTGCTAGACATCTGGGAACGTTGCCAGAAACTGAGTGACACAATCATATTGTCACCATAGTCAAACGACAAGTAGTCGTCTTGCTTACTCAGTTGCAGTGAGGGCTTGGACTCACCGAACATGAAAGAGCTGTACTGTGTCGAGCTGGTGCTCCAGCCCTGAGGCATTCCCTCAGCCTTGGTATCAAATCCGTAACCCTCGGCAATGATGTCGGAATAGACGTTGTTATAAACTGTCAAAATGTATTCCTCGGCACCATCTAGCGGCAGCCAGTGTGCAGTGAAGCCCGTTGCATTGATTTGGGTAGCCGGTGTTGCTACAGGGGCTGTCTCAACAAACTGGATGTCGGTTGTTGTGGCATCGGTGGTGGCTGGTTCGCTCTCATAGGATGCGATTCTGCTCACTATCGTGATGCGATACAGTGTCATCGGCGACAAGCCTGTTACTTGCACCGCCTCGGGCTGGATATATGCCTTGTGATCAAATCCATCGACAGCCACCGGCATGCCGTCCTCTATCTGCTCGACAGTGACAAGATACTCCTTGGCATCGGCCACCGCGCCCCAGGTGAACGTGAGCGATGTACCCAGTACTTGCTCGACTACGATTTGAGGCTGAGCAGGTTTATAGTCGGTTCTCGCCAGCAGGAAGTTGACTGTGGTGTCGGTCTCCTCAACCAGGTCAAACGAGAAGAGATTCTCGCGAGCCCAACTCATGAAATCAAAGGTCGTGACACGACCCGTCCCGGGGAAGGGGTCTCCACCATAAGAATTATTGGTTTGGACTTTGTCAGCCTCAACAATGTCGATGCGCTGATGCGCAGCGTCGGCATTAGCCTTGTTGTTGTGCCACAGTTCCAAATCTCGATCGATGTGCCACACCAGCATGCCATGACCTGGCAGGGTGCGGTCCCAGCCCCTCTGCTGCCGGTTCTCAAAGATAAAGAACTCACGCCCTTCGGTATCGGGGACAACAAGACGCAAGGCACTGTTGCTGGCCTGCAGTTCATGGACATTGAGGAGCCCAGGGGTGGCGGGAGTGATATCGGTATATTCAAGCCAACCCAGTTCGGCTCGCTCAAATGCCGAGAACGCAGGGGGCGTATTCTGGTTGTCGTTATAGGACCCTGCCGCCATCACATCCCAGATGCCGGGATGGAAGCCGCCACCATAGCCTGTGTCATAGTGGTCAACAAGACCAAGAACATGGGCAAACTCATGCACAAACGTACCGATGCCTACAGGCTTGAATAGCGGCCCGGTTCCATAGCGGATCTCATTACTGGCGGCATATCGGTTGATATAGACACCGTCGAGCTGGGGCATTTCCTGGTGCCAATCCTCGTTGATTTTCCCGGCATGCGGCCAGATGGCATAGCTCTGTCCACTGTCGGCCTGCCCGAACCCTGCATAGAAGAAGTAGATGTTATCGACCATCCCGTCGCCGTTGAGGTCATATTGTGAGAAATCCACCTCCTCGTCAAGCATCAGGCAGGCATCAATGACCATCTGATAGGCCATCGTGTCCAGCATTTGCTGGCTGTCGCCACCATAGTAGCTTTGTGGATGTAACAGCTGAACGGGGCCTACCACGTCGAATTGTGGATCAAACTGGCCATTTGAACAAGCGTGGTAGTAGTCACGAGCCGAGCCATGAGCACCATTCACATGGGTAAACCCCTCCTGATTGAGCATGTTATGATAGTAAGCGTATGGGTCGTCGACCGAGGTAAATTTGGTGTCGCTGAACTCCACTAGAATCACAAGCGTACGTTGCGTGCCCACAGTGGGGAAGTCATTCACCAGATAGGGATTGGCTGCATCCCGATGCCGTGACCGCAGCTGAGCCGCCCTGCGCTCTATAGCAGGGATGTCGACATGACGCAAATAAGACTCGACTTGGGCTGTGCGGCTTTCGGCTGGGGTTGCTACTATGCCGCTGCTCACAAGGCCTTGTGGAGTGAGACGGGCATACTCGTATGCACCAGTCTGAGCATTTTGCACGACAGGAAAACCGTCATCGGTATATGCCATGTAACCATGCTCGTCACCCTGCAGTCGTATGGTGAGCGTAGTGCCATCAGGCTGAGTCACCTTGATGGGGCCGGGATAGGCTGGGATGGCACGTGCAGCAAGAGCGCCAATAGCCGACACCGCCAGAATCAACAACCATCGTGATATGATTGGAATGATGCCAGTTCTCATAACCATAATCATTATTTAAAATGTGTGGACAACCGCTCATCGGCGATTGTCCACACAGGAAATCATTAGCATTATTACTTGATGATCTTCTTGCCGTTGATGATGATGATACCGCGAGCGGTCTCGGGATCGACACGGCGACCCATCACGTCATAGGCATTTCCATCACCTTGAAACTGGTCGGCGTTGATTTCAACTACGGCAGAATTGTCAAAGATCACGTCTTTAATGTCCTCCAAGAGCACGCGCACTCCCTGAATCTCACTGACGGCCTCATAAGTCTCATAGTCCAGCATGTAGTAGCTCCAGAAGTAGTAGACGGCATCATCGTTGATGATGGCATCGGTGCTGGTGCTGGTGGCACTATCGCCCACCTTTTTTCCATAGACCTTACCCTCGGTCGTGTTGATGCGAGCCACATACTGTTCGGTGTTTGACCAGTCGATTGAGTTGACATAGGCCAAGATATACTCACCATTGACGGCCTTCACGCCCGAGATGGTGTAACCACCGCTCATCTCACTGATGGACATCTCGTCACCAGCGGGATTGCCATCCATGTTGACTACCTGCATCGCCAGGTTGCGCCCGCTCCAGTCGCCAACGGTATAGAAGAATGCCACCTGCTGATTGTCGGCATCATAGCAGTAACGAAGCCCCTCAATGCTGGCCTCAGGATTGATCAGATAGGGCTTGTTCAGCGTGGGTGCACCAGTAGCATCAATGTGCAGCATATAGTACTTGGCATTGTAGGAGTTGTCGGCAAAGACGATGAACATGCCGCCGTTGCCATCGCTCTGGGCGTCAAACAGGCTACCGGTGTAGGGCAACGCCTGAATCTCAACATCGCCGCTGATCTCGGTTGCCTCCTGGTCAGACTCAAGGTCCGCGTTAACCTTCAAGCTATAGACTTTCTTGTCCTGACTGTAAACCATGAGTAGGCCCTCGCCGCTAGGCTGCAGGGTGGCAAATGCGCCAGGCATAGCCTTGGACTCCTCCCAGGCGAGTTGACCGTCGTTGTTGACGCGGTTCACATAGTAAGTGTGTGCCGAGTAGTCGTTGGCATTGCTAAAGGTGACATAATTATTGTCGCCGTTCCTCACGATATACTGCATGACATTGCCATCGACAGTGGTGGGGACCTTCACGCCGTCCAAAGTCCAGTCGTGCAAACCTGTCGTGTTGTTCACCTTGTAAACATAAGGCTTGCTATTCCAGCGGCTTATCTCGTTGCGTGGGTCGGGATAGCTGACAATGAGATTGTTGTTGGCATCGGTAACCATGCCCATCATGGAAATGCTTGACGGACTGGCCTGGGTGTTGAGTTTCATACCCTCGTCGCCCAGCAGGCTGTAGCCCTCGACGTCAACCAACTGCACATTGGCGTCATAGCCTGTTGCCGAAGTAGTTGTCCAACCCACATAGAACTCGCCATTGTCGGCCTGGACCACCTTCAGACTCTCGCCGCCATTGCTGGCCAACGTGGTGGGAGTACCATCCTCGTTCCATCCGCCATCAATTTTACCTGTCTGGCTGTAATAATAGTAGTTGGTGTATTCATACAGGTTGACATCTACAGTGCTCTGGTTGTAGAAGTTATAAGTCTCAAGATACTTGTATTTCCTGAATTCTTCACTGTTGTTGGCAGTAATCCATTTGGTCATGTTCTCGGGGCGCATGGTGAAGTCATAGGTGGTGACGTAACCGTCACTGAGATACTTCACAGTGCCGGAATAATAGGACCTGTCATATCCAGCCAGCACATATCCGTCATAACCCTCAGCATAGTATACGTTCCAGTCATCTGCATCGTCCCATACCCAGGTAGTAGCGCCAGTGCGGCGGCCTCTCCAGTGGTGTGCACCTTTCTGGTTTCCATTCTCGTCATAGGTAATCTCTTCTTTCGAAGTCCCCTGACGGAAGTTGGTCTCATTAGGTGTGAACGAGTAAGACTCCAGTCCACGATAGGTGCCGTCGTCGTCAATGAAGCGGTATTCCTCCTCGGTCTTGATCATGATATCGGTGCCGGCCGTGAGTTTGCGCTCACCCAGATAGTAGGTCGGAGCTGTAGCTACAGGTTTATGGCGTGAAGTGTATCGGCGATACAGTTCAATGCCAGCACCGATGTTGGCATAGGAGCTACGCACACCCTCGGTCTCACCCGTCTCAAGCTCGGTGTAAGCAATTTCGTCATAAGTATAATAGGTGGTGTAATCCTGTTCGGCCGTGCGGTTGTATGATTCCTGGCGCACGAGGCGGCGCTGCTCGTCATAGAAATAAAGCGTCTTGGTGTTGTTCTGCACCAGTCCGCTTTGTGCGATATAACCGCCGCGCCAGTCCTGATGCTCAAAGTTCCAGTATTTCCACTCCATTTGAGTAAGCAGGTTGTTGTCGTCAAATGTCTGCTCAAGGCGACTGATTGCCAACCATGCGCCATCTACCCAGACATAGCGTTCCTGAAGTGCATCCTCGCCCGTAGCGGTGTATTCCCACTTCATGTTTGAAGTAGCATCGTTACGGCCGACCCAATCGCCCTTGCTGGCATCCCAATCATAAAGGAAATAGCTGGTCATCCATCCGTGCTCCTCATAGGTTGCCGTGGCACGTTGTGCCTTGACCCAGTCACTGGTGTTGTCATCCCAGGCGCTGTAAACCTCCTCGATGGTGTTTCCTGCTTCATCGAGTGTGTACTCAGCCATCTGGGCCGGAATCCACTCCTCGTTGACGTACTGGTAATAAATCATGGCCGTATAGGCCGAGCCACCATTGCCATAGATGTACTCATACTTGAATGTGCCCTCGCTAGGGTCGTTGATAGCCCAAATAGCGATGCAGTGTCCATCGTCGTTCCACTCGTAGCCATACTCGCCATAGTAGGTCCACTCGCCCGTCTCGGCATTAGGAAGATAGTTGATGCAGCTCAATGGGCGTCCTGCTTCGTCATAGGTAAACGCCTGTTTGCTCATCGGGGTACCGTTGGGATCTTTCTTGCCCTCGCGCACCATGGTGCTGTCCATGCGCTCCTTGATTTTGCCGGCACGGTAGGCTCTAGCATGTGCCAACAACTGCTGTGCACTCAAGAAACGTCCGTCCTGCTTCTGCTCGTTGAGCTTCTGCACTTTTTGCTCCCACTGAGCCTTCTGCTCATCACCAGCGAGTTTCACACTGCTAGCCTCGGGAGTCACAACTTCTCTACCTTGAATACGCTGGTCGAAGACCGACGGCTTGCCACCGATCATCACCTTGGTGGTCTGTGCCATCATCAACAGTGGCATGCAGACGCTGAGTAGTAACGTAATTTTTTTCATTGTAAAATCATTTATTTGGTGAATAATGTTTAATCCTCATGAGATGTGCTGTTTTTGTCACTAGCAAAGTTAGCAGGAACGACAAAGCCCGACAAATAAATGAATTCCGAAAAAAGCAATTTGCCTTTTTCGGAATAATTTTGCCTTTTTTGAACGATTTTTGGACGTTTTTTAGAAGATTCACAACGTCCAAACCCCGTTATTTAACCACTTCGATAAATGACTTTCGATAAGCCGAGGGCGACATGCCCACCTTGTCCTGGAAGAGTTTATAGAATGTTGAAATGGAGCCGAAACCCAAGTCGGCAGCAAGTCGTTTCAGGGGGTAATCGATATGTTGCTTATCTGATAGCGTGCGAATGGCTTCCTGCAACCTGTACTGGTTGATGAATTGCGACAAGTTCATGCCGCCGGAACACTCGCTGATGATGTTGGTCAGATAGGACTTGTTGGTGCCCACCATCTGGGCAAGGGACTCGCGATTGAGCTGGGAGTCGGTATAAAGTCGCTCTTCCTCCATCAGGCGGCAAACCTCATTATATATGCGCCGTGATTTCTCAGATGGAGTTGAGATGTCGCTAACCTCGCTATCATTGCCCTCGTCCTCAATGGGAGGTTGTTTGATTTCCTCATGTAAGGAAGGAGTAGCCTCCAATTCCTTGATGCGGCTATTCAGTTCCTTCTCTCGCTCGATGGATTCCATCTGTTGACGAACGATATTCTTGTACAAGGCATTGCGACGGCGCAGGTTGCGGATGCTGATCCACAGGATATAGCCCAACAATATCACCAGGGCAATGAGGCTGCCGATGATAATGCTGCGGTTCTTCAACTGCCGGCGGTTGAACTCCAACTGGCGCTCCTGGTCAATGATACTGAAGGACATGTCGCGCTCGCGCTTCATGTGCTCACGGTCACTGGCATTGGTCGAGTCTGCCAGTTCCTTGGCACGGGTCATGCAGCGCAGAGCCTCATCCTTATTGCCCATGGCCTCATAGTTAAGCGCCATCAGCTCATTGATTTGTGACTTGACCAATTCCAATGCTTCACCGGTTTCCAGTTCGCGCTCCAGCCATCGGTTGGACTCCTGATAGAGTTTTTTCTCATGGCAGATGCGGGCCATGCGGTCATAGGCGTTGGCCAGCACCATCTTGTTGCTGTTTTCTTCGGCCATTTTGATAGCCATCTCGGCATATCGTTCTGCCTCAGCCAGTTGCCCTCTGTCAAACAAGATATCGGCCAGTTCCACATAGGCGATTGCTATGTCCTTGAAATCGTGCTTCTTGCACACCTCAATCGCTCGATTGATAAAGATGGCGGCACTATCGAGATTGGCTTTTAGATGATGGATTTCGCCCAAGTGTAAGGCTCCCAAGAACTCCACATGAGGATTCTTCTCACGAATACCAAATCTGTAACACTCACGGGCATAACCAATTACCGTTGTATCCTGCTGCATCTGGGCGATAGTGCACATGTTGCCATAGATACTACCCTCAAGCTTGATATAGTTGCTACGCTTGGCATGCTTGAGGCTTTCCATGAAATACCATTGTGCCAGATACATGTTCATGTTCACTGTAGCCTCATAGATACCTATACTGTTGAGAGATAAGGCCATCAGCGAATCATTCTCAAGCTCTGCTCCCATTTTGCGGGTTCGTTCCAGGTAGTCATGGGCCTGATTGACTTGATTGGTAAACAGGGCTGCAGCACCGGCATAAAAATAGGCATAGGCTTGGTCCCGTTTGTCTCCATGCTTGTTGGCAAGCTCGATATATTGCTCCGACTGCTTGGTAAGCCCATCATAATCAAACTTATCCAGCATCTGGGCACATGTCGTGTGCATTCGCTCCAGCTGGACTTCACGAGCCGTTATGCTGGGGGCAAAAAATGAGACACATAATAGGATGATGAGTATATATCGTTTGATCATCTAGAATAATCGTCATTAATCTTTGTAGTCCACAAAGGTAATGATTTTATTATTAATGTGCAAATGAGCCACAATCGGCGTTCCCGCCTAGAGGCTACAGCCTACTCGCTGTAGTTGTGGTCGATGACGATGGAAATCTTGTCGTCGGGGACGAGGGGCTGCAGCTCGGCTTTCAGTTCCTCGATAAAGGCGGCATCGTTGTGGACGGTGATGTCGGGTACCACATCGATGGAGACGCGGTGCTCGTCTTCAAAGTAATAGAAGCCGTGCACCTGCTCGACGTGCTCGTGGGCTGCAGCGGCCTGCATGACGGTGTGTTGCATCTCGGCACGCTTGTTCTCGCCTGTGGCGACGGCATACACACCGACGGTCATGATGATGCCATGTCGGGCAAACATCTCCTCGCTGATGCGGCGCGTGAGGCCGTGAATCTGGTGAGCATCCATGGTGTCCTTGACGTTGATGTGTAGCGAGCCTATCTGTACGTCGGGACCGTAGTTGTGGACGATGATGTCGAACACGCCATACACGCCGTCAAAATCGTTGACTTCCTTCTTGATCTGCGACAGCAGTTCGGGCGAAATCTTAGCGCCCAGCAATTCGTTGACGGGCGAGGCCAGCATCTCGATACCGGCCTTGATGATGACCAGCGAGATGAGTGCTCCCAGGATACCGTCGAGCGATACATGCCACAGCAGCATCACGCCCGCCGAGATGAGCGTTGCCAGCGTGATAATGGCATCGAACAGGGCATCGGAGCCCGAGGCGATGAGCGCGTCGCTCTTGAGTTTCTCGCCCTGTGACTTGACATACCTGCCCAGCACCAGTTTCACGACAATGGCCACGATGATGACGATAAGGGTTGTGGTCGTGTAAGTGGGGGTGGTCGGCTCAATGATCTTCTTGACCGACTCGATGAGCGATGTTACACCAGCCGATAGCACAATCACGGCAATGATGATGGCACTGAAGTACTCAATGCGCCCGAACCCGAAGGGGTGCTTACGGTCTGCCGGGCGCTGCGAGAGTTTGGTGCCCACGATGGTGATGACGCTCGAGAGCGCATCGCTCAGGTTGTTCACGGCATCCATGACGATGGCCACCGAACTGGCCAGCAGGCCCACAACGGCCTTGAACGCGGCCAGCAATACATTGGCGATAATGCCAATCCAACTGGTCCTGATAATCTGTGAAGAACGATCCATATTAGTTTATAGTTTTTAGTCTTTAGTCCTTAGTTGTTAGTTGTTAGTTTGGCTCATTGCGAAAATTTTCGCAATGAGCAATAAATTGATTAATAAACGCTTACAAGTACCGATATCATGATTTAATCAACGATATGATACCACAAAGTTGCAAATTTTGTAGGTTACAATCAACAAAAAAAGGCAAAAATTGTTGATTGGAGTCAACAAAATTCATGAAAAATTGTTGATTGGAGTCAACAAAATCGAGTTTTTGAGACTAAATCGGGTTGGGCTGCCACAGGTGGAGGCCTGCAGCGGTGGCCAGTTGGCCGGCGAGGTGCAGCTGGTCGGGCGACGGGTTGTAAAGGGTGAGGTGGGTGTCACCGCCGCTGGCGGTAATCAAGGCCGCTCCGTCATCAATCAGGGCGCACAGGTGGCCATGGTGCAGGGCAGTGTTCAACCACTCGACCAAGGTCTCGGGCTCGGGATTCCTGACCCAGTCGTCGCCACCGCGATTCACCGTCAGGTCATGGTAACAGTTCAGTTTCAGCACCACATCGGCCAGCTGGCGGCACAGGCGCTCATGACGCGCTCCGGTCAGGAAATACTGCTCCACGGCAAAGAACTGGCCGCGACTGTCTTGAGGCACCTGCATGGGCAAGAAGTCTATCACCCAATAGGGCTGCAAAAGCAGATGTTCCGTTATTTCATCAAAATTCCTGTCCATTTTCACCCGCAAAGTTAACCAAAAAACCATGGTAAAACCAAATATCCTAAAAAAACAGGTGAACTTGTTGGCTCGGTGCGGGTCTTTCACTATCTTTGCAGGTTGTAACCATTCAATTGAATTACCGTGAGCAATAATAATGACAAAAACCAAGGCGGCTTTGACCGCTTTCGTGACCGCCATCCCATCCTGGTAAACTCTGGACTGATGGTGCTGGCACTGGTGGCACTGGGTTATATCGCCCTGCTGTTTATCGACGTGTTTACCTCCCATGGGCAGCAGGTACAGGTGCCCGACGTGCGCAACCTGCCACTCGAGAAAGCCATCGAGATTCTCGATGACGCCGGCCTGCGTTGGGAAATCAGCGACTCGACCACTTTCTATGAGAACTACAAGCCCGGCACGGTCATCGACCAGGACCCCAAGGCCAAGTCCTATATCAAGAAAATACGTATCATCTACCTGAACGTGAACGCGATGCATGCCCCCATCATCGCTTTGCCCAAGCTGGTTGACCTGCCTGGACGCCAAGGCGTCGCGACGCTTAAAGCCATGGGTTACAAGAATGTAACAGTGGACAGCATCCCCAGCGAGATGGAGGGTCTGATTCTGCAGGTGACCGTAGACGGCCACAACGTGGCACCCGGTACACCCGTGAGCGTGAACAGCAAGATCAAGATTACCGTGGGCGACGGCTCCATCGTGGACCTGAACCCCGAGCAGATCATCGATCCCGAACTGATGGACTCTATCGACGAGGCCAACTATCAGGACGCACAGAAGAACTACGAGGAAGAGCTGAAAGCAGCCCAGGCCCGTGCCGAGCAGGAGCGCAAGGCTCAAGCCGCCGAGGAAAAGAAGGAGCAAAAGTCTGACAAGGACAAAGACAAGAAAAAAGAGCAAGAAAAGAAGTCCGACAAGGACAAGAAGAAAAACTGACACACCATGGCGCTGGACGACGAGCTGCTGGATTCCGAACTGGAAGCTGGCGGCCACGAGATTCAATACGACTATAGCGAGCCTGACTTCACCGAGGACGGGCGGGACTACTGGGAGCACTATCACTATGTGGTAGAGCCTGGGCAGGTGCTGCTGCGCATCGACAAATATCTGGTCGAGCGCATCAAGGGCACCAGCCGCAACCGTGTCCAGAACGCTGCCGAGGCGCAGTGCATCCGCGTCAACGGCCGCCCCGTCAAGAGCAACTACCGCGTGCATCCCGGTGACGTCATCAGCGTGGTCATGGACCGTCCGCGCTACGAGTGCGAAATCGTCGCCCAGGATATCCCCTTGAACATCGTCTATGAGGACGCCAGCCTGATGGTCGTCAACAAGCCCGCCGGTATGGTGGTGCACCCCGGGCACGGCAACTTCGACGGCACCCTGGTCAACGCCCTGGCCTGGCACTTCAAGGACAACCCCGACTATGACGTGACCGACCCTCGCCTGGGCCTCGTGCACCGCATCGATAAGGACACCAGCGGCCTGCTTGTCATTGCCAAGACTCCCAACGCCAAGACTTCGTTGGGCGCCCAGTTCTTCAAGAAATCCACCAAGCGGCAGTACATCGCCGTGGTGTGGGGCGAGATGAAACAGGAGGACGGCACCGTCACGGGCAACATAGGGCGCGACCCGCGCGACCGCGTGCTCATGAAGGTATTCCCCGACGGAGAACAGGGCAAACATGCCGTCACCCACTGGCACACCATCGAGAACCTGGCCCACGTGGCCGTTGTGCGCTGCCAGCTGGAAACGGGCCGCACCCACCAGATTCGCGTGCACATGAAACACATCGGGCACCCGCTGTTCAACGATGCCCGCTACGGCGGCGACCAGATCCTGCGCGGCAACCGCTCGTCGAGCTACGCCCAGTTCATCCACAACTGCTTCGAGCTGTGCCCCCGCCAAGCCCTGCACGCCAAGACCCTCGGCTTTGTCCACCCCGAGACAGGCCAGCAGATGGACTTCGACAGCGACCTCCCCGCCGACATGGCCGCCCTCATCACCAAGTGGGAAGACTATGCCCGCAACCTCGCCACCAAGTAAAGACAATACTTGCCACGAAAAAGACAAAGGGAAAACAATAAACACAACAAATACAATTATACATATCTGATTACCAGAGATTTATTTTTTACACACAACTTCGCCATCAGTGAAGTTGCGTGTTGCGACCTAATCGATTGAGCAACTTTTATTCATTAATATCCTTTTTCCATTTATCGTAAATACAATAAAGAAAATCGGCTGATTTACCACAAAGGTAAACCAACCGATTAGACCTAGAAAAGACGCAACGATAAATTGGAATTTATCTGGCAACAACAATAGTGAACAGCACCAGATCCTCTGTCCCAGTATTGATTATACTGTGTTCCGATCCTTTAGGGCAAATATG
>CADBDH010000022.1 GCA_902793405.1 uncultured Bacteroidales bacterium | reverse complement strand
CGTTTCATCATTCATGCCGGAATGATCCCTACCGATGAGTTCCAAGGCCAATTCGAGGAAAGGACGGCGAAGTTCGTGCAGCCTTGAGCCATCATAGCTGACCGAGATGCCGACAACCTTGTCACCGTCCATGGCAACACGGGTGTTCTTGTAACTGTATTGCGAATCCTCCCGCTCTACCAGCATGGTCATCATTTTGTAAAAGTCATCCAGCCCATAGCCCTCGCCACAAAAACTCAGGCAGCAGTCGTCCGTCATGGCCAGCATGATCATGCGGGCAATCTCCGGGGCCTGCTCCTTGCTTGCTTGTCGGATGTTAATCTTCATGTTCTGTCAATTAGATTTGAAAGAGGGGCGCCTCGCCGTTTAAACATTCTCCAACCATTGATTGTTTGATGATAGGAACTCAATTCCTTTGATTATTCGCAATGGTTCACAATTTTTCGAACGAATAATTGCCACGAAGTTACACTTTTTCTAACGAATACACATGCTGTTCGTGCATTTTTCCTAAGGAATAACCCTCCTCATATTCTACCCAAAGTCATAATGTCGCTCTTCACATGAGAAAAAAACAGAGGCCACTGAAATTCAGCGACCTCCGCTTCACTGTGTCCAAGATGAGAGTCGAACTCACACGCCCAATTGGGCACTACCCCCTCAAAGTAGCGCGTCTACCAATTCCGCCACCTGGACAAAAAAAGGAGAGCGAAAGACGGGACTCGGACCCGCGACCCCGACCTTGGCAAGGTCGTGCTCTACCAACTGAGCTACTTTCGCATAATTTATGGTACTGATTACAGTACCGACTCTGGTGAAGTTCAAAGAACGAGAGCGAAAGACGGGACTCGGACCCGCGACCCCGACCTTGGCAAGGTCGTGCTCTACCAACTGAGCTACTTTCGCAGTCAATTCTGACCCCTTTGCAGGGGTGCTTTCGAGAATTGCGGTGCAAAGATACAGCGACTTTTTGAACTGGCAAATTTTTTTGCCAAAAAAATCACTTTTTTTTGAAATTATTTTTTTACGCCCAGGAGAGTGAAGAACTCATTCTGGCGGTGAATGTCCTCAAACTCACCACTATACTCGAATGTAATGGTGGTTGAATCCTGTTTCTCGACGCCGCGCATCTTCATGCACATGTGCTGTGCTTCGGCATAGACGATGACGCCGCGGTTGGGCAACACGCGGGTGAGAAGTTCGCAAATGTCATGCGTCATGCGTTCCTGCACCTGCAGACGCCTGGAGAAGGTGTCGACGATGCGGGCAAGCTTGCTCAGGCCAACGATGCCGCCGGCAGGGATATAGCCGATAGAAACCTTGCCGAAGAAGGGCAAGATGTGGTGCTCGCACAGGGAATAGAACTCGATGTCCTTGACGATAACGATTTCGCTGCCCTCGTGCTCAAAGATGGCGCTGTGGACGATGGCATCGGCATCCTCGTGGTATCCACGGGTGTTCTCGATGAGCGCCTTAGCTGCGCGCATGGGTGTTTTGGCCAGACCCTCACGGTCGGGATCCTCACCGATGAGCTCGATGATGGCGCGATAATGTTTGGCTATTTTTTCGGCGAGTTTGATGTCCTCGTCGCTGAATTTCATTTTAATCATTACTCCAGATGTTAATGCGGTCACGGACGATGACCATTTCACGTGCGAACTTGGGGTAAACGCTCTTGATGCGCTGCAATGCGGCCTGTGCCTCGCGTTGTGTCTTGAAGTCACCGATGCGCAGACGCCATGCCGGGGCCTTGTAGGAGATGTAGGAGCGGTACTGGGGGAACTTCATCGCGATGTCGCGGGCGCGCTTTTGGGCGGCAGCCTTGGCGGTCTTGTGGTTGTTGTCGCTGTAGGCCTGGATGCGGTAGCCCACGCCACGGTCCTCGATGGTCTGCTGCGAGGTGTGGGTGCGCTTGGGCTTCTTGGGCGTTACCTCATCTTTCTTCTTGTCCTTTTCTTCGTCCTTTTTCTTCTCCTCGTCCTTCTTGGACTCCTTGGCAGTATCATCGTCAAGCTCGTTAAGCTTGGCCTCCTCGGTCTTGGTCTCGGTCTTTTTCTTGTCGTTGACCTTCTTGTTGCCCGTCTGCTGCTTGTTCAGGTCGCTGTTGTTGCGCTTGACAAGATCCTTGGGGGCATCAACGGTCACCTGACCCTTACTATTCAGTCGGTCAGTGACTTGAGGGCGCTGGGCAGTAGCTGCCAAAGCGACAATCAGCATCATGCACAGGCACAAGGCTCGGATGTGTAATTTTCTCAACATTATAGCGTTAGTTGTATTGTTATCGATTTTCGCCACAAAGATAGTGTATTTTTCCTTATCACGTGATATTTTTCCGGAAATATTGAATTATTGAGGGCCTGGACGGACCAGCCGGAGAAGAAATTGGTCCAATTGGGCTGATGACCAATTGGACCAATCAAAAAGTTGTCGTTCAGTGCGGGAATCAGAAGGCGGTAACGATGCCCATGAAGTCGCCAGCCTTGAGCGAGGCGCCGCCAATGAGGCCACCGTCGATGTCGGGCTTGGCAAACAGCTCGGGAGCGTTGCTGGGTTTGCAGCTGCCGCCGTACAGGATGGTCGTGTCGTCGGCCACCTGTGCGCCATACTTCTCGGCCAGCAGGCCGCGGATGAAGGCGTGGATTTCCTGTGCCTGGTCGCTCGTGGCGGTCTTGCCGGTACCGATGGCCCAGATGGGCTCATAGGCGATGACGATGTTGGCCATCTGCTCGGCGGTCAGGTGGAAGAGGGAGTCGCGGATCTCGGCACCGATGACGTCCTTGAACGAGCCGTTCTCGCGCTCCTCGAGGCTCTCACCGCAGCAGAAGATCACCTTCAGGCCATTCTCCAGGGCCAGGTCAACTTTGGTCTTGAGCATCTCATAGCTCTCGTTGTAATAGCCGCGGCGCTCGCTGTGACCCAGGATCACATAGTTGGCGCCCGTCGAGGCAACCATGGGAGCCGAAACCTCACCGGTGTAAGCACCGCTGATGTGGTCAGCGCAGTTCTGTGCAGCCAGACCCACATTGGCATCGCCGATGACCTCCTTGACGGCGGTCAGGTGGGTAAAGGGAACGCCCTGCAGCAACAGCGGCACACACGTCCTTGGCGAGCTGTACGCCCTCGGGCACGGTGGTATTCATCTTCCAGTTGCCCGCAACAATGTTCTTTCTCATTTTCTAATCGTGTTAGATTGAATAAAAAGTAAATAATAGTTGGTTTGCTACTGCAAAGTTACAACCATTTGTTGAAACTGAAGCGTGTTTGAGGAAAAAATATCTACATCTCTGCCCCACCCCTTGTTACAGGAACTCGATGATGGCACTGGGTTCGCCGTCGATGGCCAGCGAGACGATATAGCCGCCGTCGATGCGGTGAACGGTGGGTGTGAGACGGTCGCCCAACTTGGCGGCAATGCGGTACTCGACGCGCATGTCACGCACCTCGAAGCCCTCGGGCAGGAGTTCCATGGCGATGCGCACGTAGTTGGCGTTGTTCATGTGACGGTTGTAGTCGATGTCGGCGCGCATGACGGTGACTGGGTCGAACACGGTGCCCGCTTCCTTGGGCAGGATGATGCGCCGGCCACGGTAGTTCATTTCCTGCTTGGGCTCGATCGTAATCGTATCGATGGCCTCGGGGGCTATGCGCGCGAGTTTGCCCGTGGCCAGGTCAACAAACGCGCCCATGCTCCACGTGCGGTAACAGGGCTGCCCCTGGGCATCGCGGATGAAGGTGTTGCGGAAGCCGTACATCGGCATCACCTCATAGACTGTCGTTGTGACCGTCAAGGCTTCCTTGTAGCGCGGCACCCGCACGACCTCGACCTGGCGCGTGGCCAGCAGCTGGGTCATGTTGTGCTCGGCAAAGAACAGCTTGGCACCGGGCTCGCTATCGATCCACATCTCGGAACAATCCTGCATCATCTGCAGCGCCGAATAGAGTTTGAGGCGTCCCTCGCTGTCGCAGGTGCTCGTCGTGACTTGATAATTGAGTGTGTACATGATTGAATTGCTTGTTTCTGGTAGTCAATATCGGGTGCAAAGGTACAAAAAAGCACACAATGTGCCGTGCTATCGCCAGGGATAACACCGAAATTTCAACCAAAAGCGAAATGCAGACCGCGTTTGAGAGGCGTTAGCTGTTGCCGGCTGTAAGGATGAGGTTGATGACGCTGCAAACGTCGGCGATGTTCACCTCACCGTCGCCGTTCACGTCATAGGCCGCAGGAGCGCCTTCGCCAAACAGGATGGCCGAGATAATCTCGTTGACATCAGCAATGTTCAACTCGCCGTCACCGTTCACGTCACCCGCTATTGCCGGGTCGATGGCCTCGATGTGCTCAAACAGACTCCAGTATGGGGCGTTCCTGTAGGCATCGAGGGCGCTGCGCGGAACCAACAACGTTGCCGAGGCATAGGTGTCGGCATCAAAGCAGTTGTCGGCCGCCAACTTGGGCGGAGTCAAGGCTTTACAAACCACCCTGTTCAAGTTGGGGCAACCGCCGAAGGCGTAAGTAGCAATTGAATCGACCGATTCCCCTATCGTGACGCTGGTGAGCGAAGCACAGCTGTTGAAGGCCATGTATCCGATGCTGGCCACCCGATCGGGAATGACCATGGTGGTGATGGCCGTCATGCGGAATGCTTTGCTGCCTATCCACTGGACCGAAGCGGGCAGTTCCACGTCGCTCAGTTTTTTACATTCCAGGAAGGTGTATTCACGAATCGCTTTTACCGGTCCCCGCATGACAACGGATGTCAGATTAGGGCATTTGATAAAAGCCGATTCCCCTATCATCGTCACGCTATCGGGAAGCACGATGCTGGTGATGGTCGAGCGCCTGAACGAATCCCAGCCAATCCTCTTGACCGTGGCGGGAATAGTGACCGATGTGAGCTTTGAACAGAGCCTCATCGCGCTGTCACCGAGAGCCCTGACCACATACATCTTGCCATCGATCTCTACCGAGTCGGGGATGACGACGTCGCCTTTATAGGAATTGAAAGTGTGGTCCTTAAATGTGAGCTCGGCCAGATTGCTGCCAAGAATCCGGTAGTACATGCCGTCCACAGCAAACATATTGCTAACAGCATGGTCCGGTGGGCAGACGCCCCACAGCATTGATTGGGCAAAGGCGGGCTTGTAACCGCCACCGTTCAACGCATCCAACTCAAACGAGCCGTCAAACGTACCGTTCCAGCCCCAGTTGACGTGATATTTGCCGTCTTCATAGCCATCGAGGACGAAACTGTGTGATGAGCCGGTAACCGTAGATCCGGAATAGAGTACCGGACGGCCCGCAAACAAGTCGTTCTGGAGCATCGCGTGCCATTCCTCGTCGGTATAGCACACCCGCTGCAGGTAAGAGGCAGCCGAGCTGTAGCCAAACTCTTGAAACCCCCTGAGCTGGTCAATCACGTAGGCGCCGCTACTGCCAATGGTGTAATCCATCTCGCACGACTGGCCACAGTAGCGCATCAGCCACGCGACAGCATCGGCCTGCTCCTCGGTATAGGAGTTCGCACGGTAATCGTCCAGCATCAGGTCCCAATCGACCGACATCGGCGGCAGGGCGGGCACATATAGCTTCAATTTGCTGGTGGTATAGGCCGGCAGGGCGGGAAATTCCATGGGGTATCTCCAGTAGTTCGCCACCTGGGCCATCGACGTGGCCACACAACCCGTCACACAGGGCTTGCCATCCACCTGCGGACAATGGTTGCGGTAGGGGGTGGCTTGGCCCCATGTTGTCGTGAGCAGCTGCGGGACGGAGCCTGCTTCGCTGAGCACCGGAGCTGTCGATGGGCGCGCATCGGGATGAGAAAACAGGTATTCCATCTGCTCGGCATAGTGGTCGAGCAGCCATTGCACATTGCAGGGCACGTTGTCCATATCGATGGGGCTGTCGCCATAGGCTAGCACTTGGCGGGCACGGTCATCGCCGGCAACGATGACAAACCCTCGTCCACCCTGGGCCCGGAAGACATAATAATCGGCCCTGGACGCATCGCCTGCCGACGGTGCGGCATAAGCCAGTTGCAACATTCCTGGAGACGAACGCAGGCCCGCTACCCTACCCGACGCCACAAACCGCAACGCCACTGCACGTGCTGCCGCCGGGTCGATGGGCAATGCCAACGACATCAGCCAGCACGTTGACAACAATAATACCAATAAATATCTCAAAGTTCTCATGATCATCCAATCCATTAAATACAATAAACCATTACATGCAAAATTAAAGCAATTCCATCAATTTCACAAACGCGCCACCGCAAAAACGGCTCCCATCGAGCGAAAAACACATTATTAATATACTTTAAGGCGTCGAGAAGGATGTGTTTGGCCGATTTTTTGTACCTTTGCGGTCGATTTTGTGTAAAATATGCACAAGTCACTGTATATAAAGAGCATATCAACATAACAACCATAAAAAATTAGAAATATGGGTTTAAGAATCATTGTTCTGGCCAAGCAAGTGCCAGACACCCGAAATGTGGGTAAAGACGCGATGAAGGAAGACGGCACCATCAACCGTGCCGCCCTGCCCGCTATTTTCAACCCCGAGGACCTGAACGCCCTGGAACAGGCGTTGCAGCTCAAGGATGCCCATCCCGGCTCGACCATCACGCTGCTAACGATGGGACTGCCCCGCAGTGCCGAGATGGTGCGCGAGAGCATGTACCGCGGTGGTGACGACGGCGTGGTGCTGACCGACCGCCCCCTGGGTGGCGCCGACACGCTGGCCACCAGCTATTCGCTGGCCCAGGCCATCAGGCACATGGGCGAGTTTGACATCATCGTCGGCGGCCGCCAGGCCATCGACGGCGACACCGCACAGGTGGGTCCGCAGATTGCCGAGAAGTTGGGTCTGCCGCAGGTGACCTATGCCGAGAGCATCCAGGTTGCCGACGGCCGTGCCACCATCAAGCGCCGCATCGAGCGCGGCTTTGAGACCGTGGAGTGCCCGCTGCCCCTGGTCGTTACCGTCAACGGCAGCGCCGACGCCTGCCGCCCCCGCAACGCCCGCCTGGTGCAGAAGTACAAATATGCCGTGACGCCCAGCGAGAAGGCCGCATTGCCCGCCGACCGCCAGGCGCTCGTGGATGCCCGTCCCTATCTGGACATCAAGGAATGGGGCGTGAAGGAAATTGAGGCCGACCCCGAACAGATTGGCATGGCCGGCTCACCCACCAAGGTGAAGACCATCGTCAACGTAGCCTTCCAGGCCAAGGAAGCACGCCGCATCGACGCCAGCGCCGATGCCGAGCTCGAGGGCCTCGTGAAAGAACTCATCGCCGACCACATCATCGGCTAATCATATTAGGCATTAGGTGTTAGGCATTAGGCGTTAGGATTTATATCCGAAAGCTGACCCCTAAAACCTAAAGCCTAAAACCTAAAACCTATAAAGAATAATGGAAGACAAGAATAATCTGATAGTCTATTGCGAGTATGACGAGGGCCGCATTGCCGACGTCAGCCTCGAACTGTTGACCAAGGGACGCCAGCTGGCCACCCGTCTGGGCTGCCGCCTGGAGGCTCTTGTGCTGGGCGACAAGCTCGACAACATCGAGCAGGAGCTGTTCCCCTACGGCGTGGATGTGGTCTATAAGGTGCAGGACGAGCGCCTGTTCCCTTACACCTCCCTGCCCCACTCCAGCGTAGTGACCACGCTGTTCAAGGAGATTGAGCCGCAGGTGTGCCTCATGGGCGCCACCACCATTGGCCGCGACCTGGGTCCCCGCGTGTCGTCGTGCCTGCACAGCGGTTTGACCGCCGACTGCACCTCGCTCGAAATCGGTGACCACACCGATGCCGCCAAGGGCAAGGAATACAAGGACCTGCTGTACCAGATCCGTCCCGCATTCGGCGGCAACATCGTTGCCACCATCGTCAACCCCGAGTGCCGTCCCCAGATGGCTACCGTGCGTGAGGGCGTGATGAAGAAGGAAATCTTCGATGCCAACTACAAGGGTGAGGTCATCAACCTCGACCCCGACAAGTACATCGACCCTGCAAGCCTGGTGGTCAAGATCATCGACCGCGAGATTGAGCAGAGCAAGGTGAACATCAAGGGTGCCCACATCATCGTGGCCGGTGGCTACGGCATGGGCAGCAAGGAGAACTTCGACATGCTGTTTGAACTGGCCGACGTCCTGGGCGGCGAGGTGGGTGCCTCGCGCGCTGCCGTCGATGCCGGCTTCACCGACCATGAGCGCCAGATTGGCCAGACGGGCGTCACCGTTCGTCCCAAGCTGTACATCGCCTGCGGTATCTCGGGCCAGATCCAGCACATTGCCGGCATGAACGAGAGCAGTATCATCATCAGCATCAACACCGACCCCGACGCGCCCATCAACGCGATTGCCGACTATGTGATCACGGGCAGCGTCGAGGACGTGATTCCCAGGCTCATCAAGCATTACAAGAAGAATTCAAAATAATAGGCTTTAGGTTTTAGGCATTAGGCTTTAGTTCCTGACCCCTAACTCCTAACCCCTAACTTCTAACTCAAAAGAATATGGCTAACTTTTATACCGACAATAAAGCGCTCCAGTACCACCTGCATCACCCGCTGATGAAGGAAATCGTTGCACTGCGCGAGCGCGACTATACCCAGAGCGAGAAATTCGACTATGCTCCCCTCGACTTCGAGGACGCTATGGACTCCTATGAGCGCGTGCTGGACATCATCGGCGAGGTGTGCGGTGACATCATCGCCCCCAACGCCAAGGACGTGGACCTGGAGGGTCCCCACCACGAGAACGGCCGCGTGCGCTATGCCAAGGGCACCGAGGAGAACCTCAAGGCCCTGAACCAGGCTGGTCTGATGGGCATCACCCTGCCCCGCCAGTACGGTGGCCTGAACATGTCGTCGATTCCCTACATCATGGCTGCCGACATGGTGAGCCGAGCCGATGCGGGATTCGTCAACGTGTGGGGTCTGCAGGACTGTGCCGAGACCATCAACGAGTTTGCCAGCGAGGACCAGAAGGAGCGTTTCCTGCCCCGCACCTGCAAGGGCGAGACGCTGGCCATGGACCTCACCGAGCCCGACGCCGGCAGCGACCTGCAGTCGGTCATGCTCAAGGCCACCCAGGACGAGGACGGCACTTGGCGCCTGAACGGCGTGAAGCGCTTTATCACCAACGGTGACGGTGACATCTCGCTCGTGCTGGCACGCAGCGAGGAGGGCACCCACGACGGCCGCGGCCTGTCAATGTTCATCTATGACAAGCGCGACGGCGGCATGACCATTCGCCGCATCGAGGACAAGATGGGTATCCACGGCAGCCCCACGTGCGAGCTCGTGTTCAAGAATGCCAAGGCTGAGCTGTGCGGCGACCGCAAGTTGGGCCTCATTAAGTATGTGATGTCGCTGATGAACGGCGCACGCCTGGGCATCGCTGCCCAGAGTGTCGGCGTGAGCGAGGCCGCCTATCAGGAGGCTATCGCCTATGCCCGCAGCCGTGAGCAGTTCGGCAAGGCCATCATCAATTTCCCCGCCGTGAGCGAGATGATTGCCAACATCAAGGCCAAGCTGGACGCTTCGCGCACCCTGCTGTATGAGTGCACCCGCTTTGTCGATATGTACAAGTCACTGGAGGCCATCAGCCGTGAGCGCACCCTCGCCCCCGAGGAGCGCAAGACCATGAAGGCCTATAACCGCCTGGCCGACGCCTTCACACCGCTGGCCAAGGGCATGACGAGCGAATTCTGCAACCAGAACGCCTATGACTGCGTGCAGATTCACGGTGGTAGCGGCTTCATGCGCGACTACGCCTGTGAACGCATCTACCGTGATGCCCGCATCACCAGCATCTACGAGGGTACGACCCAGCTGCAGGTGGTAGCAGCCATTCGCCACGTCACCACGGGCACCTATCTCAACCAGATTAAGGAGTATGCCGCTCGCGAATACAGTGAGGCCGTTGCCCCAATGAAGGCAAAACTCGAAGCCATGACCGCCATGTATGAGGAAACCTTTGCTAAGGTTCAGGCCGTGGAGGATCCCGAGTACATCACCTTCCACGCCCGCCGTCTGGTCGAGATGCTCGGTCACATCATCATGGGCTATCTGCTCATCGGTGACGCCAGCAACGAGCCTGACCTGTTCATGGACAGCGCCAAGGTATATGTCAACATGGGCGAAGCCGAGGTGGCACGTCACGCCCGCTTCATCGGCAGCTTCAACCCCGAGGACCAGGCCGCCTACATGCGCCAGTGATTATAAACTACGAATTACGCGAATTGAACGAATTGTTTTTGCTTAAATATTTCATATTATGAAAAAATACATTTATTCATTGATGGTCATGCTGCTGGCCTTGCTTAGCGTTGGCTTTACCGCCTGTAGCAATGACGACGAGCCCAAGGGTGCTGACATCGTCGGGACATGGCAACACAATCATCATCATTCTGGAACTAATGATTGGGATATCTATTATCATTTCACCAAAGACGGTAAATTTTATCATGTGTGGAATGCTTATATGATTGATCCCAAAGATGGCTTTATACCCGTCACTAGTGTTTATCACGGAACATATACCGTATCGGGGACGAAGTTGATAGTCACCTTGGATCCCGGCGCCATGAGCGACGACCTTCCCCTCTGCCCTTCCGAATGCGAATATTCAGTGCAGGGCAACACACTGAAGCTTCTTGGCGGAGATGAACCCACATTCACCCGTGTGAATGACGATGTGATACAGCCCTATCTGTAAGCAGTAACGCAATCTTCCTGACAATATACCGTGTCCCTGCCGAGGTCCATCGGCGGGGACACGGTTTTTTAGCGTGTGTAAGTTGGCAGGTTTAAGTAAAAGGACTACCTTTGCGGTGATGATGAACCGGGAAAAGGAGATATACAAGGTGACGCTGGTGGGCAGTGCGGGCAATGTGGCGCTGCTGACCTTCAAGTTCATCGCAGGTGTGTTGGGACACAGTTCGGCGATGATTGCCGATGCCGTGCACTCGCTCTCGGATTTCATCACCGACATCATCGTGTTGGCTTTTGTCCATGTGAGCGCCAAGCCTCAAGACAAAGACCATGACTACGGCCACGGCAAATATGAGACTTTTGCGACTTTCATCATCGGGTTGGCGCTGATGGCGGCCGCTACGGGCATTATCGTGTCCGGCGTGGCCAAACTCATCGATTGGGCGGGCGGCAAGCAACTGGCGGCACCGGGATGGCTCGCACTGGCAGCGGCCATCATCTCGATCCTGGTCAAGGAAATCCTGTTCCACTACACCGTGAGGAGCGGCAAACGCCTCGACTCACAGGCCCTGGTGGCCAACGCGTGGCATCACCGCAGCGACGCCCTGTCGTCGATAGGGACCACAGTGGGCATCGGCGGCGCCATCCTGCTGGGCAACCGCTGGACGGTGCTCGACCCGCTGGCCTCGGTAGTCGTGGGCGCAATGCTGGTCAAAGTTTCCGTCGACCTGATGCGCTCGAGCGTAGGCGAACTCACCGAGTCGTCACTCTCGGGCGAGATCGAGCAGGAAATCGAAGACATCATCCGTTCCTTCCCCGATGTGAGCGAGCCGCACAACCTGCGCACCCGCCGCATCGGCAACCGTTTTGCCATCGAAGCCCACGTGCGCATGGACGGCAACGCGTCGCTCAGCGCGGCCCACGACCGCGCCTCGGCCATCGAGCAGCGCCTCAGGGAGCGCTTTGGGCCACAAACCCACATCACCATCCACATGGAGCCGCTCAAGTGATACACATCTACACAAAATAATAGAGAAGCGACAGCCACACGCTGCCGCTTCTCTATTTTTCTATATCCTGAATGAACGGGATTAATCGGACAGGATGATTTCGATAATCCTGTTGACATCGGCGATGTTGACCTCACCGTCGCGGTTCACGTCACCCTCCTTGGCAGCAGGAACGACACCAAAGAGCTGTACGCCAATCACCTGGCCCAGCAACGCGAGATTGATGTCGATGTTGGCACTCAGGGCGTCGTCGGTGAAACGGGCAACCATGTCAAGAGGCACCTCGCCCAGATCGGGACCCATCCAGAAGTCATAATTGGGGTCATCACCAGGGGTGATGGCGATGGGCGAATTGAACATAATCGTGGTGTAACCAAACTGGTCAATGCCCTTAACACCAGCAACCTCGATGTTGCCTACAGGCATGGGAATACCCTCGACAACAAGCACGAAGTTCTTGAGCGTCAAGGTGTAAGTTGCATCATCCTCAACGACCTCGACAGGCACTTGATCCTGCTCGGCACTGGTGCCGTTGATGGTCACCTTGAGGTGGCTGGTATAGGTCGTGGCATTCATTGCCATTGCGCAGCACAGGGCTGCCATCATTACAAATAATTTTTTCATTGCAATTCTTAATTATGTGTGATTTGATGATTAATGTCCAGACAACAGGTAGTCGATCAGGTCGGTCACATCGCTGATGTTGATGGAGCCGGAGTTGTCGAAATCGGCAGCCTGCATGTTGATTTCGCCACTGCCCTTCAGCAGGTAGTCAATCAGAACGGTCACATCGCTGATGTTGACGGCACCGTCGTTGTTGACGTCACCCTTGATGAAGCTGGCCACAGTCACGTTGATGATATAGCAAGTGGCAGCCTGCAAGTCGGCAGGAATAGCGCTGATGGCGATGCGGTAGGTGCCATCGGCATTCTGCTCCATCGACTTGAGAACAAGAGCGCTCTCGCCAGTTACCGTGGCGTCGAAGTCGTCAAGGTTGGGCACGTTGGCCATCTGGATGTTGTACTCGGTCACGGCGGGATTCCAGCCCTCGATGGTCACGTGCTGATAGCGCAGGTCGGTCATCTCGGCCAAGTAAACCAGTTCCATGTCATCGACAAAGAGCTGGTCGCCCTTGTTACCCTGACCGGGCGTGCCGTTGGTCGAGAAGGTAACGAAGATGGCATCGCTGGCAGCGCCATTGGCAGCATAGCTGGCGTAATCAAAGGGGAAGGAATAGAAAGTCCAGTCGCCAGCGGGAATCGGACCGCCCACGATGCTACCCGAGAGGTTGGTGTAGGTCTTGTCGGTAGGCTCCTGATAATAGGTGCCGTCAAAGGTCTTGACGCTCACACTCGCCTTGTGGTTAGAATTAGAATTGGTATATTTCAACCACACGTTGAACTTGTCGGGCTTGGCATGCAAGGGCATGTAGAAATCGTCAGTGCCATTGGCCATATCCATCTCGGCATGGTTTGCAGTGCTGGTGGCAAACGGCGAGCCTGCATTAAGGCGGCCATTGGTCATCGTGCCGTTGGCAATAGCTGTTAATACCGAGCCAGCCGTCATCACAGCGCTGTGACCTGTAGCTCCCTCGCGCACATCATCGCTCTGCTCGAGTGAGACCAAACCTGAAGACATGCCGGCATAGGTGCCGGTGGCAGTCTTGAAGCCGTGCCAGCGGTCGGGCTCGCCGTAAGCGTTGGTCCAGGACTCCATATCGCTGTTGGGCAGCTGGAAGTAGTCGCCCACGGTGTTGAACCACATGGTGGCGTTCTGGGCGGGAATGGCAACGTTGGCAGCCATCATGCCGTCATAGGTGCGGGCAAAAACGGTAGTGGTCATCACACCGAAGTTGGTGTTCACGTCACGCACGGCGCTATAGACGGTAACGCCACGGCGGTAGGACGAGGGGACGTCGGTCATAGTCATTGTGCCGAACAAGGGCACCTGCAGCACGAGGGTGTTCAAGCCGTCGGCCTGCTGGGTAGCGGTGACCGTCACAACCGAGTTGTAGGTCTGACCGTTACGGTTGACAACGATATTGCCGGTAAAAGTCTCGGCATTGAGGGCCAACACGGTCGTCAGTGCCAACAAAAGGGTGAGAATTGAATTCTTCATTTTTTAATAAATGAGTTTAAAAAAGAGTTTGTTTATAATAATGTTATTTAATGCGATATGAGACTCCCAAGGTACCATAAAGGGGGCGCAACGGCATGACAGAGTGGAAGTCGCTCTTGAAGATGTTGCTGAAGCCGTAGGTCAACTCGACAAAGGCTCCCCATCGATGAGTGAATCGCCAGTCGGCGCCCACGTCGAGGCCCCACTGCATGTGACGCATGTTGGCGTCGAAGTCAAAGTCGCCGCGGTCGCCTGGCTCAGAACCCATTTCAATCTTGGGTCCCACGGGTGTGCCCTCACGCAGATAGCCGTCATAGGCCCATCCCCAGAAGCGGCGGTTGGTGAGCCAGCCCATGAAGAAGCCACCACGCACAGCCAACTTCTTGTTGACGTTGTACTGGGCCTGGATGGGCAAGGTGATGCGGCGTTGCGCGCTCTTGATGCGTACGTTGCCGTTAAAGATGCCACTGAGCGACTCGTCGCCACGCACGACCTCGATGTCGTAGTTCTTGACGCGGCTGTCGGCATCCATGCCACCCAACTCGAAGCGCAGTCCCGAGTGCAGCGCCCAATGCTCATTGAACGAATAGGTGGCCCCGGCAGCGACGGTGAAGTTAAAGCCGGGACGGTAGCTGTTGATGCCCCTGATTTCCTTGCCGATGTGTGAGGGTATGGTACCGCCCAAAGCATAGCCCAGGCGAACGTCATAGTGGACGCTGTCGAGCACCGAGGCGCTCATGCCCATGGCCATGACGGCAATGAACAGTGCGGCGGTTATGATTCTCTTGATAGTCATTTTAATGTCAATGTTTTGTTGTGCGGGTTCATTCTTCATGCGTGCAGATGAGTCTCACCTTATCCACACACAGCCTGCTGCCGATGGCGCCGATGAAGTCGCCTCCGCTGGCGCTCGACGAGAATACGATGGACAGGCTGTAGCCACGGTTGGCAAGCAGCTGCTCGTCCACTTCCTGGCGGTATTCAAACTTCACGTCCCAGGCGGTCCACGTTGTCGTGGGCTTCACATAACCCAGGTTGGCAACAGCCACGAGCAGGTCGCTCGACAGCACATTGTCGCCATAGAGCACCACCTCGTTGCCGTCGGCGTCATGATTGCGGTAGAACACCGCATAGACCGAGGCCGAGTCGGTGCGGCCGGCAATGGGATTGCCGTTGAAGTCCTGCACCGTAGGGCCGGGCTCATAGGTATAGTAACCCGTGAAGTGGTCGGGACGGTCGGTGAACGGGATGCCGAAACGGGTGGCGTGCAGGTGGTCGCTCATCGCGATCCTGATGTCGAAGGTGCCCAGGAACATATTGCCAGCGGCCAGACGCTTATTGGCCATGTGGCCAAAGGGGCCCGTGTCGCGGGTCATCAGGCATACGGCAGCTCCGTCATAGCCTTGGGCCAGCGGCGTGGTGGGATAATCCATGGGGGCAGCGGTGCTCATCGAGATGCGATAACCGGCGTTGGCGGTCGCCCAGTCGTTGCCCAGCGTGCCGTCGGGCAACAGATTGTGCCACATGTAGTAGCGCTGGGTGGCGGTCTCCAACTCGTAGTGCTCAAAGTCGTAGCGCAACGTGTCGGTCACGGTCACCATCGTGGGGACGATGTTCACGCGGTAGTTGCGATGCCACTTGCCGTCCTGTGACGTCACGGTATAGGTCACGGGACCATTCGAGAAGTCATGGGTACTGCCACTGGCGGGACTCACCGTGGCACCGGCCGACAAGGTGAGCACGGGCGATAAGGCCGTCACATCGGCATCGCCACGCACGGCAAAAGTGATGACGCTGTCGGTCGAGAACACCGTCTGCATCGAATCGGTCGCCTGGAAAAAGAAATCCCCAGGGTTATTCACATGCAAGGTTACGGTTTCGATATCGGCCTCACAACCGTCAGGTTCATCGCCAAAGCACGAAGAACATAATATCGTCATTATCAGACAACTGGCCACCACGGCGAGCGTCTTAATTCCATGAAAAATGTCGCACATTACATTAATTCTTTGTTTCAAACTTGCAAAGTTACTCATTTTATCGCTTATTCAAACGATTTGGGGCTATATTTTTTGATTGAAACGATTTTTTCGACAGATTGTTGTTAATTGAAAATAAATAGTTACTTTTGTAATCCTGAAATTAGGCCTTATACTATAGTTTTTCATTATAAAAGCTAAGCTAAAACCCTATTAATCAGGCACATGAACACATAAGATTATTATGATAGATCGGATCATAGACAATATATTGAACCTGAGGTTGTTCCGTACATTCAAGGTCAAATCGACACCTCGATGGATCATCCTGATGCTTGACATGCTCATTGTCCTGGCCTGTTTTGTAACAACAGTCGTGGCCGGCATGTACTCGACAGGGGCCGTTACAGGACGCACCGACATCCTCATCAACGGCGCTCTGGTATTGATTGTATATTTCCTCGTCAGCTATATTTCCAAGAGTTACACCTGCGTTATCAGGTTATCGGTCATCGAGGACCTGTACCGCATCTTTATGGTCGTCGCGGTATCGATTGCGATACTGGTGGGCATCAATGTCGTGAGACTTGTCCTCTGGGATTCGACCAGTCTCAAGTTCTGGGACATCCTGGTCATCGGTGCGTTGACATTCTCGCTGATGATGATTGAACGACTGTGTATCAAGTACTTGTACATGCGCATGAACAGCGCCACCAAGGGGCGCAAACGCGTACTCGTGCTGGGTACATCGTTCGGGTCGGTATTCCTGGCCAACGCACTCAAGGGCGAGATTGGCGGCAAATACCTGCCCGTGGGACTGCTCAGCATCAAGTCGGGGCAGGACAACACCGAGATCAACGGCTTCAAGGTCTATCGCTTTGACCCGTCTAATATGGCCGAAGTGTTTGCCAAGAACGATATCGACGCCCTGATTTTTGACGCCAAGAGCAACAACCTGATGTCCAGCGGATTTGCCGACTACTTCATCAAGAACGACATCTCACTGCTGGCGATGAACAAGGTTGCCGAGTTTGAGCAGGACAAGGAATCCGACACCAACATCTCCACCTTTATTAAAGAGGTCCAGATCGAGGACCTGCTGGGCCGCGACCCCATCGTGCTGAACAATCCGCTCGTCAAGGAGCATATCAACGGCGCCTGTGTGCTTATCACCGGTGCCTGCGGCTCTATCGGCAGCGAGATTGTCAATCAGGTGGCCAACTACGGCGCCAGCAAGATCGTGCTGTTTGACCAAGCCGAGACGCCCATGCACGACATCTCGCTGGAGATGAAGAAGAACCATCCCAATGCCGACATCGAGCTCATCATGGGCGACGTGCGCAACCGTGCCCGCGTCGAGGAGGCCTTCGCCAAGTTCCGCCCGTGCTATGTCTTCCATGCCGCCGCCTACAAGCACGTGCCGATGATGGAAATCAATCCCACCGAGGCCATACTGGCCAACGTGATGGGCACGCGCAACGTGGCCGACCTGGCATTGAAATATGGCGTGTACAAGTTTGTGATGATCTCGACCGACAAGGCGGTGAACCCCACCAACGTGATGGGTTGCACCAAGCGTCTGGCCGAGATTTATTGCCAGTCGCTGTTCTTCGAGGCCAGCAAGCAGGGCAAGAAGACGCAGTTCATCACCACACGTTTTGGCAACGTGCTGGGCAGCAACGGTTCGGTTATTCCCCTGTTCCGCAAGCAGATTGCGGCAGGTGGCCCCGTGACCGTGACCCACAAGGAGATTATACGCTACTTCATGACCATCCCCGAGGCCTGCTCGCTCGTGCTCGAAGCCGGCTGCATGGGCAGTGGTGGCGAAATTTACATCTTTGACATGGGTGAGCCTGTCAAGATCTATGACATGGCCCGCCGCATGATCGCGCTGGCCGGTCTCAAGCCCGACGTGGACATCAAGATCGAGGAAATCGGCCTGCGTCCCGGCGAGAAACTCTACGAGGAGCTGCTCAACGACAAGGAGAAGACCACCGCCACCGTCAACAAGAAGATCATGATCGCCAAGGTCAAGACCTACGATTACAAGGACGTGTGCGACAATATCGAGAGGATCATCCAACTGGCTAACGCAGGCGACATCCACGGCATGATTTACGCCATGAAGGAGTTTGTGCCCGAGTACAAGAGCCAGCACAGCAAGTTCGAGTCCATCGACAAGGAAATTGAAGGCGAGATCATCACGCCCTCGCCCACACCGGTACAGCTCAAGGCCGAGTGACAGCCAAAGGGCCACCACACCGGCAGAGCACCGATAATCAAAGACTTATTACTTAACGGGATTTGTGAAGGGACGACTTAATCCACGTAGTCGTACCTGTTGTCACGCGGGTGCCAGTTGCGGGTGAGCATCCAGATAGTGATGAATGCAAAGACAACTGTGAGCACCACCATAGCCATGAACATATACTTGGAGAGCATGCGGCCCATAACGGCAGCATAGATATCGCCCATGTTGCTGATAATCAGTTCCATTGCCGTGTCATAATCAATCCACAGCACAATACTCTTGGTGAAGGGGATGAGCGACATGACCACGTAGCTCGTAATCACGCCCTTGACACCGCGATAGTTGCCGAACAGCTTGCGCAAGCCCTCGGCAATGCAGCCCAGGACGACACAGCCCAGCGCAAAATACTCATGTCCCTGGCCAAAGATGAAATTGACCATCAGCAGCAAGACAGCACACAGGATGGCCATGCCGGGCATGGGATGGGTTTGGCACAGCTTGAAGTAGGGCCATGCAGCAAGAACGGCAGCAAACACCGCACTATAGGTCCAGAAGAACGGATGATAGAATCCTACCAATTCCACCACCGAAACTGCAATAACATATAAAAAGGCCAAAGCCAAAACTTTTACGACTCTCTCCATAATTCTCTAATCAAGCTGTTTTTTGGTTATTTCAACCGACAAAAATACATCATTTTAGTTAAAATCCCATAACAAAACGCGACAAATAACTATTTTCGGCTTCTTTTTTATGTGTTTTTGGGACTAACGCACCTAAAAACGCCCTTACTTCAACCCACGAAAAAAGCTTCTTGTCGACCCGAAGCCATAGAGCAGGCGGCAAAAACTAAAAAATTATTGTAACTTTGTGCCCGTGAAAATTGTCCGTACCAGCATATTGCCTTTCCGCGGCTTTACGGCCATCAACCTGATGGGTGTCTTGTTTGTGCATCCGGGCGTGTACCTGAGCAATGAGCTGATGAACCACGAGCGCATCCACACGGCGCAGCAGCGCGAGATGCTGTTTGTGTTCTTCTACATGGCCTATGTGGTGGAGTGGCTGGTGCGGCTGCCCATGCGCGGCAACGCTTACCGCAACATCTCGTTTGAGCGTGAGGCATACGCCAACCAGCGCAATCTGGATTACCTGCGTTCACGCCGCCCTTATTCCTGGCGCCGTTATATGAAGCGGACCCGACATTAACTCAAAATAATACTACACATTATATTATATGAACAGAACCATCTCAACCCTCGCGATTCTTGCACTCGCCCTGACCACCGCCCTGCAGCTACGGGCTTATACTGCTCAGGAAGCGGTCGACAAGTTTGTGTCACACAGCTCGTTGCGTTATGCCTCGGTGGGCGTTAGCGTCATCGACCTGGACAGTGCCAAGACCATTGCCAGCTACCGTCCCGAACAGGCCAACATCACCGCCTCGACGATGAAGACCGTCGTCTCGTCGGCAGCACTGGGGCTGCTGGGGCCGCACTTCCGCTTCGAGACGCCCGTCTATCTTGACGGTGTGGTCGAGGGCGACCACTTCAAGGGCAATATCGTGATTCGCGGCACGGGCGACCCCACGTTGGGATCGGTGTTCCTGCCGTGCCAGGCCAACATTGTCGATGAGATCATCGCCGCCCTGCAAGCCTGCGGCATCACGTCGGTCGAGGGTTCCGTCATTGGCGACGACAGCCTCTATGCCTACCCCTACTTTGACGAGACTTGGGATGTGGGCGACCTGGCCTACGATTACGGCACAGCCGTCCATGCCTTGAGCTTCCATGACAACCTTGTCACCATCTCCTACACCCTCGACTCCCGCGGCCGCGTGGCGCAGTCCTCGTTCAGCCCTGCAGTGCCGGGGCTCAAGGTGGTGAGCCGCTGCCGTGGCAGCCGTGGACGCAACGCCATTACCCCCTACCTGAATTACAGCATGCCCGCCCTGGTGCTCACTGGCGAGACCACAGGCAGGAGCTATAGCAACACCTATGCCAACCCCACCCCTGCACCCATGCTGGTCGACAGTGTGGAGCGGGCATTGTTAAAGGCCCCCAGCATCCGTTACGACTACAACGTTGAGGTGCGCGACAAGCTGGATGGCGCCACCCAGACCTTGCTCGTGCTGCACAAGTCGCCCGAGCTGACCGAGATCATCACCTCGCTGCTGGACCGCAGTGACAACATGTTTGCCCACGCCCTGCTCCGCGCCATCGGTACCCGCGAATGGGAAATGAAGGGCCAGGAGAACATGCCCTCTAACCTGGACGCCATCGGCGTGGATGCCGTCAAGCGCTGGCTGGAGCAGCAAGGCGTGAGTGCCGAGTCCCTGTTCATGCACGACGGCAGCGGCCTGGCACGAGCCAACAAGGCTCCCGTGAACTTCTTTGGCGAGTTGCTCTCGATGATGGCCCACCGCCGCTTTGACGGCGTGCGCCTGTGCGACCTCATGCCCACAGCCGCCGGACGTGCCGGCAAGACCTTGAAGGAAAATCCCCTGAGCGACCTGATTGCGCTCAAGTCGGGAAGCATGCGCCACGTGCAGTGCTATGTGGGCTATTATCCCGCCCAGGAACCGCATTACGCCTTTGCCGTGCTGGTCAACAATTTCACATGCTCCCAGGCCAGCATCAGGGAACAGATTGGCACCTTCCTTTGCAATCTTTTCGAAGGAAAATAGTTGCTGTTTAAAAAAAAATGTCTAAACTTGCAGGTCCAATGTAAAGCAAATTCTTGGCTACAAACAGCCAAGGCACAACAAAACAGAAGATTATGAACATGTCGATAGAGAAAATGCTATCTCATGTCTATGAGATTGAAGGACTGATGCTCGTCACCCGCCGTCTGGGTGAGGAGAACACGCCCCAAGTGATAACCAATAAAATCCAGCGCAAAGTGCGTGAGCTGGCCGAGATGTGCGGCGTGGCTTTCCCCGAGCCCGTTGCACAACCCGCTGCTGAGCAGGCTCACGCCGATGCACAACCCGCTCCTGTCGAGGAGGCTCCTGCCGACGCACAGCCCGCTCCCGTTGAGGAGGCACCCGCTGATGCACAGCCCGCTCCCGTTGAGGAGGCACCCGCCGAAGCCAACACCCTTCCCGAGGAGGACTATGATGCCGACGAGACCTGGCAGCACGACAACGGCGAGGAATTCAAGGAAGTCTTCGAGTTGAATTACGAGGAGCCGCAGCACGCGACCACTCCCCCGCCCTTCAACATCGCCCAGGACACCACCGCGGCTCCTGCTGCTCCCGCCAGTGAGGCCGCACCAGCCAGTCCCGCTGTTGACGACTACAATGCCCAGCCCCTTCCCGACCCTGATCCCGACGTCCTGCCCGAGGCCGAAGACGGCCCGGATATCGAAGTCGAGTTTATCGAGGCCGAAGACGACACCGTGCTGGAACCCGAGGAGGAGATGCCCATTCCTCCTGTACCCACCGACTTCCCCGAGGTGGAGGAGCCTAGTGCCCCGCTGCGCGTCGACGAGAAACTGCAGCGCCACCTCTCCAAGGATATCCGCAAGGCCATCTCGCTGAACGACCGTTTCCGCTTCCAGCGCGAACTGTTCGCCGGCAGCGCCAACGCCATGGACACCGCCATCGAGCACATCGAGGTAATGACCAGCTACGGCAACGCCGAGCTGTACTTCTACAGCCAGTTGAACTGGGACCGCGAGAACGAGGTCGTCAAGGACTTTATGGCCATCGTCCGCAACCATTTCCAGAAGTGAGGCATTCCAGCCCATGGCAGGTAAGCTTTACATAGTACCCACGCCCGTCGGCAACCTCTCCGACATGACACCCCGTGCCATCGAGGTGCTGAACAGTGTGGACCTGATTCTTGCCGAGGACACCCGCACCAGCGGTGTGCTGCTCAAGCACTTCGGCATCGGCACTCCAACGCGCAGCCACCACAAGTTCAACGAGCACGAGGCGGCCGCCAGTGTGGTCGAGCAGCTCATGGCGGGCAAGGTGATGGCCCTCATCAGCGACGCGGGCACGCCGGGCATCAGCGACCCAGGCTTCCTGCTCTCACGCGAGTGCCGCCGTCACGGCGTCGAGGTCGAGACCCTGCCTGGAGCCACAGCATTTGTGCCGGCACTGGTCAATTCGGGTCTGCCCTGCGACCGATTTGTGTTTGAGGGCTTCCTGCCCCAGAAGAAAGGTCGCCAGAGCCGCCTTGACCAGCTTAAAGACCAGCCGCTGACGATGGTTTTCTATGAGTCACCCCTCAGGCTGTTGAAGACCCTGCAGCAACTCGCCGACGTCATGGGCAGCGATCGCGAGGCCAGCGTGGTGAGAGAAATCAGCAAGCTGCACAACACCACCCACAACGGCACCCTGGGCGAACTGGTGGAATATTTCACCGCCAACGCCCCACGCGGCGAAATCGTCATCGTGGTTGCAGGACGCGCCCCCGAGGCCAACGTCAAGGTGGACAAGTATGCCGCTTTCAAAGGGAAGCAGGCAAAAGTTTGACAATTACTTTAAACACCAGTATATAACAAGCGTAAATTCTGATAGATATGAAACGAATTTCGATATTTGTATGGCTCATGGTGGGCCTGGCAATCATGCCCGCCTGCAAGCGCACCAACCAGCTGGAACAAGAGGCCCTGCGCCAGGATTCCATCAATGCTGCGCTGCAAGATTCTATCAACACTGCCAATGCCGAAAAGGACAGCCTGATGCAACTCATGGGCGACATTGCCGACGGCATGCAGCAAATCAAGGAATTGGAGGACATCGTGTCGGTAAACAACCTGAACGGCGAAACTGCCGACCGCAAGAAACAGCTGCGTGACGACATCGTCCTGATCCAGCAGTCCATCAACAAGCACAAACAGCGTCTGGCCGAGCTGGAGCGCCGCCTGAAGCAGTCCACCAACTACAACGCCACGATGCAAAAGTCCATCGACAACCTGAAGGGACAGCTCGAGGACCAGCAGAAGACCATCAACGGCCTGACCGAGCAACTCGCGGCAGCACACGTCCAAATCAAGAACCTGAACCAGAGCGTGGACTCGCTCAACACCGTCACCAAGAACGTCACCCGCGAGAAGGAAGCTGCCGAACAGGAGTCCAAGAAGCTCACTGGCGAGGTGGACAACCTGAACACCTGCTACTACGTGATCGGTTCCAAGAAGGAGCTCAAGGCCAACAAGATCATCGAAACGGGCTTCCTGCGCAAGACCAAGATTCTTGAAGGCGACTTTGAGAGGTCCTATTTCACCAAGGCCGACCGCCGCACCCTAAGCGAAATTCCCCTGCACAGCAAGAAGGCCCAACTGATGACCAACCACCCAAAGGACTCTTATGAAATCGTGGATAATGGCAACGGCAAACTGCTGCACATCATCAACGCCAGCCGTTTCTGGGAGAAGTCCAATTATCTGGTTATCAAGGTGGATTAGGCTTTAAGGCTTTAGACCAAAGGAATCAGATTTATCCAAAAGAAATGAAAGTCGTTCTGGCATTTGACAAATTCAAAGGGTCGGCAACGGCTCAACAACTCAACGAGGCCGCACAACAAGGTTTGTGCGGCCTTGATGATGTGATGACGGTGTGTGTCCCTGTCGCCGACGGTGGCGACGGCACCACAGCGGTACTGGCCGCCAACCGCCAGGGCCAATGGGTGACCTTGCCCACGATGGGACCGCTGCTCCAGCTGGAACCCGTCACTGCCAGCTATTTCCTGTGTGACGACGGCACGGCACTTATCGAGACCGCCGCAGCCAGCGGCCTGGCCCTCGTGTCCCCCGAAGCCCGCGACGTGATGCGCGCCTCGACATTGGGGACGGGACTGCTCATGCGCGACGCCATGGAGCGCGGCAGCCGCCACATCGTGCTGGGACTGGGCGGCTCGGCGACATGCGATGCCGGCATGGGTATCATGAGTGCGCTGGGTGCGGAATTCCTTGACCACGAAGGGCATTACCTCTACCCCAGCGGTGCCTCGCTCGAGCGCATCGCACACATCGAGACCCGCGGCATCCCCCGCGAGGTACAGGTGTGCAGTTTCACACTGCTCACCGACGTGGATAACCCCCTGTGCGGCCCGCACGGCACAGCGGCCGTGTTTGCACCCCAAAAAGGAGCATCGCCCCAGCAAGTTGAATTGCTGGAGCGCGGCATGATGCATGTGGCCGGCATCGTGGGCACCGACATTGCCGGCAAGGCCGGATGCGGTGCTGCCGGCGGCATTCCCGCACTGATGCTTCACCTGCTGGACACCGAATTGCTTCCAGGAGCGCCATACGTGCTGTCGCACAGCGGTCTGGAAGACGCCCTCGATGGCGCCGACCTGGTCATCACCGGCGAAGGGCAACTCGACGCGCAGACATTCATGGGTAAAGGCCCCGGTATGGTCATTCAGTCGGCTCTCGAGCGCGGCATTGGCGTGGCGGCCGTGTGCGGCACCATAACCCCTGATCTAGACCTTGAAAAAACAGGATTGCTGGCTGCAATCGCCGTGAGCGAGGGCTTGCCTAAAGACATCGCCATGAACACCGGCGGCACTCTGGCACGCGTGGCCCATGCCGTCAGCAACCTGGTGAATCAGAATCGCTGACCGCCCCTAAAAACGGTTAATTATTATCTGTAAAAAAAAATCACATTTTCTTAGGAATTTACCGAAAAAAATAGTTACTTTGCAAGCAAATTGGGTGTAACTCCAAATGGAGGGTTCATTCAATTGCATTATTGTTTTCTATAAATCAAACACTTAGATACTATTGTTTACAATAAAATCATACGATATTTTTCGTGTTTTAAACATTTTATTAATTAATTAATTCATTAACTACTATGAAGAAATTATCAGTACTTTTGGTTGCTGCAGCTGTTGCCCTGAGCGCATCAGCCGGCATTCAATTCAAGTCGACCCATTCCGTGAAGACCAACAAGATGGTCAACAAGGAGATGGTAAAGGCTAACATCAGCAAGGACAAGGCTAGCTTCCGTGTGATCAACACTCAGCCCGAGGGTGAGCTCAAGAGCTACAACCGCGCCGGTCAGTATGACTACAACAACAACGGTTATCTCTATTGTGGCCAGCAGGACGGTAACCGCATGGACATCGTCTATGCCGAGGACGGTAAGGTTTACATGAAGAACATCCTCTGCGGTAGCGGCAGCAACTTTGGCGACTACTGGGTAGAGGGTACCATCGAGGGCAACGAGATTCACGTTGCTCTGGGTCAAGAGATTTACTACAGCGACTACTATCAGGCTTCGGTTCTCCTCGCTTGGGGTGAGGCTGGCATTGACGCTGACGGTAACATCTACTTCATCCGCGACGAGCGCGCCGAGGAGGCTGTCTATGCCATCGACGGCGAGACCATCACTCTGCTGGGCTCTGAGGGTTCAACCGGTGGTGACTACAACGTTGAAGAGGACTACCACGGCATTGGTCTGACCGCTTACTGGGAGGATGATGACAGCTGGACCGGTTACCTGGAGTGGAACACCGTTCTCACCGAGCGTGAGCCCGTCGTTACCCCCACCGTGATCACCGAGATCCCCGAGGGTTGCGAGGTTACCACCTACTACCGCAGCACTGGCTACATCGCTATGAGCATCTTTGGCGTTTCGAGCGGCATGACCGACGGCAAGCTCATCGTTGCTATCGATCCCGCTACCAACGACGCTTACGTTCAGAACCCCTCTTGGTGGCATGACAGCTACAACAGCTGGGTAAAGGGTACCTTCGATCCCGAGACCAACATCATCACCATCCCCACTGGCCAGTATCTGTCATGGTACGAGAGCTCAGAGTATGGTATCGTTCTGGGTTGGGGCAGCACCTACGTTTATGAGGACACTGATGAGAGTGGCGAGCTCGGCTACTACCTGGGTTATGAACTCGACGAGCGCACCACCGAGATCCAGCTCCAGCTCATGGACGGCAACATCTACATGCTGGGCAGCGAGGGTGACATCAATGCCGAGTTCCCCGAGTGGGGCTTTGCTACCGGTATGATGACTTATTACAGCGACGACCTGAGCATGACCTCGATCGAGTTTGCCAACAATGGTGAGCCCATGGGTTACACCGTTGACCTGAAGCCCGCTGTTCCCGCTAACGCAACCGCCGACGAGTGGTATGACTGTGGTGACGAGACCGGTTTCAGCCGCTTCTACTTCACCCTGCCCACCACCGACGTTGATGGCAACAAGCTCGATCCCGAGTACATCAGCTACGCTCTGTGGATCAACGACGGCTTCGGCAACACTTATCAGTACACCTTCCCCGCTGCAGTCTACACCTATGACCTGACCGAGGACATCGACGAGGTTACCTACGACATCTACAGCAACGCTGTTGACTTCAAGAACTACTATGTTTACATGTATCGCACCAACATGAACGACAATCCTCTGTTCGTTCGCGATGAGGAGCACAACGGTAACATCGGTATCCAGGTATTCTACACCGTTGACGGTGTGAAGAATGCTAGCGAGGACATCGCTTGGCTGTATGAGGTTCCCAGCAGTGTTAACGAGATGAACGCTGGCAAGACCGTTGCTAACGTACGCTACTTCAACGTAGCTGGTCAGGAGATGGCACAGCCCAACGGCATGACCATCAAGGTGACCACCTACACCGACGGCACCACCAGCGCCGCTAAGGTTGTGAAGTAAGCTCATCAACTTACAAGAATGATAGAGACGCACCACGCGCGGTGCGTCTCTATTTTTTTGTGCCAACGGCATAACCTGCAGGACAAAATATACCGATTTGAGTAATATTTTTAGAAAAATTGTTTACTTTTTTTGGTCAGTCTAAAAGATAAGTGTATCTTTGTCACGGCTAGCTACTGTTTCTTTATGGAATTGGTCCTAGAGTAGTAATAACCGCAAACCCTATCAATCTGCCGAATGGATGAGCAAAGGATGTTCAATTCTGCCTGTAAGTTGATAGCAAATAAATGGATACGAGAACATTAACTATTTTAACCAATAGTGTATTAACAACATTATTAACTTAATTTTTTTATCGTATGAAGAAATTATTTGTACTTTTGCTCGCAGCTGCTGTTGCCGTTGGTGCTTCGGCCGGTGTCAACAACAAGCTGATCAACAAGGAGACCGCTAAGGTTAACCTTAAGAAGAACGTTGAGCGTGTTCAGGTGAAGAAAGGTGGAACTACCGAATTCAACACCATCGCCCTCAATGCATTTGACGTGAACGCACGTCCCACCAACAACCACGCTATCAAGGACGGCGACTGCCTGGTTTGGGACTTTGAGGATGAGGCCCAGCTCAACGACTGGGTTGTTCTCGATGAGGACGGCGACGGCTACACCTGGGAGTACACCACTGGTGATGGCATCAAGGCACACAGTGGCTATGGTGTTGTTGCTTCTGCTAGCTACGACAACAACTTTGGTGTTCTGTATCCCGACAACTGGCTGGTATCAGCATGGTTGCCCCTGCACGGCAAGCTTGGTTTCTATGCTTGCGGTCAGGATCCCAGCTGGGCTAGTGAGGTATTCGCTGTTTACATCTACACCGATTCGAATCCCGAATGGGTAAAGATCTCTGATGACATCACCGCTACCGGCGTCATGACTCCTTATGAGTTTGACCTGAGCGAGTATGAGGGTTCAGAGGGTACCATCGCCATCGTTCACCACAATGTATCTGACATGTTCCGTCTGAACGTTGACGACATCCACATTGGTGACTTTGAGTTCGAGCCCGAGCCTGAGCCCGAGGTTAAGGTGATCTATGACATTCCCGAAGGCTTAGAGGTTAACAACTACTGGCGCAACAGTGCTGTTATCACCATGGGCTGGGGCGTATCTGCTGGTTACACCGATGGCACCTTTGCAATCGCTATCGATCCCGAGACCAACGACGCTTACGTTCAGAATCCCGCTTGGTACTATGACGGCAACGACGCTTGGGTAAAGGGTACCTTCGATCCCGAGACCGGTATCATCACCATCCCCACTGGCCAGTACTTGAGCTGGAGCGATGCTTACGGCTATGGTGTCGTTCTGGGCTGGGGCAGCACCTACGTTTATGAGGACTATGATGACTATGGCGAGCTCGGCTACTACCTGGGCTTCGAAATCGACGACCGCACCACCGAGATCCAGATGATGATCGACGGTAACAACGTTTACCTGCTCGGCACCAACGGTGACCTCGAGGCAGAATTCCCCGAGTGGGGCTTCGCCGAGGGTATGATGACCTTCTGGAGCGATGACCTGAGCATGACCTCGATCGAGTTTGCTAAGGGTGAGGAGCCCTTCGGCACGCTGAAGACTCCCGCTGTTCCCGCCGTTCCCGCTATGGCAACCGCCGACGAGTGGTATGACTGTGGTGACGAGAGTGGTTTCAGCCGCTTCTACTTCACCCTGCCCACCACCGACGTTGATGGCAACATCCTCGATCCCGAGTTCATCAGCTACGCTCTGTGGATCAACGACGGCTTCGGTAACGTTTATCAGTTCACCTTCCCCGCCGAGGACTACACCTTCGACCTGTATGAGGACATCGACGAGGTTCCCTACGACCTCTACACCAGCGCCGTTGACTTCAACAGCACCTATGTTTACATGTATCGCACCAACGAGGGCGACAATCCTCTGTTCGTTCGCGATGAGGAGCACAATGGTAACATCGGTATCCAGGTATTCTACACCGTTGACGGTGTGAAGAATGCTAGCGAGGATATCGCATGGCTGTATGAGGTTCCCAGCAGTGTTAACGAGATGAACGCCGGCAAGACCGTTGCTAACGTACGCTACTTCAATGTAGCCGGTCAGGAGATGGCACAGCCCAGCGGCATGACCATCAAGGTGACCACCTACACCGACGGTACCACCAGCGCTGTTAAGGTTGTGAAGTAATTCAAGCCTTAGCTAGAAAGCTATTGACTAAGAATGGAGACGCAATCGCGTCTCCATTTTTTTGTCGGGCTACACTTGCAGGATTACAGCAATTGATGTAACTTTGTGCTATGGACAAAAACGAGACTTACCGATTGCTCGTCAAGCAGGTCGAGAGCCTGATCGAGGGCGAGAACAACAGCACGGGACAGCTGGCCAATGCTGCCGCCCTGCTGCACGAGACCATGGGTTGGTGGTGGACAGGATTCTACCTTGTCAAGGACGGCGAGCTGCAGCTGGGTCCCTTCCAGGGCCCCATCGCGTGCTATCGCATCAAGCGTGGCCGTGGTGTGTGCGGCACGGCGTGGGACGAGGACCGTACCCTGGTCGTCCCCGACGTTGAGCAGTTCCCGGGACACATCGCATGCAGCAGCGAGTCGCGTAGCGAGATTGTCGTGCCCCTGCACGACAGCGAAGGCAACGTGACAGGCGTGCTTGACATCGACAGCAAGGAACTGGCCACCTTTGACGACGTCGATGCCCGCTGGCTCGAAGAAATCGCCCGGGTCATCTCCCGCCATGCCCTTTAATGTCAATCCGGTTAGCCCATCCCATCCAGTCAGTCCAGTCAATTCAATATGAGTTACGAACCACTTGCCGAACGCCTGCGCCCCCGCTCGCTCGATGATTACATCGGGCAACGGCATCTTGTGGGTGAAGGCGCCGTCATTCGCCGCATGATCGAGAGCGGCAGCATCTCGTCGTTCATCCTGTGGGGTCCACCGGGCGTGGGCAAGACCACCCTGGCCCGCATCATCGCCGAACAGACCCAGGTGCCCTTCTACACCCTGAGCGCTGTGACGTCGGGCGTGAAGGACGTGCGTGAGGTGCTCGACCGCTGCCAGGCCGATGCGCGCAGCGTGTTTGCCAAGGGCCGCCCTATCCTGTTCATCGACGAGATCCACCGCTTCAACAAGTCCCAGCAGGACTCGCTGCTCGGTGCAGTGGAACGCGGCACGGTGACGCTCATCGGCGCCACGACCGAGAATCCCTCGTTTGAGGTCATCCGCCCCCTGCTCTCCCGCGCCCAAGTCTATGTGCTCAACCCGCTGGACCGTGATGACCTGCTGCACCTGCTGGACCGCGCCCTCAAGACCGACAAGATGTTCCAGGGACGCGAGGTGCGCGTCGAACAGACCGAGGCCCTGCTGCGCTTTGCCGCCGGCGATGCGCGCAAACTGCTCAACATCCTCGACCTAATCATGCAATCGCTGCAGGACGGCGAACCGATGGTCATCAACGACGATATCGTCACCAGCCGCCTGCAACAGAACCCGCTCGCCTTTGACAAGGGCGGCGAGATGCATTACGATATCATCAGCGCCTTTATCAAGAGCATACGCGGCAGCGACCCCGATGCGGCAGTCTATTGGCTGGCACGGCTCATCGCCGGCGGCGAAGACCCCAAGTTTATCGCGCGGCGCCTGTGCATCCTGGCAGCCGAGGACATCGGCCTGGCCAACCCCAACGCCCTGCTGCTGGCCAACGCCACCTTTGACATCATCAACAAAATCGGGTGGCCCGAGGGGCGCATCCCCCTCAGCGAGTGCGCCATCTACCTGGCCACCAGCGCCAAAAGCAACAGCGCCTATCTGGCCATTGACGATGCCTTGGCCTATGTCGAGCAAACGGGCAACGCCCCCGTTCCCCTGCACCTGCGCAATGCCCCGACGGGCCTGATGAAGCAGTTGGGCTACGGCAAGGACTACCGGTATGCCCACGACTTCCCCGGCCACTTCGTCAACCAGCAGTACATGCCCGAGGAACTGAACCATCCCCAGCTGTGGCACCCACAGGATAATCCTGCCGAGAACCAGATGACCGCACGCCAGCAGGCACGATGGGGAAGCCGTGCAGGACATGGACCCGAAAAAGATTAAAGAATCACTTTAAATCGATACACGCAATCCACTGATGGATAACCATAATAAACTTGGAGAGTTTGGCGAACATGCCGCCTGTGAATTCCTGATTGCGCAGGGGTACACCATTCGCGAAACCAATTGGCGTCTCGGGCATCTCGAGATCGACATCGTGGCCCAGGAACCGGGCAACAACTGCCTCCACATCGTCGAGGTGAAGACACGCACCAGCGACGATGATTTTGACCCCATGGAATCCATCAACAAAGCCAAAATCCGTCATCTGGTCGATGCCGCCAATGGCTACATCGAGCATTGCCAGTTGCACATGAGCATCCAGTTTGATGTGATGATTATTGTGGGCACGCCGCAAGACTTCGACATCCGCTATTATCCCGACGCCTTCGAGCCGCCGTTGCGCACCCTTCACTAGCCCAGGGTGTCGCTCTTGCGAGCCTCGGTCGGCGTCATCTTGTAATGCTGGCGGAAGACGCGCGAGAAATAGGCCACATCGCCAAAACCGCATTGCTCGGCCACATCACCAATGAGCATGTTGGGGCGCTCACGCAGCAGGCGCATCGCCTTCTCCATACGCAGCTGGGAAATGTAGGCCACAGCATTCTTGCCCGTCAACTCAAGGATGCGGCGCTTGAGCTGGCTCTCGCCCATCTTGAGCCTGCCGGCAATCAGATCAAGGTTCAAACGCGACTTTCCGCCCGGTAATTGCTCTTCCACCAACTGGGTGAAAGCCTCCAGGAAGTCCTCGTCATCGGGCGCATGATCAGCTACTGCCAGGCTAGTGTCTTGCGGCAAAACAGTACTTTGAGCTTTACTATATACCTTCTTGAGCATATTCCTGTTCTCCAGCAGCTTAGTCGCCAGCAATTTTATCTCAACGGCATTGAACGGCTTCACCAGATATACATCGGCTCCGGCTTCGAAGCCACGCATGCGATCCTCCTCGCTGGTGCGTGCGCTGAGCACAATAACCGGGATATGGCACAACTGGCGCGAGGCCCTGACGCGGCGGCACAGTTCCAGGCCATCCATATAGGGCATCTTGATGTCGGTAATGATCAGGTCAGGCATCAGTTCGCTGGCGCGGGCCAGTCCCTGCTCACCGTTAGATGCATAGTGTACGCTGAAGCCCGTTCCCAAGGCCGACCCGATAAGTCTTGCCACATCGTTATGGTCCTCGACCACCAGGACGACGGGACTGCCCTTGCGGGACTGGTCACTGGCATCGGCCTCATCAGTCTCGTGATGCCTGTGCACCGCCTTCTTGACAGGCTCAAGAACCATTTCAAGGCGCTGATAGACCTCTTGCCCGCTATGGCGTCGAGGCAGAGTCACCGTGAAGACCGACCCGTTGCCCAATGTGCTCTCGACAGTGGCTTTGCCCCCCAATACATTGGTCATGTCGCGCACCACGGTCAAACCGATGCCCACTCCCCCGCACATCTGCTCGGCTGCAGCGGCGCGGTAGAACGGTTCAAAGACATGGGGCAAGTCGTCGGGACCAATACCGATACCGTTATCGGCCACCTTGATTACCAAGTTATTGCCATCGACATGCGAGGTCACCGAGATTTTGCTGTAATCATTGCTGTAGCTGATGGCATTCTCGATGAGGCTTCCCACGATGGTCTTGAGATAATTGGGCACGATATCCATTTCCACCTCTTTCTCGGCAGAGGTATAAGTGAGCTCGATCTGGCCATCGACACAGGCCTCGCGGTAACTCTCCACAATCATGCGCAGGTAGCCCACCACATCGCCCGTGCGCCATTCCGGCCCCTTGAGGGCGCTGCGCACGCTGCCCACTTCCAGGATGCGGTCCACGAGCAGCAGCAGGTGGTGCCCCTGCCGCTCGATGATTTCCACATTCTTGCGCTGGTCGGCATCGACCTCAGCGCCGCTGGCCGTTGACTGCGCCACGATGCCGTCGGTGGCGCCCATGATGGCCGTCAGCGGGGTGCGCAGCTGGTGAACCACGTTGGTAAAGAAGAGCGAGCGCGTTTCCTCGACCTGACGCATCAGCCGCTGGGTGCGCAGTCGAACACGCGATGCGTAGATCAGCGCCGCGATGATGGCACCTGCCATGAGCACCAGCAGCATGGTGAACAGCCCCATCATGTTGCGCGTGCGGTGCAAACGCTTGATGTCCTTGTTGAGCACGCTCATCTCGCCCTGCTTGACATTGGCCTCATATTCAGCGATTTGGTGTCGCATCTCGTTGTTCTTCTCCAAGCCGTAGATGCTATCATACATCTCGTCGCTCTTGAGGTGGTAGTCCAAAGCCCGCTTCACGTCGCCCTCCTTCATCGCCAGGTCAAAGTACATGTAGTACACCTTGGCCTGTTGCTCTATACTGTTGATGCGCAGGGCCTCGGCTTCGGCTTCCTGCAGATAGCGACGGGCCTCATCGGTATCTCCCATTTTGATGTTCATGGCGGCGAGCGACAGACAGGCTTCGAGCCAGTAATAGGTGTCTGCCTGCTCCTTGAATTCGTCATAGGCCTGTTTGAACTCGGCCTCGGCATGCGAGTAATTGCGTTCGTCGGCATAGAGTTCACCGAAGTTCACGTGGCATTGCGCCTCGCCATTCTTATTGCCCGTCAACTGGTAGTGTTTCAACGCCTCGTTGTGATAGAACCACGCCGAATCGGTATCGCCCAGCGCACGCTTAACATCTCCCAGGCCAGCACAATTCACGGCCATACCCCTGTGACTGTCCAACGATTGGGCTCCACTGAGGGATTCATGGAACAGGTTGTCGGCTTGGGCATAGTGACGGAGTTCCAACTCGATGTTGCCGATGCCGTTGAGCGCCATAAAGCGCTCATTGACGCATTGCCTGCAATCGGACTCGCTGAATTCAGTACCCATTTGCAACACCCTGTAATAGAATCCATTGGACTTGCTCAGGTTGCCCTTGTGCCTATAGTCGGACCCCAGGTTGTTGAGCATAGTGACCATTCCCAGCGTGTCGCAGGCTGCAGTGGCCAATTCCAGGCCCTTCTCGTGAACGTCAATCGCCTCGTCGAAGCGCGAACGGTGCCTGAGCGCACGTCCGTAATACTTCAACGCAACGATTTCGCCCACGTTGTCACCCTGGTGATGATAGCGTTGGGCCCATTGCGCCAGCGAGTCCAGGTTGCCCACATTCTTGAGCGTGCTGTCCACCTGGGCATAATGCGTATTGTCGGCATGGCGACAACCGGTATTGCGACGGCACGAGGGTGCCATCACGATAAGTACGGCGGCCAACACACTGGCGACCACCGTCCAACACCTATTTCGGCCACAGGCTATCGGGTTCGTCATGCTAACAATTAGTAATATCTTGATTCTTGTTTGCAAAAATACTACACTATTTTTGATTTTACAACCCTGCATCAATAAAGTTTCTAAAAAAATGGCAAGAGTTGGCTCATTTTCGGGGAAAATAGAGTAATTTTGCCCTTTGTTTATGATGAAGTCTGGAAAAAGCATCTATCAACGGGCTGGCGAGTGGGGAGTCCCCTTTGGCCTGTATCTGTCGTGCACAGCGGTATGTTCCATCTTTGCCGACTGGTTCATGCCCCTGCAGTTCCTGTTCTTGGTGTTGCTGCTGGGCACGCCTCTGGTGACCTACTACTTCCAGCGCCGCAAGTTCATCGAGGACGACGGATTTGTCGAGTATGCCGGATTGTGGATGCTGGGCATCATGCTGTTTATCTTGGGCACCGTGCTGTGCAGTTTCATTGTGTTCCTGGTGCTGCAGTATGTCCGTCCCAACTTCGTCTATGAACAAGCCCAGGCCGCTATCGACGTTTACAGCAAGCTGCCGCAGATGAAGGACAGCGAGCTGCTGAGCGTGCTGCAGCAGGCCATCGACGAGAAAGTGCTGCCCACGCCCATCGAGATGGTGATGAGCACCTTCTGGTTCGTCACTTTCTTCGGGTCGCTGGTGAGCGCCGTCACCGCATGGATAGCCCAGCGCCCCTTGCCCGAACGCCGCAACCGGCCAAACAATTAACCAATTAGAAATCAAGACAGTATATCTACCATATAGTATGGACATTTCAGTAATCGTACCGTTATACAACGAAGCCGAGTCGCTGCCCGAACTCGCCGAGTGGATTGAGCGTGTCATGGACGAGAACGGTTTATCCTACGAGGTGCTGTTCATCAACGACGGCAGCACCGACGACTCCTGGCAAGTCATTAAGGACCTGCACAAGCGCAACCCTAGGCTGAAAGGTGTCGCTTTTCGCCGCAACTACGGCAAGTCGCCCGCGCTGAACACGGGATTTGACCGTGCCCGCGGCAATGTCGTCATCACCATGGACGCCGACCTGCAGGACAGCCCCGACGAGATTCCCGCGCTGTACCGCATGATCACGCAGGAAGGCTACGACCTGGTGAGCGGCTGGAAGAAGAAGCGCTACGACCCGTTGAGCAAGACCATCCCCACCAAGCTGTTCAACGCCACGGCACGTCGCGTGAGCGGCATCCACAACCTGCATGACTTCAACTGCGGCCTGAAAGCCTACCGCCGTGAGGTGATCAAGCACATCGAGGTGTATGGCGACATGCACCGCTATGTGCCCTACCTGGCCAAAAACGCCGGTTTCACCCGCATCGGAGAGAAAGAGGTGAAGCACCAGGCCCGCAAGTACGGCACGACAAAATTCGGCCTTGACCGCTTTGTCAACGGCTACCTGGACCTGCTCACACTGTGGTTCCAGGCCAAGTTCGGCGTGAAGCCGATGCACTTCTTCGGCCTGCTGGGCAGCCTGATGTTCCTACTCGGTTTCGTCGCCGTGATTGTGGTTGGCGCCCTCAAGCTCTACAACATGTACAGCGGCAACAGCTACCGCCTGGTCACCGATTCGCCCTACTTCTACCTGTCACTGACGTCGATGCTGCTGGGTACCCAGTTGTTCCTTGCCGGATTCCTGGGAGAACTCATCATCCGCCACAGCAACGACCGCAACCACTATGAGATTGGCGAGGAGATCACCGACGATGCACCCGCCCTGAATGCTCCCAACCATGCCGACGAGCTGAAGGCCGCCGTTCCGGCCGAGAAAGTCCGCGTCGAAGCCGAATAAGACGATGAGAACACTCTTGCCCATAGTCCTGGCCCTGGCGGCCCTGTGCATGGCATCGTGCAACGACAGCAGCTGCTACGACAACGGCAGCAGCCTGCCGCTGGCGGCGCTGTACATCGGCAACAGCCAGCAGTCGGTCCCCGGCTTGACCATCATGGGCATTGGCGTCCCTGGCGACAGCCTGCTCGCCGATTCCAACTCGCTGAAAGAGATTTATCTGCCCCTGCGCGCCAGCGTGGGCACTACCAGCTATGCCATTTCACGATGGGTGGGCATCGGCACACCGATGGCTAAAGAGCTGGACGACACCCTCACCCTGGTTTACGAGCCTGTCATCTATTTCCATTCGGCCCAATGCGGCGCGATGTACAACTTCGACATCCACAGCTTGAGCTGCACCCACAACGGCATCGACTCGGTAGTGCTGCTCACGCCGCTGGTCACCAACTCGCGCACCCCCGCCCTGCGCATCCATTTCACCGATATCGCCCAATGAAGCCGCTCATGGACAACATATTACCCTACAGGCGTTTCTTCGTCACCATGGCGATGCTGGTGCTGGTGATGGTGATGGCGGGAGCCATGGCCCAGGAGCCTGATAAACGGCACGTCACACCCGTCACGCCCGAGACCAACAAAGTCTTGCCGCCACCCAAAGGCACCGACGAGAAAATCATCCAGCAATACATCAGCGGCGACAGCACCGAGGCTATGGCCGAGGCCCGCAGAGACTCGCTGCGCCGAGTCTATAAGCGTTATCCGCTACTCACCGACGTGGCCTTCGGCCTCAACATCGCCGAACCCTTGTTCATGGCCTTCGGGCAAACCTATGCCAGCGCCGACGTCAATGCCACGCTCAACATGTGGAACCGTCTGCAGCCCACCGTCGAGCTGGGTCTGGGTTGGGCCAAGTCCACGCCCGACGACATGAACTACACCTATCACGGCAAACCGTCCCCCTACTTCAAGGTGGGTGCCAACTATAACTTCCTGTTCAAGAACAGCCCTGACTATCAGGCCTATCTGGGCATCAGACTGGGTTACAGCACCTTCACCTATGACATCACCGACGTGAGGTACCTGAACAGCTACTGGGACGAGGTATTGCCCGGCGAAATCAAGGGCGAGCGTTCGCATGCCCTGTGGGGCGAGGCGGGTGCCGGCCTGCGCGCCAAGCTGTATGGCCCCATCTCGTTGGGATGGATAATCCGTTACCACGGCATCTTCAACTATGGCAAGAGCGACCACTCACGGCCCTGGTTCATACCCGGTTACGGTCCACGCAGCGGCTCGTTGGGTTTCTCGTTGAGCATTTATTATGTCCTGCCCTTGCACCGCAAGGAAGCCACCACCACAACAACAACACAGCAGCCATGATCAAGAAACCGTTCAACATCAATCGCCCCGCGGCCCGCATGCCCAAGCTGCGCCCCGCCAACCAGCCCGGCTGGTACAAGCGTTTTCGCCAGCTTGCCGCCATGGCCGACAAGACTTTCAAAGTGAAATGAAAGTGCCCCTACAACCCCATGCTACAAGCGAGTGCTGTAGGGAGTGTTAATAGATTTTTCTGCGATTTTTCAAAAAAATTTTGCCAGTTCAAAAAAAGTTCGTAATATTGTAGTCTGAAAAGCGGGAGAAAGTGTACATTTATTGCACAATAATCTCATTTTCAGCCTTTTGTGCGGCACACCAATTCCTTTCTTCCAGAGGAAAGTATGCGCCTATTGGCAACAATGAATTGATAACAACAACAAAAAAATATTAATTAACATTATTACTAACAATTTTAACTCATTTGATTATGAAGATTAAAAATTTACTTCTTTTCGCTGCAGCCGCATCGCTGGGTCTGTCTGCTTTCGCTCAGGAAGTGACCAACGGTGAGTATGTAGACTTCACGACTGGCACCCCGACTCAGGACCACTTCTTCGTACGTGGTACCTATGGTGACATGGGTGACGCACAGGAGTATGACAACGTAGTATCCTTCAAGGGTGGTACTCCTCAACTCGTGTGGATCTATCTCAATGACGATGAGATTTATCTGAATGAGGAAATCCAGGCCCTGACTCCCCAGGACTACAAGACTGGTTCTCCCTACCACGAGATTACTTACAACTCGTTCCAGTTCGACATCTACATGCCCCAGAGCACTGAGATCATCGTTAACATCGATGAGGACAGCGGTGAGGAAGTTTATTATGTACAGGGCGACCGTCTTCCCGGTACCAGCACCCTGAGCTGGGCCAAGAAGAGCGCCGTTAAGGTTATCGATGGCGTCAACTATGACGTTTACACTTTCACCTGCTTCAACGACAAGGCTGTCGGCACTCACTTCTCGGCAAAGAACGCTACTCTGTATGAGCGCAATGGTGCCCTGAAGAAGGATGCTAAGCTGTTCGGTATCTATGTACAGAACAAGAACCAGGACGAGGTTGAGGGCCGCCTGAATGGTGACATGATCCTCGGTAACACCCTGCTGACCCTCCGTGAGACCGACGAGATCTTCTTCTTCGGTACCGGTGGTAAGGGCGTTGATCCCCGTTACATGCAGTTCAACCGCGCTGAGCTCTATGGCAGCAACGCAGTTGTTGAGAACCTGGCTCAGAAGACCGTTAGCAACGTGAAGTACTACAACGTTGCCGGTATGGAGAGCAACGTTCCCTTCGAGGGCGTTAACATCATGGTTACCACCTACAACGATGGTACCACCAGCACCAGCAAGGTGATCAAGTAAGATAACACTTGACAAATTACAAAAGCCGCGAGCCCGTTGGGCCTGCGGCTTTTTTTTTACGCTGTGCCGATGTTGCCATGGGTGATATTACGGCCTATCGGACAGACCTTAACCGCCCTGCGGGCGGGAAATTAATCAAAATTCATTTAATTACAATCGTTGGTGTCCGATATATATTTTCAACATCGGCATAATTCACTATATATGAGTCAAATAAGCGTTTCTGCGGTATCATAGGCTTGGCTTTTGCCTCGAAGAGGCAGGTCGGGTCGAAGACTCGACTTTTATGGAAAACACCATGCAAGCTCATCGAAGATGAGCGCAGCTTGGTGACAGCCATATCAGGTGGAAAGTGCGTCGAAGACGAACTTCTACATCCGCCAAATTCTTGTCAATCAAAAAGTTCCTCTTCGAGGCACTTGCAATGTTCCACTCACAGACCAAGCTGCGAACCTCTACGAGGTTCTTGCATGGTCTTTCACATTGAAATCGGTTCTTCGAACCGCTAACATCTACGATGTTTCCCCGGACAATAATCAATTACAATTTTGTTTGATTTTTCGGCCTTTTGGCCGATTGAAACTGAACCGAATGGAGTTTTGCAACAGCCAGTCACTAAACCAAGCCATAATTGTGGCGCACTGGCCGGGCTAGCCAGCCGTCGGTCGTCAGGGTGCCAACGGGTGGCGGCTCCTTGCGGCTGGCATGGGCTTCTTCCTGCATCACGAGTATGCCTATGGCGCGCGTCATCAGGATGTCGTCGTGCTTGCCGGGACGGGCGGCATAGCGGCAGTTGATTTCCTGATAGTCGCACATCTCGTTCACCGCCTCGATATCGCGCTCGATGTACTTGCTGTCTCTCACCGCCTCGATCAGCGCTGTGATGGCCTTGCGCTTGGTCTTGACATTGGTGTGGAAGCCCAAGGTTTTGCCACCATACTTGTAGATGCGGCCGTAAACCCTGTAGAGTTTGTGCAGGATGTACTCGCTCTCGCCGGCACGTGCGGCCTCGTTGATGAGCGTGTTGCACTCGATGACAAGCGCCGCGTTATTATAGTAGATGGCCAGCTGCATCGACTTCCACCCCAGCACGTCGTGGTCGATGTGTCCGCGCCATTGCGCCACAATGGCGGCGGGGCGCGACGAGTCGGCCATGCGCCACACGGCTATCACCGAGTAGTCGCTGGTGTCGGCCCTTCCGCCGATATCCACCACGACAGCGTAGCGCACCTTGACGGGAGCATCGTGCTCAGGCATCTCCCAAACCTTGAGACGTCCGTTCTCGAGCCTGACCAGATGGATGTCCCGCTTGGCATCAAGGCCCTCCTGCCCCCTGGCCTGGATATCCCCCACCAGCACGGGCGGCAGGTCGCACGTCGCAGACAGCTTGTCCAGCAGCTGGCGGTCGAACGGGCAGTGGCCAGTGGTACTGAAGGCCTCGCTGGCGCTGCTGGGATACTCGGCCATCATGTGCTGGTGGCTGCGATACTCCTTGCGCTTGAGGTGATACCAGTTGATCTGCTCCAGCGTGCGGCCGGCATTCCACAACTCGTGCTCATACCCGTCCATCGCATTCCACAGCGCCAAGGGGTCATCGACCGGCTGGACATACATCTCGATTTCGTACCAGGGCACAAACACCGGCAGCTTGTCGCTCAATTCCTGCTCGGCCCGCAGCCATTCGTCATGGAAATAGTTGCCCACGCCATCGGCCGTTGACTCGAGCACGATGACGGTCTCGGGTTTCAGCGCAATGCTGCCGCACACGCTGCGCACCACATCGTCGGGGTTATGCCAAAAGGCCACCTCGCTCATGTGCGCCATGGCGATGTCATAGCCACGCACAGCATCCTCGCTGCGCGAAGTGCCCGTAATCACCAGGCAGTCACGTCCCTCGAGTTGCTGCACATTGGTTTGGCCTTCCAGCTTGCTGAACCGCGGCACCTCGGTATCCTCGTCGAGCAGTTCGCGTGGATAATGCCTCAACAGCAGGTTGTACATGCGCTTGATGTTCTTGCTCGAGGCATGCTTCTGTCCGCAAATGACGCTGTTCCACCCGGTGTGCCTCACCAGCTGCATCCATGCCATGTACATCTGCACCAGCGTCGAGCCGCCCCACTGGCGCGCCTTGAGCAAGATGACACGCACGGGCTGCCCCTGCACACGCTGCGACTCCATGGCCCCGAGCAGGCGCCGTTGGGCGCAGTTGAGCACCAGGGGCACATTGCGGCTGGTTTTCTTGTCCTTGATGGTCACGCAACGGGCGCACCAGAACTCAAAGTCATCCCTGATGCGTTGCCGCTCTTGCTCGACGGGCGACAGCGACAGGTAGTCGGGACAGCGCGCGAGCACCTGGCGCGGCAACATGCAGCCCGCCGCCTCTACCCTATCGCCCCAGCATCCCACGCCCGTGAGCGGGTCGTAGATGTCGCTGGCGAGTGCGGCCTTGCGCTTCTCATTCTCGGCGAGGATATCACTTATATTATATAATGTGTTTTCCATAGTCATACTTTTTCGCGGTCATTAAAGCCATAAGAGCAATCGATAAGCGTCGGCAGGAGCAGTGACCCTGTACGGGCCCGGCCTTGGATTGCGAGAGCCAGGGTGCGCGCCTGTATCGCCATGGTGGGAGCGGCCAACGGATGGTCGATGGCGCCCTGCACGGTCATGTGGCTCACAATCCCGTCGCGGGACATGATGCCGCGCTGCCCGGCCACACGCAATGTCAAGTCGGCCTCGTCACTCACCACGTGCCACACGACGCGCCTGACAGGCATGCCCATCAGCGGATTCAAAGCGACGGGATGACTGCGCCACTCCACGTCCATCACCGCAGCCTGCTCCTGCTCCAGGTCCAGCACCGTTCCGGCTGCTGTCACGGCAAGGGCATGACGCGGGTCGCCGTAAAGTTGTGCGGCGGCAACCGTGTGCACGCTCATCGCCCCGCTCGGCATCAGCACCACGGGGTTGCCGACAGCCGGCAGCAGCCACAGCTCGTGATGGGCATTGCACCATGCCATAGCGCGGCAATCCACATCACGGCAGGCCACCGTGAGCCGTGAACCGCTCAAGCGGCACAGGTGCCCATGGCGCGACATCAGCCAGATGTCTCCCGCGCCCTCGACGGGTGCCACATCGGCGGCAATGACGGTGCGGTCCACGAGGCGTGCCTCGCCCAACTTGTCGGAGGCGCGCTGCGGGATGGCATAGATGCCGTCGTCGGTAAACACATAAACCGGATAGCGCCCGAAACCGCCCGAATACAACGGCCGCGTCACCACCGCCATCGCCAGCGGATTGGCGCCCAGCACACTGCGCCGGTGCGCCTCGGTCAGGGCGTTGCCCGGTGCACTCACCACGACGTCCCCAGCGGCGGTGCAACAGTAAAGCCGCCCTCCCGCCTCGGTCGAGCACACCACATCATGCACAACCATGGGAGTGGCGAGAGCAGCACACTGGGCCGCAGTCAGTTTCAACGACTCGACGGCAGCGGTAAAAGCACCGCTGTCGGGTGCTGCAGTGGCAATCAGGCGCCAGGGCGACGTTTCCAGTTCCCATGCGATAGCATCGGCGCCACGCCGTGCCAGTCCCATCTCCAGCACATACTCCCTCGTGCCACTGGTGCGCGTCAGGCAGCGGTAATCCAGTTGGTGGCTGGCGCTGAGCAACGTCGCCTCGTCGGTAGCCAGCACATCGATGCTCTTGACCAGCGGCTGCCACGGGGCGGCGACGGCGCGGGTCAGAGCAATCGTCAGGCTATAATGCGTGAGTGGCAACGAGGCCTCTTGAGTGCCCGTGAAGCCGCTGCTGTTGTTGTCCACCAGTGCGCTGATGCGGTCGGCGTTGGCCAACGTCACATCTCCCACCCGCACGGGGTCACTCACCCACAAGTAGGTGTCATCCAGCAATCGCACCGCCCAGCGCACGAGCATGGGCGCCGTGTGCCGTCCCATAGCACGGGCATCGCTCACCAGGCCGTTCCATGCCACTCGCAGCAGGCCCTCGAACGTATTGCGGTCAACGTCGGCCAGAGGGGCACGCCATTGGCTGTAAGGCTCGGCAAAGGTGACGGCGCTGATGTCGGCATGGCTGGTGGCGGTGCTGACGCCAAAGCTCAGCTGCGGCACGGCATCGTCAGGATTGAGGACAATCCAGCCGCCATCCACGGCCGTGAGGTAAGTGAGCCCGCCACGAGTAACGACGACAATCATTCCGCCGATGGCATGGGCTCCCACTATCGGCGCCTCTACCCGTGTGACCTCATGACCATCAATCAATACCGTGCCGTTGTCGCGGCAGGTCACCGTGTGGCCACCGGTCATCGTCAACAGCCGCTCGCCACTGCCGATAGCGGCAACGGCAACGGGCGTTCCCGTGACCTGCAAGCAATCCTCGCCTTCGCGCAGGTTCTGCGCCAACCTGGCCTCGCCAGGATGTGCCGCCTCACCATTGGCGTGCGGCACCTGCCCCCGGGGTGGAACCCGGAGTTCCTTCATTTTTCTGTTTTTCATGGTTAAGTAGTTGATATTTGGTTGATAATAGGCTTGTGCCATCATTCCTGCAAACAAGAATCATGGCACTGCACTGTGACGGCAAAATTACAGTCCGGCACACATGCCGCGCCAGCACAAAAAGCAACAAAGCCATAAAAACAATTTGATTCTGTTACTTTTTAATGCTAATTGCGCGAATTATACCAATCTCACGAATAGAAAAAAGAATCGTCCTGACGGACTAGCGTCAGAACGATTCATGATATCGGGCGTGAATTCCAGCACGCCATCCGGTCGCATGTGTGAGACGGCAAGCTGTTACCGCCTCATGTGATTCGCATTATTGGGGCCAAATGCCAGCCAACAGGTAGTCGATAAGGGCAGCCACGTCGGCAATGTTCACCTCACCGTCACCGTTGCAGTCGGCATTGGCAACGCCGGCGGCAGTACCGTTCAGCAACATATCGATGAGGTCGGTCACGTCGGCAATATTGACGCCGCCGTCCTCGTTAACGTCGCCACGCAGGGTGGGCTCGGGTCCGCTGGGAATGACAAACTTGGTGCCGTCGGTGAAGTAGAGGACGTTCTCGTCATATCCCCACCACAGGCCATCGCCATCGCTGGGAACCATCAGGCCCCACGTGATCTCGTCCTTGCTGACGCTACCGGTATTGCCCATCACGGGGTTCTCCTCGGCATCCAATGTGGTGTTGTACCACACGCCGTCACCACCAGGATTGTTGGCGTTGCTGATGTCACGGATAGTCTGACCGGGGAAGGTCATCACACGGTCAGCATCGAGCAGCATGTAATTGTTACGCCAGCCGAAACCGTAGAGGTTGGTCACCCAGACGGTGTCGTTGCTCTGGTACATGTACACATTGACTGCATGGGCGGTGCCGTCCTTCTCATCAACAAACTGGTGCTGGCCGTTGGGCACCTGCAAGCGCGTGTCACGCATGATGGGAGAGAACGTGCGCATGCTATCGGTAAGAGTCGTCACACGGCTACCGTTGCGGGTGGTCGTAGTGCGAACAGTATGGATATAATAGCCATAGCCCTGGGCAATCACGATCGAGCCGTCGTCCTCGATAACACCTTGCACATCGGCATAGTCGCCACGATGCAACAGCCAGTCCTCGTTCACGAAATAGTAGTAGCGCGTGCTATCGACAGTCGTCGTCACAGGGCCTTCGGTCCAAGTGCGGCTGCCAGTTGTGGTGCCAATGGGCTCACCGTTCACCTCGAGGGTTACCGTGCCGGCAGCAAGATCCACACGCATCGGCTGGTTGACGGGATAGAGCGACAAGCCTCCGCGCAGCGTCACATAGCCGCTAACCCCCTCGTTAACGATTGTAGTCGTCCATCCTCCCGACAGGAACGGGTCGGCCTGGCTTACACTGCCGTTCTGTTCCCAATCATAAAGGTTCAGCAGGCAAATGCGGGCGCCAGACAACTGGGCGGGGGCTGCAAAAGCCATTGCAGCAACGAGCGTGCTCACGCTCAACAATGCGATCATTCTTTTCTTCATCTCAATATAATCAAGTTAATATGGTTTATCAATATCTTTAAGCAACTGATATACAATATAGTAACCCACACCACCCCCACGAACCGATGCCATGGGACAGGCAGTGCACAGTTTACCAGTCACAAAATTACTGAATTATTTTGATACTCACTCCTATTTAACGTCTTTTTTCACTTTTAGCCAACGCCGTAACCTTTCATCCGTTCGACCCCACGGCCCCACGCTAAGGCGCAAAGACGCTAAGGTTTTTAAAGCTGGCGAATTATGCGAATTATACTAATTGGCATCCGCACTACTTTGCCAATCCTGGCCCCACGCTAAGAAGCAATAACACAAAGGTTTTTCCAAATCATTAGGGCACGAGGAAACATCGAAGATGTTAGGAGGTTGTTGCAAAACTCACGCCTGAAAGGTTTAATCGAGCTTCGCTCGAAAAATTAAGCAAAATTATTAATAAAATCAGAATAAATAATTGTTTTGATTGAATTTTATACAAAATTTTGTTTAATTTTTCGGCCTTTAGGCCGATTGAAACTGAATCAAATGTAGTTTTGCAACAGCCTCATTTCAATGAGTAAGACCATGCAAGAACCTCGGAGAGGTTCGCAGCTTGGTCCATGAGCGGAGAATTGCAAGTGCCTCGAAGCGGAACTTTGTGATTGGCTGAGTTTTGGGCTGAATAGCTAGTTTTCCAATCATTAGTGTCCGGGGAAAGCCCCGCTAGGGGCGTCCAGGGCTTAGGCAGGGGTGTAACGAGGCGAAGCCGAGTGTAACCCCTGCAGCAGTAGCGAAC
>CADBDH010000021.1 GCA_902793405.1 uncultured Bacteroidales bacterium | reverse complement strand
CAAGAAGACCTCTTACACCGGTTCGGCCGAGGCTGTGACCAACAAGAAACTGGAGTTGCGTCCTGTTACCGATGCTACCAAGGCCCTCGAGGGTAACGTGGCCGGTCTGCAGGTGACCAGCGCATCGGGCCAGCCCGGTTCGTCGCCCAACATCCAGATTCGTGGTTACGGTTCGATCAACGCATACAGCACCCCGTTGTATGTTGTTGATGGTGCTCCCTTTGACGGCAACCTGAGCTCGATCAACCCGTCGGATATCGAGTCGATGACCGTCCTGAAGGATGCATCGGCAGCCGCTCTGTACGGTGCCCGTGGTGCCAACGGTGTTGTGATGATCACCACCAAGAAGGGTGTTGAAGGCCGCAGCAACATCATGTGGCGTTCGACCTTCGGTTGGTCATCGCGTGCCACCAAGCGCTACCAGCATGTTGATCAGAAGGAGTATGTTCAGCTCGTGTATGAGGCCCTGCGCAACGAGGCTATCGACAACGGTAATAGCTGGAAAGAAGCCGAGGCTATCGCTCGTGGCAAACTGAGCAGCACCCTGGGTGGCGAGCAGTACAACCCGTTCAAGAACTACAGCTGGGATCAGCTGATCGACCCCGCTACCGGTTATGTTCGCACCGACGCCAAGAGCGCCTGGGACGAGGACTGGTATGACAGCGTAATCCGCAACAATGCCTTCCGTCACGAGCACCAGTTGCAGGTGACCGGTGGTAGCGAGCACGCACAGTACCTGATGTCGTTGAGCTACTTGAACGAGGACGGTATCCTGAAGACCACCAACTATGAGCGTTACACCGGCCGTGCCAACATCACCAGCCAAATCACCGACTGGTTGGGCGCCAACATCAATGTTTCGCTGGCTCACGCTATGCAGAACTTCAGTGACTATGACGGTACCAGCACCTCTAACCCCTGGTACACTGCACAGTTCATCAACCCGCTGCTGCCCGTTTACCTGAAGGATATCGAAGGTAAAACCGTATATGACGCTGACGGTAACATCCAGTATGACTGGGGTGAGGCAACTCCCAACGGTACCCGTCCCGGTTCGATGACCGACTTCTCGTCACTGGGTATGCTGATGCTCGATAAGGCTTATGCTAAACGCGACGTAGCTGGTCTGCGCACCGGTCTGGTGCTGGGTAGCGACCTGGCCAAGTACGGCTGGCGTCAAGGCCTCAAGCTGGCTGCCAACTTCAGCATGGACTATCAGAACCGCAACAACACTAACTACATGAACTCTCAGCACGGTAACCAGGCTAACGCCGGTGGTCTGCTGGAGAAGTATAACCGCCGCATCCAGAGCTACACCTTCAACCAGTTGCTGACCTGGGACCGCACCTTCGGTGACCACACCATCGGCCTGCTGGCTGGTCATGAGTGGTATGCTTATGAATTCAACTATCTGGTAGCAGGCAAGACCAACCTCGTGGACGGTATCTACGAGCTGCGTCCCGCCACCACCCTGCTGGAGGCTGACTCCTACACCGACAAGTATCGCATCGATTCTTACTTCGGCCGTATCAACTACAACTATGGTGGCCGTTACTTCCTGAGCGGTTCGCTCCGTCAGGATGCTTCATCGCGCTTCCACCGCGATCACAACAAGGGCATCTTCTGGAGTGTTGGTGCCAACTGGCGTGTATCTGGCGAGAAGTTCATGCAGAACGTGGGTTGGATCAACAACCTGTCGGTTAAGGCCAGCTTTGGTGAGCAGGGTAACGATATGCTGCAGACCTATTATGCTTGGCAGTCACTGTATAACCTGAGCTACAGCAACGCTACCAACATCGGTGCGCTGATTGCTTCGCTCGAGAACCAGTTAGTATCTTGGGAGAAGAGCCAGAACTTCAATGCTGGCTTCGATGCCATCCTGTTCAACCACCGCATGCAGTTGAACGTTGACTTCTACAACCGTCTGACCAAGAACATGCTGCTTAACCGCCCGATGGCATTGTCGACCGGTTTCAGCGGCTTCATGGACAACGTGGGCGACATGCGCAACCGCGGTGTCGAGGCTTCGCTGCGCATCACCCCCGTCCGCACTGCCGACTTTGAGTGGAACATCACCATGATTGGTACCCACAACAAGAACAAGGTCATCAAGTTGACCAAGGAGGCTCCTGAGCTGGTCAGCGGTGTTCGCGTGATCAAGGAAGGTATGCCCATCTATACCTATTATATGCCTAAGAGTGCCGGTGTTGACCCCTCGAACGGTCATTCACTGTACTGGGCATATGAGAAGGACGATGACGGCAACATGAAGCCTGGTACCGAGTACATCACCGACAGCTATTCTATTGCTAACACCTGCAAGTACTACCAGGGCAGCCGTCAGCCGGACATCTTTGGTTCGCTGGGCACCGACTTCTCTTGGAGGGGTCTGACCCTGAGCGTGCTGACCACCTATTCGCTGGGTGGCAAGGTATTTGACGGCCTGTATCAGAGCGATATGAACCTGTGGTACCTGAGCTCGACCTGGAACAAGAACATGATGCGCCGTTGGCAGAAGCCCGGTGACGTGACCGACGTTCCCCGCTCAACTATTGCCGAGTCGATTGCTAACACCGATCGCTTCCTGATCGATGCCAGCTACTTCGCTATCAAGAACATCACTTTGGCTTATGCTCTGCCCATGAGCTGGGTTAGCAAGCTGGGTATGACCGGTGCCCGTATCTTCGGTTCGGTCGACAACCTGGCCCTCTTCACCCACCTCGACGGTTTGGATCCCCAGTACAACTTCTCTGGTGGTACCGACTATGATTACAGCCCCAACAGGACCTACACCGTAGGTATCGAGCTGAACTTCGGCAAGACCTATGCCGCACCCGCTCCCGCCGTTAACGTGAATGCACTGAACGGCCAGATCAACGACCTGCGCGCTCAGCTCGCCGAAGCTCAGGGTGCCGCTGCCGACGCCAACAGCCGTCTGGCTCAGCTGCAGGGTGACCTCGACGCCGCTAACCGCGCCCTGGCTAACTGCCGCAACGACCTGAATGCTGCCAAGAATGCCGCTCCCAAGGTGGTAGACAACAGCAAGCAGTACATGAACATCCTGGTTCACTTCCCCAAGAGTGGTACCGCTATCACCGCCGACCAGCGTGCCAACGTTGAGCGCGTGGCTGCTTACCTGAAGAGCCATCCCGAGGCAACCTGCATCATCAAGGGTTATGCTTCGCCCGAGGGCAAGGAAGAGGTGAACATCAAGCTCGCTAACGGCCGTGCTGCTAGCGTGAAGGATATGCTCGTCAAGAAGTATGGTATCGCTGCCAACCGCATCAACGCTGCTGGCCAGGGTATCAGCAACATGTTTGACGAATTGAGCTGGAACCGTGTTTCCATCTGCGAGATCATCGTGAAGTAAGATTAATTAAGTTTAAAGTTTAGAGTTTAGAGTTTAAAGTGACTTAAGTTACTAAAAACTAAGGACTTAAGACTTACAACTAAAACAACGATATAAACATGAAAAAGATATTTAAATATTTGTTTATTGGGATGTTCGGCATGCTCGTTCTTTCATCCTGCGACAGCAAGATGCTGGAGACCGAGCCCACCGACTCCATGTCGGGTTCTACCTTCATGAGCGACGCTACCAAGGCGTTGATTCCCCTGAACGGTATCTACCGCTCGATGTACACTGCCGGTTGGTCCACCACCGGTAATACCCACCAGTGCTTCGGTATCAGTGCCTATAACCTGATGGCCGAGGTGATGGGTGACGACTTCATCATGGGTGCCCAGGGCTCAGGTTGGTTCTGGTTCGACGCTGCTTATAATGTAAAGGGCCGTTACACCAGCAGTTCATGGCGCAGCTATGACCTGTGGATGGCCTACTACACCTGGATTGCCAATGCCAACTACATCATCGCCGCCGAGGGAACCATGGGTGGTTCTGCCGAGGATGTAGCCTATGTAATCGGTCAGGCTTATGCCATCCGTGCCTACAGCTACTTCATGCTTGCACAGACGTTTGCCCGCAACTACAACTTCAGCGACGATCCTTGTGTGCCCATCTACGTTGAGCCTACTATGACCACCACGACCGGTCAGCCCCGCTCGAGTGTTGCCAAGGTTTACACTCAGATCGACAGCGACATCAACAAGGCCCTCGAACTGCTGGCCAAGTCGCCCGCCCAGCGTCATCCCAGCCACATGAGCTATGCCGTGGCTCTGGGTATCAAGTCCCGTATCGCCCTCGTCGAGGAGAAGTGGGACGACGCCCTGGACGCTGCCAAGAAGGCTATCGCTGCCAGTGGCAAGAGCATTCAGTCTATCGACCCCTCTGCATTTGCTCCCAACAAGGCTAACTTCATCAACTCGGTTGGTCAGGGTAACGTGATGTGGGGTGCTCAGATTGTGAGCGACCAGGCCGGTATGTATGCTTCGCTGATGACCCACATGAGTGGTACTGCCCCCTATGGTCAGCGTGCTCCCAAGCAGATTTCGTCTTGGCTGTATAGCAAGATGAAAACCAGCGATGCACGCCGTGCATGGTGGAATCCTGCCGAGAACTTCCTGCAGAAGAAGTTTGAGTTCTCCAACGAGCAGACCTGGGAAGCCGACTACGTCTGGATGCGTGTTGAGGAGATGTACCTCAATGCCGCCGAGGCCGCTTGCCACAAGGGTGATGACGCCACTGCCAAGCAGTACCTGATGGCTCTGATGGCAAAGCGTGATGCTAATTACACTACCGAGAAGAGTGGTAACGCTCTGGAGACCATCACGACCAACGAAACTGGTTCGCTGCTTGAGGAAATCCTCATCCAGCGTCGTCTGGAGTTGTGGGGCGAGGATGGCCGCATCTACACCATCCGTCGCTTGCACCAGGGCTTCGTTCGTCCCAGCTCGTATGGCTGGCCCGATGGTCTGTTGCTGCCTACTCACTCCTTGGCTATGGTTGATCCCACCAGCTACCTGTGGGTACTGACGATTCCTCAGGCCGAGTTTGACGGCAATGTGAATATGGATTTATCTAAGGATCAGAACCCCGTGGGTGACTATCCCGAGTAAAGAATGTTTAATCACATTAACTAATTGAATATTATGAAATTAGGTAAATATATTTTAGGATTGGCAATTGTCGCTGCTGGCTTGACCAGCTGCGATACCGACAATATCGGCGCCATCTACGAGCCCAAGGTGGATAACATCAGTTTCATGGTGGAGGAGCAGAGCACTCTCACCAAGGAAGCCAATATCGAGGTGCCTGTTGCCATTACCCGTGCTAAGACCAATAGCGCTTATACTGCCAATGTTACCTTGAGTGATCAATCTGAGGGTATGACCCTGAAGAGCAATCAGGTAACTTTCGCCCAGGGTGAGGGTATTGCCTATGCCACTGTTGTGGTTAGCAATATGCAGCCCGGTACTCTTTACAAAGGTACTGTCACGCTGTCGAGCACCGATGCCGCAACCGTCAACGAGGAGTTTGGTGAGCAGATCACCGCTACCAATGTTCTCGTACATTGCGACTACAACTGGATTGATGCCGGTAAGTGCCACTTTATTGACTATAACTGGGAAGATGGCTGGGAGGCTGACGTTCCTGTAATCAATGCAGAGCGCACCAACATCTATCGCATCGTTGATCCTTGTCAGGTTATCTATGGTGACGCCAACGGTACCTACTTTGAGTTCAGACTCAACGACGATGGCAGCATCACTGTTCCCGAGGGTTACTGGAACCTCAACTACTGGGGCTACAGGTGCTACTATGATACCGAGAACTATATGGACTACTGCTTCATCGATCAGGATGGTGATACCTATGACGTGAACCACCTGCTCGTGAACGGCAGCAACCTGTACCTTGGTCGCTTCATCTTCACCTATCCGCTGTAATCAGTTGATAAGTTCTTAAACAGAACATAAATCCACATCGCAAGGGTGGGCGCTCCCGTTGAGGGGAAAGCGCCCACCCTTCGTTATTATTTATTAATACGACTACGATGATAATCAAGTCATTGTTTTATGGCATGTCTCACCCAAAGGGTGATCTTTGAGTAACCCCCTTGTCAATCGTGATCCGAAGCATAGTGAGGAGAACGATGGCAAGGGGGAGTAGAGAACACCTGAATGTCGCCGTAGGTGACCCCATTGCTGCGGTGTTTGCACAATTTGAACATTGGTGTTATCTTTGTCGAGTTATGAGTTACACCAACCTCGTCTATCATATCGTATTCCGCACTTATCGAAGCATTCCCGCTATCGATGAGGCACACGAACGTGAGTTTTATGACTATGCCTACGGTTACACCACTCGTCATCGTGCAAAGTTGTACCGCATTGGTGGTATGCCTGACCATGTGCACATCCTTGTTTCACTTCCTCCAGACCTAGCAGTAGCTGAGTTTGTCAGGGGCCTGAAATATGCCACTAATGGATGGATGAAGCACAATCCCTTGTTTCCGCTTTTCGCAGGTTGGGGAGAAGGCTATGCCGCTTTTACCTATTCCAAGGAGCAAATTCCTGTGGTTAAGCAGTATATCATCAACCAGAAAGAACATCACCGGCAAACATCCTTTGCTGAGGAATACAGGAAAATCATTCTTGACGGTGGTGGCGAAATTGATGACAAGTACTTCCTGAAAGATTGACGCTCTGGGGTCGCCGAAGGCGACAGAAATGGGGAGTTGCCATATCCCCGCCAACCGGCAATCCTCGCTACGCTTCGGAAGCCTTCTTGGCGGGGTTACTAAAAGGGCACCCTTCGGGTGATAATTCGGGATGAGTAGCATTAGGTTTTGCAGAAGATAGACATCACATACACTTGAGACGCAAGATTTTAGATTAATTTGCGGCACCTCAACCATCGATGCAAGCATCATGGTGTTCGGTTTGCACAGATTTTGCACCTCTACTGGTCCTACTTTTTTAGGGTAAATATTTAAAAAAAACTCGTTTTTCTGAAACTTTTTTGGGGGCTCGTGCGTCTATAGTATAGAAACTAACAATTAATCATTGGATAAGATATGAAAAAGGTATTGGTAATGAGCCTCTTGGCTCTGGTTGTGATGACGATGTCGTCATGCCTGCGTGTAAAAATTGACGGTAAGGATTGGAATTTTGGCGGCCACACCAACGACACGCCCACCCAGGTGCATCAGGTGGGCCAGGTAACGTCGATGGATGCGTTTGATGTGGTAGATGTAGTAGGACCGTTCAATGTCATCTTTGAGCAGGGCGAGAACCACAGCGTGCGTGTCGAGGGCACGCCCGAGCAGCTCGGCAAGATGACCATCTATGTCAAGGATGGTGACTTGACCATTGACCAGCGCAAGAATGAATCTGGCGACACGTTTAAGGGCTTGCAGATCTTTGTCACCTCGCCCATGGTTGGCGCCCTTGAGCTGGCAGGCTCAGGAAAAATCTCGGCACCCAAAGCCTTGACCGTGAACGATATCAGATTGGAAATTGCCGGTTCGGGCGACATCACACTCGCACAGCTCTCCAGCAAGAATCTGTACCTGGAGATTGCCGGCTCGGGTGACATCACCCTGGGTACAGTCCAGGCCAATGAGGTAAAGAGTGAAATTGCCGGCTCGGGTGATATCGAGGTGGCTAGCCTTGTCTGCAAGAACGTGAAAAACGAGATTGCCGGCTCGGGCAATATCACACTTAGCAACCTCAATGTTGACCATGTCAAGAGCGATATTGCCGGCTCGGGTGACGTCATCTTGCGCGGCAAGGTGGGCTCCCACGACGAGGATATCGCAGGCAGTGGCAAGGTAGATGTCTCAGGCCTGAAGAATTAACAGTTAACAGTTAATAGTTAATAGTTAATAGTTAATAGTGAAGAGTTGTACCAGGACAAAAGCAACTCCTAACTCCTCACTCCTCACTTTTCACTCACTCCTAACTGAATAAGCATCTCGGCGGTGGTGCTGTGGCGCTTGCCGTTGAGGTCACTAAGATAGGCGTTCACGTCGGTGGGCGCCATTTTTCGTGCGTTGTTGAAGCGCTCGGGACGTGTGATGCGGGTAAATACCACGCGTTGGATGTCGTTCTTGTGGCAGCGGCCTATGCTGTACCCCATCTGTTCGGGGTGCTTGCCAGGACCGTTCGAGGACCAATAGGTGACCGTATCGCCCTCACAACCCAAGTAGATGACGCTATGGCCGGCCTCCTGGTCGGCGGTCTTGTCATCGTTACAGCCGATGATGGCGCCGCTGTCGCTGCCGCGGCTCTCGTTGCGGTTCCAGAAGATTTTCATCAGGTCGCCAGGCATGGCGCGTGTCCAGATGTCGAGTGTACACCATTCATCGTCGGTGAGATAGCGCTCATCGGGCGTTTCCTTGTTGCGTTCGCTTTTGGCACCGCGATATGCGGTAAAACTGTAGCCTGCACCCAGTTCGCGCACCAGCACGCCCAGTCCGGGCCCATTGGCATTGGCGCGTCCCCAGAAACCCACGCCGTCGTCCTGCCCCACCCCGTCGGGGTTAAATGCATCGGCGATGCCTACGCGGGGTTTCATGTTCACCCACGCTTCGCGCTTGATTTTGTGCTTGGTGTCCCAGATGAGCAGGGCCTTGATGATGACCGAGTAGGTCGCGCTCGAGCAGAACGACGGCTGTGCCAGCATCGGGTCAAACCGCGGCCGCTCGTCGCCAGGCGACATCTGGTAAGCCTCGTGCAGGCCCCGCCAGGTCGTCTTGGCAAATAAGTCGTTGGGACGCCCGCCCGTGTAGTAGCCTCCCCTATCGGGAAACAAGTCGATGGCGGCGAGCACCGCCTGTTGCCATCGCTCGTTCACCTTGTCGCCAGCGGTGGCCGTGCCAGCCAGGCACAATAGTGCCAAAACCACAAAAAACGCCCTTTTCATCGACGATTTTTACTCTTCTTCGTATCGTGCTGCCACTACGTCCCAGTCGATAATCTGCCACAGGGCGGCCAGATGGTCGGGGCGACGGTTTTGGTAATCGGGGTAGTAGGCGTGCTCCCACACGTCCATCGTCAGCAGCGGACGCAGGCCATGCTGGATGGGGTTGGCCGCATTGGGCTCTTGTGAAATCCTCAGGTTGCCATTGGCGTCGGCGCTGAGCCAAACCCATCCCGAACCAAATAGTGTTGCTCCTGCTCCAGCAAAAGTCTTCTTGAAGTCCTCAAACGACCCGAATTCCTCGTTGATGGCCTGAGCCAGGCGTCCCGTGGGCGCGTTGTCGGCCTTTGGAGCCATAAACTGTGAGAAATACAGGTTATGGTTCAGGATTTGTCCAGCGTTGTTGAGCATGCCGCCTTGTGCGTTAAGCACCACTTCCTCAAGGGCTTTGCCTTCCAAGCCACTGCCGGGCAACGCAGCATTCAAGTTGTTCACGTAGGCTGCCAAGTGCTTGCCATGGTGGAAAGCCAGCGTATTGGCACTGATAATCGGCTCCAGAGCGTCGGGAGCATAAGGCAAAGTCATCAATTCAAACTTCCCTTCTACAGGCATTGTCTGCTTCATCATCATAATCCTCTTTTTTTTGTTTGTCTACGAATTAACCGAATTAAGCTAATTGGCATTCGCATTCAAGTTAATCATAATTCGTTTTACTCGTAGATAGTTATTAAGTAGTTAATTGGTCTCTTTTTTATACTGTCGAATTTTCCGGATTCAACTAATTTTGAATCATTGTTTCAAATAAAAAAATTAGTCTAATTCGTTTAATTCGTAGACAGTTATTCTGTAGGCTCTTGGTTCCATTTTGAGTTGGGGAGAATGCGCTTGTATTCAAGCGATTTCTTGCCAAAATTGATAAGAAGTCCAAGTTGCATTCCTGTTGCCTTTAAATAGTTGTACACTTGAGCATAATGCTCATCCGAGATTTCGTCTACGGTCTTCAATTCGACGATTACCTTGTCATAACAGACAAAGTCAGGTCTGAAAGTCTTATCTAAGCGTTTTCCTTTGTAAGTGAAATAGTAAGTCTTTTCTCTTTCATAAGGAATATTTCGCAAGTTCAACTCTTCTTCCAGTGCATCTTGGTAAAGAGGTTCGGTAAAGCCGCATCCAACAACATTATGGACTTCCATTGCCGCCCCAATGATATTGAAAGCTTCTTCTTTATGAATAATTTTATGAATCATCATCTATTCTTGTTTAAAGCCTAGGGGCAAAGGTAGTGACAAATCTTGATTCTGGGATGGGAAGGACTACGGTTTTTTGAAAAAGTTATACCTTTGCAGTCATGATATTTAGCCATGAAATGAATGGACCGACGCTCTATGTGAGCGACCTGGACGGGACCTTGCTGGGCGAGGACTCGCAGCTGTCGGCTGTGACTGTAGCCACGCTCAACCGCATCATCGGGGAATTGGGCGGCCTGTTTACCGTTGCCACGGCTCGCACGCCGGCTACGGTGGTGCCTCTGATGCAAGAGGTGCATGCACGGCTGCCGTTCATCGTCATCGGCGGCTCGGCCATGTGGAATCCCGTGACGGGTTGCTACGAGCACACGCGAGGCATCGACGACATGACGGTCAATGCCGTGGCCGACGTGTTTGACCGCCGTGGAGCCCACCCGTTTATCTATCGCCGCCATGGCAGCAGCCTGTTGCACACCCATCACTATGGTCCTCTGTCGCCCCAGGAGGAGAGGTTTATCGCTGCGCGTCAGCAACTTCCCTTGAAGAAGTTTTTCCTCGATGACCGTGAATACCGTCACAGCGATGACGAGGCGCTCCTCATCTTCTCGATGAACAAATATGCTGTGCTCAAAGCCATTGCGGGAGACCTCAAGGCATCGGTTCCCACCTGCTCGGTGATGCTCTACCACGACATCTTTGACGAGAGCGAGGGCTACCTCGAGATTTTCACTGCCGGCACCAGCAAGGCGGGCGCCATCGCCGAGTTGGCCCGCGAGGTGGGCGCCAGGCGTGTGGTGGTCTTCGGTGACAACCGCAACGACATCGCCATGATGCAGGCCGCTGACCACAGCGTCGCCGTGGGCAATGCCTTTCCCGAGGTCAAAGCCGCAGCCAGCGAGGTCATCGGCCCCAACACCGCCGACAGCGTCCCCCGCTGGATCGAGGCAGAGCTCATTCAATCCTAAATATTTGTCCAATTCACAGGATTTCTATAACTTTGCCCTCCGTTAACATCAATCCGCATGTCTAGTATTGAACAAAATCAGAATGACGACAATCCCATCTTGAAAGCTGTAACAGCTATCAAGACAGCTATCTTGCAGGGACAATACGAAGCGGCTAAGGATGTTAATCGGGTGCAACTGGCACTCTATTATGCGATAGGCCGTTATCTTGCATTGAACACACGCAAGGGTGTTTGGGGAACAGGTGCCCTTCAGGCCATTAGTGGTCGATTGCGCAAGGAACTGCCTGGTCTAAGGGGGTTTTCTGTATCAAGTTTAAAAAATATGCGACTGTTCTATGAGGAATGGAGCTTTCTTGATACACATTCGCCAATTGCAATTGGCGAAATTCAAAAACCTGGTAACCAGCAATTTACTAATTCGCCAATTGCAATTGGCGAATTAGACCAAGATGAGTCAGACAGTATTATAGACATAGACTATAGTCTGCAAGTGCCTGTAACGGGAGATTTTCCGGTTGACGATTTTTTCAGAGTACCGTTCACTCATCACATAAGAATTATCGAAGGAATAAAAGATTTATCATCCAGATATTATTATTTGCATCGAACTGTCGAGGAACATCTTTCGGCAGATAAATTGGGTCAACTCATTAAGGAATCGGCTCACGAACATCAATCACTGATACCCAACAACTTTGGCCAAACGATTCCTAATACAACAGAGGCACGCAAGGCCGTGATGATGTTTAAAGACGAATACTTGCTCAATTTTATCAATGTGGAGGAGATTGGTGAACGAGAATCCATTGATGTTGATGAACGTGTTGTAGAACAACAGATTATTCAGAACATCAAGGAATTTATCATGACCTTTGGCAATGATTTTGCTTTCATCGGTAATCAGTATCATCTTGAGGCTTATGGCATTGAGCAGTTTCCTGATTTGCTGTTTTTTAACCGAGAATTAAATGCTCTTGTAGTGATTGAACTCAAGACCGGAGCATTCAAGACCTCATACCTCGGTCAATTGATGGGATACTTAAGCATTCTTGATGCGAAAGTGAAAAAACCGCATGAGAATCCGTCTATAGGAATAGTTCTTTGTAAAAGTGCCGACCATGATTTTGTTGAATTTGTGATACGGGACTATAGCAAGCCGATGGGTGTAGCGACATACACAACCAACAAGGATATGCCTGATCGTTACCGCAAGGCATTACCCGATATTGAAGAACTTAAAAGATTACTGTAGTTCGCATGGCAAATCTGCGCAACATATATGACTCGCGTCGCATCTGGAAGGTGGTGTTCCTGGCCATCTCGCTGGTGCTGGTGGCATTGTTCCTTTACATCTCCAACAATCTGGTGAAGGACCTTGCCGTGCAGGAACGCGAGCGTATGGAGATTTGGGCCGATGCAACCCAGGAATTGGCGACGATGGGCAGCGAGAGCGGCGATAATGGTGCTGGCGCCAGTGCCACCGACGTTGACTTCCTGCTGAGCATCATCGAGGCCAACCACAACATCCCCGTACTGCTGGTCGATGACAAGGATAACATCCTGTTGCACCGCAACTTCCGCCTGCCTGAGCCCGAGGATAGTCTGGCGTTTGAAATTTCGCCCACTAACCTCGAATACCTCAACAAGAAACTGCGCCACCTCAAGAACAGCGAGAACAAGATTGAAATCCAGATTGATAAGAGCACTACGCAGTACCTCTACTACGAGGACTCGACGCTGCTGCGCCGTCTGGCCTATTTCCCTTACATCCAGCTGGCTGTGCTCATCCTCTTCTTTGCCATCGCCTATTTTGCGCTCATGAGCATCAAGCGTGCCGAGCAGAACAAGGTGTGGGTGGGCCTCTCGAAGGAGACCGCGCACCAGCTGGGCACCCCCATATCATCGTTGATGGCATGGATGCAGCTGCTCGAGTCGATGGGTGTGGACAAGAGCATCGTCACCGATATGGACAAGGATGTGAAGCGCCTCTCGACCATTGCCGACCGCTTCTCCAAGATCGGCTCCATGCCCGACAAGGAACTTGTTCCCATCAACGAGGCGGTGACCAGCAGCCTGGAGTACATGCGCGCCCGCATACCCAAGCGCGTGAGCCTTTATATCCACACCAACGACCAGACCAACAACGGCGTGCTGCTGAGCCAGACGCTGTTTGCCTGGGTGATGGAGAACCTGACCAAGAATGCCGTCGATGCCATGGATGGCGAGGGACGTCTGGACATCACCGTCGAGGACAGCCCCAACAACGTCGTTATCCTGGTCAAGGACACCGGCAAGGGCATCGCCCGCAAGAACTTCAAGAATGTCTTCAATCCCGGTTTCACCACCAAAAAGCGCGGTTGGGGCTTGGGACTGACACTCGTCAAGCGCATTATCGAGGAATACCACAACGGCCAGATCTATATCAAGGAGTCGGAGGTGGGCAAGGGTACCACATTTGGCATCGAACTTCCTAAAATCAAGTCAGAATCATGAAGACGCCAGGAAATACCACTTCGCGCATCACCATGCTGGGCACGGGCAACGCCATGTGCGTCAACTGCTACAATACCTGCTTCTACCTGCGCACGGCGCGCGGCGGTATGCTGGTAGACGGTGGCGGCGGCAATGGCATCCTGGTTCAGTTGCTAAAGGCCAGAATCCCCTTCGAGGGCATCCGCCACATGTTTGTGACCCATAGCCACACCGACCACATCATGGGCGCCATCTGGATGATTCGCAAGATTTCCCCCATGATTTTCAAGGGTAAGCACAAGGGGCCGTTCATCATCTACTGCAACAACGAGGTGCGGGATGCACTCGAGACGATGGCCCGGCTGATGATTCCTGCCAAAATTTTGAATTCCCTGGGCTCATCTGTCATCCTGCGCGAGGTGCAGGATGGCGAGCAGGTCGATATCGATGACATGAAGGTCACTTTCTTTGATATCGGTTCGACCAATTTCAAGCAATATGGTTTCCAGGCCGTTTTGCCCGACGGACAGCGCCTGGTGTGCCTGGGCGACGAGCCCTACAGCATGCATTGCGAGCCCTACGCCCGCAACTGCGACTGGCTGATGTGCGAGGCCTTCTGCCTGTACAAGGACCGTTTCGTGTTCAACCCCTACGAGAAGAACCACAGCACGGCCCTCGATGCCGGTATGCTGGCCCAGGAGCTGAATGTCAAGAACCTGGTGCTCTATCACACCGAGGACACCCATCTCGACACCCGTGCTGCCACCTTCGCCGCCGAGACCGCCCAGTACTTCAAGGGCCGCATCCTTGTCCCTGCCGACCTCGAATCATTTGACCTGGCCATAGATGCCGTTAATACTGACAAGTTATCATGAAGGGACGTTGGATATATTGGTTGATGACGGTTGCCGTGGGCGCTTTGCTCGTGGCCTGTGCAAGTATCGGGTCGCCCGAGGGCGGTCCGCGCGACTACACGCCGCCCCAGGTGGTAAAGACGTCACCGGCTCCCGGTTCGGTCAATTTCAATGGCAACAAGGTCGAAATCGTTTTTGACGAAATCGTCAACCTCAAGGACCAGCAGAAGAAGGTCATCATCTCGCCTGCTCCCCGCACCATGCCGCAAATCCGCACGGTGGGCAAGAAAGTGACGGTCGAGTTCCGCGACACGCTGCAGGATAACACGACCTACGTCATCGACTTCTCCAATGCCATCGAGGACAACAACGAGAGCAACCAGCTGGATGGATACACCTTTGCCTTCTCGACGGGCGACGCTATCGACACGCTGGCTGTGTCGGGCATCGTGCTGCGGGCCAACGATTTGGAGCCGATGCAGCACGTCATTGTGGGCCTGCACAGCAACCTCGACGACACCGCTTTCACCAGTATTCCGCTGGAGCGCGTGAGCCGCACCAACGACCGCGGCAAGTTCACCATCCGCAACCTCAAGCCCGGCAGCTACCATGTGTTTGCCCTCAACGACGTTGACGGCGACTACCGCATGGCGCGCACCGAGGATATCGCCTTCCTGGATACCATCGTAGTACCCACCACAAGCGAGTATACGTCCCAGGACACGGTATTCACCTTCGATCGCCGCATCGACACCGTGATGACGGCATCCCACACGCTGTACTTGCCCAACGACCTGTTGCTGAGCATGTTCAACGAGGGTTACAAGTCGCATTACGTCAAGCAGACGGCTCGTCCTGCCGATAACAAGCTGTATCTGCTGTTCGGGGCGCCCAACGACACCCTGCCCCAGCTCGACGTCATCAGGCCTGCCGAGCATCAGCGCGACTGGTACCGCGTGGAGCGCACCCCTGCCAACGACTCGATTTTCTACTGGATAACCGATTCGGCGATGATCAAGACCGACACTGTGATAGTCGCTATGACCTATCTGCGCACCGACACGGCCGACCGCCTGGTACAGGTGACCGACACCGTCCGTTTCGGCTACCGCAAACCTGCCTCACAAGTCAAAGAAGAGGAAAAGAAGGCTAAGGAACGCGAAGAGCGCGCCAAACGTCTGGCCCAGCTGCTCGAAAAGCAAGAGAAGGCCGTGGCCCAAGGCAAGGAACTGAACGAAGGCGAGTTAGAGGAAATCAAGGAGTTGCAGCGTGTGGATCCCAACGCAATCCCTCACGTCAAGATGGACTTGGCCAAGAGCGGCAACATCGACGTGGGCGACTCGATAGTCCTCAGTTTCGACGCCCCCATTGCCGGCATCGACCCTGCCGGCGTGCACTTCGAGGTGAAACGCGACACGCTATGGGTGCCCTACGGGGACGCCGTGCCGCAGTTCCGCCTTGTCGATGACTGTAACCCCATGCGCTACTGGCTGCCTGTCACCACCCTACCCGACTCCACCTACCGCCTCACCATCGACAGCGCTGCGGTGACCTCGGTCTATGGCCTGTCCAACGAGAAACTCAGCAAGGAACTGAGGGTGAAGGGCTTGGAACAGTATGCCAACGTCTTTTTCAAGGTCAATGTCAAGGATAGCGCCTTTGTTGAACTGCTAGGCAGCGCCGAGAAAGTGCTGCGCACCGTGCCCGTCGTCAATGGTGCGTTTGAGTTGATCAATGTCTCACCAGGCACCTACTTCCTGCGCCTGACCATCGACAGCAACGGCAACGGCAAGTGGGACACCGGCAATTATAAAAGCCACCTGCAGCCCGAGGAGGTATATTATTATCCCAAGAAGCTGCGCCTGCGTGCCAACTGGGATATGGACGAGAGCTGGAACATCTACCAGACCGCTCTGGACTTGCAGAAGCCTGAGGACATCCGCCGCAACAAGCCCGAACAGGCCAAGAACAAAGTCGAGAAAAAGAATTCCCGCAACGGCACCGACGAGGAAGAGGAAGAAGACGAATTCAGCACCGGCATCACCAATACCTACACCGGCAACAAATACAACGACGCCAAAAACAACCGCCGCCTCAACCGCAATCCTATCCGCTAACCAAAAACTACAAATTACACGAATTCAGCGAATTATCTAACCCAATGCGCATGCTATAAATCAGTATAATTCGCGTAATTCGTAGTTAGAGTTAGATTGCGGATGCCCAATCAGTTCTATCCGCGTAATCCGCGTTTAAAACGTAGCAAAGTCACCCGCCAGCACTTAGTATAATTTGTGAAATTCGTATTAAAAAAGTAGCATAAATGGCCGCGCAGATAATCCGTGTAGTCCGTCATTCGAGGGAAAAATGCGTTTTTTGCGCATTTTTTTTGCCAAAATGCTTGTATATTAAAAAAAAGTACTACCTTTGCACCGCTAAACGCAAAAGCAATTGCGCAAAGCCAACATGCCCAGGTGGCGGAATTGGTAGACGCGCACGTTTCAGGTGCGTGTGCCGCGAGGTGTGCGGGTTCGAGTCCCGCCCTGGGCACCAAGAGTCCTCGACAATCAACCGATTGCCGGGGACTTCTTTTTTCTATCTCCCGATAAAACCAACTTAGACAACAATTCCCTTAGAAGGAAAACAATAAGTACAATAAATACAAAATCAACTGATGGTCAATGATTTGTATTTATTGTACTTATTGTTGCTTTTTGAGCCTGTTGTTTTTATTTGTTGTCTGTATTGGAGGACGGGAGGAGTCGGTTCTCGTTCATGCGGGACATGTACTGCTGGATGAGGGCTTTGATGAATTGCTCCATCGGCTGCTGTTCAGGTAGCTGGCCAACCAGGTTGTTTCTCAGCAGTTTGTCGGTCTTGAAGCGATAGACGGCTGTGGTGCGTGTGCCGTTGAACTGGAGCAGCAGGTCGCCCTTGACCAGCTGGTAAACTCCGGCATTGTAATTGAATGCCCATGTCCCTGAGGGGTCGGCAGCGAGCGCATCGTCGCCAAAGGCCAGGTAGGGCTTGTCGTAGCCCAACAGGTGCAGCAAGGTGGGCGTGATGTCGGTCTGCTGGACGATGACATCGTCGCGCTGGGCGGGAGTCAGTGTGCCGTCGGGGGTGAAGAAGATGATGGGTATGCTGTACAGGCCCAGGTCGGTCTTGTAGATGTCGTGGCTGGATTGGTTGGTGTGGTCGGCCACGAGGACGAAGATGGTGTTCTGGTACCACGGTTCACGGCTGGCGCGCTCAAAGAAGCGGCGCAGTGCCAGGTCGGTGTAGCGCACACACTTGTGGATGGGCTGGCCGCCCTCGTCGCGCAACGAGTCGCGGTATCGGTCGGGCACGTTATAGGGGTGATGTGACGAGGCGGTGAACACCGTGGCCAGGAAGGGCTGCTTCATTTCCTCGATATTGTCGAGCGTGAACTGCAGGAAGGGCTCGTCCCAGATGGCCCATTTCCCGTCAAAATCGTCCATTCCATCGTATTTTTTCGACTGGCAGTACTCGTCCAGGCCGTAATAGCGCTGGTAGCCGATGCTGTGGGCATAGGCGCTGAAACCCATCGAGATGTTGTGTCCGCCGTGGAAAAATGCGGTGCTGTAGCCCTCGCGGTCCAGCATCGACGAGATGCCGTCCACATCGTTGAGCGAGGCGGGCGTGAGGAAGAACGACTCGACCATCATGGGCAGGCCCGACAGGATCGAGGGCATGGCGTCCATGCTGATGCGGCCGTTGGCATAGCTGTACTTGAAAGTCAGCGACTTGGCTACCAGGCTGTCGATAAAGGGCATATAGCCTTTGTACCGGCCTCCGTCCAGGTCGGGATTGAGCGAGCCGATGTACTCCTTGCCCATGCTCTCAACGATGAGGATGACCACGTTCTTGCCCGGGTGGCTCAGATCGTCGGTCACGGGATGCTCATGAACGGGGCTGTAGGTAGCCTCCATCTGGGCTGTAGGCATGTAGTCGGGTGTGACAAAGGCTTTCTTGCCGATGCTGCGAATCATCGAGAACGGCGTATTCAGCACCACCGAGGCCTCGACAGGACGGTTGACGAACTCGTTGGCGTTGCTGATGGTGATGGGGCGCGTGCCCGCCGTGACGCTGCCACGGATGCCCACAATGGCCAGCGGCACCATTACCAACAAGGCGATGGCTTGGGATACATAGTACTGAAAACCAAATCGATAAACCTCTAGCCTGGGCTTAGTATAGCAGCGCCACAAGATGAATACCAGCGCGATGAATGCCAGTACCAGGTACCAGTGACGGAGGAATTCGGTCAGGAGGATGGAGGTGATGTTGCCCTCGTTGGCAAACTCGGTGAAGACCGTCACCGTCGAGCGGCGGCCCGTATATTGGAAATAGACGGCGTCCATCAGGTTGATGGCGATGGCGACGGCATTGGTCACGACAAACAGCCAGCGCAACCCCTTGTGGAAGCCTGGCCGCTCCTTGAGGTGAAGCGGCAACAGCATGAGTGCCAAATAGATACCATTGATGTAGAGCAAAGCCGAAGTATCGAATACCAGCGCGCCATGCAGCATGCCCTTGAACAGCGGCCACGACATGTAGGGTGCAAAGGTGGACCAGTTCTCCACAAAGAAGGCCACCCGCGACAGCATCCACACCAGATACGCCACCAGCATATTCAGCACTGCGGCTCCGATATTGCTATGAATCAGCTTATTCCACATTTTCTTGTATTTTCCTAGATCAACTAGATGCACTAGATAATCTAGATGGTCTAAAGCAATTCCTAATTGTTGAATTGCAGCATCTGTTCGATGATGTCGCGGTTGTTGTTCAGGCGGGGGACTTTGCGTTGGCCGCCCAGCTTGCCGGTGGAGGCCAGCCAGCGGTCGAACAGGCCGGTTGTGGCGACAACCAGCGTCGGGGGCGCCAGGAAGATGTCGCCCGTGCGCTTGGCGTCATAGTCGCTGTTGACCTCGCGCAGGTGCTGGTCCAGCAACTGCATGAAGCGGTCCTTGTCCTGGGGCTCGCGCGCAAACTCGATGAGCCATTGATGATGGCCACGCTTGTTGCCCTGGGCAAAGACGGGCGCGGCGGTGTAGTTGAGCACTTTGGCATCGGTTTCCTGGGCTGCCAGCGTGATGGCATGGTCGGCATTGTACACCATCAGCTCCTCGCCGAAGGCGTTGATGAAACTGCGTGTGCGTCCGGCAATCCTGATTTTCACGGGATTGAGCTGCTCGACCGTTACCGTGTCGCCCAGGCGATAGCGCCACAGGCCGTTGGCCGCGGTGATGATGAGTTCATAGGTGCGTCTGGCCTCAATTTCCCAGATGGGATAGACCTCGGGCGTCTCGCTGTCGCTCTCCTCGACGGGCAGGAACTCGTAGAACACGCCCACGTCGAGCAGAAGCAGCATGGCCTCGCTCGACCAGTCGCTCTGCACGGCAAAAAAGCCCTCGCTGGCGTTGTAGGTGTCCATGAAGTGCATCTTGCTCATGTCGCAAATCTCCTCATACTGCTGCCTGTAGGGCTCAAAGGCGATGCCACCGTGGAAGAACACCTCCAGATTGGGCCACACCTCATGAATGCTGGACTTGCCGGTGCGTTCGAGCACCCGCCTGAGTAGCGTTAAGAACCACGAGGGCACGCCGCTCAGGTTGGTCACGTTGGCCCCGATGCCGGCTTCAACCAGCAGAGGCAGTTTCTCGGTCCAATCTTCCATGAGAGCCACTTGCTTGCTTGGAATGCGCGCCAGATTGGCCAGCGGGTTCATGTTCTCGATGAGGTTGGCACTCAGGTCCCCTACCCTCACCCCGGGTTTCAGCTGCAGGTTGTTGGCAAAGCTGCCACCCAGAATGAGTGCTTTGCCCGAGAAGATGCGGCTGTGGGGGTTCATGTTCAGGTAATGCGTCACGACATCGCTGGCGCCGGGATAATGGTTCCACTGGAACGACTCGCGTGTGATGGGGATGTACTTGCTGCGACCGTCGCTTGTGCCCGACGACTGCGCGAAGTTCATGCAGCGTCCGGGCCACAGCTCGTCCTTGATGCCGTTGACCATGCGCATGATGTGAGGGCGCAGGTCCTCATAGGAATACAAGGGCAGTGTTGAGGCAAACTGCTTGTAGGTCCTGATGGACGAGAAGTCATATTTGCGGCCGATGCGCGTGAGCGCTGCTTTCTCGACGAGACGCACCAACTCGCCCTGCTGCACCGCATCGGCATGGTCGATGTACCGCACATGCTGTTGCAGGCGCCCCAGGAAACGGTTTCGGACAAGAGGTGTGAAGTCTATCATAGGCTACAAAATTAATAATAAACCCCGAAACTGGTGAAATCTGGGCCGAAAAATCGCGAAATCCACCCGATTGGTCGATGTCAATCAGCCGTTAGCCGCTTGAAAACAGGATGTCGCGCCAGCCATGGCCGTTGTGGCACAAAATATGCAGATTTGAGGGTGATTAGTCGATTATTTATGAATATCTGTCTAAAAAATTTGCAGCAATTCATCAATGAAACTAATTTTGGGGCAACAAACATTTATGGACAGTTAAAACATACGCACTATGAAAAGGTTTATCTTAACAATGGTGGCAATACTGACCCTCGGGGCAGCCGCCAACGCGATGAGTTACAAGACGGCCCGCGATCAGGCGTTCTTCCTGACCGACAAGATGGCCTTTGAGCTTGGACTGAGTGACGACCAGTATAATGCCGTATTTGAAATCAACATGGACTACATCATGTGTCTGGACGTGTACGATGACATCTTCGGCACCTTCTGGACCCGTCGCAACAACGAACTCAGGTTTGTGCTCTCACCTGCACAATACCAGTACTACATACAGCTGGAGTACTTCTATCGCCCCGTATCGTGGGAGAACAGGAAGTTCGTCTTCTCCATCTATAACAGGTATCCCAAGAACAGGTACTACCGTGCAGCTCCTCCGGGCTACCAGGTTTACAAGGGCTCTAACCGCTACTTCGACCACAGTGCCTACAACGGGCGCACCTTTGGGGCTCCTGACAGCAAGTCGCAGCCCAAGCCCGGCATCGGTGGCATGGGCACGCCTAAGAGCCAGCCCGGCAGCAAGAGTCAGCCCGGCATGACCAAGAAGCAGGCCGTCAACCAGGGCAAGCAGCAGATGAACAAGCCGCCCCGCCGTTAACTCGGCCGCAGCCATATAACACAGGAGAGAAATCCCATGACGGGGTTTCTCTCCTGTAGTTCTTGTAAAGGGTGGATACGCTACTGCTTCTTGAGCTCGAAACCCACCATGACGTCCTCGTAGTTGTCGAGCAGTGTCGACAGCGCCTTGATGGTGGAACTGTCGCTGAAACGTCCCATCAACGACATGAGTTTCAGCAGTTTGTCGGCGTCGAATGTGAGGTGCATTTTCTGCTTGCCATCGGGCCTGAGGTTGGCACTGAGGGGCACTCCATGCCACTTGAAGGAGATTTTCTGGGTGGTGGGATTATAGTTGTAGGTACCTTTCAGGCTCACACCCATCATCTTCATCGAGCAAGTGCCGTCCTCGTTGAACACGAACTGCGGGCTGGCCTTGTCCAAGCCGATTTTCTTGTAGGCATTCTTGAGTTTCTTCTTCAACTTGCCCTTGGCAATGGGTTTGGCGATACCTGCAATCAGGTTCTTGCCGCTCACCCCCACACTAGGCGCTTTGTATTTCCATTGACCCTGCAGGCTGCGGTTAATCTTCAGCGTCTCGTTGGCGATATCGTCCTCGGTCACGGTAAACACTTCGTCGGGGTGCAGGCCGTTTCCGGCATTCTTGTGTGCCGTTTTGCAACTGGTGGTCACGGGCAGTATCATGGCTGCCATGACGCAAATTATGGTCAATAATCTTTTCATTGGCAATCAATTTTGGCGCAAATTTAAGTCATTTTTCCAAAAAACGAATGGAAATCCCGTATGGAAATAAAAAAAATAGTACCTTTGCAAGTTGTCAGCAACTGTTATGAACAGTCGACACAAATTATTAGAACAACTGATTAAAAACAAAATATAAAGAATTATGGTAGTAGGTTACGGTGGTCGCAAGATTATCATGGAGAATAATGATACGTCCTATTATGGCCGCATCCTCATCAAGGCGCTAGCCAAGCACTATCCTGATAATTATTACATCCTGTACTCTCCCGAGAACAAGTCGAACAAGCGTCTCACGGCCTTGTTCAACGAAGATAGTGTGCGCGTGAAATTCCCGCGCAACCACATCCACAGCAAGAGCCGTTGGTATACCAACAATGGCATCGTGCGCTCGGCCAAGGGCCATGGTGTGAACACTTTCCATGGCATTGATGACGGTATTGCTTCGGGCTTTGCCGGCAGCAGTTTCCCCACGGTGTTTACCATGACCGACCCCCTCTATCGCAGTGCTAACGGCTGGATTGAGCGCATGCTGATGCAGCGTCGTGCCCGCAAGGCGTGCAAGATTGCCAAGCGCATCATCGCCCTTGATGAAGTTGACCGCCAGCTGATCATCGACCACTATCATGTCAAGCCCGACGACGTGGAGGTAGTACATCCCTGTTTCTATGAGGGTTGTGATGACTCTGTGCCCGAGAACATGTTTGAAATCCTGCGTGAGAAGTATCACCTGCCCGAGCGTTTTGTCCTGTACAAGGGCCGTCTTGACAAGGAAGATAACCTCGTCGAGGCCATGAAGTTGGTTCACGCGTTGCGCAACCGCAAGATTTCTATCGTGATGCTGGGCTACCGCACCGACCACTTTGACCACGTTATCAAGGAAGAGGCGCACGACATGCACATCTTCCACCGTTTCAAACAGGTGGACAAGGTGCACCATGCCGACCTCACCGCCGTTTGCAAGATGGCCAAGGCTGTCATCATTCCCTCGACCGAGCGTGCGCGTGACCTCTATAAGATCATCAATGCCCAGCGCAGCGGTGCTTTGGTTATCTGCAAGGATTCGGCCAGGGCGAGAGAGTTTGGTGGCGACGGCGTCATCTACTACGATAATTTCGAGGAAGGAGCCGACAAGCTGAGTGAAGTGCTTGATGACGACAACAAGAAGGCAGCGATAATGGAAGCTGCGCGCAATAACACCGAGCGCTTTTCCGATAAGATTCTTGCCGATCATATGATTCACATCTACCGCTCGATCTTGACGCATCGCCGTCTCTATACCGAGTAATCCGGCAACAGGCTTTAAATACAACACAAAGCGGCAGTGGAACGTCCATTGCCGCTTTGCGTTTGTGTGTTGTTTTGGATGATGTTGCCGGTTACCGCTGATCGGTGCCCCAGAGGAGTTTTTGGCGCAGTGTGCTGGCAAAATTGTTGCTAGTCAACTGCACGACGCGGGCGCAGTGTTCGGCGCGTTTGATGGTCAGTAATGAGCCCGTTGGGCACAACGTCACCTCGCCGTCGATACTTACCTCGTAGTGGGTGGCGCGCGTGTGGGTGCGCACGACAATCGTGCTGTCGTCGCGCACAACCAGCGGACGCATCGTCAACGAGTGGGGCGAGATGGGCGACAGAACCAGGCACGATGTGGTGGGCTCCAGGATGGGGCCTCCAACGCTCATGTTATAGGCTGTAGAACCCGTCGGTGTGCTCACAATCAGGCCGTCGCCGCGGTAGGTGGTGAGGGCATGGTCACACAGGCTGGTTTCCATATCGAGCATCGACGAGGTGTCGTGACGCAGGATGGCCACCTCGTTGAGTGCCCACGGGTGAGGTATATCTACGCCGTCACACTCAACCTGCAGCATGGTGCGTTCCTCGATGCGGTATTTGCCGGCCAGTACATCGTCAATGACGCTGCTGTTCTCGTTAAAGTGGCCGGTGGTGAGGTAGCCCAGGTGGCCCAGATTGATGCCCAGGATGGGCATTCCCTGGCGCGATACCCACATCGCAGTGGTCAGGAACGTGCCGTCACCGCCCAGCGATAGCGCCATGTCGGCCTCGGGCACTTGACTGGCCTCAAACGAAGTGATACCGCTGATATCGTGGGCGGACAGCAGATGCAGGTAATCCTGCTCGACGGCGATGTCCAGGCCGCGTTGCCTCAGGTACTCCAGCAGCGACAGCACCCTGGAGGTGTGTTCCTGCTGATAGGTGTTTCCGAAAATGACTAGGCGTTTTATCATAATGGCAAAATCTAGTTGTTATCGTCCATTGTTGTTTGTGCTGCAGCATCGCTATGCAGTGACTCGTATAGCGAGCGGGCCTTGGCCGGACCAACGAGCGATGAAAGTTCCTGCTCGCTGGCCTCGCGGATGCGTTTCAGCGACTTGAAGTGTTTGAGCAGCAGCGTGCGGGTCTTGGGGCCGATGCCTGCCACCTCGTCGAGCGCGCTGTGGACCTGACCCTTGCTGCGCTGTTTGCGGTGGAAGGTGATGGCAAAGCGGTGTGCCTCGTCGCGCAGCCGCTGGATGACGTGGAGCGTCTCGCTGTTCTTGTCGATGAAGAGCGGCACACTGTCGCCAGGAAAATACACCTCGTTCAAGCGCTTGGCGATGCCCACAACGGTCATCTGGCCACCCAGGCCGATGCTGTCGAGCGCTTCGATGGCCGATGTCACCTGCCCCTTGCCGCCATCGACAATGAGCAGCTGTGGCAACTCTTGGCCTTCCTGTACCAGACGGCTGTAGCGGCGGGTGATGACTTCGCGCATCGAGGCGAAATCGTCGGTACCCTCGACGGTCTTGATGTTGAAATGCCGGTATTCCTTTTTGGATGGCTTGGCGTTGCGGAAGACCACGCACGAAGCCACAGGACTCGAGCCGCTGATGTTGCTGTTGTCGAAGCATTCCACATGGCGAGGAAGTGCCGTCATGCGCAGGTCGCGCTGCATGGTGGTGAGGGTGCGTGTCACGCGTTGCTCGGGATTGAGCTTTTCCATGGCCCGCAGGCGGTCGGTGCGCTTCTGTACCGCATTTTTCACGGCGATATCGAGCAGGTGCTTCTTGTCGCCGCGCTGCGGTATCGAGCACGTGAGGCCGTTGAATTCCACATCGGGCAGGACGTTGACTACTGCCTCGGTGACACGGTCACGGCGATAGGTTTCGGCAAAGCGCTGGTGCACCTCGGCAATGGCCATCGACATGATCTCGGCATCGGTCTCGTCGCGGGTCGAGAGTCGGTATTCAAGCGTCAACGACTGTACCACTGCCCCACCCCGCATGTGCATGAAGTTGACCCATGCGGCGTCATCGTCGCGCAGCAGCCCGAAGACGTCGATGTTGTGGATGCTGGGACTGACGATGACCGAACGGCGCCTGACGTGCTCCAGCAGTTTGTAGCGGTGCTTGATGACTTCGGCTTCCTCAAACCGCAACTCTGCTGCCAGCTGTTGCATCTGCTCCATGAGCAGGTCCATCAGCTGGTGGGTGTCGCCGTTGAGAATCTGCCGTATCTCGCTGATGTATTCCCCATAGCGCTCGGCACTCACTAGTCCCTGACAGCAGCCCTCGCAGCGGTGGATGTGGTACTGCAGGCACAGTCGGTGCTTGCCCGAGTCGATTGTTTCACGTGAAACATGTAGCCTGCATGTGCGCAGCGGGTAAATCTGCCTTATGGTGTCAATCAGGATTTTAGCAACCTCGGCCTTGGGGTATGGACCATAGAAGCGGTCTCCCTTGGCCCTCGCCTCGCGTGTGATATACACGCGCGGATAAAGGTCTCCCGAGATGCATATCCAGGGATAGCTCTTGTCGTCCTTGAGCAGGACGTTGTAACGCGGCTGGAACTCCTTGATGAGGGCGTTTTCCAGGTCAAGGGCTTCTTCCTCGGTGTTGACGACGGTGTACTCCAGGTCGGCGATATTGCGCACAAGCATGGTGGTGCGCAGCGATGCGTGCTCCCGGTTGAAGTAGGAGTTGACGCGTCGCTTCAGGTTCTTGGCCTTGCCTACGTAGATGATGGTGCCCTCCCGATTGCGGTAGCGGTAAACGCCAGGCTCATCGGGGAGCAGCGATAGTTTCAACTTCAAGTCGTCGGTCATTCCTCGGATGCGCTAGCCCTAGGTATTATCCGGGTTGTTCTCAGAAGGTGAACAGCGAGGTTACCTCTACATCGCTCGGGAACACTTCACGACCGTGCAGGTCGGCGAGGTCACAAATGAAGTTGATGTAGATCTTCTTGGGGTTCATCGACTTCACCAGCTCATAGGCTGCGAGCATCGTGCCACCGGTGGCAAGCAGGTCGTCATGGATGACAACCACGTCATCGGGCGTGATGGCGTCCTTGTGGATCTCGATGGTGTCGGTGCCATATTCCTTGGTGTATGACTTCTGGATGACCTCAGCGGGCAATTTGCCGGGTTTGCGCAGGGGCACGAAACCGGCGTTGAGCTGGGTGGCCAGAATGGCGCCGCCGATAAAGCCGCGAGCCTCGATGCCTACCACGCGCGTCACACCCTTGTCACGGTACAGATCGGCCATGGCGCGTGTCATGATTTGGAGCGCCTCGGTGTCCTTGAATGCAGTGGTCAGGTCCTTGAACTGGATGCCTGGAACAGGAAAGTCCGGAATGTTGCGGACCACGCTTTTTACTTTTTCTAATTCTTGCTTATTCATTGTAAATCAATATATTAGGGGTTAATTGTTTCACGTGGAACAAATTATCTGCCCAGCAGTGCGAGCAGGATATTGATGTCGCTGGGTGACACGCCCGGGATGCGTGAAGCCTGCCCTACCGTGTCGGGGTCGATGGCTTGCAGTTTCTGGCGTGCCTCGGTGGATATCTGGTGTATTTGGGAATAGTCGAATTTGCCCTTTAGGGTCACATTGTCGAGTCGTGCTACCCTGTCGGCAATGAGAGTCTCGCGCTCGATGTACCCCTGGTACTTGATGGCAATTTCGGCGGCCTCGATGATTTCATCGCGCCGTGCCTCTTCCATCTTGTCGAGTTGCGTCTGCAGTTCGGGCAGGGCTTCGGCAAGCATTTTGATGTTAAGTTGGGGCCTGAGCAGCAGGTCATGCAGTCGCTGCCCTTGAGTCAACGGCTGCAGACCATGGGCCTCGAGCATGGGGTTGATGACAGCTGCCTTGACGGTGAATTGCTGGCTAAAGGCGGTGAACTGTTCAATCTGTTCACGCTTGCTGCACATCAGGTCATATCTCTCCTGTGTGGCCAGACCCAGGCGGTAACTCTTCTCGGTGAGGCGCATGTCGGCGTCGTCTTGGCGCAGCAGGATGCGATGCTCGGCACGTGAGGTGAACATGCGGTAGGGTTCGTCAACGCCACAGGTGACCAGATCATCGATGAGCACGCCGATGTAAGCCTCGTTGCGGGCCAGGGTAAACGGTTCGCCTCCCGTGACGTTCTGGTGGGCGTTGATGCCGGCGATGAGTCCTTGTCCAGCTGCTTCCTCATACCCTGTCGTGCCGTTGACCTGGCCGGCAAGGAAGAGGTTTTTCACCAGTTTGGATTCCAGCGTGTGGGTGAGCTGGGTGGGGTCAAAGAAGTCATACTCGATGGCGTAGCCCGGACGGAACGCATGCACATCGCGCAGGGCGGGAATCTGCCTCAATGCCTCCATTTGGACCTCCCAGGGCAGTGATGACGAGAACCCGTTGAGGTACATCTCGTGGGTGTCGGCACCCTCGGGCTCGATAAAGAGCTGGTGTGATGTCTTGTCGGCAAAGGTGACGATCTTGGTCTCGATGCTGGGACAATAACGCGGCCCAATGCTGGTGATTTGACCGTTATAAAGCGGTGACATGGGCAGTCCCTGGCGCAGAATTTCATGCACTTGCTCGTTGGTGTGGACAATCCAGCAGGGGCGTTGCGTCAGCAGTGAGGTGATACCTGGCATGAACGAGAAGTGGTGAAAATCGTGCTCACCCTCCTGCTTGATGCATTGTGTGAAGTCGATGGTGCGTTCGTCGAGGCGCGGCGGCGTGCCGGTTTTCATCCTTCCCACGGTAAAACCCAGTTGTGCCAGTTGCTCGGTGATGCCCCTTGCTGGAGGCTCAGCGACGCGTCCACCGGCGGTCTGCACCTTGCCCACATGCATCAGTCCGTTCAGGAAAGTGCCTGCAGTGAGTATGACGGCCTTGGCAGTAAAGGTGAGTCCCAAAACGGTTTTGACACCCTTCACTACCCCACCCTCGATGATGAATTCATCGACTGAATCCTGCCACATGTACAGATTGGGCGTGTTTTCAAGCACTTTTCTCCACTCGAGGATGAACTGTTGCCGGTCGCTCTGCGAGCGCGGACTCCACATGGCGGGACCCTTGCTGCGGTTGAGCATCCTGAACTGGATGCTGCTGCGGTCGGTCACGATGCCCATCTGTCCGCCCAGGGCGTCGATTTCGCGCACGATTTGCCCCTTGGCAATGCCGCCGACGGCGGGATTGCAGCTCATCTGTGCGATTTTGTTCATGTCGATCGTGATGAGCAAGGTGCACGACCCCAGCCGGGCTGCTGCACTGGCAGCCTCGCAACCGGCATGTCCGGCACCCACAACTATCACGTCATAGTCGTTTCTCATGCTTGAAAAGCGTCTTGGGGCAACAAGGCCAGGGCCTCGTTTTCGTGTTGTTCCATAATCTCACGTTCACCGGGTCCCTTGTCATTGATGCCGCACAAGTGAAGCACACCATGGATGATGACGCGCATGAGCTCGGTATCGTAAGGCACTCCCAGCATCTCGGCATTACTTTTCACGGTGTCGAGCGAGATGACCATGTCGCCCGCGATGTGCCGAGAATTGGTGTAGTCAAACGTGATGATGTCCGTATAGTAATCGTGTCCCAGAAACTCGCGATTGGTGGCAAGAATGTACTCGTCGTCACAGAAGACGTAGGTCAGACATCCGACCTGCTGGTTGTGGCGGCGTGCAACTTCAACGATCCAGTTCTGCACCGCCTCGTTGTTGAGGCGTGGCATCTCGACGTTGCCATGGGTCATGTAATTGATTTCGGTCATAATGGTTTTGTCTTGAAAAACGGGACACAAAGATAACACTTTATTTTGATTAACAAGCATAAATCGGCAAGTTTTGAACCCTTGGTCTCTTGCCGACAAGCCTTAGGGTATAAATTGCGGCAAAATGTGTGCCAGCTCTCCCCTGCCCGATTTTCTGAAAAATCGCCAAAAACCGCTAATTGCGTGAAAAACAGCGCAAAATGCCGTTTTAACCCCTTGAGAATTCAAAATTTGGCTGAATGCCTGGGGTCATGCGTGTTTTTTTTGAGGAATTTGGCATAAAATTTGCAGGATTAAAGATAAACTTGTACCTTTGAGGAAACCTTATGGAGAGTCCCGCATGAGGACATTGTGACGAAGCAGTTAATGAACTTATAATAAAATTGAGATATTATGATACAGTATTTTTCATCTAACCTCTGGCTCATTTGGGTTATTATTTCCATCGTGTGCCTCATCCTTGAATTATCTTCGGGAGATTTCTTCATTTTGTGTTTCGCTATCGGTGCAGCCGTCTCGGCTATCGTTGCCGGATGTGGTGCCTCACTCACGTGGCAGATCATCATCTTTGCCATCGTTTCGGCATTGAGCCTGTTGCTGGTGCGACCGGCTCTGCTCAAGAAACTGCACAAACCCCAACGTGAACGCTTGAGCAATGCCGAGGCCATGATAGGGCAGGAGGGACGAGTGAGCGAGGATATCCTTGCCGGCGGATTTGGCCGTGTCGCTATCGATGGCGACGATTGGAAGGCTTGCAGTGCCGACGGCACCGCCATTGCTCAGGGTGCTCGTGTGCGTGTTGTCAAGATGGACAGCATCATCCTCACCGTCGAACCCGTTTAAAAGGATTGCTAAGGATTAAAGAATATCAACTAACAACTAAACATTTATTATTATGACACCGCTATCAATTTTTCTTATCGTCGTTATTCTGCTGGCCCTGATTCTTGTCAAAAACAGCCTCGTGATTATTCCGCAGAGCGAGACCAAGATTATCGAGCGACTGGGTAAATACTATGCCACGCTCAAACCCGGTATCAATGTGATTATCCCGTTCATCGATCGCGCCAAGAGCATTGTGGCCTATGAGCACGGACGCTATCGCACCACCAATGTGATTGACCTGCGCGAACAAGTATACGACTTCGACAAGCAGAATGTGATTACCAAGGATAACGTAATGACCCAAATCAATGCGCTGCTTTATTTCCAGATCATGGATCCCTTCAAGGCTGTGTATGAGATCAATAACTTGCCCAACGCTATCGAGAAGCTGACCCAGACCACGCTGCGTAACATCATTGGTGAACTCGAGCTGGACCAGACGCTTACCTCGCGTGATACCATCAACTCCAAGCTGCGTGCCGTGCTCGACGATGCCACCAACAAGTGGGGTATCAAGGTGAACCGCGTTGAGTTGCAGGACATCCAGCCGCCTCAAACCGTTCTCCAGGCCATGGAGAAGCAGATGCAGGCCGAGCGTAACAAGCGTGCTACCATCTTGACCAGCGAGGGTCAGAAACAGGCTGCCATCCTCCAGTCCGAGGGTCAGAAGACCGCACGCATCAATCAGGCCGAGGCCGACAAGCAGACCGAGATCCTGCGTGCCGAGGGTGAGGCTCAGGCCCGCATCCGCAAGGCCGAGGCCGAGGCTATCGCCATCGACAAGATTACCCAGGCCGTTGGTCAAAGCACCAACCCTGCCAACTACCTGCTTGCCCAGAAGTACATCCAGATGCTCGACACCGTTGCCAGCGGTGACAAGACCAAGACCGTTTACCTGCCTTATGAGGCCACCAACCTGTTAGGCTCGATCGGCGGTATCAAGGAACTCTTCGGTCATGACGATAAGAAGGAGTAATCGGGTAGGGTAGAGTAGTCGACATACCATATCAAGGCACGGCGCATCATGCGCCGTGCCTTATTGTTTTCGGCAGTAGTGGATAGGCCAGGTCTATTATACACTCGATGAAGTCACTTCAAATCTGTTCCCTGCCAAAAATTGCCCATTTCATCGCGAATTTTTGCCCTTTTTATTGAGGATTGGGGTGGGGGAGAGGCGTCAGTTTTTTTGTCATTATTTTGTCCTTCAAGAAAAAATGTGTATCTTCGTGGCGTGGCTAATGCCTTATCATATAAACCAACTTGATGATTAACGTATTTCATATCGTATCCAATAAGCACTGGACAGGTGCCGAGCAGTACACCTATGACCTGGTGGATCGCCTTCGCAACGACAAGGACTTTTATGTCGAGGTCGTGTGCCGCAAGCGTCCCGTGGTGTTGAAACAGTACCGCAGGCTTGAGATTCCCATCTCGATTTTACCGCTCAAGGGCGTTACCGACATCGACAGTCCCGTGCGTTTTGCGCGCCTGCTGCGCAAGGGCAAGAACATCATACATGTGCACAGCTTCAAGGATGCCTTCATGGCCGTGATGGCGCGTCGCATCAGCGAGAACCGCGACACGCGCGTGGTGGTGAGCGTGCATGGCGTTTACAAGCCCAAGAAGAACTATATGTACACCAAGCTGTACAAATCCATTGATTGCTTTGTCTTCTCCTCTGAGATGGCCCGTGAGGCCTTCCTGGGCAAGGCCAAGAAGCAGTATGCCGACCGTGGCGTGGTGTTGCGTGACAGCGTGTGCGACAGCCAGATAGGTACCGATGTGCCCGACCTGCGACGTGAATTGGACTTGAAACCGCACCAGGCACTCATCATGTATCACGGCAAACTGGCCCCCGAAAAGGGCTTAGACGCCCTTCTGAGCGCATTAACCCATGTGGACAGGTCCAAGTACCACCTGGCCATTATCGGCGAAGGAGAGCCCAAATACAAGGCAAAAATCAAGGGTTTCATCGTGGCCGCGGGCATGGTGAATAATGTGTCGCTGTTGGGATTCAGGGACAACATCCTGGAATACCTGCGACAGGCCGACTTTGGCGTGTTGCCGTCCATACAGCCCGAAGCGCTGGGAATCAGCAACTTGGAGTATATGATGGCCGGTAAAGCGCACATCTGCAGCAACAACGGAGCCCAATCAGAGTACGTCCATGACGGTGTGAACGGCATTCTCGTCCCGCCAGGCGACGAACAGGCACTCACCGATGCCATCAACCTGCTCATCAACGACACTGCCACCCGCAGTCGTATGGGTACCCAGGCACAGAAGGACTTTGAGGACAACCTCGATTATCCCGCCTTCTACAAGAAGATGACCGACCTGTACCGCAACCTGCTCGAGACCGCTCCTGTAGTGGATATCGACATTCCTTAACCCGAAGAATAACAGAGATTTAAGTCCCATGAGATTAAATATGTAGAGGCGCAAAATTTTGCGCCTCTTGTTGTTACATAGACTGATGTACCGCGACGCAAGATTTTGCGTCTCTACAGGTCTTGTGGTTGCAGATTCGATAAAAAACGCCGCCGGGGCTGTGAAGGCCTCGGCGGACGTTTTTATTGTAGGGTAGGGGATGAGTCCCCTGCTGCCTTACTCGATCACGAACTGATAGAGGGTGCAACGGATGCTCTTGCTACCGCAGTTGCCGGCAGCGATCTGACGATAAGCGCGGCCGATGTACCAGGTCCAGTAGTCGGTGAATTCACCCATCGTACCGTTAGACTTGGTGTAGGGGAGCATACCGGTTACCTTGCCGTCGTTATCCACGGCAAAGAGGCATACCTCACGGCGCTGTGAACCGCTACTGTTGTAGACGGTCTTGCGGATCTTTACAGTGAACCAATCGGTGCTCTCACCGAATCCAATCGGCTTTCCCACAGGCTCATACTCCTTGGTGTCCAGGTTCTGAACACCATACTGCACCTTGCCGGTGTAGGGCGTGCCGTCGGCCTCATAGAGCAGGTTGACGAAATGAACGCGGCACAGCGAGTCGGTATCAAGTGCCTTGCCGAACTCGGGAGCGGGAGTCATCTCGATGGGGATGGGAGCCTTGTTCAGGTCATGCACATACAGGCAATAGCGCTTGCCGGCCTGTACGGTCACGTTCTGGTCATAGACTACAGGATAGGTGTAACCTCCGTTTCCATCGCTCACACGCTTGTGCAGCTTGAGGTTGACATTGCCGGCATCTACAGCATAGTAGCGGTTGGTACCGCCCGAAGGAACCGTGTTGAAGGTGGCCAGGAAGGTGGCACCGTCGTTGCCGTACTCGACACCGTTGATGTCGATAAAGTACATGTAATTGGCTGCACCGGCGGTGACAGGCTCATAGTAGCCTACCTGGATATATGCCTTTGACGACTCGTCAACGGGCTCGGCCATATAGGCGACGTCTTTCTTGTCACAGGAGCCCATCATCACAGCCACCAGCAGCAATAATGCTATATATTTGAAATATTTCATAATCTATCGGATTTTAATATCATTAATAAATTATCTTGACGTAGGCATATCACCGGGATAGCAGAACCACATGATTGAGCACTGGTAATCAAGCTCTTGGCCACCGATGGGCAACAGGGCATCAAGGTTGCCCTTGTTCCACATGTACTCGGAGTTGTAGCGCGGGCGCAGGCGGAAGCAGGGCGAGCCGTTGTTGTCGGTATTGAAGGCGCTCTTGCGACCCTGTACCTGTGCAGGCTGCAGCCAGAATCCCTTGTAAACCTTGTTGGGATCGGTATCCAGCTTCTGGTCGAGAGTTGTTCTGTCCCAACCGTTGCCATACTTGGGATAGTCGCCTGTGTACTGGATGTCATAGAAGTACTTGCGCAGGTCAACCCAAGCTTCGATAGCACCCCAGGGATAGAGGGCCAGATACTTCTGCATCATGATGTGTGACAGCGAGAAGTCACTCTGTGACAGACCACCCACGTAGGGACCATTCAGGTATTCCTGTGCCAGGGTGTTGAAGGTGGCCTTGGTCACACGGTCACCCTGACGGTAAGTACCATCATAGGTACCGGCTACGATGTAGCTGGCAGTGAAGTCCATATCGGCCTGCATGGCCTTCTTCCAGGTCTCAAATGCATCGCTCTTGCTGCCATACTTGAACTGAACCTCGGCCAGGTCGAACAGCAGCTCGGCATAGGTGGTCATGATGTAGGGACAGTCGTCGCGATAGATCCAGTGGCCGGAACCGTCATAGACGGTGTTGGACACGGCATTGCGGCCCCAGAACGAGGGAGCAGTGCCGATGGGGCCTGAAGCGCCAGTGAAGCCCGAGCCCACATAGTAGAGGCTGCGCAGCACCTCGCGGTCGGCGATGGTGGCATACTTGCTGCTGTCGGTCGTGGCCAGCTTCACGAGGCGGCGCGGGTCGAAGTGACCGGCATCGGGCAGGGTATCGCTGGTGATCTGCTTGTCGAGCAGCTGGTAGGGATAGTGCTGACGGTTGATCTCGATGGTATCCTCGGTCTGGATATAGTTACCGTTCTCATCATACTTGCGGATGGTACCCGTGAACAGCTGCACGGCATAGTCGTGCTGGAAGTAGCTGTAGCTCAAGTTGCCACGATAGGGACCCCAGAAGTTGTTGTAGCCGCTCTCGGCAGCATCGGCGCCACCACCGGCAATCTTCAGGGTAGCGTTGTCGTCATTGCTGGCAAAAGCTTTGCTGACAGCCTCGAGGAACTCATTGTAGTATTTCTCCCTGAAGTCCTTCTTGTTGGTCAGCGAGGCCAGGTTGCGGGCAATCACTGCATAGCAGAACTTAACCCACTTGTCCTTGTCACCGCCATAAATGAAGTCGTTGTTCTTGATGCGGTTGCCATAGGACGAGTTGTCCTCCTTCTGCAGGTACTCGATAGCCTTGTAGGCCCACTCGCGCACCTGGGGATAGATGTCATACTGGTAGTCGTACTGATGGTCGAGACGTCCTGCCTCATAGGCCTGTTTCATGGGAGCCTCACCGTTGACCTTGGTCAGCAGGTCCCATGAGAAAGCCTTCATGGCCATGCCGATACCGGCAAGCGTCCAATTCTCGGCCTGAACACTCTGGTTGATCATGTTCTCCAGGTTCATGCCCTGGTTCCAGTAAACCATGCGCCATGCTTCACCACCGGCATCGCTGGCCTTGGTGTAGTAGTGGTTGGCAAAATTGGTGTAACTCGAGGTACCCATCATCTGGGTGAGCGGAGCGATGGCACGCAAGTCCCAGTAGATGCCCTGATAAGCCTGCTGGATACCTGCCAGGTAGAGGTAGCCCTCTACATAGTCAGGGGCGTCGGTGTTCTTGTTCACATCCAGGTAGTCGTCGCAGGATGTCAGTCCCAACGTCACGCAAGCCAGCGCACACAATATAATTGATTTGAAAAGTTTCATATCTATTTTAGTTTTTAGTTTTTAGTTCTTAGTCCTTAGTTTTTAGTAACTTAAGTCACTTTAAACTCTAAACTCTAAACTTTAAACTTGTTAATATCACTTCACGACGATTTCGCAAATCGAAACACGGTTCCAACTCAATTCGTCAAACATGTTGCTGATACCCTGGCCCTTGGCATTGATGCGGTTGGCAGCGATACCATACTTGTTGACGAGCATATCCTTCACGCTGGCGGCACGGCCGTTAGCGAGCTTGATGTTGTTCTCCTGGTTGCCCTCGGGCGAAGCGTAACCCTTGATTTCGCAGGTAGCCTCGGGATGACTCTTCAGGTAAGCGGCGACGCGTTCAACGTTGGCGCGCTGATCGGCGGTGATGCCGGTCTTGTTCACGGGGAAGTGAACGAGCACGTTCATGTACTGCTTGCTGTTGTCAACCACCTTGGGAGCGGCGTTCTTGGCAGCATTCAGGTCGTTGCGGCAGTTGGCCAGGGCGCGGTTAGCGGCGTCGAGGTCGTTCTGCATCTGAGCCAGACGGCTGTTGTAGCTGTTCTCGGCGTTGGCGAGCTGAGCGCGCAGGTCGTTGATCTGGTCGTTCAGGGCCGTCGTGTTCACGTAGGCGGGCTTGGGAGCCTCGTCGTTGCTGCCGAAGGTCACGCTCAGACCTACCGAGTAGCTGCGCGGAGTGGGCAGCGACCAGCAGTCGTAACCCTCACCACCGGTACCGCCGGCAGCTGCCGACAGGGTGTTACCGGCAACGTCGGTACCCGTGTAGTTGGTGATGGTGAACAAGTCGTTGGCCGAAGCATAGATGCTGGCATTCTGTACGGTACCCTTGGTTACCTTGGTGAGCCAGTTGCGTGAGAATACATAAGCCAGACGCAATTCCTGGCAACGGATGTAGTTGATCTTGTGCTGGATCCAGTCCTCATCACCACCGGTGTAGGTGTAAGAGCCATACTCGCCCAGGTTAACGGCGATGGTGTTCTTGGTGGGATTGTCGCTCTCCTGCTTGCCGTCGTAGAGTACGCCGTCAAATACTACGAAGCCCTTCTCACGCATGTCAACTGACAGCCAGTTCAGACCGGTGCCCAACATGTCGCGCATGGTAGCATTGACAACGTCGGCATGGTAGCGGCCCTGGAACATGGCACTCAGGCGCCAGTTCTTCACGCTCAGCGCGGTGGTGAGACCGAAGCGCAGCTTGGGCTCGCGGTTACCCAGGATGCTCCAGTCGGCACTGGTGCGGGGCAGACCGGTGGTCGGGTCGATCAGGATCTGACCCTTGGAGTTGCGCTCATAGGCACGGCCGGTAACAGTGCTGATGGGATGTCCCTTCATCACACCATTGCGGATGTTACCTGAGTTCCAGGTATAGGCATTGTAGAACTCAACCAGGTTCTCGGGCAGGTAAACGACCTTACTGTTGGTGTGGGAGATGTTAAAGCCCACATTCCAGCGGATATCGTTGGCGCGAACCACGTCAACGTCGGCGTGGCCTTCCCAGCCCCACGTGTTAAACGTACCCACGTTCATGTTGTTGAGCACGAAGCCGGTAGCGTAACTCATGCGGAAGCCGGTAACGATCTGGTCGGCGCAGTGGGTGCGGAACCAGGTGAAGTCGGCGTTGATGCGGTCGTTCCAGAAGCGTGCCTCAACACCAGCCTCGTAGGAGGTGGTCATCTCGGGCTTGAGGCTGCGGTTGGGACCGGTGTAGCCATACTTGTAACCGCCGCCGGTCAGGCCGGTGGGTTCGAGCTCGGGATCGATCGAGAGCACGGGAGCATCCTTACCTACCTGGGCGATAGCGCCACGCAGTTTCAGGTAGTTGATGAAGCCGATGTTCTTCATGAACTTCATCTCGCTCAGCACGATTGAAAGCTCGCCGGCGGGATAGAAGTAGCTGTTGTTATCCTTGGGCAGGGTCGACGACCAGTCGTTACGGAAGCGGCCCGTCAAGAAGATCATGTTGTTGAAGCCCAGCTCCAACTGACCCGAGATAGCCTGCACGCGGCGCTTGGTCGAGCGCTTCTTGCTGGTAACGGTGCTCTCGGTACAGTTGTTGATGCTGTAGAAGTCGATCACCTTGAAGTTAGAACCATAGGACGACAGGCTGGTCACGCCGTTCTCGAGCTGGTGGTAACCGGCCTGGATACCCAGCGAGAACTTGTTGTCCAGCCAGCTGTTGTTGTAGCCGGCCAGTACGTTCAGCGTCGGGTCGTTGGTGTTATACTTGGTGATGTTGTAAGTACCACTGTTGTTGCTGTCATCGACACTCTGGTTGGCACTCGTATAGTAGGGGTGGGTGCCCGTCTCATAGGTCGAGGTGCTCACGTCCCAACCCATCTGCAGGCGCAGGTAGGTGTGGGCAATCGGGGTGAAGTTCAGCGAGAAGGCGCTGATGATGCGGTCGGTTTGGTCATGCATCAGGTTCTTCTTCAGGGCGAACAGCGGGTTCAAGAGGTCGGTGTCGGTATAGTATGCGGGATACTTCATGTGGGCACCATCCTCGGCCAGGTAGATGCTCATGTCATCCACGCTGGGCCAGCGGTAGCTGTAACGCACAGGACCGTAAAGACCACGCAGGGCCTTGTCGTTTTTGGCGTTGACATACTGCATGCTTCCTTCCATCGACAACCACTTGGTCAACTCGGCACGTCCAGCCAGCGACAGGTTGGTACGGGTCAGGCCTGTGGTCTTGATGACACCATCCTGGTCGAAGAACGATGCACTGGCGCGAACCGACATCTTGTCGTTACCGGCCTCCATCGACAGGTTGTGACGGTGCATGAAACCGGTCTGCAGCACGGCAGCCGTGTTGTCAAAGAATGGCATCGTGCCATCATATAGCGAACCGTAGCGGCTCGTGTAGTAGAAGTTGGCAGCACCATAGGCACCATTGATGTACTTGTCCTGGATCTTGGGCCAGCCATAGGCCTTGGACCAGGTGAACTGGTTGCTGTAGGTCACGCGAGCGCGGCCCGAGCGGCCCTTCTTGGTGGTGATGATGATGGCGCCGTTAGATGCATCACTACCGTACAGAGCGGCTGCGGCAGCACCCTTCAGCACGGTCATCGACTCGATGTCCTCGGGGTTGAAGTCGTTACCACGTGACGAGTAGTCGGTCGAACGGGGCGTCAGGCCGGCGCTACCGCCATCCTCAACGGCCAGGCCGCTGGTGGGGTTGAACGAGGTGTTGTTCATGGGGATACCGTCGATAACATACAACGGCTGGTTGTTACCGCTCAGTGACGTGGCACTGCGCAGCACAACCGTCGTCGAGGCACCAGGGGCACCACCCGAACTAACGACGCTCATACCCGACACACGACCTTGCAGGGCCGAGATAAAGTCGGTGCGGCCCGACTCGATGATGTCCTGGGCCTTCACGTTCTGCACCGAGGAACCCACGGTGCGGGCAACACGTTTCATACCGAACTCGGCCGTTACCACCACATCCTGCAGGGTGTTGGCACCTTCGGTCAACTGTACGTTGGCGGCTTGTGACGCGGGAACTTCGATGGCGTCATAGCCCACAAAGGAGAAGACTAGCGTCTGGTTGGGGTCGGCCTTAATCGAGTAACGGCCATCCAAGTCGGTGGTCGTTCCCGTATTCGTGCCCTTAACCCTCACATTAACGCCAATCATCGGCTCTCCGTTGGCGTCCTTCACGACGCCCGAAACTCGGTTGCTCTGGGCAACAGCTGTGAATCCCGTGTTGTACTGACTCGGGGCCAGTCCAGCAGGGACGCCAAAGGCTATCGCCAGTGTGCAGAGCAGTGCTAATTGTTTTTTCATACGCACTTTGCTTTTAATTGATTTGTTAATGAATTGGTTAATATCTCATCGATTGATAGTCAAGCTATTTTACATCAGTTCTCGTGAAAACCATCCTACGGCGATTCTTGTTTCTTGCCGATAAAACGGATTTCAAAGGGCAAAAGTGCAAAAAAAGTTTAAACTGAACAAACGTTTTGCTGAAAAAATGGCATTTTTGGCGCAAAATTGCTCAAAAATCACCTTTTATAAAGAAAAAGCCACAAATTTCGCCCCGTCAGATTATAGATTAACCGCAAATTTTTCACAAAATTAACATTATACAGCCTCATGAAAATCAAACAACCTTACCAGAATCAAACAACACAAACAACAATGAACAACATCATCAACATAAATATCATCAACATAAAAAGGGTTGTTTTGGTTGTTTATTGTTGTTCAAGTTGTTTGATATATGTGTGCGTTGTTTGATATTTGTGTTGTTTGAATAAAGTGTGTGGTGGTTTGGTAGAAAAAACAGCCGCCGGGGCTGTGAGTAGCCTCGGCGGTTGTTGTTAGTGTTGGATGGAGTGGGGGATTACTCTTGGTTGCTGTCCCACCATACGGGGATGGTCCAAGCGTCATCCTGACGGTTCCACATCACTTCGTTGCCCTCGCTGTCGGTCATGCGGGCGCCGGGAACCTGTGCACCGATGGCCTGCAGGTTCTTGCTGTTGTAGTTGTACTCGTGCGAGCACTGGCGCCAGCGGCGATAAGCCACCTTGTAGTGGTAAGCGGGAATCGACCAACCGAAGAAGATGTTGGGATCGAAGTCATAGCGGCGCATATCGTTCCAGATCTCATAGGAGAACATGAGGGCGATACGCTTCTGCATGAGGATGTGACCCAGGCTCAGTTCGCCCTGAGTGCCGATACCATTGTCCAGGAAGTTATTGATGGCCTCATCGGTCATCGGGGTGAACGACGGGCAGTCGGCGAGGCTTGCATCTTCGGCAATCCATGCCCTCAGCTTCTCATTCATCAGCTCGCAGCTAGCCTTTACACCAGCCCTGTAGGCAGCGTAAGCGCCAGCCTTGTCACCCTTCTTGAACAGGGTCTCGGCCTTGATGAAGCAGCACTCGGCATAGGTGCCAATGTAGGTAGGCGAGCTCACGCGGGTGTAGAACGTACCCGACTCAGCCGACTGGAACATGCCGCTACCGGCGCGGCAGTACAGGATGCTGGGATTAGCGAAGTAACCCTTGCAGTCGCTGGTGCACTCGACATAGACGGTATCACCCTTACGGGCATCATTCTTAGTGTCAATATACCAGCTGTTGGTGCCCGTGTTGAACATGGCGCGCAGGGGACCGCCCTGGCTATTGATTTCACTGGCCATGTCAACGCCAAGCGAACGACGCCAGTTGCCCACCCACTTCACGTCGGTGCGGCTGTTGGCATCCTTGCTGGGGCTGTAAGCCCAGGGGATGATGTGGTCGGCACGGGGATCCTCAACGCCGTTACCAGCAAAGTTGGTCAGGTTGTCATAGAGCATCTTGGTCACCATGTAACCGGCATTCATACCGCAAACCGAGAACAGGGGTGAGTAGTCAACGGGCTCATCCCAACCCAGGTTGTCGTGGGTGGGACCGTTGGCGTCGGTATGGTTCACGATGGTGTTGTCGGCATTGCTCTGCATGGCCTTGTCGAGGCAGCGCAGAATCTCGTCAGCATCATACTTACCGTCCTTGTAGCTGCCGGCACCCTTCTTGTTCAGCTTGTTGATCCAGCGGGCCTTCAACATGTAGGCGAGCTTGATCCACTTGTTCAGGTCACCCTTGTTCCACCAGTCACCGGCTGCCAGCGTGGGCAGGTTGGGATCCTGGCTGCGACCCTTCTCAAGCATCTCGATAGCCTTGTCGATGGTCTCAAAGCAACCCAGATAGATGGTCTTACCCGTGTCATACTCGGGAGTAGCGGGCTCGGCGGCTGCCTGAGTATAAGGCATCTCACCATAGAGGTCGGTCATGGCCATGAAGCCATAAGCCTTAATCAGATAGCCGGCACCGGCATACTGCCAGTTCTCATCGGCCTCAGCCTTAGCGATCATGTCAGGCACATTGGCATAGGCGCCAACGAACCACCACTGATAGGTAGTCGTTACCTGACCGTCAACAGGATACCAATAGGATACATGCCAGTAGTTACCGCCACCGTTGTAGCGGGTCCAGTCACCCATCGACATGGTGGTACGCCAGGCACTGAACTGCAAACCACTGTTGGTATAGAACTCAATGTGAGCCAGACGCTGGTCGTAGGTCGTTGACTCGGCCGAAGGGGTATTCGGGTCAACATTCACGTCAAGCCAGTCGTTGCATGAGGTGAGCGACAGCATCGCAACACCCAGACCGCACAGTATAATTGATTTCAATGATTTCATATTATCTTCTTTTTTAGTTGTAAGTTTTAAGTCGTAAGTTTTAAGTATGAATAGTATCGCCTGAAAACTGTATCGTCATGAGGTAATATTACTTAAAACCAAAAACTTAAAACTAAAAACTGATTAATCCTTACTTCACGATGATTTCGCAGATAGAAACGCGGTTCCAGCTCAGTTCGTCAAACATGTTGCTGATACCCTGACCCTTGGCATTGATGCGGTTGGCAGCGATACCATACTTCTTGACGAGCATGTCCTTCACGCTAGCGGCACGGCCGTTAGCGAGCTTGATGTTGTTCTCCTGGTTGCCCTCGGGCGAAGCATAACCGTTGATGGTGCAGGTAGCCTCGGGATGGCTCTTCAGGTAAGCGGCAACACGCTCAACATTGGCGCGCTGGTCGGCGGTGATAGCGGTCTTGTTCACGGGGAAGTGAACGAGCACGTTCATGAACTGCTTGCTGTTGTCAACCACCTTGGGAGCGGCGTTCTTGGCAGCATTCAGGTCGTTGCGGCAGTTGGCCAGGGCCTTGTTGGCAGCAGCGAGGTCGTTCTCGAGCTGTGCAATGCGGGCGTTGCTGGCGTTCTGAGCGTTGGCAAGCTGGTTGCGCAGGTCATTGATCTGGCCGTTCAGGTTGTCGAGTTCGATGTTGTTGACGCGAGCGGGAGCAGCATCGTCGGTACCGAATACCAGGTTGACACCTACAGCATAGGAGCGGGTAGCGGGAACACCGCAGTAGTCAAAGCCTACCGAAGACGAACCACCGATACCGGCACCCGAAGCAGCTACCTCGGGATCACCGTCGTAGTTGGTGAACAGCAGCAGGTTGTTGGCCGATGCAGTGATAGCAGCACGCTTGATGTACTTGATGCGGGCCAGGACGCTACGGGGAACATCATAGGTCAGCGAGATGGTGCGCAGACGCAGGCTCTTCACGCTGGTGATCCAGTTGCGAACCTCGTAGTTGTAAGCACCGGTGTAGTAGTTCTTGATGATGTTGTAACCACTGGTCTCGTTGCCGTTGAAGGTATAGTTCTCGTCAGCCTCCCAAGTGTTGGTAACGGGATTGCCTTCGCTATCCACACCTTCGATCGTGAGGCTCTGGTTGCGCCAGTCAGCGCTGAGTTGGCTTACACCAGACATCGACATAGCATACTTGGTACCGTTGAAGACGTCGCCACCATAGCGGAACTCCCACAACATGTTGAAGGTCCAGTTCTTGAAGAAGGTGAAGGTGTTGTTGAAACCACCCTGCCACTTGGCCTCACGGTCGCCGACCTCATAGGCCTTGCCGTCGGTGGTGGGGAAGCCGTTCTTGTCAAGGATGAGCTTGCCCTCGGCATTGCGGTTCCACTTGGTACCGTCAATACCCATAAAGTTACCATGGTTGTAGCTGGCAGCCTTGGCGCCACCATACTGCACGTCGGTCAGGTACATAACGTCGATACCGTTAACCAGTTCGCCCACGGTGCCACGGTTGCCGAAGAAGTTGATACCGGTTTCCCAAGTGAAGTTCTCATGCTGGATGGGAGTACCGCTCAGGCTCAACTCAATACCCTTGTTATAGATGTTACCAGAGTTCAATGAGCAGAAGATGTAACCGGTCGACTGAGGTCCGCGCGGCGACAAGATCATGTCATAAGAATTGTTGGTATAGTAAGCAGCATCAAATTTCAAGCGGTTCTGGATGAAACGCAACTCAAGACCGACCTCGGTCGAGCGGGTGCGCTCAGGCTTCATATAGGAATTACCACGGGTCCAGATGTTACCCATACCAACGATACCCTCGAGATAGGTGCCCACAGGCCACAGATAGGTGTTGGTCTCGTAGGGGTCGGTATCCTTACCTACTTGTGCCCAGCTGGCACGGATCTTACCGAACGAGAACCAGTCGGGCAGGCTCTCACGGAAGAGCTCGGTGAAGGCGATAGCGCCACTCACGCTGGGATAGAAGTAGCTACGGTTATTCTTGGGCAGGGTCGAAGTCCAGTCATTACGGCCGGTAACGGTCAGGAAGATGGCATTGCGCCAGTCAACGCGGAATTCACCGAAGGCCGAAACCATACGCTTCTGGCTGATACGGTGCTTGAAACTCTGAGCGGTTTTCTCGGCGTTCTCTGCACTATAGAGTTCGGTGGGGAAATTCCAAGCCATGATATAGTCGCTACGGCTCTTGGTATAGTCGGTCGAACCACCCAACATCAGGTTGATGTTAAAGTCACCGAACTGACCATTCCAGTTCGACATCAAGTTGTTGCTCAGGTAGCGATACTTGTACATGTTGTTACTCCACATACCATTCTGCCAAACCTTCTTGATGGCACCGCCAGGGGCGATTGTATTGTTACTCTGGGTGGTATAGGAGTCAACACCCATGCGGTAGCTCAGCCACCACCAGTCAAAGATATCCCACTTCACATTGAAGTTGCCGGTGAAACGCTCGGTTTCATCGGTCATCTTGTTCTTGTTGACAATCCAGTAGGGGTTATCGCGCTCTTCAGCAGGTTCAATCAGGTCGCCGAACATGCGATAGCGTGTGCCATCCTCGTTGAGGTAGTGACGCATGTCATCGCTGGGAGACCAGTTGTAGGCTGCATAGAGGGCACCAGTACCACTGGAACCGTACAGAGCGGCACCAGTCAGGGTCTTGGTGGTGCGGGCATTGCTGTAGGCAGCGTTGGCACCGAAGGTGAAGCGGCCCACCTTCTGCTCACCGTTGAAACGGAAGGTCGTCTTGGTGTAACCCGTGGTGGGAACAATACCGTCCTGATCGTAGAATGAACCGCTCAGGAAGAAGTTGTTGTTCTTGGTACCACCGCTAACGCTCAGGTTGGTGTCCCAGATGATACCCGTCTCGAAGAAGTTCTTCAGGTTGTCATAGAAGGGAACATTCTGCTTGGGACCCCATGAGTTGTAGCTGTCGTTCTTGATGTCAAGACCGGTCCACTGGCCAGCGTCGTTGTACATGTCGGTCATGTAACCGCGAACGAACTCCTTCTGGGTCTTGGGCAGATCCTTCACCATCGAGGCGATCATCTTACCCGAGAAGCTCACCTCGGTGTGGCCTTCCTTACCCTTCTTGGTGGTAATCAGCACAACACCGTTGGCAGCCATCGAGCCGTAAAGTGCCGCAGCAGCCGGGCCTTTCAGTACCGACATGCTCTCGATGTCCTCGGGGTTGATATCCATTACACGGTTGGAAGAGGTGGTGGCACTGTTCATCATACCGTCGAATGCCGAGTTACCCACAATACCTGCCGAGTTGTCGTAGATGACACCATCGACAACGAACAGCGGCTGAGAGTCATGAGTCTCGGAAACCGTGGTACCACCACGCAGGATGATCTGTGCACCGGCACCGGCAGCACCCGACGACTGGGTGATGTTTACACCAGCAATCTTACCCGAGAGGGAGTTGATGGCGTTGGCGCTCTTGTTGCGCATCAGTTCCTCGGCCTTCAAGTCGTCGACTGCATAACCCAGCGACTTCTTGTCCTTGCGGATACCGAGTGCGGTTACAACAACCTCGTCCAGTACCTGGTCATTGGCAGCCATGTCAATATCCATGCTGCTGCTGCCCACGGTAACCTCCATGGGCTTGCTGCCCACGTAGGAAATGACGAGCACGTCGCCACGGTTGGCGGCGATTGAATACTTGCCGTCGACATCGGTGGCAGTACCGCGGTTGGTACCCTTGACCTTGACGGTCGCACCGATGAGGGGCTCACCTTGGGCGTCACGTATGACGCCAGAGACTTTGTTGGCCTGGGCCTCGGCTGTGAAACCCGTGCTGGGAAGTGATGTCATCCCAGCGGGAGCTCCGCAGGCGATTGCCAAAGCGGCCAACAGTGCTAATTGTTTTTTCATACGCACTTACTTTTAGTTTATAAAAAATTGAAATTAACTGACTTTATTTTCTTTTGTCGCAATACTCCGTTTAGCCGAAACCAAATAGGGGTTAAATGCTAATGGCTCATAGGCTAAAGCGGCTTTAAAAGTAGGCAAATTTGCAAACAAAAATTCACATGACCAAATAATTGGTAAAAAAAATGCGGAATACCCATTGAAAGTAATAGTATTTTCGGCAATATTTACGAGTTTTAGACGAATTTTTAAGATTTTTTACATTTGTATTTGTAAAATACGGCCTGTTTTTTTTGGTTGTTTCAAAAATTATTAAGACTTTTGCACTTTGTTAAAAAAATATAACTTTATTAACGCACCCAACGTGTGTTAGCGGCAAAAAGACTCAACTAGTAATTAATCACTTAATATTAACAAATTAAAACGTGCTTATGAAAAGACATTTAGCTCTTTTGGGCGCATTGCTGATGCTGTGTGGCTCTGGTTATCAGGCCCAGGCAGCCCCTGCGCCCCAGGTGACGGCAAGTACCGCCACCAGCATTGTGACAGGCCGCGTTGTCGATGAGAAGGGAGAACCCGTCATCGGCGCGAGCGTTGTCGAGGTTGGAACGACCCGTGGCACATCGACCGATGTGGACGGTAACTTCTCGTTGCGGGCTGGCGTCAATGCCAAGCTCCAGATTTCGTTCATCGGCTACAAGACGGTAGAAACCCGCGCTACTGCGGGCATGCGCGTCGTTATGGCCGAGGATAACGCCCTCCTGGACGAGGTCGTTGTTGTGGGTTATGGTACCCAGAAGAAGGTGAACCTGACCGGTGCCGTATCGACAGTGGATGTCGATAAGACCTTCAACTCGCGTCCCGAGCAGGACGTGTCGCGCGCCTTGCAGGGCGCCGTTCCCGGCTTGAGCATCATCAACGCCAGCGGTGACATCGACGGCAATCCCACGATGCGCATCCGTGGCGTGGGTACGCTGAGCAACGACCAGAACTCGCAGCCCATGATCGTCATCGACGGCGTGGTGAGCGATATGGACGGATTGCAGCTGCTCAACGGCAACGACATCGCATCGGTATCGGTATTGAAGGACGCTGCTTCGTCATCGATCTACGGTACCCGTGCCGCCTTTGGTGTGCTGTTGATCACCACCAAGAAGGGCCAGAAGGGTGAGCGCGCCACGGTGACCTACACCAACAACTTCGGTTGGGACGATCCCACCTACCTGCCTGATTTTCCCGATGTTCCCACCCAGTTGAAGTCGGCCATCATGGCCAAGAAGCGTGAGGGTTCGGATGCTGTCGAGCTCTTCGGTATGTACTTCGACCAGCTGCTGCCCTATGCCGAGGCATGGCAGAAGCAGAACGGTGGCAAGAAGATCGGCTACGGCGTGATGCGCCCCTGGGCAAGCGACGGTGATGTGGGTGACTACCGCTTCGTCGGCAGCCAGCCCATGTACTATGCCGACTATGACATCCAGAACATCTGGTACAACCACGCTGCACCCTCTCAGGGCCACAACGTGTCGGTTCGCGGTGCCAGCAACCGCACCACCTACTACCTGTCCTTCGGTTACAACTACAAGGAGGACAACATGAAGTGGAATCCCGCTATGCGTAAGCGCTACAATGCCGCTGCCAACATCTCGACCGACTTGACCGACTGGTTGACCGTTGGTACCCGCATCAACTTCTCGCGCCGCCACTTCTCACGCGCCGATACCTGGAACAACATGTACCAGTACATCTGGCGCTGGGGTTCGTTCTTTATCCCCAGCGGCACGATTGCCGATCCCACCACGGGTGAGCAGCTCGACTTCCGCGTAATCGCCATGCAGAAGCAGGCTGCCCGCAAGAACGTGACGATGGACCGCCTGAGCATGACCGCCTTCACCACGGTACACATCACCAAGGACCTGACCTTGAATGCCGACTTCACCTATGAGATCGGTAACATGAACAGCGGTTCGAGTGACCACACCGTCTATGGCTACAACTGGAGCGGTGTAACTCCCCAGTGGATCGTGAACGACGGTAACACCAACGCCTGGCGCGACAACAGCAAGAGCAACAAGTGGGCTGCAAACGCCACCTTGAACTGGAACAAGAGCTTCAACGACGCCCACAACTTCAACATCATGGTGGGTGTCAACGGTGACAACTACACCAGCGACTACTTTTATGCCTACAGGCCCCAGCTCTATAGCGAGGCCTATCCCGAGATGGCGCTGACCTATGGTGACCAGACCAAGTGGAACATCAACAGCAGCACCTTTGACAAGGCTACCGCCGGCTACTTTGGCCGTATCAATTATGACTACAAGGGCATCTACCTGCTCGAGTTGAACGGCCGCTACGACGGTTCGTCGAGCTTCCCCGTGAATGACCACTGGGCATTCTTCCCCTCGGGCTCGGTAGGTTACCGCTTCACCCAGGAGAAGTACTGGGACCGCCTGCGCCACATCGTGGACAACGGTAAGCTGCGTTTCTCTTACGGTACCATCGGTAACGAGGCCGTCGGTGAGAACCAGTTCCAGTCGCTCATCAGCCCCATTGCTCAGGGCAGCATCTATTGGCTCAACGAGAATGGTGCCAAGGTGACCGAGCTGGGTCTGCCCAAATGGGTGAACTCCTCGCTGACCTGGGAGCGCATCACCACCATGGACGCCGGTATCGACCTGGGTCTGTTCGGTGATATCCTCACCCTGGGCTTTGACTGGTATCAGCGCACCACCAGCGACATGCTGGGTCCTGGTACCGCACTGCCTCCCGCAGTGGGTGCTGCCGCTCCTGTGACCAACAACGGTGAGCTCCGTACCCGTGGTTGGGAAGCTACTCTGGACCTGCGCAAGCAGTTCAACAAGGACTTCGGTGCTTACTTCAGCGCCAGCGTGGGTGATGCCAAGACCAAGGTGACCAAGTGGAACAACGATTCGCACCTGATTGGCTACCCCTGCAACAGTGCTTATGCCTACAAGGATATGACCTGGGGTGACATCTGGGGCTTCGAGACCGACCGCTACTTTACCGAGCGTGACTTCACCGGCAAGAATGACGACGGCTCGTGGATCTATGCTCCCGGCGTTGCCGACCAGACCGGCATCCAGACCCAGACCTTCGTCTTCGGCCCTGGTGACATCAAGTACAAGGACCTGAACGGTGACGGCGTGATTGACGGCGGCAAGGGCACCGAGGAAGACCATGGTGACCTCAAGGTCATCGGTAACATGATGCCTCGCTATGAGTACAGCTTCCACGTTGGTGGCAACTTCAAGGGTTTTGACCTTGACGTCTTCTTCCAGGGTGTGGGCAAGCGCGACATGTGGACCCAGTCAGCCTTCGTCTTCCCGATGATGCGTTCGGCCGACTTGGCTATCTTTGCCAACCAGACCAAGTACAATATCTATGATCCCGAGAACGGTGTCGTGAACATCAGCGAGGACAACGACTTCCCCTGCCTGTTCCCCGGCAACGAGTTCGCTGGTAACGTGGTAGGCCTCTCGGGTGAGGGTGGCTGCCACAACTACTATCCCCAGACCAAGTACCTCGTCGACATGAGCTACCTGCGCCTCAAGAACATCACGCTGGGTTACACCCTGCCCGAGAACCTGACCCGCAAGGCCTTTATCGACAAGCTGCGTGTTTACGGTAGTGTGAACAACCTGTGTCTGCTCCACAAGGGCAGCGGCAAGCTCCCCATCGACCCCGAGATGAACGCCGGTCAGGGTTCTCTGGGTTACGGTACCTGGGGCCGCACCTATCCCATCAACCGCACTTGGTCGGTGGGTCTGCAAGTGACCTTCGGCACCAGCCGCAGTGCTGCCGTTACCGCCGCTCCTGGCGACAATGGTCTCCTGAACGCTCAGATCAATGACCTGCGCTCACAGCTCGCTAATGCCGAGAGCGCTTACAATGCCCGCATCGCCGAGCTGCAGAACCAGCTCAACGCTGCCAACAACCGCAACAGTCAGCTCCAGAAGGACCTGAACGATTGCCAGAAGAGCAAGATCGGCATGATCGACAAGTCATTGCAGTACATGACCATCCTGGTTCACTTCCCCATCAACTCGATGGCAGTATATGCCGACCAGCAGCCCAACGTTGAGCGCATCGCCGCTTACATGAAGAGCCATCCCGAGGCTACCTGCACCATCAACGGTTACGCCTCCAAGGACGGTCCCATCGAGCGCAACATTACCCTTGCCAACGGCCGTGCCGCCAGCGTGAAGGATATGCTCGTGAAGAAGTATGGCATCGATGCCAAGCGCATCAACGCCCAGGGTCAGGGCATCAGCGAAATGTTTGATGAACTGAGCTGGAACCGCGTTTCTATCTGCGAAATCATCGTGAAGTAAGATTAATCAGTTTTTAGTTTTAAGTTTTTGGTTTTAAGTAATATTACCTCATGACGATACAGTTCTCAGGCGATACTATTCATACTTAAAACTTACGACTTAAAACTTACAACTAAAAAAGAAGATAATATGAAACTTTTCAAATCAATTATACTTTGTGGACTGGGTGCCGCTCTCATCTCGTTGTCATCATGTGACGATATGCTCACCAAGAACGAGCGCACCAAGTTTGAGCTTGGACCCGAATTTTGGAGCAATACCAATCAGGTGGCCAGCTACAGCAACGTCCTGTATGAGAACTATGTTGGATATGGCCAAGGTGGCGGCTCGGGCTGGTTCTATTTCAAGAGCCTGAGCGACGACCAGGTGAATCCTAGCTTCGACGATTGGATGTTCACCACTGTTCCCGGTACTTCCACTTACTGGAGCACTCCCTACACCGAAATCCGCCGCTGCAACTACATGTTGACCGGTTTGAAGAATTCTACTCTGCTCGATAGCGAGAAGAACTATTATGTCGCTGTTGGCCGCCTGAACCGCGCATGGCAGTACTACCAGCTCGTGCGCATGTATGGTGATGTCAATCTGCTCGAAGAGGTTATCCTCGACCCCGTGGCTCAGAGCGATGTTGTTTATGGTCCTCGCACCGACCGTGACCGTGTCATGGACTTTGTGCTCGACGATCTGAACTTTGCAATCCAGAACCTGGGTGCCGGTGGCAAGAACTCATGGAGCAAGGACATGGCACTTGCCATGAAGAGCGACATCTGCCTGTTTGAGGGTACCTATTGCAAGTACCGCACTGAAGACGAGAACGGCAAGGCAGCCGACGCTACCCGCGCCCAGAAGTACCTTAACGAGTGCGTTGACGCTTCACAGCAGATCATGAACTCGGGCAAGTACAGCCTCACGGCCAACTATGGCGAGGTGTACAACTCGCTTGACCTGAGCAAGAACTCTGAGGTGATCTTCTTCCGCAACTATGTGAAGGATCAGCTCATGCACTCCACGGCCGACTACACCGCTTCGTCGTCACAGCAGCGCGGTATCAGCAAGGACGCTGTCGAGGCCTTCCTGTTCCTGGACGGCAAGCCCCTGTATACCACTGCATATAACACCGATGATCATCCCCAGCTTGATCCCTCCAACAATGCTTACAGCATCCGTGGCATGCTCGCCAACCGCGACAAGCGCTTGAGCGTCCTGCTGGATCCGTATCTGTGCTTCAAGGGCCATGGTTGGGTTCGCTCCAACTCGATGCTGATGACCTCATCGACGGGTTACAACATTGCCAAGTATGATAATGTACAGATGGAAGTGGACTACCGAATCAACACCGGTAAGAACTACACCGATGCTCCCATCTACTGGCTGGCAGTCATCTATCTGAACTATGCCGAGGCCAAGGCCGAATTGGGCACCCTCAACCAGTCTGACCTGGATATCAGCGTCAACAAGCTGCAGGCCCGTGCCGGTCTGCCCGGTATGACCATGAATCCTGCTACCGACCCCGCCAACAACATGGACGTTAGCAACCTGTTGTGGGAAATCCGCCGCACCCGTCGTTGTGAGCTCATGGCCGACAACTGGTACCGTTATTGGGACCTCGTCCGCTGGCACAAGCTTGACCTCCTCGACACCCAGGATCATCCCAACATCAACCGCGGTGCTTTCCTGGCTGGTGTAGTAGATCTCGACCCGACCTTCAACCTGGATGCTCAGGGCTATGTGATTCCGGTATCGAAACAGCGTATCTTCGACAAGAAGTACTACCTGTGCCCCATCCCCAGCAACCAGATTACGCTGAGCAAGGGTGGCACGAGCCAGAACCCTGGTTGGTAAACCTTATTCAAGGGTATCAAGCCCACTGTTTGATACCCTTGAAGTTTAGAGTGTAGGGCTTAGAGGTCAAAGGCCTCCACCGCCCTCCTCGAGATAACCGCAATCAAAACAACTGCCGTCGCGTCGATTCATCTCGACACGGCGGCAGTTCTCTTTCTCTGCCAAACGTTTTCAATTGGGCGAAAAGTTCGTTATTTTTGTATTTTTCGCCCGATTGAATGTATAAAGCTAATAAATAGGATAATAGTGATAAAGCTATGTAAACCTGCATATTGAATGTGGTTTTTGTGGATTCTCAGGGCAAAATATCCTTTAATGACTTACTCAATCGGGCGAAAGTTGCAAAATAAATACACTTTTCGCCCAATTGAAAACGCTTTATTAAAAAATAAGTTTTAAATTTGTGGCGTTCAATCAACATCATGGCAATATGGAAAAATTAGTGGGACGAGAAAAGGAAACAGCGTTGCTCAACAAATACATGATGAGTGACCGCCCTGAGTTTATCGCGATTTATGGTCGGCGCAGGGTAGGGAAGACATTCTTGATCAGGAAACATTTTCAGGATCAGTTTGACTTTTATGTAACGGGAATCATTAATGGGACATTTAAAAACGAATTGGAAGCCTTCAATTTAGCGTTGAAGCGATATGGATATACTGGGCCCAATGCCACTACATGGATGCAGGCGTTTGCCGCATTAGGTGAGTTGCTGAAAAACAAGAGTGAGCACCAACATCGTCGATGCATTGTCTTTATTGATGAATTACCTTGTTTTGAGACTCGGAATTCAGGATTTGTGCCTGCTTTGGATTACTTCTGGAACAGTTTGGCTTCCTGGATTGATAACATGATGCTCATCGTGTGTGGGTCTGCTACATCATGGATGATACGTAATGTCATCAACAATAGGGGAGGGTTGCACAATCGTGTCACCCATGAAATGCACCTCAAACCGTTTTCATTATATCAAACAGAGCAATTCTTTGCTGAGCAGGGATCCAATTGGGATAGGCTTTCGATATTGCAGATTTATATGGCAATGGGTGGTGTCCCCTACTATTTAGGGTTGGTGAACATGGAATATAGTGCCGCTGAGAATATTGATAAACTCTTCTTTGGAGAAAACCCAGTAATGAGGGATGAATACAATAGGCTGTTTCGGTCCCTATATCGTCATCCTGAAAAATATATGGGTATCGTAAAACTGTTAGCAGAACATAAAAAAGGCCTTACCCGCAAGCAAATCGCCGAGATGCTAAAGGTTCCCAATAATGGGCACTTGGGCGATATGCTTGACGATTTGCTGTGCTGCGATTTCGTGAGATTGTACAACAATGGAATGAAAGCAAATGCTGGAATTTATCAGCTCATTGACTTCTATACATTGTTTTATCACCAATTTGTGCGACGCCATGTGACAGACATACACTACTGGCGCAATATGATAGGGACCCCAACTCAGAACACATGGTATGGTCTTGCTTACGAGCGTGTCTGCATGAGTCACATCCAGCAGATTATATATGCATTAAGGCTCGATGTTATCCACACCGATTTTTATTCCTGGCGCAGTAAAGAGAGCTCACCGGCAGCTCAGATAGACATTATCATTGATCGTGCCGATGGCATTGTGACTATTTGTGAAGTGAAATATTCCAGAACAGAGTATTCTCTTTCCAAGGATGAATATGAGCGGATTTTAAACCGCGTTGAAACCTTTGTACGAGAGACCAAATGCAAGAAAGGGACACAAACCATCATCATTACCACAAAGGGTATGAAATCAACTGGTTACTCCGAGATTTCAAGACGCATTATCACTCTAGATGACCTCTTTGTCGAGCTGCCAGATAAAGACTAGCCGTATTGAGGATAACACAAAATAGCTCGGAAAAGTGAATTCTTACAACACTTTTCCGAACTGTTTTTTACTTTCTTGGTTGGTTTTTTACTGGTAATTGCGGATGCGGACGTCGATGCCGCTGCCTTCCAGCAGTTTGACTACCTGCTGGATGTCGGTCTGGCCGTAGTGGTAGGGGAAGAGCACGGCGGGCTTGATCATCGTGGCGGCGTGTGAGCACTGCTCGGGCGTCATCGTGTAGGGCAGGTTGCAGGGCAGGAAGGCCACGTCGATGTCCTTGATGGTGCTCATCTCGGGGTAGTCCTCGGTGTCGCCGGCGATGTAGATGCGCATGCCCTCGATGGTGAGCACAAAGCCGTTGTCACGGCCCTTGGGGTGGAACTGCTGCTTGTCGGGCGAGGTGTTGTAGGCAGGCACGGCGTCAACGGTCCAGCCATTGGGTAATTCAAGGAAGTCGCCGTTGGCCATCACCTTGCCCTTGCCGCCCAGTATCTCGTGGCAGCGGGCATTGGTGATGAGCATGGTGCCCTCTTTGCTCAACTGGTTGATGGCCACCGAGTCCAGGTGGTCAAAATGCTCGTGCGTCACCAGGATGTAATCGGCCTTGGGCAGGGTGGAGTAGTCGGTCACGGGCTTGACAGCCGTTGTGACAGGATCTACATAGATCCACTTGTCGCCCACTTGCATCCTGACGCTGCCGTGCTTGATGCAGTACATCTTCACCGTCGTGCCGTTATGCGTCTTGAACACGTCACAACCTGCTTCATTCTCCTGCGCTGTGCAACCGCACATGGCGCCAACAATCATCATTGCCATAATCAATAATTTCGTTTTCATTGTCAATTAGAATGGTTAAACTTTTTGTCCAAAGGTAAGACAATCTGTTCATATCCATGTCCATAAAAACGAAAAAAATGCCTTTTTCAAGCGTTTTGTTGTAAAATGCTCACTGGTTTTAGGGATTTTTTAGTAACTTTGCACCTCATAAACCCGTAAGCACTGGCACATGTATGAAAAAATACGATGAACTCAAGGTGTTCTGCAAGAACACGAACGAGTACCTGAGCATTGACGGTGGCGACGCACTCATCGATCTGTATGAGACCATCAAGGGGCGCGTCGGCCTCAAGGGTGATGCTGTGTGCGTGCTTGTCAACAACAAGGTTGAAGATCTGCATTATCCCGTATTCTCGCCCAAGCATGTCGAGTTCATCGATGTTGTGTCCAATGGGGGTTACCGCGTGTACACGCGCTCGTTGTGCATGGTGCTTTACAAGGCGCTCAACGACCTGTACCCCGGCAAGCGCCTGTGTATCCAGCACAGCATCAGCAACGGTCACTATTGCCAAATCAAGCATGAGGAGGAATTCTTGACGCCCGAGGTCGTCGTCCAACTCAAGCAGCGCATGACCGAAATCGTCGAGGAAGACATTCCATTCTTGCGCCGCGAGCGTCTCACGACCGATGTCATCGAAATGTTCCGCAAACAGGGCCTCGAGGACAAGGTGCGGTTGCTTGAGGGCATCAATCAGCTGTATACCGTCTATTATAAGCTCGGCGACATTATCGACAGCTTCTACGGTCCGCTGGTGCCCTCGACGGGCATGTTGAAAGTCTTTGACCTGCTGCCCTACGAGAAGGGTTTGCTGTTGTTGGGTCCTGACCGTTACAACATCGACCAGGTGGCTAAGTGGGAACCCCAGCCCAAGCTGTTCAACGCTTTCACCGACCACGTCAAGTTCAACCAAATCATCCGGTTGGGTGACGTTGGTGAGCTCAACCGGGCCATCAAGGGCGGTCACGCACCATTGCTTATCAATGTTGTGGAAGCCCTGCACAACAAATACTTCATCCAGATTGCCGACGAGATCACTCGCCGCTACCACGAGGGTGGGGCACGCGTTGTGCTCATTGCCGGACCGTCGTCCAGCGGCAAGACCACTTCGTCTAAGCGCTTGGCTATCCAGCTGATAACCAACTTCATTGTGCCCAAGGTCGTTGAGCTGGACAACTACTTCATCAACCGCGAGCGCACGCCGCGCGACGAGACGGGCGACTACGACTACGAGTCGCTCTATGCCCTTGACCTGGAGCAGTTCAACAAGGACGTGACCGATCTGCTTGCCGGCAAGGAAGTGGCTATGCCCACCTACAACTTCAAGAAGGGAGAACGAGAGTACTTGGGCAACACGCTCAAGCTCGAGGATGGCGACATCCTGCTCATGGAAGGCATCCATGGCCTCAATCCCGAACTCACACGCAACATTCCCGAGAATCAGAAGTTCCGCCTGTTTGTGTCGGCGTTGACCACGCTCAACATCGACGACCATAACTGGATCGGTACCTACGATAACCGCCTGTTGCGTCGCATCGTGCGTGATCACAAGTATCGTGGCAGCAGTGCGCTCGACACCATCAAGCGATGGCCCAGCGTGCGCCGTGGCGAGAACAAGTGGATCATGCCCTTCAGCGAGAATGCCGATGCCATGTTCAACTCATCGCTGCTGTTTGAATTGTCGGCGATGAAGAACCATGCGCTGCCCATTCTCGAGCAGGTTCCTTCCAGCACGCCCGAGTATGCCGTGGCTTCCCGTCTGATAAAATTCTTGAATTATTTCGAACCGCTGGACGAGAAAGATATCCCCAGCACGAGCTTACTGCGAGAATTCCTGGGAGGCAGCAGCTTCCACTACTAGCGAGACCACGTGGGCCCTATTGTGATGCGCAATAGGGCCCACGCCGTTCATATAGCATGATATTGAAATCAACAACAACAAAACAATAAAGACACGACAAATGATTGAGAATGCAGCAAATGCGGTAGCACAACAGCCCAGTGGCAAGCAGCACATGACACTGGAAGAGTTTTGTGGAACAATCCGCAGGATGGAGTCGCAAGGGCAAGACGGCGTCTCGCTCTTTAACGACGTCATCTCACAGGGTTATGCGCCCGACCTGATTGCCGAGGACGAATTCCAGCACAGCCGCCGTTTGGAGCGCATCACATCCGAAATCACACGCCGTTTCCGCCAGGAAGGACTGCGCATGGTGCTTGTGGCCGGCCCGTCCTGCTCAGGCAAGACCACCACGTCACGCTTCCTTAACCACATGTTGCGTGACAACGGCATCCAGCCTTGTGTAGTGTCGCTCGACAACTATTTCCTCAATCTGGACCAGCGTCCGCTGGACATGAACGGCAACATTGATTATGAGTCGTTCTATGGGTTGGACGTGAAGCAGTTGAGTCGCGATGTGGCCAGTCTGCTGTCGGGTGACCAAGTGTCGATGCCCACCTATGACTATGTCAAGGGCGAACGCATCTATCGCGGCAACACACTCAAGCTCGAGAACAACAGCCTCCTGTTCCTCGAGGGTCTGCATGCCCTCAATCCCCAGCTCATCGCCGACATTGACGATGAGTTGAAATTCAAGCTTTTTGTCACAGCCCAGGCAACCATCTATTATGGCGAGAAAACAGGGCTTGGCGAACACGATAACCGCCTGTTGCGCCGCATCTACCGTGACTTCAACAGCCGTGGCGCCAGCGCGTTGCAGACGCTGCAGTGGTGGCCGGGTGTGTTGCGTGGCGAGCACATGTGGATTTTGCCGTTTGCCAGCCATGCCGATGCCTGGTTCAACACGTCGATGGTGTTTGAGTTCTCGGCCATCAAGCCCCGCGTGCTCCAGCTGCTCAAAGAGGTTCCTGAGAGTGAACCCGAAGAGTATGACATGGCAAGGCGCTTAGGCCGCATGCTGGAACGCATAGCCCCGTTAACCCATGATGATTTCGTCGCCATAGCCCCCAAACGGCGATTCCTGCTCAGCAACGAAGGGAAATAATAAAAAACGGACTTGAAAAAGTCCGTTTTTTAGTCTAGGGTCTTTGATGTTCGCTGGCGCGAACAGTTTAGAGCTTAAAGCTTAGAGCTTAGAGAAGCGAGAATCAAGAATGCGGATGCCTCCCTAAACTCTAAACCCTAGACCCTAGACCACAAGTGGCGCTTTTGCACCACTTGTATTAATCATCACTGACGACTTGGAAGTCCTTGTTCTCGTCCTCGTAGTCGCTTTCCCAGTATTCTTCGCTCCATTGCTTGCCGCCCGAGTCCACCATCTTGCCGCCGGCATCGGGTGCCTCGTCGTCGAGGTCTTCGGCGCCAAAGATGAAATTGTCTTCGGCCTGCTCGCGATGTCTGGCGTCCAGGTCGTGATGGGTGGGCGTTTCGGGGATGCGGTTGCGCTCATCGTTGATGGTTCGCCACAACAGGTCCTTGAGTTCGGTCAGGCCCATTTGGGCAACACTCGAAATGAATACGTGGGGAATATCGTCAGGCACTTCGGGGCGCATCTGCTCGATGAGTTCCTCGTCCAGCATGTCGCACTTGGTGATGGCGAGCACACGGGGTTTCTCCACCAGGTCGGGGTTGAACGTCTCCAACTCGTGGCACAGGATGTCGTACTCCTTGCGGATGTCATCGCTGTCGGCTGGTATCATGAACAGCAACACGGCGTTGCGCTCGATGTGGCGAAGGAAACGCAGGCCAAGTCCGCGGCCCTCGCTGGCTCCCTCGATAATGCCGGGGATGTCGGCCATGACAAAGGATTGCTGGCCACGGTAGGACACGATGCCCAGGTTGGGCTCCAGCGTCGTGAAGGGGTAGTTGGCAATTTTGGGCTTGGCAGCGCTGATGACGCTGAGCAGTGTCGATTTACCCGCATTGGGGAAACCCACGAGACCCACGTCGGCCAGCAGTTTCAACTCCAGGATGACGGCTTTCTCGACGCCGGGTTCACCAGGTTGGGCAAAACGCGGCGTCTGCCGTGTCGCCGTCTTGAAGTGCTGGTTGCCCTGGCCACCGCGGCCGCCGCGCAGCAGACGCACGATCTGGCCGTCCTCGGTCACGTCACACAGGAATTGTCCGGTTTCGGCATCATAGACAGCCGTTCCGCAGGGCACCTCGATGGTGCGGTCCTCGCCGTCCTTGCCGGTGCACTGGTTCTCACCGCCGGCTTGACCGTCGGTGGCGAACACGTGGCGCTGGTACTTCAAGTGGATGAGGGTCCACAGGTTGCGGTTGCCCTTCAGGAAGATGTGGCCACCGCGACCGCCGTCGCCGCCGTCAGGTCCGCCCTTGGGCACATACTTGGCGCGGTGCAGATGGGCCGATCCCCTGCCGCCCTTGCCACTGCGGCACAGGATTTTCACGTAGTCGATAAAATTGCTTTCTGCCATAACTGTCTGTATTATTTTTTGCAAAGATACTATTTTTTCACTTGATTGGAAAATTCTTGCTACCTTTGCCATCTAAACTAAGTCAATAAACAATCAGTATGATACTAGATACTATCAATTGGACCGCTAGTCCAGTCCTGTTTCAATTCGGTTCTGTCACCGTCAGGTGGTATGGACTGATGTTTGCCATCGGTTTTCTGGTGGGTTATGAGATCGTTTACCGCATCTTCCGTCACGAGGGAGCTAAAGAGAGTTGGGTGGGCAGCCTGTTCATCTATGTGGTGGTGGCAACGATTTTAGGCGCCAGGCTAGGCCATGTCTTTTTCTACGATTGGGGATACTACTCGCAGCATCTGGGCGAGATTCCCAAGATTTGGGAGGGCGGTCTGGCCAGTCACGGCGGCACGTTGGGCATTATGATCGCCATTTGGCTCTATAGCCGCTATGTGACCCGCAAGCCCATGCTGTGGACGTTTGACCGTCTGGTGGTGCCTGTGGGCTTTGTGGCGGCGCTCATCCGCATCGGCAACCTGATGAACCATGAGATTTACGGTGGCGAGACCTCGATGCCGTGGGGTTTCCGCTTTGTGGAGAATCTGGGCCAGTGGATGCAGGGCGCCGAGCCGGTGTTCTCGGCTCCGAGCCACCCGACGCAGATCTATGAGGCCGCTTTCTACCTGTTGACCTTTGCCGTTTGCATGTTGATGTACTGGCGCTGGCGTTGCCAGGAGCGCGAGGGACTCATCTTTGGCGTGTTCATGCTGGGCATCTTTGTGCCGCGTTTCTTCATCGAGTACATCAAGAATGTGCAGGAACCGTGGGAAATCGCCATGCGTGCCAACTGGGGTCTCGACCAGGGCCAGCTATTGAGCATCCCGTTCATCCTGCTCGGCATTTGGCTGGTGGTTAGGGCCTTACGCCGTCCGCGCGTGCCGTTGGAGTACCCCGACCGCTTTGCCGATGAGAAGACCAAGGGAAAATAACAAGTATAATTCATAAACACCATTGCATAATGAGCAAGACTCTCCGCTTTCTTTTACCCGTGCTGGCAGTGCTGTTGTGCTGCTGCTGTGGCGGTAAATCTTCTAAACAGACTATGGCCAATAACGACACTATTTCCGCGCAAGAGAATGTCATCATCGATGACTCAACAGTGGCTGGACTCATCGCTTACTATCCGCAATTCGGCCGCATCGACCTCGTGTGCGGACAGATGCCCTCCCAGGACGATGACAGCGTCGTCTTTTGTGCCGAGGCAGCCTTCACCCACGAGTTGCTTGATGAGTTTGCCCACAGCAACATCGATGGCGACCACGTGAGTGGCGGCAAGCGTTACAAGGGTGCCAAGTGCCTGGACAACAGCGGCGCTTTCGCCTGGTTTGGCGACACGACTTGGGAGTTTGTCAATGGCGACTATGGCGAACTGCTCGACAGTGTGGCCCAGGCCGGTGGCATGGGTTTTGGCCAGGCCATCATTATATATAATGGCGAGAGCATCCGTCCTCTGTGGCGCGAGGGCGTGAACAAGTACCGCGCCCTGTGCGAGAAAGACGGCCGCCTGTGCGTCGTCGATAGCCGCGACGAGGTGAGCTACGAACAGTTTGTTGACCTGCTGGAGCAGTTCGGCCCTCAATATGCCCTGTACATGGACATGGGCGCCGGCTGGAACCACTCCTGGTGGCGCGACACCGACGGCCAGGTCCATGAAATCCACCCCGTTGCCGAGAAATCCCGCTACTGCACCAACTGGATCACCTTCTACAAGTGACGCTAGCATTATTGAAGACAACTTGGACAACTCCAAACAACTTTTTATTAATCCGCACTTGGGCCTCGCGCTACGTTTTTCAAACAACTATAACAAATTGACTGGTTAAACAACGGTAACAACCTTTTTTTTGGGTATCCGCGCTCTTGGCACTATGCTAAGACGCTAAGCCGCGAAGTTTTTTAATCGACAAACCTTTAACTGTCTGCGAATTTTTACGAATGATACGAAGGCATCCGCTTCCTTGGGTCTCACGCCAGGTCGCCAAGTTGTGCCAGTTGACTGAAAAAGGTGCGGGGGGATTTATAATAAATGTTAAATATTTTTACAATTCACTGGTTTTCAGTGCGTTGTGTTTCTGATATGTTTTTGTGTGTTCATGGCTTTGTCTCGTTCGTTTTTTGCTGGCAAAGATAGGTGATACGGGAGCTATTGTCCATGACAAAAAGCAGGCGCGTGCGCCTGCTTTTCTCTAATCATAAAGTCCTAAGCAGCGAGTATCACTAGACTGCGAGCACGGGCGTGCGTTGAATGCTGCCAAGGGGGGCAATGTCCCGACTAGCGGTTCAGAGAAGACGCCTGGAGCGCCAGTCGAAGGCCGCAATCTGTATGGGTCAAATTCACGTTTTTGAAAGTTTTTCTCTCGTAGACTTCACAAAACATCGTGTCTGAAAAGAGACCTCCACCAGCCGCCTCGGCAAAACGATAATCGGATGGCACGTCCTCCGTATACGTGTCTCCCCAGCCACGATTAGACATTGCCAAAAACTCCATCATGTTGCCGCTCATGTCATAGAGACCCAGTTCGTTGGGCTTTTTCAAGCCCACTGGCATGGTATAGCCATGCCCGGGCCATTTTTCATCGTACCGTTGATGCAGTAGGGGTGTGTTGCTGCTATGCCAGGCCACCTCGTCGAGTTCGTTGCTGCCTGCATAGCGGTAATCGTGTGACCATAGTCCCCCTGTGGCGGCATATCCCCACTGGTCTGTCGTGGGCAAGTGGAACTCCATTCCTGTGAGCTCGTTAAGTTTGTCAATAAATTCCTTGCATTGCCACCATGAGACGAAAACCACAGGTTCGTTAGGCTTGGCCCAGTACCTCAAGGAGCATGACGCACGGCTGCCCATCACAGCCTCCCACAAGTCGACGGTCACCTCGGTCATGCCTATGTAGAAGTCGCTCAGGGTCACTTGAGTATTAGTTTCTGAATGGTCGCCAAATCCATGTTTATACGGGTAAAACACTCCTCCCTTGACGGGCATCATGGCGAAGGACACGCCGTTGACGGTAACGACCATCGCACTGTCGGGGACAGGGGGATAGTAAAGGTTAAAGGTCCACTGACCGGTCATCAGATAATCAATCAGGATGATGACATCAGTGATGTTCACATTCAGGTCACCATCAATGTCGTCCATGATAGTGGGCTCTCCACTGATGATGTCGTCTATCAAACGAACCACGTCGGCGATCTCGACATCCATATTCATGTCAACATCCCCGTACTGGGGTATGGCGTCGGCTCTGTCGGGCATCAGCGAAAAGGCCGTCAACATGAGCACAACACTAAAAAAGTAGTTTATACGTTTCATGATTCATGTGAATTAAGTGGTTGATAAATGTCAGTAAAAAATTCGTTTTCTCAGATGCTGGCGGGATTAAGGTTTATCGGCAACTCGTTGTGCATATACATACATCGGGCAATCCGTCCCCACGAAATTTGGCGAAATGCGGAGCGTGTCGTTGATAGGTGTGGTAGTCCCGGTGCGCAGGCTGAAGTAGTTTGCGGCACTCACTGGGCTGGCGCTTGCCAGCAGGCAGAATACTGCCAAAAATAAGTTTTTCTTCATAATAAAAATTTAAGATTATTAACTAGTGATTAATAAATACAATTCCAGATTTTGATTTCATCGGGAAAATCTCAGTCTCCTATTGCATAAATATGTTATACTAATAAATTGTGAAGGTTCCTTCAAAGACATTGCCCGAGGGAGAAGTGATGGTGATGACGTGGGTGCCTGTTGGCAGGGACGAGATGCTGAAGGTGTCGTAGGTGCCATCGACCTGCGTACTGACCTCGACCGTATTAGTCACTGGCGAGGAAATCTCCACGTCATAATAACTCACCACTCCGCCACCATCGATGGTAATTTCCTGTGTCTTAATATCATAGCAATAATATGCCGCAGGCATATCGTCGTACATCTGAACTCCATCACGCGGGCCGCCCTTATGTTCAAGAATAATGGGATGTTGATGGTTTTCGGCAAAGAGAGGCATTGCCATGAACAGTAAAAAAGACAATAATGTGAAACGTTTCATCATATTGAATTTTATGGTTAAAAATGCTGTTTTGCTTTACAAAGTTAGGAAAAACGGTTGGTCTTTGCAAGTAACATAATGTAACATCTTCGAAAAATGGGTACTGATTATCAGCTAATTAAAAAATAATTTGTAACGTGAAGTAATATTTGGCTTTCGAGCCGTTTTTTCGTCAGTATTTTCTTGTTTTTTTACTAATTTTGCCGTCATGGATAAGAAGTCTAAAACACATGTTATCATTCCAATTTTATTTGCGTTGGTCTTTGTCTTTTGGGGTTGCCATGGTCAATCCAATCGTTATGACCCTCGGCTCATCACTGCCGACAGTGTTTTGCGCAGTAATGACCCCGACAGTGCCCTGCGCTTGCTTAATGCCATTGATGGCGACAAGCTGGCAAGTGCGGGCGACCGTGCCTATCATGCACTGCTGCTGACGCAGGCGCAGTACCGCTGCTATGTGGACATCACGAGCGACAGCATTATCAATGTAGCCCTCGACTATTATATGCATCACGAAGGCGAGCAGGAGAAGCTGACGCGATCTTATATCTATAAAGGTGCGGTCATTAACTTGCTTGGCGACCCCGAGGGTGCCATCACTTATTACAAGCAGGCGGCAAGTGTTGCTGCGCCGGGCGACCACTTTAATTTGGGTTATGCCAATATGAGAATGGGTTCCCTATACCGCGATAATCTGGTGATGGACAGTGCTGATATCATCTATTTGAAACGAGCGCTGTATCACTTCCAGCAGGTGCCCGACAGCTTTTATATAGCGACATGCTTGTCAACAATAGGGGGATCCTATGCCGCAGTCAATAAGAATGACAGTGCCCTTGTTTATCTGGAAAAGGCCGATAGGTTGATCAAGACGCTGCACCTGACATCAATGGGCATAGTCAACCAGCGTTACCTTGCCGACCTGAAGATGTTCAGCCGCGATGTGAAGGATATCGTGGAGGCCAAGAATATTGCCGTGTCGCTGGCGGACAAGGACACTGGTGAACGCGACCACCTGCTGTTGATTGCCGTTTATACTCTGGCTAAGCTCAACAAGCCTGACTCAGCGCAATTCTACCTGAAACAGGTGGACAAAGACAAGTTGTCTGACGGTTTGAGGGTGTTTTATAATGATTGCTTTGCCCAGTTGGGACGTTGTCAGGGTGACTTCGGTCAGTTTGAGCATTTTTTCAGGCGAGCTGATGATATCGCTGATTCACTGCTTACTAACGACATGCAGCGCAAGTTGCGGGATGTGGAGTCGAAGTATGACAACGAAGTGCTGAAAAACAAGTCGCTGCGCTACCGTTACAACTGGATTATTTCATTGGTGGCGGCGGCGCTGTGTGGCGGCATCTTGCTGGCGGTGATTGTGGCCTTGCGGCGCAAACTGGCGCGACGTAAGCGCCTGTTGCGCGAGAGCGAGGACACCATCGAGCGCCTGCGTGACGATACCGCACGCCTGAACGAACAGCTGAATGCGCACCAGGCCATGAGCAATGAGCTCAAGCAGGCCATCCGCTACCAGGTCGACATGTTCAACCAACTGGTGGAGAAACATGTCACCAAATTTGCCTATTCGCCCAAGAAGTTCAGTGAGGCCTTCGAGCGTTCCTACAGCAAGAACCGCCCCAACGACTCATTCTGGATTACCTTCCGCTCCTATGCCAACGACAAGTATAACGACATTATCACGCACAGCTTGCAAACCTATCCGTCATTGAGCGACACCGACCTGAATTTCTTGGCGCTATACTGCTGCAGCTTTTCCACATCGGTCATTATGGCATGTATGGGCTACAAGGAGGTCCATTCGGTGTATAACAAGAAACACAGGATTGAAGTGAAGTTGGGTGATGGCCAGAAGTTTGACGACTACGTCCAATTGTTTAGGGGACTCTAGACCGCAGCCTTCACGTCTTTTTAACGTGAGTTTGATACAATTACACTCTGGATTACAACAAGGTTAGGAGGCTGTGTCATAATTCGCCTCAGGATTTTCAATCGGCCTATCGGCCGAAAAATTAAACAAAATTATTAATAAAATCAAAATAAATATTTATTTTGTTCGATTTATTTACAAATTTTGTTTTAATTTCTCCGTGCGTAGCACGGACATAAATGCAAGTTTGATTTATGACACATCGACGGGTCGTATTTTAGTCTTTAGCTTCCAATATTTTAGTAATGCATACCGATTGGAGACGGTGTCATAATTCTTGCGGTAGGTTTTAATCGGCCTGCGGCCCCGGAACAGAAAACAGCAATAAGTACAATAAATACAATTTAATCATCTGTCAACCAGTGATTTTGTATTTATTGTACTTATTGTTTTCCTTTTTATCCCTTAAGACTTTGTTGGGCGATGGCGGTGCGGATGTGGACATCGGCCTGCGGGAAGGGAATCTCGATGCCGTTGTTGTTGAGGACGTCGTAGATGTTCTCCTTGATGCGGGCGATGTCGGCCGCCTGTGAGGCCACGCGCACCCACACGATGACCAGCAGGTCAACGCTGCTCTCGCCGAAGTTTTGGAACAGCACCTGCACGCCTTTCTTGGGGTCGTAGCAGTCGAGGTGGCTGATGCGGTCGATAATCATCTCGCGCACCTGGTCAATCTTGCTGCCATAGGCCACGCCGACGGTGATCTTGGCCATTTCGTAGCCATGGTTGCGCGTCATGTTCTTGAAGTTCTTGGTAAACAGCTGACTGTTGAGGAACGCGATGACCGAGCCGTCGATGGTCTCGACCAGCGTGCTCTGGTAGTTGATGTTGCTGACCTTGCCACGCACGCCGTCACACTCGATGACGTCGCCGATCTTGACGCGGCCGTTCATGAGCGAGAGGCCGTAGAACAGGTTCTCGAGGGTATCCTTCATGGCGAAACCGATACCGGTCGAGAGACCCGTGAGGATGAAGGTGATGCCCGTACGGTTGACGTGCAGTGTCACCAGCACGATATAGACGTAGATGCCCCAACCGATGTATTTGATGATGTTCATCGATAGGGTGACCGCCTTGGATTCGGCCTTCACCTTGGCCTTGGCATTGGGATCGTCTTGGATAACGGTCTCGATGTCGATGTTTTCATCACTGTCAATATCATTATTCCGCTCATACATTGAGATGGCCTTGGCCTCGGCACGATTTTGCTTAAACAGCTGATAACCTTGGATGAACAGGTAGATGACGTAATTGAAGACAAATGCAAATGCCACACAGGCCAATATCCTGTCCAGCGACAGGACGATGAGCCCTGGCTGGTCAACAAACTTGTAGCGGAAGATGTGCTCGCACCATTGTGTGAGGTCAAATACCCGTGCTGCCCAATAGATGGACAGACCGACGCTCAACGTTGCTGCGATGGGTACAATCATCTTATAAACAGCGTCATAGAACCACGTCTGCCTCACATCGGCGTTCTTGGGGATGTATTTGTTCTCGTAGGTGTGCATCAGGTCATAGATGACGGTGATGGTCTGGATGAGCGTCAGCTGCATGATCCACCAGATGAGGACCTGTACACTCATCAGCGTGTAGCCCATCCATGCCATGACGCAGGAAACGGCCATGACGATGAACGATATCCAGGAGTAGAACACGTCGCTGCGAGGCACGTTGGCATTGTGCCGCCTGTTGATGATGAGTTGCCAGATGGTGAATACCAGCAGCAGGATGGGGAAGACCAGGTTGACCACTGTGCTGGGCAGAAACACGATGCGGAAGAAGAATACCACAAAACCGACCAGCAGCACAGGAACATAGAGCTTGATGGCGCTCTTGACCGAGTCCCCGTTCAACCTGATGATGATGGACAGCGTGATGGCAGCGATGAGCCAGGCATACTCGCTCAGCAGCCGCGTGGCCATAATCAGGAAATTCTTGTCGGTGACGCTCGAAATGATGAACGTGGCGATGCCGAACACTACAGCCGCTACACAGATGATGATGCTCGAACGCTTCTTGAGGAACGTCTTGTAGGAACCGCGCGACAGCCACCGCTTGGGCACCAGAAACTTGAGAATGAACCAGCTGAGCAGCAATGCACCCACGACATAGATAGCCAGGAAAATGAACAGGAAGCCGACCAACGGTCCGCGCCACTCGCTGCGCGTCTTGCGGGCATGGGTGTATTTCTCGGCAAGGTCATCCTTGCTGTTTTTCCAGTTGTAGTTGAAGCGTTTCAACATCTGGAAATAGTTTTGGCCACCATTGACAAACACACTCTCGCGGATGCGCTCATACATGCTCATGGCATAGTCGTTGAGCTTCTTGGCCTTTTCGGCTACCCACTGCCGGCGCTCGTGGTTCTCCTTCATCGTCTCGCGGGCCTTGCGGATGTCGCCCTCGATGGCCTTGGCCAGATAGATGCAACTGTCGCGGTTAAGGCGCATCGCCGGGTTTTGGAGCTGATAGTTAGGGATATTGTTGAGCGCGCGTATCAGATTCTCGTATTGCGCGATCTGCTCGTCCTGCTGCTGTTCAAACTGCTTGAACGACCGCGTGCGCGACACCCGCTTGTAGAGCGACGTCGCTTGGCCGCAGGCATATGCCAGGTCAAAGATGTTCTGCTCTTTCTGGCTATAGAGCATCAACTCGATGTTGTTGCACAGTTCCAGGTCGCGCCCAATGCTCTTCTTGAACTCATTATTGCGTTTCTCAAACCGTTTGGCCCTGTCCTTGTGCTCCTGATGAGTCTCACTCAACTCCTCACACAACACCCCCAGCGTCTGCTGCATCGTACTCTCCTTAAGAACAGCCCCCGCCTGCAGCATAGCCGCAAGCAGGAGCATTGTCATCAATAATCTTTTCATTTGCGTCATCAGTCTTGCGATAATGGTCGCAAAGATAGTGCAAATTTTTGAAATAGGTTCTAGCCTAAAGGAGCCCCGTGCCCTTTAACGGACGGTGAAGGTGGCCTTGAGGGGGAGGTTGTCGCTGGCAGTGCCGACGAGCATGGTGCGGTTGCCTAGCGAGGTGGTCCAGTCGCCCTTGGCTTCGTCCCAGTACTGGAAGGCGCGGCCTCCGATGGTGATGGTGACGTCGCGGCTTTCGCCGGGTTTCAAGGTGACTTTCTGGAATCCGCGCAGCTCCTTGACGGGCATGTCTACCGTGCTGTTGTGGTCGCTCACGTAGAGCTGGATGACCTCGGCGCCGGTGCGGTTACCGGTGTTCTTGACGGTCACGGTAGCGCTCACGGTGCCGTCGGCGGCTACTTCGCGCTTGTCGAGGCGCAGGTTGCTCACGGCAAAGGTGGTGTAGCTCAGTCCGTGGCCGAAGGCGAAGGCGGGTTTCGTCTTCTGCTTGTCGGTCCAGCGGTAGCCCACGTAGATGCCTTCCTTGTATTCCTCGTCGATGATCTGGTGACCCTCGCGCCAGGTACCGGGATAGGAATCCAGAGCATGGGCACCCAGGTCGTTGAGGCTTACAGGCCAGGTGAACGGGAGTTTGCCCGAGGGATTGGCATCGCCCACGAGAATGCTGGCGAATGCCTTGCCCGTCTCGCTGCCGATGAACCAGCCTTGCACGATGGCAGCGACCTTGTCGCGCCAGGGCATGGCCACAGCATCGCCCGAGATGTTGACAAACACCACATTTTTGTTGACACGTGCCAGTGCCTCGACCAGTGCGTCTTGACCATAGGGCATGTCCATGTGCTTGCGGTCGTGACCCTCGGCATCCTGGTAGTCGCTTTTGTTCAAACCGCCAAAGATGATGACATAGTCGGCTGTCTTGGCCTTGGCAACAGCTTCGGCAATCAGTTCGCTGGCAGGACGGTTTTCGGCCAGCGATTGCTTGGCCACCACGCCATTGTATTCGCCAGTGGTGTCGCCCACATAGCCGCGGGCATAGTCCACCTCGATGCCGGTGCCTGCCAGACGGGCCTGCAGACCTTCCAGCGGCAGGATTTCGTGCTGTACCTTGAGCGAGCTGCTGCCGCCGCCAACGGTCATCATCTTGATGGCGTTCTCGCCGACAACCAGCACGCGCTTGGCGGTATTCAGGTCGATAGGCAGGACATTGCGCTTGTTCTGCAACAGCACGATGCCGTCCTGGGCAATCTTCAAGGCTGCGTCGTAGTGCGCCTCGCTGCACAGGAAGCCCTGAGCGCGATTATTGTTCATCGTGGTGCGGAAGAACAGTCGCAGCACACGGCGCACCTTGTCGTCGAGTTCACGGGTAGTGAATTTGCCTTCCTGAATCATCTTCTTGTAAGGCATGGCCATGAAGTAGGCGTCGTAGGCGTTGCTTGCGCCCCATGCCAGACCGTCGGTCCAGCTGCCGAACTCCATGTCCAGGCCGTTCTTGACAGCCATCTCGGTATCGTGGGCACCGCCCCAGTCGCTGACTACCACGCCGTCATATTGCCAGTCACCCTTGAGAATGTCATTGAGTGTGTACTGGTTTTGGCAGCAGTGCTGGCCCTTGTAGAGGTTGTAGGAACCCATGATGCCCCAAGTGTGGCCCTCCTTGACGGCGGCCTCGAATGCGGGCAGGTAAATCTCGTGCAGGGCGCGGTCGCTCACGATGACGTTGACCTGATGGCGGTATTCCTCATCGTTGTTCAGGCAGAAGTGCTTGACACATGCCGAGGTTCCCGTGCTTTGAAGTCCCTGGACATAGGGCACTACCATGCGTGAAGCCAGCAGCGGATCCTCGCCCATGTACTCAAAGTTGCGGCCGTTCAACGGGGTGCGGTTGATGTTCACGCCGGGACCCAGAATCATGTCCTTGCCACGATAGCGTGCCTCCTCACCCAGGCTGCGGCCGTAGAGCTCGGCCAGGACGGGATTCCACGAGGCGGCAAGACAGGTCAGGGCGGGGAAAGCCACGCACGAGTCGTTGGTCTGTCCGGCCTGTACCCACTCGTCCCAAAGGACGTCGGGGCGCACGCCGTGAGGTCCGTCATCGGTCCAGAAGTCGGGCATACCCAGACGCTTCACGCCAGGCGACGAGAATTTGCTCTGTGCATGGATGACGGCGATCTTCTCGTCGAGCGTCATGCGTAACAGGGCATCCTCGACGCGCTGCTCGATAGGCATTGATGCGTCAAGGTAGAGCGGCATTTTTGCCGTCATACCCAATGACTGGATGTAGTCCAGTTGCGGCGTGCAGTTCTCGTAGCGGCTGTTCTGCACATACTGCATCAGCAGCTTGCGGAAGGTATCCTGGTCGGGGCGAGCCTCGCGCAATTCCTTATAGGTGGCACGAGGTGCCTCGGAATACTTCACGACGATGCTGTCCCACATTTCGGGCCTGGTGATGCCCATCATACATGAGTTGTCAATCTTCTTGTAGGGCCAGAACGTGTAGCCGATATTGGCCTTCTTCATCACGTCGACCAACTGGGCCTGCCACTCGTTGCTGTTGTGTCCGGTCTCACCCATGTACATCGGCAGACCCGTCTTGTCGCGGAAGTCGATGTAGTCCTTGATGGCCTCGGCCGTGGCGTCACCGCCATAGCGGTGGCAGGTGTACATGATGTTGTCATCAAATTTCCAGTCGTTGAACATGTAGAAGTCGGAGTTCCAGCGGGCACCGCCCAGCAGGATGACGTGGTTCTTGTCCACCTGACGGATGGCTTTCACGGCGCGCTGGTAGAGCGGTTCGAGCTTCTTGTTCAGGTCCTCCTTGTTCTCGAAGTAGTGGGCAATAGGCTCGTTCATCAGTTCGTAGCCCAGAATCACGGGCTCGTCCTGGTAGCGGGCAGCGATACGTTGCCAGATGTCGCAGAACAGCTGCTGGCTGGGCTCGCTCTCGAAGAGCCACGGATAACCGTGTCCGTCGTCGATGTTGTCACCGGTCTGTCCGCCTGGGCAGTCGTGCATGTCGAGAATCAGGTAGAGGCCTGCGGCACGGCACCAGTTCACAACCGAGTCGATGCGTGCAAAGCCGTCCTGTTCCCGTGAGCGTCCCATATAGTCCTCGTCGGTAAAAAGTCTGTAGTTGAACGGCAGGCGAATGGTATTCGCTCCCTGGCGGGCTATGAAGCTGATGTCGGCGCGGGTGATGTAGTTGTCCTTGAACTGGCGCCAGAAGTCGGCGGCAAAGTCAGGACCCACGGCCTCCTTGATCATCAGGTCGATCATCCACGGCGAATTGGTCTTGCTGAAACCGAACATGTAGCCCTCGGGATTGAGCCAGTTGCCCAGATTCGTACCCTGAATATAGAGTTTCTCGCCATTAGGCTGCACCAGATCGGTTCCCTGAACGCGAACAAACTTGTCTTGGGGCTTTGCTTGAAACCCCAAGGCAAGAATAAGAGAAAGTATGATTAATATAGATTCTCTCATAGAGTGATTTGGGTTAAACGGTTACTTCTTTTGGAATACGCGCACGTAGTCCACCTCCATGGTGACAGGCAGCGCGCTCTCGTCAACGCCTTGGGCGCCACCCCAGTCTCCACCCCAAGCGAGGTTGAAGATGACGTAGAAGGGGTCATCATAGGGCCAGTCGTCGCGACCCAGTCCACGGTTGTTGTAGCTCAGCTGCACCTTGCCGTCAACATAGGTGGTGATGTTCTGAGCCGTCCATTCGATGGCATAGGTGTGGAACTCGCCCTCGGCACCCTTGCAATACATCTCGTGGGTCACTTGAGTGCCATTTGAGTGAACATGCGCGTTGGCATGCAGGCTCGACGATACATAGTCGGGGTGGTAACCCACCTCTTCCATGATGTCGATCTCGCCGTCGGCGGGCCAAGATCTGAAGTTGACGGGCATCATCCAGAAGGCGGGCCAGGTACCCTTGCCCTTAGGCAGCTTGATGCTGGCCTCGATGTAGCCATACTTCCAGCCCTGTCTATCCTTGGCGTACACACGTCCGGAGTAGATCTTGCCGTTCTCCTTGAGTGCGGTGATGCGAAGTTTGCCGTCACGAATCTCGGTGACAAGGGCGCCACCGGGGGTCTTGTGGTTCACGTAGTTCTGCAACTCGTGATTCACCCAACCGCTGTTCTGCACTTCATGTCTCCAGTCATCGCCATTCAGCTCGGAGCCCTTATCGAACTCATCGTGCCAAACGAGGGTGTAACCCTCGGGGGCATAATAGGGTGATTCCTCGGCAGCCTCCTGCGTGATGGTGATGGTCTTGCGTGCCGCACCCGACTGGATGGTCACCTCGCCGGCACGGGTCTCGGTCAGGGGATTGGCATCAACGGTGATGGTTACCGAACCTGACTGTGACGTGGTGTTCTTGGTGTCGATGGCGATATAGTCCTTGTTGTCATAGGCACCCCACTCCTTGCCGGTGGTGGTGACATTGACGGTGTATACACCACCATTGACAGGAACCGATATGCTCTCCTGCGATACAGTGATAGTTATCGCGGGCGTCGGCTCATCCTTGCCATCCCCACCGCAGCCCCACAGGGCCACGGTGAGAGAAAGCAATAACGTGTAAAGCATGAATCTTTTCATTTTGAAAGATTTAATCAATCTGGTAACGCCTCAGCCATTGAAAACACGGTTTCATGGCTGAGGCCAGTACCGTTTTTATTCTGCTTTATGTTTCTGGATAATGATGTTGCTGACCTTAGCCTCGAATCCGGCAGGACATCCGCCAAAGTCGAGGATGAACTTACCCTGGTCAAACTCAATCTGATCACCACCATTCATGGCAACAACGTTAACGAGCTGGAGTACGTTCTCGCCATCCTCGAGTGCGAAGTCGCCCTTGTAGCATAAGGTGTTGGGATCGTTGGTCACGTCAGGATCCTTATTGACCTTAACGGTGGCACGAGGCAGGTCCATATTGGTGTTAATGGTGACGCGAACATCATAGGCCTGGCCCTTCTCGATGTGCAGGGGCACGCCATTGATAGCGCACTGGGCTTGCCACTCTTGGACGGTAGCATTGTTGGCGGTGATGGTATAAACACCGTTGGCATAGGAGAAGCCCGGGTCAGCAATCTGTGACCAACCGGCATCAGCCCACCAGAAAGTCATTGCGCCAGCCGTGTTGAAGCCTGCACCCAGGTTGTCGGGTGAATTCACATCAACCCATTCTACTGTTGGGGTATCGGGAATCACGGGCAGGATGGTGCCGTCATTATTAGCATGGTCCTTGAGCACAATGTTAAAGATGTTGACGGTCGTACCGGCCTGGCAGCCACCGAAGTCGAAGAACAGGTTTACGCGTTCCATGTCGATACCGGGCATGTCGCTCTTCCAGAAGATATAATTCTCGCCTGCCTTCAGGTCAATACGGTCGGCAAAGTAGAAGACATTGTCGTCGCCGTCCATCACGAGCTTCACGGTAACACCGTTCAGGTCCTTGTCGCTGTTGAGGATGCAGGAGAAGTCATAGTTGTGGTCGGCCGAAGTCGAGATGTTGGTCGTCTTGAAGGCCATCTGAGCCTGCCACTGGTCGGTAGTTGCCTCGGGCAGGAATACGGTATAGTCATTATCGCCAGCCTCGAAGCTCGGGTCAGCGATCTGTGACCAGCCGGGAGCGTAATAGAAGAACATGCTGTAATCCACGTTCTTCCACATGTTGAAGTCGCTGTTGGCGTCGAAACCGAAGAATCCCTTCTCTTCGGGGGCGCTGGTGAAGATGAAGCGCCATGCGATGCTGCGATCTTTAGGCTCATAAATGAGCACCATCTTTTGAGCAGTCAGAGACTCGATGCGGAAGCGCGGATTCTCGTACTGTTCATCAGAGCTGATGTAGGGGAACGCCGTGTTGGGAGCAAACTGGATATAAGTCTGCTTGGACACGTTGCCGTCGGCATCTTCCCAGTCATACACTTCGAAACTCCAGCTGGAAATCTGCTCGCCCTCAACGACGACAGCATCCCAGTCTTCAGGCGCTGGAGCGCCCCACTTGGTGGTGCCCTTGTTCACATAGGTGAATCCATCTTCACCAGAGTTATAGGTGAAGGAGCCACCCTTGGCGGTTAGGGCAGTGAAAGAGATACGGTCGTCATATACACCGAAGTCCTTCTTCTCATCAGGCTTAGCCGACCACCACCCTGTACCGGCAGTACCGGCAGGACCGCATGCCATGTGGGCAACTTCCTTGTGATCGATGCGCCATTCCCTGGCGATGCGGCGGAATTCGTTGCTGTAGTCAATCTTGGACTCGTTGAAGGTGTACTCCTTCTTGATACCGGTCTGGCTGATGCCGTTACGGTTGCCCAGGCGCAGCTCGATAGTGTGAGTGCCAGCCTCGTTGTTCTTGTAACCTACCTCTTGCAGGGTAGAGTAGGTGGCGCCGTCAAGAATCCAGATGGGATAGGTGCCGGGCTGGGGAGTGTAGGTGGCAATCATCTGATTGGTCTCCTGGTCAACGGTGATGTTGAAATCAATGCCGCTTACCGTGGGGATACCGTTGGGATCTGCTCCTTTAAAATCGTCGGGAGAGCAGGCCGTGAAAGCCATAGCCAATAACAGGATTGCTATTGCGCAGCTTATTTTGTTTATCTTGGTAATCATAATATTTAATATCTAATTACTGATTTCTAATTCTTCAAATCAATAGTTATTCTGAACCAGTGTGGGATCAGCATCGAGCTCACTCTGAGCCAGGGGGATGTGCTTCTTGCTGGGGGTCCAGCTGTTGGTGCGGTAGCCGAAGCTGTCGGGAACCAATACGTTTGAAGCCTTCTGGGTGATACCGGGGATACCCTCGGCACGCACGAGGTCGAAGTAGCGCTTGCCCTCGCCGCAGAACTCGAGATGACGCTCATTGAAGACGTCATCGATGGTGACGTTGGTCAGATTGCCAAGTCCGGCACGGTTGCGAACCTCGTTCACATAGCCGGTAGCCTCGGCTGCACTGCCTCCGGTCAGGAGCAACAGCTCGGCAGCGTTGAGCAGGGTCTCGGCATAGCGGTAGATGCGCTTGTTGTTGTTATAGTTCAGGTTCTTGGAGGTCGGGCAGTCCTTGTTGTTGTCGCTCTGGGGGCGATACTTGCCGTGCCAGATGTGGGTGTCCTGATAACGCTGGGTGTAGTTGTAACCACGCAGGTCCCAGCAGGTGACATCGCGACGCAGGTCACCCTCTTCATACATGCTGTAGGTCGAGGTGCGCATGGGCAGGAAGCCCCAGCCGTCGTTACCGCTGTCCCAGCCTTCACCGCCGCCCCAGCCGTTGGGCGAGCACAGGGTGGGGAATACAGTGCCACCGGCAGCCATCGAGGTGCCCCAGTCGCGCTGTGCCTGGTCATCGTTGTAGTTGATCTCGAAGATGCTCTCGGCGCACCACTCACCGCTCTCCTGCCACAGGTCATAGAAACTGGGGTTGAGCTGGTAGCTGCTGTCGCCAATGATCTGCTTCATGTAGGCGAGAGCCTGAGGATAACGGGCCTGATCGTTCTGGTACATGACCATCTCGGCATAGAGCATGTAGGCAAAAGCCTGGCTCACGCGGCCAGCCTCGGCATTGGGCCAACGCATGGGCAGCACGTTAGAGGCGATGATGGCTTCGAGCTCGGGAAGGAGCTTGTTGTAAATCTCGTCGGCCGTTAACTGCGGAGCAGTGTAAGGCTGGGAGAGGTTCTCCAGATAGAAAGGCACATTGCCGTAGTAGTGCCACAGGATGTTATAATAGTACACGCGCAGCAGACGGGCCTGCATCTCCATCGAGCGACGGAAATCGGCGCTGGCTTTGCCTTCCCACGAGGCATACTTGATAGCATCGTTGCAGCGCTTGATGCCGCTGTAGAAGTCGCCCCACAGGGTGGCGAGGGTGTTGTTGCCGTCGGCTTCGAAGTTGAACAGACGGTGCCAGTGCTGGTTGTCGGTATTGTCACTACCGCCTACCCAGAAGTCGTCGCCCATGATCTCGCCGTCAATGGTAAGGTCGTTATAGGCAGTGCCGTCCCAGTCGGGCCAGTGCAGAGGAGCGTAGGCAGCGGTGAGCGCCTCGTTCAGGGCCTCCTCGGTGGAGTAATATTCCTCAAGAGGCTCACCCGTCGGGTTCTTCACCTCAAGAAAATCGTCGCTACATGCAGTCAGTGCGAGAAATGCAGCACACAGGCCTGCTATGATAGAAAATTTGTGCAAACCGAATGCTATGAAAACTTTTTTCAATAGCTGAGGTGCAGCCAAATTTATTGAAATATGCTTTTTCATATTGATAATTCTTTATTGGATTATTAGAATGAGAGGTTACATCCGACAGTGAAGGTGCGGGGCTGCGGATAGATACCGTAGTCTACACCAAGGCTGGTGGAACCGGAACCGATTTCGGGATCGAAGCCCCAATACTTGGTCCAGGTGAAGAGATTCTCGGCGCGGCCGAAGATGCGCAGACGGCTGACACCGATCTTGTTGGTCAGGCGGGGATTCAGGGTATAACCCAGGGTGATGTTCTTCAGGCGCAGGTAGCTGCCGTCCTGAATGTACATGTCACTGCATACCCAGTTCTTGGAGTCACCCAGGGTGGGCACGGTGTTGCTGGTGCCCTCACCGGTCCAGCGCTGGAGTACCCAAGTGGGATAGTTACCCGATGCGATGTCCTGGCGGTAGGTGGCGTCGAATACGTCGGCACCATGAACGCCCTGGAAGAATACGCCAAAGTCAAAGCCTCTCCACTCAACGTCGAAGTTCAGACCGAAGGTCCAGTCGGGCACACCGTTACCGATGTTGGTGCGGTCGTCGCTGTTGATCTTGCTGTCGCCGTTGGTGTCCACAAAGCGGAAGTCACCAGGATTGGACGAGGTGCCGTATTTCGAGTTATAAGCGTCGGCCTCGGCCTTGTTCTGCAGGATGCCGTTGGTCTTATAGCCGTAGAAGAAGGGGAAGGGCTGGCCGTTCTCGGCACGAGTGCCACCGTCGCTGAACTGGCTGATGCCGTAGTTCAGGAAGCCGGTGTCGTTACCCAGGTTTTTCAGCTTGTTCTTCAGGTAAGATGCGTTACCCTTGAGGTTGAAGTGTACGTCAGAGATGTTCCAACGATAACCGAGCTCAAACTCGACACCGCTGTTCTCCATGTCACCCACGTTGGCCAGCGGGCGAGCCTCACCCACGTAGCTTGGGATGGGCATCTCGATAATCATGCCGTTGGTCTTCTTGATATAGTAGTCAACGCTGAAGGTCAGCTTGTTGTTCCAGAAGCCGAAGTCGATACCGACGTTGGTCTGTTCGCTCTCCTCCCACTTCAGGTCCTCGTTAGCCAGGCGGTTGGCCTTAGAGCCGTAAACCATAGCTCCGGTCTGACCGAAGTAGTAGTTACTGGTGTTACCCAGGGTGGTCATGGTGGTGTAAGCAAAGTCACCGATGTTGTCGTTACCGTTCTTACCCCAGCTGAAGCGCAGCTTCAGGTTGTTCAGCCAGTCGCGTTGGTCCTCCATGAACTTCTCGTTCATGATGTTCCAACCCAGTGAGAACGAGGGGAAGATACCGTAGCGGTGGTTTGAACCGAAGCGGCTCGAACCGTCGCGGCGCACGGTAGCCTGGATCATGTAGCGCTCGTCATAGTTGTAGCTCAAGCGGGCGAACAGTGAAGACAGACGGTGCTCGGTGTAGGGACCGCCCCACGCGCCCACGAGGCTAGTGGCACCGGTCATCTTGCCGTCGGCGTCGGTCGAGATTTCGATATCGCCGCCGGTGGTGTAGTTGATGCTGGGCTTATTGGGATTCACAAGATACCAGTGTGAACCGCCCAGCTCGTCACCCTTGAACTTCAAGGCACTCTGGCCGAGCACGACGCCGATGGTGTGCTTGCCGAAGGTCTTGTCATAGGTCACGGTGTTCTCTATCTGCCAGGTGTTGTTGTTGCCCTTGAAGGCTACTGCCGAGGTGTGGTCGGCATTGTTGTTGCCCGAGAAGTAGTACTTCTGCAGGGTAGCGCCATCATAGCCCCAGAACGAGAGCTCGGCGCTGTAGGTGAAGTGGTACTTCAACGCATCCCACAGTTGCAGGTCAATCGAGAACTTGGGCATGAACTTGTGGCTCCAGTTCTTGTTGGGATTGCCATGCATCATGGCGATGGGGTTGTTCTGCTCCTGATAGCTGCCGATGAAACCGGGAATCGTGTAAGGATTGCCGTTCTCATCCTTATACAGGTCAAATGCGCTGTAGCGTTTCATCATCTCCTGGGCGATAGCGCCTTTCAGGGTGACGGGCAGGGTGGGAGCGAGATAGAGGGCCGAACCCAGGGGAGAGCCCCAAGTTGAGTTGGACTCGATGCCGGTGCTGTGCACGCGCATATAAGAAAGGTTAGCGCCCAGATCCAATTTGTTCAGGAAGTTGCGCTCCTTGGTGGCATCGATGAGGTTGAACATGTTGTTGGCGCGGATGGTCAGACGGTCATAGTTTGACTGGCCATAGTTACCGCCCACAATACCGTCCTGGGTAAAGTAACCCAGCGACAGGTAGTAGTTCACTTTCTCAGAAGCACCGCTGATCGATACATCGTGCTGCATGATGGGTGCATTGTCGTTGAAGAGCAGTTTCTGCCAGTCGGTACCGAAGCCGACGATCTTGTCGCCGTTGGCGTCAACCAGGTTGTAGGGATCCTGATAGAGCGGAGACAGACCGTTCTGCAAGCGGCGCTCGTTCTGCAGGATAGCATAGTCGGTAGCACCGGTCACACTGCGCTTTCTCCAGGCGCTCTGCCAGCCATAGGAGAAGTCGTAGCGGATGTTGGCTTTACCCACGCGGCCCTTCTTGGTCGTCACGAGGATAACACCGTTGGCTGCACGTGCACCGTAGATGGCGCCCGATGCGGCATCCTTCAGAACCTCAATACTCTCGATATCATAGGGGTTGACGCTCTCCATACCATACTGGTCGGTGGGCATGCCGTCAATGATGTAGAGGGGATTGGAGTCGTTGATGGTGCCGATACCGCGGATGCGGATCATCGACTGCGAACCGGGCTGACCCGAAGAGGAGATGACGTTGACACCGGCGGCCATACCCTTCAGGGCATCCTCGGCACGCAGACGGGTCTTGCCTGCCAGGTCTTCGGCCGAAACCTTGGCGATGGAGGCCGTCACAACGCTCTTCTTCTGCACACCATAACCGATAACGACTACCTCGTTGAGCAACTCAGCGTCCTCGGTGATGACGATGTGCATGTTCTCACCGGCAAGCACGGTCTGCTTACCATAACCCACATAAGTGATTTCCAACTCGGCACCAGCAGGTGCGTTGATGGAGAAATTGCCGTCGAAGTCCGTTACGGTAGTGTTCGACGTTCCCTTTTGCACAATTGTAGCACCAATCACCGGCTCGCCGTTGGGATCAACGACAGTGCCCGTGAAAGTCTGATTCTGTGCAAATGCCGCTATAGACAGCATGACTGTCAACAGCAGTGAAAGTAATCTTTTCTCTTTCATGTCACATTGTTTATTGGTTTATATATAAAAAATATTGTGTTGCTTGTTTCAAAAAGCTATCAATATGTAACGTCTTGGTTTTGGGTGCATGTTTCATGCGGTTTCCACATCGCAAATTTATATGAATAAATAATGTGACGTTCAGCCCAAAAGTCAAAAAGTGGATGTTTTGAGGCTCTAATTTCTGATAAATAAATGATAATCAACTGGTTGTGCAAAACCGGCAATCGTTAAAAAGTGGTTAAAATGTGATACTGCCGAAAAGCATAAAAAACGCCATTTCATCGAAGATTTTGCCATTTTTGTTGGCTGGGAGTGGGATTACACTTAAATTTGCCAGTGGATTAAAAACGATAACCTCTTGAGATGAAAAATCGATTCTTGATATATACATTATTGCTGTTGTTCGTGTCGCCTGTCGCGTGGGCCGGTGAGATAGACCTGCATCAGGTTTACCGTCAGCTCGACGAGGCCATTGAGCAGACCGACCGATATGTGCAAGAGCGCGAAGAACGCATCAGCACGGCTAAAAAAGCCCTGCTCGCAGCCCGAGATGACAGGCAACGTTACGACATCTGCCGCAAACTCTATGACGAGTACAGACCCTATATGAACGATTCTGCCATCTACTACATCGACCGATGCATTGCCCTGGCCGAAGGACTAGGCAACCGCATCGAAGTAGAAGGGTGCCAGATACAGTTGGCCTGGCAGTGCACCGAGTCTGGAATGTATCATGAGGCGATGGATATCCTGCACGGCATTGACGCAGCACAGATCAGTGACCCGCAAAACCTCAAGCAGTACAACAGCACCCTTGCCCACCTGTACAGCGAGTTGGGCTACTATTGCAAGGTGCCGCGGCTCCAGCAGTCATACTATACCAGGGGTAACCATTACCGAGAACTGATCGACACGACGGTCTGCTCGCGCGACGAGGCGTTGCAAATCAGGGAAACAGCATGTTTTGCCTCTGGCGACGGGCAAGGCGCGTTGCGCTACAGCGACCAGCGCCTCGAGCATGTCAAGGAGGGTTCCCACGAATTTGCTATCGTGGCATTTTATCGCTATCTGGACTACCAGTTGCTGGGCGACTCGGTGCAGGCCCGCTACTGGGTTACCCAGTCGGCGCTGAGCGATGTCAGGAACGCCGTGATGGACCAGGGCGCCATGTGGGAGTTGGCCAACCTGCTCATGGCCGATGGTGACATGGACCGCGCCTACCGGTACATCCACTTTGCTTGGCAATGCGCCAGCAAGTTCAATACCGTGAAGCGTAACAGCCAGATTTCGCCCGTCTTGACGGCCATCAGCGACAACTACGAGGCCTCGCTCAAGCGCGCCAACCGTCAGCTCCTTTACCTGGCTGTCGTGGCCAGCCTGCTGGCAGCCTTGTTCCTGGGCATACTGTTCTATAGTAACAGCCAGCGTAAGAAACTCGCCCGGGCCCGTAACGAGTTGAGTGCCAGCAACACCCAGCTGGCACAACTCAATAGCCAGCTCTCAGACCTGAACAGCCAGATGCGGCAGACCAACCTCAAACTCAACGAGTCCAACCGCGTCAAGGACGAGTACGTGGGCCGATTCATCCACCTGTGCTCATTCTACATCGACCGACTGGACGAGATGCGCAAACGCGTCAACAAGATGGTCAAGAGCAAGGACTTGGATGCACTCTACAAGATTACCGAGGGTAACGAACTGCGCGACAAAAACCTGACTGAGCTGTATGAGATGTTCGACAGCACCTTCCTGCATCTGTTCCCCAATTTCGTTACCGATTTCAATGCCCTTTTGAAGCCCGAGTGCCGCATCACCTTACCCGAGCCAGGCACCTTGAACACCGACATGCGCATCTTCGCCCTCATCCGCCTGGGCATTGAAGACAGCAGTCGCATCGCCGAATTCCTCCACTACTCAGTCAACACCATCTATAACTACCGCGCCAAAGTAAAGAACGGCGCCATCGGCGACCGCGACACCTTCGAGGCCCAGGTCAAGGCCATCGGCATGTGATATTACCTTGGTTCCAGGTGGCTGATGGCGGCTTTGACTTGGGGGCGGTTGCTGCGGGAGACGGGGATGGAGTCGTGGGAGTGCTTGATGAGCAGTTGCATGGCGCCGGCTTGGGATGAGATCTGCTCTACCTGCCCGAGGTTGACGAGGAAGGCGCGGTGGCAGCGCACAATCATGGGATAGTCTTTCAGGTCTTCTTCTATCTGCTTGCAGGTGGCGCGCAGCATGTCGTTGCGCACCTCGCCGTCGTGTAAGTGATAGATTTTCACGTAGTTGCCGACGGCCTCAATGTAGAGGAGGTGAGCGATGGGAAAGGTGACTGTCTCGCTGGTCGACCCGGTGAGGGTGACGGTAGCGGGCGGTTGTGGGGCAGGGACTGCCGGTTGTGGCTTTTCGGATGATTCATTGACGGCTTGGGCTGCTGCCTGGGCTCGTTGCTCTGATTCCTGCTGGAGGCGCTGCAGTTGCTCGTTGAGCAGGCGTGTTTCCTCGAGTTCGGCAGCCAGATAGCGGCTGCGGAACTTGAATCGCCAGTACAGGCCGATGGCAAAACTGCAAAAGGCGATGATAATCAGTGTCTCGAAAAAGTTACTCCATGAAAGCACATTGCCTTGCACCGTATTGCTCATAGCGAAATGGCGGTAAAGGCAAATCAATATTGCCACAAGGGGTGTGTTGATGAGCTGGAACCACAGGTTGCGCTTGATGATGTAATCGACACCCTGCTCGTAGGACCTGGGCTTCCTGACGATAAATTTCAAAATGGCCTCGGTTACCGCACATGCAGTCAGTCCCAAAACGCCAAAGGCCAGCAGGTGTACATAGGCCATCCATTGCCATGCTTCGAGGCCGAACGGCTTGAAGACGGCAAGCGCCAGCACGGTGAACACGGTGCTGATGATGCGGGTTGTGATGGTATCTTTTTGTCCTTGGCTCATACGGTCGGCAAAGGTACTAAAAAAATGCATATTAGTCAATTCCATTCGTCACACTTATACCAATTATCCCATTGGGAGTGCCGTTCGTCACAATATCATGCAGAATATCCCAGAAACTTGTGGAAATGGCTGTTTGGCTGGAACTTTGCAATGCTTTAAGCAAAAAAAGTTAGCCGAAACAAAACAATATTAAACAATACGATTATGACACGCAGAACAATTATCGGTATCATTTTTATCGTGGCTGCCTTGCTGAGGCTGGCCGACATGTGGGGCATCATCCAGTTGAACTGGGAGCATTCCTGGACGGAATATTTTGGTCCCGTTCTTCTGCTGTATATTGGAGCCGAACTCATAATTTACAGTTTTAACAAGAATCCGTCCCAGTGGCTCCAGCGTCCTGTGCCCCAGGGCGAGGACGGCAAGCGCATCAGTTGCGCCGTGCGCTTTGGTGCCGACGAATACCGCTATCGGGGCGAAGCCTTTCATGGCGCCCGGCTGGACGCCTTTTGCGGCGGGCTGCGGTTGGACCTGCGCGAAGCCGTCATCACCGAGGACGAGGAGATCGATGTCCACACCTTCTTGGGCGGTGTCGAACTGTTTGTCCCCAAGCATGTCAACGTGCTCGTGAAGAGCCACAGTTTCATTGGCGGTGTGGGCAACGAGACGGCAGGACGCTCCATCCCCGGTGCTCCGTGTCTCCATATCGTCGCCAGCAACTTTTTGGGCGGCGTGAGTATCGAAGAATAAAGAACATAAGAACAATCATAAAAAGTATTATATCATGAACAAGAAGATTTTTAGATTTGTGGTTTTGATAACTGCTGTATTGATGGCCGTGACGGCCGTCGCCAAAACGCCGGATGTGACCGGCACAGTGCTTGACGAGAACGGCGAGCCAATGCCCTTTGTCAACGTAGTACTGCTCTCGATGCCCGACTCATCGTTTGTGCAGGGAGCCATGACCGATGACCAGGGCCACTTCCAGATTAGGACACTCAAGAACGATGGCCTGTTGAAGGTGTCGAGCATAGGCTACGAGACGCAATTCCTGAATCCCGTCGATGGGCTGATTGTCAAGATGAACGAGGCCACACTGATGCTGGGCGAGGTAATCGTCAAGAGCCAGTTGCCCAAGACGCGCGTCAAGGGTGAGGCCATGCGCACGACTGTCGAAGGCACCATCCTGGAGAAGGCAGGTACCGTGGCCGATGCGCTGGCCCGCGTGCCGTCGCTGGAGGCCAAGCGCGATGGCGCCGTGACGGTGCTGGGACGCGGCGAGGCCGAGGTATATATCAACGGCCGCAAGGTGCAGGATGTGAGCGAATTGTCCCGTCTGCGCAGCGATCAGATCCAGCACGTGGATGTCATTCAGAACCCAGGCGCCCGCTATGCCGCATCGACCAAGGCCGTCGTGCGCATCACGCTCAAGAAGGCGCAGGGTGAAGGCTTCAGTTTCCAAGACAACCTGACGGGTATGTACCAGTATGGCCATACCATCACTAATAACCTTGATGTGAATTACCGCACAGGCGGATTGGATATCACCGCCTCGTTCTGGGCAGGCCGCTACGGACACGCCAAGATGCTGCAGGAAAACCAGTTGTCTTATTTTGTGGGTCCTGACCGGGTCGAAGGCCTTGTCACGCAGGAGGGCAAGAACATCTGGAAGGGATTGTCGCCCCAACTGCAGATCAACTATATGTTCAACGACAACCACAGCATGGGTGCTTTTTACAAGTATGACCGCCATCCCGGCGCCGATTTCCAAGACCAGTTCATCACCGATAGTTATGTGAATGGCGTCTTCACCGAGCGCTCGGTGAGCGACGTCGAGCAGCACGACCGTTTCAGGAAGCACATTTTCAATGCCTATTACAACGGCAAGGTGGGTTCCCTGGGCATTGACCTCAACGTGGACGGCCTGTTTGACCGCACCGAGACGCCGGGTAGCACCAGCGAGGCAACCGTCCTGGACGGCGTCACCGTCAACCGCACCATCGAGAGCAACACCAGCAGCCGCAACAACTTCTGGGCCTCGAAGCTCATCCTGAGTTACCCCGTTTGGCAGGGCAACCTGTCGGCGGGCGGTGAATACTCCTACAACCACCGCACCGATGCCTACTCGTTCTCGTCAACGGCAAGTGTTCCCGTCAAGGCCACCGACACTGAGATCAACGAGTCGTCAACGGCAGCCTTTGTGGAGTTTGGCCGCCGTTTCGGCCTGGTATTCGCCCAGGTGGGCTTGCGCTATGAGCATCTGAAGAACGACTACTACAACTTCAATGAGCGTGAAGATGAGGTGTGCCGTGACTATGGCGACTGGTTCCCCACGTTTGTGGTGTCGGCTCCCGTCGGCAAGGTGCAG
>CADBDH010000020.1 GCA_902793405.1 uncultured Bacteroidales bacterium | reverse complement strand
TTTAACGACACTCGCATCTTGTATTCTACTATCAAATACTTGTGTCCAAATGCCCTCAAGTTTACTTGAGTCAATACTCTTGACATCATCGTCACCGCATGATGCCAAGGAGAACAATGTGAACAGTATTAGGACAAAACCTAAAAACTTTAATTTTCTCATTTCATTACTCTTGTTTACATATTCAATACTACTGATTAACGTAGGATAAATGCGATTATTATTTTACTTGCGTTCTTTTTTTGGTGATTCATTGTTCATGAGGCGCTGGTACGCGTCCTGACTTTTATAATTTTGGAAAAGTTGTTCAACCGCATTTAGCCTGGATAGACGGGGTTATTTCATGGGCTCGACGATGTAGCCGCGGTCACGGAAGAGTTGGAGCAAACCTTGTTGGCCAATCAAGTGTGCCGCCCCGACACACACAAGACATGACTGTTCGGGCATCATTTTAACCAATTTCTCAATCCAATTGAGATTGCGACGAAGGACAAGCCTATCATTTTCCTTTTCATCATTGCCCAATTCAGAGTCAAAGTAAAGGGCTTCAATTCTGGCCAAATCCTGGTTGATGTAAGGCTCATACAACATCGATACCATTTCCTCACTGAAATCAATGTACTGACATGTCTCCAGCAATTCTTTTGCTTGGTCGGCAATAGGAATGTCGAACACAAAACCCATTTGTTCCATCAGAGTCTCCAGACCCATTGTCGGACGTCCCATTTCCTGGGCACGAAGCTGAACCGCCATGTCGATGTACTGACTCACGTCACCAACACTGTCCAGAATACTGAATTGTGTTATAATCAGATTGGTAAAAGCCGGCTTGAAGAAATTCATCAAGGTGAAAGGCATTACCGCGTCGCCACATTTCTCATTGAACACTTGTTTAATCATTTGGTATTCCTCTGGCGAAAACAGCTTATCGAGCGTGCTATCGGATGGTGCCTCAAACTTTGCAACTAACGACACAATATCAGCATTTAGTGCATTCAGGCCCAGATCGTTCATGTCCATCTCACCGATGACGACATCACAACCTGCCAAAGCCTGTTGCATGCCGGGAATCTCATCAATCATCGAGGCGGGAGCGTTATGCATAGTGCCCAGGATGTAGCTTTCTTTTTCCAAGCCATTGCCCGAAACTCTCCACAATAATTGAGCTTGTAACGATACAGCCGCTAATGCAAGAGTAAGAGATAGCACAAATCTTTTCATCACATTCATAATTCTTTTGTTATTATCAGCAAAGGTGGCAAAAATATTAGCTAAACACTCATTTCCACTTAGATTTCAGTAACTTGCACACATCTTTTTCCAATTGGCTCTTGCCGATCAACCGTCCCATGCCTTGGTAAAGGACGGCATCATTCGTTCTCGATGAGTTCGTGCAGTCGCTCTATGATCTCCTTGTCTTTGCCTCTCACTGTTCCGCTACTCATGTGAAGGTAGTTGAATAACAGAATGAACGCCACAGCCAACACGATCAATGTGAAAAAGCGTCCGTAATCGATATTGCCTCCATTACCCAGATACACATAGCAAATTTGAGAGATAATAAGCGCGAGGCCACATACAACCGAGATTATTCTGCCATTTCGAATATGCTTCTCAAAGTTGTACAATAACTGATCTGGAGTCTCAAGGCTGTCAATTTTCTTGCTGAACCGATAACTGTACAGGACCAGCCACACCCCCATACAAGCCAGAAGTGCATTGAGCACCAAGAAAATAATATCATTCACATCTAATGGATATGACGTTAGCCCAGCGTAGGCCATAATCGCAATGATAGCGACCAGGAATATAATTCCTCCGTAGAAATTGGTACGTGACCTGGATTTACACTTCTCTTTGATTTGTAAGAACAATTCCTCTTTGTTAAGGTTAGCAATTTCATCAGGTTTCATAACGTCTCGCATTTAATTGATTTCCACTTCACACTCTAGGCACACAAGAGCACCAGAGTGACACAAAGATAGTGATTATTTTGCTAAACACTTTACTATTTCTATGATTTTTAGTGAATCGTTCAGGCTCGCCCCTTGGTTTAGAAGCCACCCTCATCACCATGAGGGAAGACTGCTACCGCAACTTAGCAAACCCGTGAAGCCGTAATGATTCTATTTACCGCAGTTTTCTTGAAAAAATGTGGGAGATGCTTGTACTCTCTCCAGATAATTGCTATCTTTGTGGTTTGAGAAGAATTGAACCTAAACTTAGAGGGGCCGCGACGTGCCTCTACAATACTTAACCACTATGATAGAGAACGAGAACATACCCATTCCAATTGAGTATCAGGACATCTGCCCGATTCCTGACAAGGACTTCCAGACGGCGATGACCATTCTGGTCCAGGAGCCCGGTTTCCAGAAAATCGTGGCCATGGCACTGCCCAACTACAAGTACTCGGAGTTCAAGCACGTGCTGCTGAGCATCAACTCCAAGCACGAGTTCCAGGTCAAGGTGATGAAGCCTTTTCTCGAGGGACTGATGGCCAAGACAGGCACCACACTCACCACGAGCGGTGCCGAGAATCTGGACAAGGAAGTGCCCTACACCTTTGTCACCAACCACCGCGACATCGTACTCGACTCGGCCCAGCTGAGCTACCTGCTCATCAAGGGTGGCCGCGACGCGTGCGAGATTGCCATCGGCAACAACCTGCTCATCTATGACTGGATCACCAAGCTCGTGCGCATGAACAAGAGCTTTATCGTGAAGCGCAACCTGGGCCGTATCCAGACGCTCACCGCCGCCGTACAGCTCTCGGGCTATATGCACTTTGCCGTGGAGCAGAAACGTTCTTCGCTGTGGATTGCCCAGCGCGAGGGCCGTTGCAAGGACAGCAACGACCGCACCCAGGAGAGCCTGATCAAGATGCTGGCCTACGGCAACCGCGACAAGTCGTTCATCGAGAGTCTCAAGGAACTGAATATCGCCCCCATCTCAATCAGCTATGAGTATGACCCCAACGACTACCTCAAGGCCAAGGAATTCCTGTGCAAGAGCAAGAATCCCAACTGGCGCAAGGCGCCCGAGGATGACCTCATCAGCATGAAGACGGGAATCATCGGCCACAAGGGCGAAGTGCACTATGCCTTCACGCCCTGCATCAACGAGGAGCTCGACAAGATTCCCGAGGGTCTGGACAAGTTCCTGGAGGTGGACCGCGTGTGCGCTATCATCGACCACGCCATCCATCAGAACTACAAGATCTACAAGAACAACTACATCGCCCACGACATCCTGTTCGACGACAAGCTCTTTGCCGACAAATACACCCAGGAGGAGCGTGAGGCGTTCGAGCATTACCTGTCGAGCCAGATCGACAAGACCGAAGGCATGAAGTTGAGCGAGGCCGACCGCTTCTACATGTACAACAAGATGTTGCAGATGTACAGCAACCCGCTCACTAACTACCTCGAGGCCACAAAATAGGCTTTTGGCATTAGGTTTTAGGCTTTAGCGGTATCCACTCCCTAACGCCTAAGACCTTACACCTGAAACCTAAAGCCTAAAACCTAAAGCCTCATGAAGATTCACTGGGTCGGACTTATCGTCATGGCGGTGCTTTGCATCGCCATGGACGTTTACATCTGCCGCCGCCTGAGCCGCAACGGCTACCGCGTGGCCACATGGTTCAACGCCTTGCTGGCTCTCCTGGCTGCGGGGCTGGTCATTGCTATCGGCGTGCTGCCCATGTCGAGTGCTGCGATGTCCAACGGTACCTTCGTCACCTGCCAGTACATGCTCTACACCTTCTTTGCCCTGCTGGCGCCCAAAGCGCTGGGCATGATGGTCTATGGCATCGGACGGTGGATGAAACGGCGCTGGGCCGCCTTGTGTGCCTTTATCGTGGCCGCGCTGGTCTTTGGCGTGATGTGGTGGGGAGCCATTGTAACCCCAAGAACCCTCGAGGTCAAGGAGATGGAACTGGAATTTGCCAACCTGCCCGACGCCTTCGACGGCTACCGCATCGTCCAATGGAGCGATGCCCACCTGGGCACCTATAACGGGCGCACTGCCATCGTCGAGAAACAGATCAAGGCCATCAATGACCTGAATGCCGATATGATCTGCTTCACGGGCGATCTGGTGAGCCGCGAAACCTGCGAGGCCCTGCCCTACCGTGACCTGCTGGCCAGCCTGCATGCGAGAGACGGCGTTTTCTCGGTACTGGGCAACCACGACTATGATGACTACGTGATCTGGGACGACGAACGTGCCAAACTCGCCGACCGCAAGGCCCTGTGCGACCTGCAGATTGGTGCCGGCTGGCGGTTGCTCAACAACGACCATGCCGTCATCAAGCGTGGCGATGACCAGATTGTCATCATCGGCACCGAGAACTATGGCGACCACATCGGCGACAAGCGGGGCAACATCACCAGTGCCTATAGCGGAGCCCGTGACGGCAACTTCAAGATAGAGCTGCAGCACAACCCCTACGCCTGGCGCGCCAACACGCTCACCAACAGCAATGTTGACCTGATGCTGGCCGGCCACACCCACGCCTGGCAATTCATGATCGAGCTGGGCAACTGGCGCTGGTCACCGGCAGCCTTCCGCTATCACGAGTGGGGCGGAGCCTACAACGAGGGCAACCGCTGGCTCTATGTCAACATCGGCACAGGCATGGTAGGACCGCCCATGCGCATCGGCGCCACCCCCGAGATCACCCTCATCACCCTCAAGAAGAAATAGTTTCTAGTCCCTAGTTTCTAGTTTTTAGTTATTGGTGTATGGCTAGTTTAGTATAATCCGTGTAATTCGCAGTTAAGATATGGCAGACAAACTCTCGTCGCTCATTTCCCAAGAGCTCAACATACCCATCAACCAGGTAGCAGGTACCGTCAATCTGCTTGACGACGGTGCGACCATCCCGTTCATCAGCCGTTACCGCAAGGAGGTCACCGGCAACCTCGACGACTTCTCCATCCAGTCCATCGACCAGCGACTGCGCTATTACCGCGAACTGGAGAAACGCCGTGCCACCATCCTCAAGACCATCGAGGCACAGGACAAACTCACGCCCGAACTGGCCGACCGCATCAACAACTGCTGGGATGCCACCACGCTCGAGGACATCTACCTGCCTTATAAGCCCAAACGCAAGACTCGCGCCGAGGCTGCACGCCAGTTGGGCTTGGAGCCCCTGGCCAAAATCATCATGTCGCAGCGTGGCGGGGACATCGAGGGCAGGGCGCGCCAGTTTGTTGACGGCGACAAGGTGCCCGACACCGATGCCGCCATCGCCGGAGCACAGGACATCATCGCCGAGTGGGTGAGCGAGAACGAGGCCGTGCGCAATGCCGTCCGCCGCGGCTTTAAGTATGACGCACGCCTGGTATCACACTTTATCAAGGGCAAGGAAATCGAGGGCCGCAACTACGAGAACTATTATGAGTACTCAATGCCGCTCAAGCGCGTCTCGTCACACCAGCTGCTAGCCATTCGCCGCGGCGAGAAGGAGGGCTTCCTCAAGGTAGGTATCGAAATCAACGATGACCGCACGCTCGACAACATCGCCCGCATCGTGGTCAAGGGCAATGGCGAGGCATCACAACTGGTCGAGGAAGCTGCCGAGGACAGCTTCAAGCGTCTGGTCAAGCCGTCGATCGAGACGGAGTTTGCCTCGGCGGCCAAGGAGAAGGCCGACGACGAAGCCATCGAGACGTTTGCACAGAACGTGCGCCAGCTGCTGTTCGCCCCGCCGCTGGGACGCAAACGCGTGCTGGCCGTGGACCCGGGATTCCGCACGGGCTGCAAGGTGGTGTGCCTTGACGAACAGGGCAACCTGCTGCACAACGATGTCATCTACCCCACCGCACCCCACAACGACATCGAGGGTGCCACCAAGAAGATACACTCGCTCACCGAGGCCTATAAAATCGATGCCATCGCCCTGGGCAACGGCACGGCTAGCCGCGAGACCGAACGTTTCCTGAAACGCATCCGCTACCGCAGGCCCATCGACGTGTTTGTCGTGAGCGAGAACGGCGCATCGATATACAGCGCCAGCAAGATTGCCCGTGACGAGTTCCCCGACAAGGACGTGACCGTGCGCGGAGCCGTTTCCATCGGGCGCCGACTGCTCGACCCGCTGGCCGAACTGGTGAAGATTGACCCCAAGTCCATCGGCGTGGGCCAGTACCAGCACGATGTGGACCAGACGAGGCTCAAAGAGGCATTGGACTTTACCGTACAGAGCTGCGTGAACAGCGTGGGTGTGAACGTCAATACCGCATCCAAGGAACTGCTCACCTATATCGCCGGCCTGGGACCCACCCTGGCCCAGAATATCGTCGATTACCGAGCCGCCAACGGCCATTTCACGTCCCGTCAGCAACTACTCAAGGTGCCCAAGCTGGGACCCAAGACGTTTGAACAGGCAGCCGGCTTCCTGCGTGTGCCCGAGAGCGACAACCCGCTGGACAACAGTGCCGTCCACCCCGAGCGCTACGCCCTGGTACAGCGCATGGCCAAGGATTGCGGCTGCAGTATTACCGACCTGATCAAGGACAAAGCGCAGCGCGAGAAGATTGACCTGAAGCGCTACCTGTCGCAGGACGTGGGCGAGCCCACCCTGCGCGACATCATGAGCGAATTGGAAAAGCCTGGACGCGACCCGCGCTCGACCGTGCAGGTGTGGGAATTTGACGAGAACGTCAACGACATCAAGGACCTGCGCGAGGGCATGGAATTGAACGGCATCGTGACCAACGTGACGCAGTTTGGCGCCTTCGTCGACCTGGGCATCCACAAGGACGGCCTCGTGCACGTCTCCCAGATGCCCCAACGCGGACTGCCCCCCGCCCGCCAGGTCCACGTCCACCAGCACGTCCGCGTCGTTGTCACCAGCATCGACATGGAACGCGGCCGCATCGCCCTCTCGATGCGCAACATCGACCAACCGAAGTAAATTCCAACTACGAATTTCACGAATTGCACTTAAAAATCCATGAAAAAACGGAGTACTACTCCCGATTTTACAGGAAAATGCGGAGTACAACTCCCGATTTTCATGGTTTCAATCGGAAATAAAACCAGGATAAATGAACTAAAGACAACGATAGGATATGGAACAGAAAGAGAAACAGGAATTGAGTGCTGGCATGAAGGTGTGCCGCGTGATTGGTGTCGTGCTGGTGCTGGCAGCGATTGCTTACGTGATTTGGCCAGGCGATTTTGACAGCAAGGGACTTGTGGGCTATGTGGACGATTTCATGGTATTCATGGCGGCATTCACGTTTGCTCACGGCAGTTTCCAGCGTCCCGAGCGGCGTTACATCCGTCGCCAACTCTACATGCTCTCGTCACTGTTTGCACTGTTGGGGCTGTGCTGGATCATTCTGCTCGCCTTCATGAAGTAACGGCGGATGGGGCGGTCATAGAAGCGCCAGCAGAGCCAGGCCAGCAGGATGCTGGCGGCAGGCAACGCGATGGCTACGGCCCACACGTCGTTCATCTTGGCAATGGGCACGAGGTCGCCGTCAAAGCCGATGTGGGCATAGAACAGATACATCAACGGATAGTGGATGGCATAGAGCGGATAACTCAATTCGCCCAAGAAATGGCTTACACGATGCGTTGCCCTGCCTATTGACAACTGCGAAGCGCCCAACCACACCAGACACGGGAAAACCAGAATAACACACAACGCATCATACAGGCCGTTTTGCCAGGGCGCCATCTCGCCAAAAGTGAGCGGCAAGCATCCCACCATGAAAATGATGATGGCGCAGATCCAAAAGGCCCCTTGCGCCCCTTTCACGGGCTGGAACAGGCGCGCCATGAGCATGCCCATCGTGTATGGGAACAGCATGCGCACCAGCCCCGTCCACCAGCCTCCGTCAACCATCGACCAGCCCACACCCAAATAGCCGTCGTGAACGGCTATACCCGTGAGGTAGATGCCCGAGGCGACGGCCAACGCAGCCAGCCAACGCGTGGACAGGCGACGCAACAGCAGAGCGTATAGAATGTTGCCGATATACTCAAAAAACAGCGACCACGAGGGCCCGTTCAACGGGAACAATTCGCCATTGCCGCGCACATCGGCAGCGGCTCCGGGCCACAACGGCAACATCAGCATTCCCATCAGCATGGCTACCATCACCCACCCTGCCGAAACGTGCGAGCCGTCCCAGCGCACACTCCCTTGCAGGAAGAAGCACACGGCACCCACAATGGCCCCGATGATGACCATGGGATGCAGGCGAATAAGACGTCGCTTGAAAAAATTTCCTATTGTAAGCCCCTCCTCCCAACGGCTGTCGTAGGCATAGCCGATAACAAAGCCCGACAGGACAAAGAAGAAATCCACGGCCAGATAGCCGTGAGGAACAGGAGTCCAGTCAAAACACTCAAACACATGATACACAATAACAAGCAGGGCTGCGACGCCGCGCAGCCCGTCAAGGATGTCATAATGTGGTTTAGCCTGGAACTGTTGCATGTGAACGGTCACACGGGAACGACAAGCATCGGCGTGTCGGTCTGGAACAAGACGCGATGGGCGATGCTGGGGTTGAACAGGCGTGAGAAGATGCTGGACTTCTTGTTAGGAACAGCGATGAGCTGGATGCCCTCGTCCTTGATGAACTGGGCAACATTGTCCACAAAAGCCTTGGTGGCGATGCGCTTGGTCTTGAAGGTGCACTCGGGATAGTGCTCACGGCAGTACTGCGCCAATTGCTGCAAGGACTGATCGACCAGGCGACGGTCCTTCTTATCGACCACAGGAATGATGGTGACCTCCACGCCTCGCATATTGAACAGGCGCGCAAAGCGGTCAAACGAAATCATGTCCTGCTGGATGAGGTTGGAGAAGAACACCACCCGTGTGATGTCGGCCAGGCCGATGTCGGGCATACCGATGGGCACGGTGAAAATGGGGAACTTGCAGGCATCCATCACCTCGCCGGCCACACTGCCAATCAGGTTCTGGCGACGGCGGTTAGTGCCGCTGGTGCCCATGACGATGAGCGACACGTCATACTTTTGGGCATAGTGCAGGATTTGTTCCTCGGGAATGCCCTCTGCCACCTTGGTCTCAATCTTCACCTTGGGCAACTCGCCAGCGGCGATTTTATCCATAACCATCTTCTTGAACTCGTCCATGTGCTGACGGGCATTCTTCTTGATGGTCTTGAAATCATCCTCGGGGCTCTCATAGCGGTCGCTGCCAAAGGGCAACGACATCGTGTGGCGCTCGTTGATGTAACTGTGCAACAACACCACGCGGCCACGGCTGCGGCGGGCATATTCCATGCCCAGCTTGACTGACTTGAGCGAGTATTTGCCAAAATCGACAGGCAACAGCACACACCGCTGGTCACTGGTTGTAGTCTCGGGCGACTCAATGATCTGCAGTGCCTGGGGCAGGTCGCGCTCGCGGATTCGCACCCTCACGCCCGAGCCCAAGACTTTCTCATCGAGGTTGACATTGTGCAGCTTCACCTCGATGCCTTCTTCCTCAAGGGTATTTTTCAGATCCACTGCGCGGTCAAACGTGTGGATGGCGACAGTGATCAGTCGATTAGGGTCGTTGTTGTTCTTATTGCAGTCCATAAGGCGTTAAGGTTTGGGGAAAGGGATTTTGAAGAAAACTGGCGTATGTCCACCATTAACTATCGGCTTGCTCAAGTATCTCGAGAGCCATGTCCAGTATTTGAGGGTCGTCAAGCACAACCAGTCCGCCGTCGGGACCCGGTTCCAGATGGAAACCCATATTTGTCCCGAACTCATAATTTGACCCGCCAAAGTAGTTTCTCACCGACTGAACCGGCAGGTTGAGTTTGTCGGCGATATCGTGGATGGATCCTTCAGGCAGACGATTCTTGATCCGCCTCAGCTCATTGAAAGTGATCGTTCTCGACATATATTCAGTTGTTAGTTTTAAGTTGTTAGCCGTTAGCAAAAACACTAACGCAAGGCATTAATCTCTAATTTCCACAAAGATACGACATTTTGCCCTAATCACAAAATAAAACCCCAAAAAATTCACTTCACCGAAGACGAGAGCCAATGCTCAATTGGATTTTTTTCTTTTGAACTATACGGCGGGAAATCAAGCAGCCGCTTGGCGAACGCCTGTACACGCGAGAGTTCATCATCATCGCAGAGCAGAGTGATGACGTTGTCCTTGTGAATAACGAAGTGATATCCCTTCTGCACCTTGTGGTTATGTCTATCATTGACATAGAACTGGTGGTAGACGTCTATGGCCTCAAACTTGACTGGACGCTTGGTGATAGCATGAATTCTGTCATACACTACACGGGCCATAGCGTCCATGACCTTCAGCTCTTCGCGAGCCCCCACCGATGTGGTGTCATTACCATATTCCTTGTAGAAGTCTTCCAAGGCGCGGTTCAGATCACGCAAAGCGACAAATGCATCCGAGTCGTAGAGAATCATGTTGCTTGTCACAACAGACATATCGGTACTGATTGGCTGATAACTCTCGGGATGTATGAGCTTGCTCTTTGTCATTTCCTGAACGCGCAATTCAACATCTTTACCCACTGAATTTATCTTGGCACGACCCACTATCTCAGCAACCTGCTCAGGTGTCCGGTGCTGACAACCGGTTGTCAGCAACATCAGCACCATCATCACGTATGTTATTCTCTTCATCAAGACCAGCTATTCAGAATGGTATCTCAGTTATTTCAACAAGGATAGGGTATTCCACTCAATTCATAAAGAAGAATTCAGGAGTATGTTTGAGCTTTGACCCAAGAATTGATGGAATAAGTAATTCTTTCAATGAGAAAAATCACATGACTTGGGTGAGGGCAGCGACGAGCAGGCAGATGACGGTGACGCCAAAGGCTGAAGCCAACACAATAGCGTCTGGGCGGGTGTAATGGCCTTTGGGTAGGCGCCAGCGTCGCTCAATCCAGCGCATCAACTGCCATACCAGCCAACCGGCAAGCACACCGACGATGATACCGCCCAGGATGTCACCTGGATAGTGTACACCCAGATACATGCGGCTATAGCACTGCAACAGCGCCCATGAGAACATCGACAGGGTCACAACCCTGTGGCGCATGACCAGAGCGATGAGCGTGGCGACCGCAAAGGAATTGGCGGCATGGCTCGACACGAAACCGTAAAGGCCGCCACGATAACCGTTGATGACATGAACCATCGATTCCAGCGACGGGTCATGGGTGGGACGAAGGCGCTCTACCAGATGCTTGATGAGTCCCGACGACACCTGGTCGGCCACAAGAATGCTGAGGGCGATCATCGCCAGCACCAGCAAGGCATGGCGGCGGTTTTGATGCAGCAGTATCCACAGCAAGGCCAGCACAAGCAGCAACGACGACCACTTTGCGGTCAACATCCACCAGAAAGCGTCCTGGAACACGTCATGCAAGCCGTTCACGGCCAGCAGCGCATCAGCATCTATCTCATTCAAGTATTCTATCATTAATTCCCTGTTTTAAGTGCCTTATTGTAATTCCTCTAAACTCTAAGCCCTAAACTCTAGACCCTAGACCCCCCATTGCGCTCATGCGCAATGGGCTAAATCACTTCCACGTCTTTGGCGTTAATCCATGCCTTATGGCCGCCGGAAGTCGAAACCTGCAACCACTTGCCACGGGTCTTGTCGGCAATGGAATCGACAATCTCGACACGTGTACCCTGCTGGAGCTGGAAGGCTTCTTCCTCCTTGTCGCGGGGCTCACGGGGTGCGGTACTCAAGGTCACACTCTCGGGCATCACGATGGCGCCATTGCCATCCGTCGCCTTGTGATAAACGTGGAAGGTGGCCAGATTGGCAAGAATGCTCGCTACCAGCAGCAACGCTCCGCCAAAGAAACCGATTTTCCTCATCAGCACATTGTCCATGAACATATATACCGCCACTCCTGCCAGGAAGAGCAGGAAGGTGATGATGGCGATAATCGCCCATGTGTTGCTCGAGAAACGGCTCACCGTCTGGTCCACCCAGTTGCTGAACCAGGAGTCGCCAGCGTCGTCGGGCAGTTGCATCTTGCCGCGCACAAACTCAAGGTTGAACCTTGCGTCGCTGTTCGACGGGTCGAGCAAGAGGGCGCGCTCGTAATAGAGCACGGCATGCACGTTGTCCTTGAGGCGGTAATAGGTGTCGCCGATGTTGCAATACAATGCCGACGACACACCCGTCTCCTTTGCCTCCTGCAGGTAGAGTTTCAGGGCCTCGTTATAGAGTTCCTGCTTGTAGGCCTGATTAGCCTTGTCGATGTTGGCATTATTGGCCGCCAGGGGCAATGCCAGCACAGCTAATATGATGGTGATGATAATCTGCTTCATGACTCCACAGTGGTTGTTTTTTTGCGTTTCACACTTTCCAGTCGGTCGATTACGCCTGCGGCCTCGTCGAGGACAGCATTCATGTTGTCAGACGCCAATTCAGGGGCATACTGGGCAAACTCACACTTGTCGATCAGATCCATCGACTCCTTGCGCAACTGTTCGTCGATGCCGTACTGCTCGAGTTCGGCATTGATGTTGTCCTTGCTCAGCTCACTCACGGGGATGGACAGCTTGTCGCTCATGTAGCCCCACAGGGCATTGAGCATCTCGGCATAGAAGCCGCTGCGGTCGCCTCGCGAGGCGAAGCCGCGTGCAGCCTTCAGGCGGCGCTGAGCCACCTTGCTGGCGCGCTTGGAGCGCATGCGGCGCACATCGGCACGCTCCTTGAGCTGCTTGCGGTAATACAGCAGCAATGCCACCAGTGCCAGCAGCGGAATCAGGAACCACAGCCAGTAGGCCCAGGAGTCCACGATATAGCCATGCGACTTCTTCAGCCCCAGGTCACCGCTCTTGATGGGACGGATGTCCATATTCTTCATGCGGTAGTGGTTGCTGGGCTGACCCTCGCCCTTGGCCACGGACAAGTGGCGCGCGGGCACGTTGACCGTCACATACTGCCCCGTCTCGGGGTCAAAGTAGGTGAATTCGCTGGCAGGGATATCAAATTCGCCGGCATACTGCGGGATAAAGGTATAGTCCATCACCACCCTGCCGCTCATGTCGCCCGCCCCGTCGTTGACCTGGGCATCGGTCTTGGGGTCATACACGTCGAACTGCTCGGGGAACTTCACCTCGGGCGCCTTGATGTACTTGATGTTGCCCGTACCGCTGATGATGTAGCGATAGATGGCAGCGCTATAGGTTTTTAGGCCCGTAGCGGGCTTCAGGTCGGTCGTGACGTTGAAGCGTCCCACGGCACCCGTGAACGATGCCGGCTTGGGCTCGGGAAGAGGCAAAATATGGATAGTGGCCTTGTTGCTGGTCACCTTCAGGTCCTTCTCGACAGGTTGGGAGATGGTGCCGAAGATGCTCTTGAACGTGTCGAACTGGACCACGCTGACGTCGTAGTTGCCCGACGAGATGGTGAGGTTGCCGCTCTGCTGGGGATAGAGGATACACTTCTTGAGAATGGCCGTCATGTAACGCTCACCGTTCAGGGTCTCTACCTTGTTCAGGCTGGGCTGCACGGGAATTTCCTCGATGAGGAAGCCGTCAAACGAGGGCTGTATCGTGGGCATGAACTGTGATATCTGGTACTTGGTGTACAGCTTGATGGTGCACACTACGGCCTGCTGCTCATACACGCGCGGCTTGCTCATCTCGATGCGCACAAACAGGTCCTTGCCGCTCACCGCCTTGTCGGCGCTCTGCGTCATCGGGTCGCTGTAGGGCGTGGGTGCGCCAGGTGTCGTCTGTTGCTGCGGATGTGAGTTGGCATGGCTGCCCGAGGGCAACACCTCGATAGTCAAGGCCTTGGTGCTCATGCGCTTGCCATCAACCACTACCGATGCGGGACCGATGTGGCACTTGCCCCTCTGAGTTGCCTTGTAAATCATGGTATACTCCTCGCTGGACGAGTGGCTCGACTTGCCGTTGACCCACGACGAGCTGTAACTGTGCGACACGCTTGGGCCATAAATGAGTTTGGCACCGGTCACCTCGGGCGGGGAAAAACTGCTGCCCTCGCCGTTGTTGAGCACAAACGTGACGTTGAACTTGTTGCCCTCGACCACCTGGCGCGGCGCCTCGACGGTAAACGATGCCGCCTGTGCCACCACAGCAGTCAAGAGCAGAATTGCTATGTAGATGATGCGTTTCATTGATTCTCTCAGTTTCCGGTCCAAAACCTAAAACCTAACACCTAATGCCTAAAACCTCACCACTTCTTATTGGTGCGCTGGCGCTCATGGCGTTGCTGCTGGGCTTGCTGGGCATTGATGCGCTGTTGGGTGGCGCGTTCACGGTCCTGCATGGCCTTGAGCACCTGCTCGGCGTTCTGCTGGCTCATGCCGCCCTGCTGCTGTTTCTGTTGGTTTTGTTGATTCTGATCCTGGTTCTGGTTTTGTTTGTCCTGATTCTGTTTATCCTTGTTTTGGTCTTGATTATCCTTGTTCTGGTCCTTATTCTGGTCCTTGTTTTGATCTTTATTCTGGTCTTTGTTCTGATCTTTATTCTGGTCTTTGTTCTGATCCTTGTTGTCCTGGTTCTTGTCTTGATTCTTATCTTGGTTTTTGTCCTTGTTTTTATCCTGTTCCTGCTTCTTGAGCTGGGCAAGGCGCAGGTTGTGGCGCGCCTGCTCATCATCAGGATTGCAACGCAGGGCATGCTTGTAGAACTCAACGGCCTGGTCATACTGCTGACGGCCGTAGGCAATGTTGCCCAGGTCATAGCTGGCCTTGCCACGCAGTTGCTTGTCTTGTGCGCCCTTGGCAAGGTTGGCGAGGATGCCCTCGGCCTGTTTCATGGGATTCTTGTCGTCATTCTCTTGAGAGGTCACACTGCCCTGACGCATGAGCGCGGTGGCCAGGTTGAACTGGGCCTTCTCGCTGGCGGGATTGGCCTGCAGGGCCTTGCGGTACTCGACCTCGGCCTCGGCATAGCGTTTTTTCTCATAGAGTTTGTTGCCGTTGCGCAGGCACACCCGTTCCTGCTTGGTCATCTTGGGAGCCTTGTTCTGAGCCATCGCGGGTGTGGCTGCACCCAGCGTCAAAACAACCGCCAGCGCAGTGATGGCGAAATTATTTTTTATCTTGTTGAGTCTCATTGTTTACAGTGATTTCTTTCTTGTCCTTCGTAAAGAAATTGTACTTTTTGAGCCACGGATTCTTGCGTTCGAGCAGCAAGAGCAAGCCCAGCAGCAAGAGCAGGGCGATGGTGGCAAACACGGGGAATTGCTCATCGTGCTGGGTATAGCTCACGGCTGCCAAGTCGCTCTTGGCCAGTTTGTCGAGCGTTTCCTGCAGGGTTGAGACGGCATCGGCAGCCGTGCCCGAGATATAGACACCCTTGCCGGCCTGTGCAATCTCCTGGGCCATTTTCTCGTTCAGGTAGGTGGTCACGGGGTTGCCGCTATCATCGGTCAGGTAGCCACCATCCATGGGGATAGGAGCACCTGTCGTGGAGCCCACGCCGATGACATCGACCTGGATGCCTTGCTTGGCAGCCTCACTGGCTGCACCCACAGCATCGTCCTCAAAGTTCTCACCATCGGTGATGATGATAATGGCCTTTTGCGATTTCTTGCTCTGGGAAAAACCGTTCAACGCCAGATTGATGGCTGCACCGATGGCCGTACCCTGGGTGGGGGCCATGTTGGTGCTGATGCCGTTCAGGAACAGTTTTGCCGACGCGGCATCGCTGGTCATGGGCATCTGCATGTAAGCATTGCCGGCAAACACAATCAGTCCCACCTTGTTGTTGTCCAGGCGGTCGATGAGTTTCTGCAGAATCATCTTGGAACGCTGCAGGCGGCTCACGTCCTGCGGATTGTCGGTACTGGACGCATTCATCGAGTTGGACACGTCGACAGCGACCATTACCTCGATGCCGTGCACCTTGGTCGTCGTCTTGCTGGAGCCTGCACGCGGACGGGCCAGCACCACGATAACCATCGTGAGCAGCAAAAGTTCCAGCGTGAGCCGGATCCAAGGCTTGTAGCGTGACACCTCGGGCATCAACGGCTCGATAGAGGCCTGCTTGCCATAACGCTGCAGCCGGCGGTGACGGTCGCGGCGGTTCCACAGGAACAGCAGCACCAGTGCGGGTAGCAGCAGGAGCAGGTAGAAATATTGCGGATGAGCAAAATTGATCATGATCAGTTTCTAGTTTCTAGTCCCTAGTTTCTAGTTATCGGTTCATCAAAAAATCCAATTCAAGGGATATGTCTTAACAAGGTGTAGTCCAGCAACAGGCTCAGCAAGAGCAAGCCCAGCAGCAACAATGCCCAGGGCTCGTAATGGTCCTCGGTGTGGGTAAAACGCTGCACATCCATGTGGGTTTTCTCCAGCTGGTCGATTTCAGCAAAGATATTGCGCAACACACTGCCAGAGGTAGCGCGGAAGTACTTGCCTCCTGTGGTGGCGGCGATATTCTTCAATGTGGCCTCGTCGATGACCACTGGCATGCGCTGGTACTGGATATTGCCGGCATAGTCGATGGCGACGGGATAATCGGCAGTGCCGTTGCTGCCCACGCCGATGGTGTAAATCTTGATACCGTACTTGCGGGCGATGTCGGCTGCCGTATTAGGCGCCACAACGCCGGTATTGTTGGAACCGTCGGTGAGCAGGATGATGCTCTTGCTCTTGGCCTTGCCGTCACGAATGCGGTTGATGGCCGTGGCAATGCCGTCGCCGATGGCGGTACCGTCCTCCAGGGTGCCTATCTCGGTCTGGCCGATGGCGTTAACCAGCGTGGCGTTGTCCATGGTCATAGGGACCTGGGTGAAACTTTCACCGGCAAACAGCACCAGGCCGATGTTGTCGTGGTCGCGGCCGCTGACAAACTGTGTGGCCACCTTCTTGGCGCTCTCGAAGCGGTTAGGGTTGAAGTCACGGGCCAACATACTGGTCGAGACGTCGAGGGCGATGACGATGTCGGTGCCTTCCACGTCGCTGGTCGACCAGCTATCCTTGGTCTGCGGGCGGCACAAGATAACAATCAGGCAAGCCAGCGCAGCCAGCTTGAGGGCAAACGAGAAGTGCTTGAGCCACACCTTCCAACTCGTGCCCATGCCGTCAAACGCGCGCGTTGACGACACGTTCATTTCGGGTTCGTTCTTATCCTGGCTATAGATATACCATGCGATGAGCGGTATCATCAGCACGGGCAACAACCACAGCCAGCCGGGGTGAGCAAGGTTCATCATTTCTTCACCTCCTCCTTCTTTTCAGGTTCCTCGATGGGGCGCGTGGCCTCGACAAAGTTCACGGCGCGCTGGTAAGCCACCTCGTTGTCGTCGGCCAGCGGACGTGCATTGGCAAACTTAACGATGTCGGCCACCTCAAGAATCATCTCCAGTTGCTCGTTCACGGCACGGGTCTCATCGTTTTTCTTGAGCGTGTCGATAATCTGCGACGAGGTCATCTCCACGGCATTGATGTGGAAGCGGCGGTCGATGTACACGCGCAGGATGTCGGTCAGGCCGGTAAAGTAGTCCTTTTCCTGGCCGCGTTGCCACAGTTGGGCAGCCTTGAGGTTCTGCAGATTGATCATCGCTTCCTCATAGGGCGGCAGACGCTTCCTTGTGGGCTTCAACGGATTGATGCCCTTCTTGTAATACTTGTGGTAGGCCCAGATGCCGGCCCCGATGAGCAACAGTCCCAACAACCATGCCCACCAGTAGTCGGGCAGCCAGTCAAACAGGTTGAAAGGCACCTCCTCGACGGGCTTGATGTCATGAACGTCCTTCATCTGGCTCACGTCAACAGGCAGCACCTTGAGGGTTAGCTGGTTACAATAGGCCGTGTCGCCGTTCACCACATAGGGGATGGGCTTGATGATCCACATGCCCGAGTCAAAACTCTGGATTATCAGGTCACGGTTGATTTGAATGCGGTTGTTACCCAGGTCGGTCGTGTCGGCGGCCGGGCGCTCGGCAATCTCAATCATGGCGCTGAGCGTGTCCAGCTGCTCACCAGGGAAAAAGCCGCGCGCCTCCTTGTCCTGGGTAATCTCCAAATGCAGGGTCGTGGTCTTGCCCATCAGCAGCGTGGCGCTGTCGAGCTTGGCCTTGAAGGTGACGTTACCGCCCCATGCCGCTGGCACGGCAGCCAACAGCACCACAACGGCCATCACGATATGTCTCATTGTCTGTGACATTATAATTGACAGTTTTAAGTCTCTAAACCTTAAACTCTAAACTCTACCTCGCGACTTGAACAGCCCCATCAGGGCGGTGACATAGTCCTCGTCGGTGGCCACACTGGCCATGTCCACGTTGCAGCGCTGCAGCGTGCCGTTAACGGCCTGCTGCTGGTTGTACCACCAGCGGCTGTAGGCATCGCGCACGCGCTTGCTGCTGGTGTTGACCCAGCGCATGGTGCCGCGCTCGGCATCACGCATGCGCATCAGGCCCACGTCGGGCAGCTGTGCCTCGCGCTTGTCATAGACCTGCACGGCAATCACGTCATGCTTGTGGTTGGCGATGGACAACGACTTGCTGTAGTCATGCTCGTCGATAAAGTCGCTCACCAGGAAGGTAGTGCAGCGTTTCTTCAACGCACCGGTCATGTATTCCAGCACCATGTTGATGTCGGTACCCGTTCCCGTGGGTTGGAAATCCAGCAGTTCGCGGATGACCAGCAGGATGTGCTTGCGGCCCTTCTTGGGCGGGATGAATTTCTCCACCTTGTCGCTGAAGAAGATGACGCCCACCTTGTCGTTGTTCTGGATGGCCGAGAATGCGATGGTGGCCCCAATCTCGGCCATCATCTCACGCTTGGCGACACCCACGGCACCGAAGTCCTTGCTGCCGCTCACGTCAACAAGCAGCATCACCGTGAGCTCGCGCTCCTCCTCATAGACCTTCACATAGGGGCGGTTGTAGCGGGCCGTGACGTTCCAGTCGATGTCGCGCACGTCGTCACCATACTGGTACTCGCGCACCTCGCTGAAGGTCATACCCCTGCCCTTGAAGGCCGAGTGGTATTCGCCGGCAAATATGTTTTGCGACAGGCCTTTGGTCTTGATTTCAATCTTGCGGACCTTGCGCAACAGTTCATTGGTATCCATTCTAGTTGTTAGTCCTTAGTCTCTAGTTTCTAGTCCCTAGTTTCTAGTTGAGAAGCGACTCTAAGCTCTAAACCCTAAACTCTAAACTTTTTCAAGCCGAGATCGGCTTGAAAACTTAAGGCACAGCGATCTTGTCGAGGATATTGCTGATGATCTCGTCGGCGGTGATGTTGTTGGCCTCGGCCTCGTAGGACAGACCCAGGCGGTGGCGCATCACGTCGTGGCAAACGGCACGCACGTCCTCGGGGATGACGTAGCCGCGGTTGCGCAGGAATGCATAGGCCCTCGATGCCAGCGCCATGTTGATGGACGCGCGGGGCGAAGCGCCAAACGAAATCATACCCTTCAGGTCGTTCAGGCCATAGTCGCCGGGGAAGCGTGTGGCAAACACGATGTCCACGATATATTTCTGGATTTTCTCGTCGATATAGATCTGTTGCACGACCTTGCGGGTGTCAACGATGTCGGCGGGGGTGACCAGTGCGCGCACCTCGACGGGGTCGGGAGCGATGTTCATCTTGATGATGTCGCCCTCCTCGCTCTTGCTGGGATAGCCGATGATGACCTTCATCAGGAAACGGTCCACCTGGGCCTCGGGCAGCGGATAGGTACCCTCCTGCTCGATGGGGTTCTGGGTAGCCAGTACCAGGAACGGGTCATCAAGTTTGAACGTCTGCTCGCCGATGGTCACCTGACGCTCCTGCATGGCTTCGAGCAGGGCGCTCTGCACCTTGGCAGGGGCACGGTTAATCTCGTCGGCAAGGACAAAGTTGGCAAATACTGGGCCCTTCTTGACCTCGAACTGTTCCTTCTTGATGCTGTAAATCATGGTGCCCACCACGTCGGCGGGGAGCAGGTCAGGAGTGAACTGGATGCGCGAGAAACGGGCATCGATGAGCGATGCCAGCGTGCTGATGGCCTTGGTCTTAGCAAGACCGGGAACACCCTCGAGCAGCACATGCCCGTTGGCGAGCAAGGCGATGAGCAACGAGTCCACGAGATGTTTCTGACCCACGATGGTCTGATCCATACCCTGACGAATCAGGTTCACAAAATTACTCTTACTTGCAATCAGGTCATTCAATTCCCTGATGTTGACTGTTTCTGCCATAACAATATTGTTTTTTCCGTATAATTTCAAACGTAAGCTATTTTACAAGGTGCAAAAATACATCATTACCCAACACCCCCGCGTGAAAATCACGTTAATTTAACAAATATATTGTTAAAAGCTTAACACTATCCGCCACCTCATCACCATACCCCGACAACTTGACGAACAAAAAAACGGCCAATATGCCGAACAAGCCGTCTTGACAAATGAAAAAATGGGATTGGTGGCGGCAATGTGGAAACTATTCACTATCTTTGTTGCGCCTTATGCAACTAACGAAATAACAGAATAAACGATGAAACTGAATTTGATTACTTTTGCGTCGTCGCTGGCTAGCCGCGAGTCGATTTTTACCGACCACCACGAGTTGCTCGACGCTGTTGCCGAGCGTTATGACGTGCGTTATATCTTCCCCGAGGAATTGGACAAACCCCTGCCCGAGGGCGCCACGATGGTGCTTGTGGGCAGCGGTGGCGTCGAGGAGATGGTCAAGGCCAATATCGACCGTCTGCCGCCTTATGTCATGCTCATTGCCGACGGTCTGAAGAATTCGCTCGCCGCCTCGCTCGAAATCCTGTCGTGGATGCGCCAGAATGGCCGCCATGGCCGCGTGCTGCACGGCCCAACAGATTTCATCATGCACGGCATCGACGACTATGCCCTTGCTCAGAAGACCGTCAATGAGCTCAAAGGCAAGCGTGTGGGCGTCATCGGCAAGCCGTCGGGATGGCTCATCGCCAGCAATGTGGACTATGCCGCCATGCACGAGCGCTGGGGCATCGAGATGGTCGATGTGCCCCTCGACGAGGTGGTCAAGGGCTACGAGGCCATCGGTGACAACGAGGTGCAGGACCTCGCCGACGAGTTCATCAACAAGGCCGTGGGCATCCTGGAACCGTCACGCGACGAGGTGGTCAAGGCGATGCGACTCTACCGCTCGGTCAAGGGCATTGTGGAGCACTACCACTTGGATGCTTTCACCCTCAACTGCTTTGACCTGATTCCCACGACCCATACCACAGGCTGCGTGGCACTGGCACTGCTCAACCAGGAGGGTATTCCTGCCGGCTGCGAGGGCGACGAGCAGACCCTGCTCACCATGCTCGCTGTGCAGGTTGCCACGGGCGAGATGACCTTCATGGCCAACCCGTCAAAGATACTCGACAATACCGCCCATGAGATGGTCTTTGCCCACTGCACCATCGCCCCCGCGATGGCCGACCGCTACATCGTGCGCGACCACTACGAGTCACTGAGCGGTGTCGCCGTCGAGGGCGTTTTCGACCCCATGGACATGACCGTGGTCAAGTGCGGCGGAGCAGGCATGGAGCGCTATTTCATCAGCCGAGCCCGCCTGCTGGAATGCACCACCAACCCCAACATGTGCCGCACTCAACTCCATCTGCGCCTCGACGAGCCTTTGGACTACTTCCTCGAGCGCAGCATCGGCAACCACCACGTCATCGTCCGCGGCGACCACGTCAAGAAATTGGAAACGATTCTTCAGCAACTCTCAGCAATCAGCATTTAGCCAAAAGCTACAAGAATGCTCATCAATAAGAAATACGAGCACCTGCGCGAGTGGCTGGAACGGCTGCCCGAGGACTTTGAACGGCTGGGCGAGGTCATCTATGACAAACGCAACCAGTTGCGCGTCATCACCGCCCCCGACGGCACCCTGGTCAACGTCAAGCGCTACTGCGTGCCCCACGCGTTGAACCGCGTGGTGTATTCGTTGGGAATCCGCCTGCCCAAGGGTCTGCGGGCCTATCGCTACCCCACCCGCCTGCTCGAGCGCGGCATCGATACACCCGAGCCCATCGCCTATATCGAGCAGCGCCGTTGCGGCCTGCTGGGGCTGAGTTACTTCGTCAGCGTGCAGTGCCCGCTCAGGCACACCATGTATGAACTGTGCGATGCCCGTGAGGGCACCTACGAAGACATCGCCGATGCCCTGGGTCGCTACACCGCCGCGATGCACGAGGCCGAGGTGCTGCACCTCGACTACTCCCCGGGCAATATCCTGTGGGACAAGGACGAACAGGGCTATCATTTCGCGGTGGTCGATATCAACCGCATGCGTTTCGGCAAGGTGGACATGGCCGACGGTTGTGCCGCCCTGCGCCGCCTGTGGGGCCCCAAACGCTTTATCGAGCTCATTGCCCGCAGCTATGCCGCCGCACGCGGTTTTGACCCTGACGAAGCCGTCCGCCTCACCATGCAGGCCCGCACCGCCTTCTGGACCCGCTACAGCCGCCGCCACCCCGTCGACTTCCCCCTCGAACTCTAAACTACCACACCAACACAAAAAAAACAAGCCCTATGTTTGACAAAGGGCTTGTTTTTGTTTTTCCCAATTAGGGATTACTTGTAGAGCACGTAGGCTGTCATCGGGGCCAGGATGCCCTTGAGGACGCCTTTCTTCACTTGCAGGCGCTGCTTGGTCACTACGTCGCGGTATTTGCCGTTGCTCAGGGTCACGGGGATGGCCACCTGGGCGGGTTGCTCGTCGAGGTTGATGACCACGGCGGCCTTGGTGCCGCGCTCCACAATGATCTGCTTGCCGTTATCGCTATAGACGATTTTTTCGGGCTGATTGATATTGCGGTGGCGGAACTCATTGACGGCCTTCACCACAGGGTGCTTGAACTCGTCGTTGCCCACCTTGCCGATCTCGTTGTCACCCCAATAGTTCTCGCGGGTGCTGCCGTGAGGGCGGCTGTAGAACAGCGGCGTGCCATACTTGCGGGCGGTCAGAAAGACCCATCCCAGGCGGATGAGCTCGTCGCTCATGCCGGCCGAAGCGTGTTCGTTACAATAGGTGTCGTGCGACTCTACCCAGGTCACCAGGTGGGCGGGATCTACCGAGTGGTGCCAGGTCAGCAGGTTGTCGGCGCGGGCATCATGCTTGTTGAGCACGTTGCGCAGCACCCAGCCGTAGTTGCTGGCCGTGAGGTCCATATACTCGGCATAGCCCTGCTCGGGCACATTGCGGTCCTGCAGCACCTCGCCATAGATGAAGAGCTCCTCGCGCGGCAAGGCCAGCCTGAGGCCCTTGACAGCCTTGCGGCCCATGGCCACGTCCCAGAAGTCGTTCTCGGGCGACTTGGGGTCGCGCATCTCATTAGGCAGGCCGATGTGCTTGGCTGTGTCGTAGCGGAAACCTCTGGCACCGCAGGCCAGCACGTCGTTGACATACTGCATGTAGTAGTACTGGAAGTCGGGGTTCTCGGTGTTCACGTCGGGCAGCGTACCCATCTCGCCCGTTGTGCACTGGTAGCGGTCGCTGTAATCCTTGATGGGCCACAGGCCGTTGGCGTGGAACAGGTTCTCACGGCCATTTACGGCGCTGTCCAGTCGCGCGTTGATCTGCGTGCGGTCAATCACCGTGTGGTTAGGCAGCACATCCACAATGACGCGCAGCCCCAGGCGGGTAGCCTCGTCGCACATCGCCTTGAACTCGTCGCGCGTGCCCAGCTGGTAGTTGCCGATGGTCCAGTCCGTCGGCTGGTAATGGTAGTACCACTTGCCGTGGCCAAAGAGCTGACGGCCGCCGCCTTCGCCCACGACGCACTCGTTGATGGGCGAGGTCTGCACAATCGTGTAGCCCGCATCCTTAATCTCGGGCAGATGTTCCTTGATGGTGTTGAACGACCACGACCAGGCGTGGAGAATAATCTCGTTATTACCCTGGCCGGCCTCAGGAGCCTGTGCCATGCCAGCCATCACACCCATAAGGGCAATCAAAACAGTAGAAAAAAACTTCTTCATATACACTAAAATCTTGTTTAATCCTGGCAAAGATAATAATCTTTTTAGTTTTTAGTTGTAAGTTTTCAGTTTTTAGTTGGCATCCGCACCCTTGGGCCTCACGCAAAGGCGCGAAGTCGCTAAGTTTTTTGGTCGGCGAATGATACGAATGTAACGAAAGCATCTGCGCCCCGGTTTGAGCGCAGATGCCAATTCATTAAATTCGCCAACAATTAAAAGAATGTGGATGCCATTAGTTTAATTTGCGAAAATCGCAGTTTCTTACCAAGTGCCGGAGAGCAGGTAGTCGATCAGGGCAGTGACGTCGCTGATGTTGACGCTGCTGTCCTGGTTGCAGTCGGCACCACTCAAGCTGATGCCCAAAGCATTGTTGGTCAACAGGTAGTCGATCAGGGCCGTCACGTCACTGATATTCACGCTGCCGTCACCGTTCACGTCACCACGCAGGCCGGCATTCTTAGCCGTGAAGTAGCCCGGGTTGCTGGGGCCGCCGTCGATGCGGGCATATTCCTTGTCAATGTGATTGGCATCATAGGCCGTGCCCTGGCCACCTACCAAGTTTGTGCAGTCCAGGAACATATTTGTGGAGATCGACACTTCCGCCGTGCTCCAACCGTCACCCACATAGATGATCTGCAGATTGGCACAATGATCGAACATGCTACTCATACTGATTACCTGGGATGTGTTGAAATTGCTCAGGTCAAGGCTTGTTAGGCTTTGGCAGTAACCCAACATGTTATACATTGAGTTTACCTTGGACGTGTTAAAGTGGCTCAAGTCAAGGCTCGTCAGATTTGCACAGTAAAAGAACATCCAAGCCATATCGGTCACCTCGCTGGTGTTCAAGTACTCCAGGCCCGCGATGGATTGAAGATTAAACAAAGCAAAGAACCAATAGATGGTGCTCGTCGGGCGGGCACCAGCAAACGACGGGTCAAAGACCACCTCGGTCACATTGAAATTGGTGCCATCAGTGTACCAGTCGGGATAGTTATATCCCGTGTTCAGGTCGTAGGTCGTGCCCGAACGACTGCTGCGCTCGGTGTCGTAGTAGAACGTGAGCGTCGTGTTCGAGGGCGTGTAACATGCATAAGCCTCGGCTGCGGCGACGCCGAGGGCACACATCATGGCCGCCACCAGGACAACCAGCCGAAAGAGAAATGATCGTTTTTTCATAACGATTTTAGTTTAAAGTTAATAATTGCCGCAAATCTAACAAAAATCTCACAAAAACACATGAAAACAGGAAAAAAGTTTCATTCGCAGATTAAAGCTTAAAGGGGCTTCCGCGTTACTGGCAACAGAGGCGCGGACGCCAGTTGTTTGAGTTGTTAAAGTTGTCTTTAATTATAAAGGCGCGGATGCATTCGTTTCATTCGTCGCCCCATAAACTTAGCGACTTTGCGCCTTTGTGTGAGGCCCTAGGGAGCGGACGCCTGTTGTATGAGTTGTCAAAGTTGTTATTAATGCTTCATTGGTGCGGATGCCATTGTATTTGTTGTATTTCTTATTTTCTTTATGGGAGAGGCAACAGGATGTGGATGTAAACTAACGGCCAAAAATGAGAAACTAACAACTTAAAAAACCAACAACTTAAAATTTTTTCACTATATTTGCAGCCGAATAACAAATACATTCTTTATTTAAACCTGTAAGACATTAACAGAATCAAGAAAATGAACGAGATTGAAAAACTGAAACCGACGTGCATCTGGCGCAACTTCTATGCGCTGACGCAGATTCCCCGTCCCTCGGGACATGTTGAGAAAATCCAGCAGTATCTGCTCGACTTCGCCAAGAAGATCGGCGTGGAGGCCTTCCAGGACCCCGCCGGCAACATCGTGATGCGCAAACCCGCCACTCCCGGCATGGAGAACCGCAAATGCATCACTATGCAGGCCCACATGGACATGGTGCCCCAGAAGACGCCCGAGTCGAAGCACAACTTCGAGAAGGATCCCATCGAGCCCTACATCGACGGCAAGTGGGTCAAGGCCCGCGGTACCACCCTGGGTGCTGACGACGGTCTGGGCGTGGCAGCCATCATGGCAGTAATGGAGGACAAGGACCTCAAGCACGGTCCCATCGAGGGCCTCATCACCAAGGACGAGGAGACGGGCATGTATGGCGCCAACGACCTGCCCAAAGGTCAGATGAAGGGCGACATCCTGTTCAACCTCGACAGCGAGACCTGGGGCAAGTTCGTCATCGGCAGCGCCGGCGGTATCGACGTTACCTGCACGCGCAAGTATAATGAGGTGAAGACCGCTGCCGGCGACTCTGCAGTGCGCATCACCCTCAAGGGCCTGAAGGGCGGACACAGCGGCCTCGAAATCCATGAGGGCCGTGCCAACGCCAACAAGCTGATGGCTCGCCTGCTGCAACTGGCCATCGTGGACCACAAGGCCCGCCTGGTGAGCTGGCATGGCGGCAACATGCGCAATGCCATCCCCTTCAAGGCCGAGACCATTGTCGTCGTGCCCAAGGACAACATCAAGGGCCTGAAGAAGCTCGTCAAGACAATGAAGGCCCAGTTCGAGAGTGAGTTCAAACTCATCGAGGACGATGTGGACCTGACCTTGAAGGCTATCGACCGTCCCAAGACGAAGATGGCCCTCGAAGACCAGACGACCATCCTGCGTGCCCTGTATGCCTGCCACGACGGCGTGGTACGCTATATCCCCGCTTATCCCAACGTGGTAGAGACCTCCTCCAACCTCGCCATCATCGACATCGAGCACGGCAAGGCTGCCGTTAAAATCCTGGCCCGCTCGGCCCGCGAGGACATGAAGGACTACATCGTTAAGATGTTGATGACCTGCTTCCACCTCGCCGACTTCAAGGTAGAGACCGGCGGTGACTACATCGGTTGGGATCCCAACCCCGACAGCGAGGCCCTGCACATGCTGCTCGACCTGTACAAGAGACTGTTCAACGAGGAAGGTATCGTCCAAGTGGACCATGCCGGTCTGGAGTGCTCCATCATCCTGGGCAAATACCCGCACATGGACGTAGTGAGCTTCGGTCCCACCCTGCGCAGCCCGCACACCACCATCGAGCGTGCCTATATCCCCGCAGCAGAGCCCTTCTGGAAACTGCTCGTTAAGGCCCTCGAGGAGGCTCCCGTCAAGAAGTAATAGTTTTTTTCATAATCCCCGAGAATTACCGTAGGTGGCTCCCCACAGCCCCGCGGTAATTCTTTTGTTTTCTGCCGGCGGATTATAAGGATTTAAATGATTGCATCCGCACTCATGCCCGCGATACTCACAGCTTCAAAATTAAAGTACAAAAAGACATTCGCGCCTCATTGATAGGTGCGAATGCCAATTATAAAAGTTGTTGTAGTTGTTTACTTAAGTGATTGTTCTAGTTGTTTGAAAAACTAAGAGGATTGAAGTGAGTCAAGGAATGCGCTAACTCTCTAAGCCCTAAACCCTAGACTCTAGACCCTAAACTGCGAGCGTTGATCACAACGCTCGCATCAACGCTGCAGCGGCCGCTGCCTGGTATTGCTCGAGGGTGCGTGACTTGCGGATGGCCTTGAAGAGTTTGTGGTCTATGCCGGGCAGGAAGGTCTGCCAGATGTCCTGCAGGTGGCGCACCAGTTGTGCCTCACCGCCGTTGAGTTGCTCGGTGTAGCCATCGACCAACAGGTCGTGGAAACGGCGGTAATCGTCGAGGGTGGCATCGGGGGCAAACATACCCGGGTTGGCTGCCAAGCCGCTGCCCACCATCACGGCGGCAAGATTGGGATAGCGGTTCATGACCACCTCGATGTCCTCGGGCGTTCGCAGGCCTCCATTATAGACGATGGGCCATGCCGATGCCGCCATCAGCGCCTCAAATTGCCCGATGTCCAGGTCGCCCTTGTACTGCTGTTTGCCGATGCGGGGATGCACTGCGATGTTGACGGGCTTGATGATTTCCATTAACGGCAGTATCTCACGCCACTGCTCGGGCTGGTCCCAGCCCAGGCGCATTTTCACGCTGTACTCTACCCCATCGGTGGCGGCAAGCGCCTTGAACAGCGCCTCGACCAGTTCGGGATAGGCCAGCATGCCCGAACCCTTGCGGTGCAGTGCGATGGGCGGGAACGGGCAGCCCAGGTTGATGTCGATGCGGCTATAGCCCCGCTGCTTCAAGGCATCGACCATCATGAGGGCATGGTCGGGCTGGCAGGCAAGAATCTGAGGGATGAGCGTGATGCCCGCATTGCGCTCGGGATCCACATCGCGCAAGTCTTTGCGCCTCACCTCGCCACGCTCCACGCGCATGAAGGGGGCATAATAGGCGTCCACACCGCCAAACACGCTGTGCTGCGCCATGCGCCACACGTTATCGGTCACTCCTTGCAACGGTGCCGCAAGCACCGGTATCTTGATGTTATTGTCCATTGTCATTTTTGCTTGATGGCGGTGTATCGCCCGCCGGTGATGGTTCTGAGGGAGAGTTTCTGGAATATCAAATCATAGGCCGAGGTGCTGCCCTCGTTGTCGTTACAGTCCTCATGCAGGAAGGCAATCTTGCCATCGGTGAGGCTGACCATGGTGGAATAGGCCGAGTAGTTCCCAGTGACCTGATAGCATTTCCACCCCCACGAGAAATCGGCGGGCTGGTCATAGTCGGTCTCGTCGAGCAGCTCCTTGTAGTAAATGCTCACGCGTTGGCGTCCCTTGCCTCGCGGCACCGACTGCAACGCCACGTGGAGCCGACGGCCGTCGCTGTTGCGCACTGCGGGCACGATGAGCAACTCGCCGTTGCAGGAGCAGTCCTCGCTGTAAGTCCCCGACTCGGGGTCGTTGCTCACGGCCATTTCGCCCCACGTCGCGGTAACGTAATCATAGATGTTGAACAGACGGCCACTGGTGGCGGTCTGCTTGGAACGGCAGCTGAGCAGCACGTTGCCGTTGGGCAGCTCCTCAATCTTGGCCTCGTCGCCAAAGGGGGCCACCGTCGGTCTGGCGCCAGGGCCGCCCAAGGCATGCCACGTCTGGCCTAAGTCATCGCTGTAGAGCACCAGGCAACCCACTCCCATGGGGCCATCGACGGCCGAATAGATGCGGTAATACTCGCCCCGCTTGATGCGGCTGCTCTGGCAGATGCGCCCGCTGGAGAAGAACAGGGCATTTACCTCGGGATAGTCGGCAAAAATGCCGTAGATATCGCTGGTGACTTCGCTGCCCGTCCAGGTCACGCCACTATCGTCGCTCGTGTAGCGCCCCACCAGCAATGGATCCTGCAATGTCGATGCCAGGAAGCCCTGCCGGCCCGATGCACACATGATGAGCAGCTTGCCGGTCTCGCGGTCCACAACCGCTGCCGCGTCGCCGTGGCTGTTGTTGAAACCATTGTCGCGCGCGTTACCATTGGCAATGATGAAGGTGCCGCCCCACGTTTTGCCGGCATCAGCGCTATAGCTGCCCACGATGTCGATGCCGCGGTTGCCGCCGATGTCCGAGTCGCTGTTGTGCCTGTCGTCGGCAATGGCCAGCAGTCTGCCGTCGGCAATCTGGACGATAGCCGGAATGCGGTAATAATGACGGGCAGCGACATCGGTGTCAAACACCGTGACGGCTACCGAATCCGACTCGTCGCCAGGCGATACGGGCACTTCTTCGCCTAGAATCACCTTGACCACCTCGTTGGCATCTGCTATGTTTACCTCGCCGTCACCGTTCACGTCGCCGTAGATGCCCTGCGCACCGGCCGCTTGCGAGAGCAACGCCCCCAGCAACAATGCACCTGCCTGTAAATACTTCTTCATGTCCTCAAATCGTTTAAACCCTATTTTCCCGAAACGATGCCCAACCTTGCCAATGAAGCCATCACAAGCCCAGCATCAAAGGGAAAACTTGTCATTCCGTACAAAAATAGGTGTATTATTTCATTCATACAAGTTTTGAGGCCAAAACCGCAAATAATCTTGACTTTAGCACACCTGCCAACGGGAGCTTTTCCTGCTCATAATGAAACCGTTTTAAAACAGTTTTGAATGGAACAGGAAAGTTTTTTTGGAAAAAATTTGGTGGGTTCAGGAAATGGTTGTACCTTTGCAGTCGCTTTCAGCAAATGGCGGGATAGCTCAGTTGGTTAGAGCGTCGGATTCATAACCCGGAGGTCCTGAGTTCAATTCTCAGTCCCGCTACATTCAAGGGGTCGCACATGGTGCGGCCCCTTGAAGTTTAGTGTTTAGTGTTTAGAGTTTAGATAGTTGGGACGTGTAACTCTTTCGCAAGCCACTTATCAAACGAGAGGTATCGAAAAAGAGGGGATTAATCACCTTTAATTCCTCGCTTGAGATATAATCCAGTTCAACTGCGATCTGCAGTTGACAATAAGTCTCTAATAAAGAGCCATAAGCTATTTCCAGAAAATGGATTTTTTCTTTTATCGACAAACGTCCAGTTCCCTCGGCAATATTTGATGGCACAGATATCACCGCCCTACGGACCTGACTACTGAGGCCATATTGCTCATATTGAGGGAATTTATTCACGAGCCGATACACAGCAACCGCCAATTCTTTAGCTTTTTGCCATGCATTAAGCCTTTCAAACTGATAAACTTCCATCTATTCGCTAAACTCTAAACTGCAAGCAACACGAGCATAAATGCGGATGCCTCACTAAACACTAAACTCTAAACTCTAAACACTAAACACTAAACTACATGTAAAATGTGGCACATTTTACATGTATAACTTCTGGTTTTCGAAGTCTACTTCGCGGTCGAGCAGGGTGACGAAGTCGTCGAGCACCTCGCGGTCGATGTCGCCCAGGGTGTACTCGTTCTCGGCGTCCTCGCGGATGAGGGCGATCCACTCGCGGCGGGCGGTAACATAGTCCTGGTGGACGCGCTGCACGGCCTCCTCGGTGAGTTCGTCAATGCCGTAATAGTCAAGAATGACGCGATAGCTCCATGACCATCGCAGCTCGTTGTAGTTGTTGTGGATTTCCCTGAAGCGTTCATTGACGGCCTCGATGGTATCCAGGCGGCCCGCAACGATGTCGTCGATGATGCGGTCCTCGGCACTCTGCGGCATGAGCAATCCCATCAGGTCAATCCAGTTGCCCTCGCCCTCGGTCGAGACGGGAGGCACGGGAGCGTGGCGCTTGAGCACAGCACCCATGTAGATGCGCAACGCCATGTCATAGTACTTGATGCCCTTGTGCAGCAGGGGCGCCTTGATGACATACTCGTGGTAGTTATAGGTGCTCACCTTGTCGCCGCTGGCGGCGCGCAGGTTCTCGAGAATCTTCTTGCCACGCAGTACCTCGCTGATGGTGAACGGACTCAGCCAGTCGAAGTTGACCACGCTGCGGTGTTCACCCTTGTAGCGCTTGTCACGCTTGGGCCACTTGCGGATGTCGCGGTACAGTCCCACGGTGGCAAAGTTGCGGCCGGGCTTCAGGTACATCGTGTCGCCATAGGCAATCAGGTAAGAGAAAGGCAGGTCGCGCGTGTCGGGGTGATACATCAGTTTGCCGAACAGGACGCTGAACGAACCCACGTTGGCGGGCAGCAGCAGGTAGGCGCCGCTGGCCGTCTTGCAGCCGCGTTCCAGGGCTCCGTAGTGCATGGGACCCATCTTGTAGGCGTGGTTGCTGAAGTTGGTCGCCGAACCCGCATTGTAGAACGAGAACATCGCGCCGATGAGCAACGAGCTCTTGTGGTGGCTCACGGTGAACGGGCCGCAGAAGGCCGCACAGGCCTCGCCGTTGGACATATAGCTGTTGGCAAAAAAGACGCTGCTGGCGGCGGTAAAGCCGTTCTCCAGGTGGCAGGACTCGCCCACAAAGCAGTCGGTCAGTTTGACGCTGCCATACAGGTGCGAACCGCCGCTGATGATGGTGTTCTCGCAGATGACACCCGTGCGGATGACGATGGGATTCTCCATCGAACTGCTGATGGTGCAGTTGCTCAAACGCGACACACCGCAAATCTGGCAGCCGTCGTCGATGATACTGTTGATGATCACACCCGTGTTGACCACACGCACGTGATTGCCGATGGTGCTGCAGGCCGGACGGGATTTCTCGACCGACTGCGACACCATGCGCTTGATGGCCTCCATCATGGGTTTGTTGTCGCCATGCTTGACCATCAGGGCCGCCAGCTGGCTATTGAGGTCACGCAGCAGCAACAGGTTGCCGTCGCCCACCTCGTTAAGCACGGCGATGGTGTGGCCCTGGCCGTAGTTGGGTTGGCCCAGGGTATCGACGGTGCTCACGTTAGAGATATAGCAGCCGTCGCCAATGGTCACATTATTCAGGTAGTTGCCGATGTTCTCGATGAGGCAGTTGTCGCCAATGGTCACATTGCGCAATGTAGCGTTGTAGATACCGCAGTTTTTCACGAAACCGTCGGTGATTTCCACGGTGCCCTGGCCGTTGCCCAGGCGAGCCCATCCGTAAAACTGCACGCGGTGGCAGCGGCAGGCGTCAAAGTCTTCAGTTACTAATATTTCATTCCAATCTTGAGCCCAACAGTCTTTCTTCTTTAAGTTTTCGATCTCCTGATTGGTCAAGTGTCTGTATTCTTTCATGTGATTGTTCTATAGAGTTAACAGGTGGCAAAGATAGGTCATTTCACCTTTATTAAAAGACAATCCCTATCATTTTAACGTCTGATAGGGATTGTAAATGCTTTTTTAGTTTCTTTTCTGGTCCTTAGTCCCTAGTTTCTAGTCCCTAGTTTCTAGTCCTTAGTCCCTAGTTGAAGGCGGATGCCAACTTAAAACTAAAAACTAAAAACTAAAAACTTAAAACTCAAACCTAATCCAAACAATGCACCAGCAAATTGGCCTTGCCGCTCTCGACCAGGTGGATGACCAGCTCGCCAAACAGCGTGTTCTGCCAGGCAAACCAGGCGCGCGTGTAATGGGTCGCATCATCCTTGTGGAACGACTCGTGCATGAAGCCCGTGCCCGCGTCGGTGGTCAACAACTGACGCATGCACCAGGCGATTTCCTCGTCATTGTCGGCAGTGAAAGCCTTCATCATGATGCTCATGGGCCAGATGAGGTTATAGGCCGTGTGGGCGCCACCGATGCCCTCACCCGCTTTGCCCTTGAAGAAGCAGGGATTGTCCTCGCTCCACACAAAGCGGCGCGTGTTGCGGTAGATGGGGTCGTCCATGGGCACGTCGCCCAGGTAACCCATCGCCAGCAGGCTGGGCACGTTGGCGTCGTCGGCCAGGATGCGTCCACCCCACCCGTCCACTTCGTAGGCATAGATCTGCCCGTATTTGGGATGGTCAACGATGGCATACTTGTGCAGGGCATCCTCCACCTCCTGGGCCAGGTCGAGGCACTGACCGGCCAACTCGGCATTGTGGTTGACCTTGTTGAGAATCTCGCCTGCCTTGCGCAACGAGCTCACTGCCATAAAGTTGCTCGGCACCAGGAACGGCAGCACCGTCGCGTCGTCGCTGGGACGGAAACACGACACAATCAGCCCCACGGGATTGACGGGAGGTCCCCAACCATACCAGGTGAGCGACGATTTGGCGTCGATGTCGCGGCGCATGAACTTGTACGGCCCCTTGTTGCCGCCCTTGCGCTGCTGCTCCTTGAACGTGCGCAGCACCGCCTGCATCGCCTCCTGCCACAGCTCGCCAAAGATGCTGTCGTCGCCCGTCACCAGCCAGTACTCATAGGCCAGGCGTATGGGGTAGCACAGCGAGTCGATTTCATATTTGCGCTCGTGCAGCTCGGGCTTCATGTCGGTCAGGTCGTTCTCCCACTGGCTCCCCGTGGGCCCGTCGTTAAAGGCATTGGCATAGGGGTCCAGCACGATGCACTTCAGCTGGCGCAGGATCACGCCGCGCAGCATGTGACGCAGCTTCTCGTCCTCACGGGCATACTTGACGTAGGGCCACACCTGGGCACCGCTGTCGCGCAGCCACATCGCGTGGATGTCGCCCGTATAGACAAATGTGTCGTCGTCGCCATTCTCGTCCAGACGGTAATGCACCGTGCTGTCGAGCGTGTTGGGAAAACAGTTCACAAACATCCATGCCAACTTTGGGTTGCCCTTGATGAGCTTGAACACGTCGCGGATGCGCTGCTCGATGATAACGCTCTTGAACAGGCGTTCCTCGACAGGCGGACGCTTGCTGACGTAGTTCTTGGTCTCGTCACTCACCATCGTGGTGTAGCGCTCATGCACGTCGGCAGCGGCGGGCAACACAGCCGTTACCGCCACTACACATAATAACAGGTGTCGCAGTTTCATCATATCTTAATCTCCTTTTTTTCTTTGCAAAGGTAACAGGAATATCCCAAATAAACAAGTGACAAACAGCTTCTTGCCCCCGTATTAAAAAAAAAGACAATCAAATCGAACAATTAGCATAATTAATTTTGCAGTCTAAAATAATTGACATATCTTTGCAGCATAAAACATAGTACAACTAATACTGTGTATTGTAACATGATGTTTAAGCTATACCTTATGCCTATTTCACAGAAGAAGTGATTGATTAATTCATACTAGAACGTAAAATCATGGGAACAAAAACCTAGAAAAAACCATGAAATACCTTAATACGTTCATATGTTTTTCATGAGACCTTCAACTTGTGGATATTAGCATAAGCCATTGTTTCAAATCTATGAGTCATTATGGCTCGATTTGAACGAACTAAAGAGGATGACGCTTTATTTTTTATTTATTAATTTTTTAATTTTTATCTTTTATGAAAAAATTTAATTTACTAAAACACCTGGCACTCTTGCTGGTGGCGCTGGCATTTGCCTTTAATGCAAGCGCCGACGCTGATTATTGCCTGAACAAGTACATGATTGGCGTTTGGGAGTTTGGCGACAGGATGCCCGTTGCCGAGTTCAAATTAGAGTATGGTGCTACCGTAACCTTTAACGAAGGCCAAATCATCATCACCAATGATGTGGCCGACATCATTTTCGACAGGAACCTTGACGAGGTTTGGAAACTTACCTACAGGAACTATGTTGACCCCAACCCTTCAAGCATCCAGAGCATCGTTGATGATGTTAATAACATGAAGTATGACGGCAACGCCATCTTGTTCCCTGCACTCAAGGCAGGTAGCAATGTTGCTGTTTTTGCTACTAATGGTATGGTTCTCATCAACAAGAACATCACCACCGATGGTGAGTACTCACTTCCCCTTTCTGACCTTAGCCAAGGTGTATACATCGTTAACGTGAATGGTAAAACCTTTAAAATCGTGAAGAAATGAAAAAGCATATTTTGACTTTACTTATTGGCATCGGTGTATTGTTTGGCATTGCCTATGCACAGGATTACGTAATTGTTAATCAAGGTGCCCACAGATTCGGTTTCCTGACGTCTAAAGTTACCAGCATCACCCATCGCGACTGTGACGTGGTTATCACTACCAACGATGAGAATTTATTTGAGATTCCCGACGTTGATAGCATCACCTTCCATGCCGAGGATGGCATCGTGCACCTCTATGACAACATGGACAACTACGACGAGGGATTCGTTACAAGATATTATGGCCAGTTTGCCATGAAGGTTGGTTGCGTTTGCTCAAGCGACAGCAAGTTCAACGCCATCACCTACGCACCTCCCGTTGGTGTTGCCGATACCGTTTGCATCATCTCGACGCTCGAAGAGAACATCCCCACCCAGATGGTTACCCGCAACGGCATTTACTACTTCAGTTATCCCACCGACAGCACCTTCGAGCTCATCTATGACGATGGCGAGACTGTTGCGATGGTTGGCTGCATCAACTATTCGATGGAGGATCTGGAGAACTGCAAGTATGAGGATGACGCCTTCAAGTCCACTCTGTTCAATGCAGCTTCGCTTCTCATGGAGTGCAATGGTGGCAAGGATGTCCTTCTCACCTATGCCGACTTGTTCGCTAACGTTTGCATCCTGCCTTATGTCGAGGACGAAGAGCTGGTGAACAGCCTTCCCATTGATGAGTCGGGCAACTATGAGTTTGCAGTTAGCCTCGCTGGCTGGTATGATGACGTAGTAGCCAAGATTTGCAACACGCTGTTCTTGTGGACTGGTGACGCTTCCTACAAGGTGGGTGGTTCATCATGTACCCTGAGCGGCTCGATCTGGTGCCCGTCCAACACCTACAACGAATATGGCACCTATGGCATCCTGTGTGATACCGACCCCGATAAGCTGTTCCTTGGCCAGGCCGAATATGAAGAGGCCGGTTATCAGCCCTATGACAGCTTCAGCTTCAACATTGACTATCGTGGCTTGAAGCCCAACACCACCTACTACTACCGTGTTTATTACAAGTTCAACAACAATAACCACGGCGGCCTCATTCCCAGGTATGGTAATGTACTCGACCAAGAAGTTTATGATCCCAACATCAAGTCATTCACAACGGGCGAAAACATGCTCACTGTTGATGTTGTCATGTGTATCGACGTGACCGGCAGTATGTCTAGCATCATCAGCACTGTGAAGAGAAACGCCATCGGTTTCTATGATGCTTTCATGACCTGCTGCGAAAGCCACGGCATCCAGCTGACCGGCCTCAACACCCAGGTTATCGCTTTCCGTGACAAGAACGTAGACTCCAACTGGCTTCAGACCAGTCCCACCTACTGGCTGCCCGACGAGCAGACCGAGTTCAACAGCTTCGTGAACAGTCTGTATGCAGATGGTGGTGGCGACACCCCCGAGAGCGGTCTCGAAGCACTCCAAGCTGCATTTAACAAGACCGACTGGAGCGTTGACGACGGCTATCACCGTCAGGTCATCATCCTATGGACAGATGCTCCCTATCTGGTTGGTTCATCCTATACCGACCTGACAGAGGATATGCTCGAGGCCCAATGGAACACCATGCCCTCTGGCAGGCGTCTGGTTCTGTTTGCTCCTTACAGTTCAGAATATGGCAACCGAGGCAACTGGGGCAACCTGGATAGCTGGAAAAACATCATCCATGAGACCGACCTCTACAATGGTTTCAATAACTTCCAGTACATCCTCGAGTCCATTATCGGTGAGTTGACCAGCAAGGCTAAGGCTACCACTTTGAGGAGCCCGATTCCTTACACTACCGATTTCGCCCCCAATGAATAATCTGACCGGATTAATCAAATTCGAGATAACGATTTCATTTGTATAATTAAAAACCAAGTATCACAGGGATTGCAACTACTTTCACACAGTCAATCCCTGTGATTTTTTCAACTTAGAAACCATAGATTCACAAGATTATGAAACAGAAACTATTCCTTCTATTCTGGGCAATCGTGGTATGCGCCGCCACAACGTGGGCCGTTCCCGCCAAACCCGGCTGGTACACCCACACCCAAAGCGACGGCAAAACCGTGACTGTCGAACTGGTGGGTGACGAGTTTTCAAGTGCGACCCTCACACGTGACGGCTTGATGGTTTATCGTGCCGAAGACGGTGATTATTACTACCATTCATCACTGACTGGCCACACCACAGTGCGTGCTCACGATGAAAAATTCCGCACTGGCATCGAGAACACATTCATCGAGGCTCAAAAAAGCCAATTCCACTTCAAATACGACCGCAGCAAATCAAGTTTTGCTACACCAAAACGTGCTAGCAGCAATACCGATCCTACCGTTAATGTTCCAGCAATTGGCAGGCGAAGAATTCCAATTATTTTTGTTGAATTTCAAGATCAACAATTTAAATTACCTTATATGGTCATTAAAAATCAGATGATCGATAAGGCAAAAAAGTATTTCTACGATCAATCTAATCACTTATATGACCCACAATTTGAAGTAATCGGTACATATCTTTTAAGCGATAACCTTGAAGCTTATGGGGGGAATGACCCTTTAGGTAATGACAAAGGACTTGGTAAGTTAGTATCTGAGGCATGCACGCTTGCATCTGCAGATAATAAATCGTTCAAACCATATGATACTAATGATGATGATACTTGTGATGTTGTTATTATCATATATGCTGGTGTTGCAGAATCTATTTCAGGGGCTCCTAAAAATGCCATTTGGCCATGTAAATGGGATCTTTATAGTGCTCCTGATGCTACTCCTTTTAGACCAGCTGATGGTGACCCAGTAATATATGACTTCGCTGTTTTTAATGAGCTTGATGGTATTAATCCTTCCGTAGATCCAACTGAAGCTTCTGTAGCAAAGATTGGCGTCATGTGCCACGAATTTAGCCACTGTCTCGGTCTACCTGATTTCTATGAAACAGCAGAGCCAGAAACTCATTATGGGATGGGTTCTTGGAGCTTGATGTGTAATGGGTGCTATAATGCAAACAATACACCAATTGGGTATTCAGCTTATGAGAAAGCTTTTATGAATTGGATTAATTTCATTGAAGCGGATGAACCTGGCATTTATACATTACCTGTTTGGAATCAGAGTAATGATGCAGCAGTCCGAATAACAAGTGATCTATGTTCCAATGAATATTTCATTTATGAATATCGCAAAAAACAAGGTTGGGATGCCGAAATCCAAGATGAAGGCATCATGGTGACGCATGTATCTTACGTAAAAGACCGTTGGTTCTATAACACAGTAAATAATGAAGCAACACAATTGATGACAATTGTTCCTGCAGACGACAGGTGGGGTTACGATTCAGAAAAAAGTGATTTGTGGCCAAAACTTAATAAATCTGATTTAACTGATGATACCGCTCCTGCAACTAAACTATATTTAGATGCCACTGGAAATCCTAACGCCAGCAGTGTTGGTTATCTTGGAAAGCCAGTAACAGATATCAGAATCAATACTGATGGTACGGCAAGTTTCTGGTTCATGAAAGAAGCCGCCAAAATTTTGGAAGTCAACCCCAAGAAAATCAATTTTGGCAGTATTCCATGCGGTACATCCTTAAGCGTCCCTGTTACTGTAAAAGGTAGAAACATCGAGGGCAACATTAGCATAAGTATTGTGCAAACGCCCGCTCACTGGCCCCAAGAATTCTCCGCAAACGAGAGCTCTATGATTTGCACCCCAGAGGGTGTTACTTTCAATGTCACTTATAAGCCGCCTCAATTTGCCACACCAGTCGAATCCACTCACACAGGATTCCTCAGAATCCAGACCGAATATGATGTTATATCCATTCCTTTGTCGGGCAGTTGCTACATCAGTAATGACGAGGATGGCGACGGAATCTTCGATGTCCATGATATTACAGCAGGTATCGACAAAATGATGGGTGAAGAGAACTCTTCATCAGGCGAAAGCATGAATCTTGACATCATTACTGCGATGATTGATGACATCTTGAACGGCGAGACGACAGTAAATCTGGAAAACGACCTTGTCGCACACTACCCACTTGACGGTAATACTAACGACATGAGTGGCAATGGGAACAACGGCATCGGGTATAATATCTCCTACACAAAGGGCGTTACTGGCGACGACAATGGCGCGTGCCGATTCGGCGGCGTTGACAGTCCAGGCTACATTAAAGTGCCCAACAGTGAATCATTAAAGTTCACCGACGGTTTCACCTTTACCTGTTATTTCAAGCCGATGGGCTGGAAAGGCAAAAATTCGTCATCGACCGTCATGGACTATGGCTCACACTGTATATTCGCCAAGTCCAACACTTCTACCGGCCCCGCGCTGATGTTTAAGGGCAGCAGTGACGGGTTGCGCACTTGGAGCGAGACCACCGGCACACAAAACCAGTGGGCCAGCATCGATAGCGAAGACCTGTTGCCCAATGACAACTACTTGAACAAGTGGGTTCATGTGGCTATCACCTACAGCAAGAGCAAGAAACAGGCACGACTGTATGTCAATGGTGTCCTTGTCAAGCAAAAGCACGTAATGACAGATATCGATTACACGCAGATGAATGGCAAAGACCTGTATCTGGGCCAATTCCTGGGCTCCAGTATGATGAACCCGATGAACGGTGCACTCGACGAGGTGCGCATCTACAACAGATATCTGGGACCGACCGAAATTCATAACATATCTGTACAGTTCAAGAAGGACCTGCGTGTGAGACTGTCGGCAAGCGAGGTCGTCATGAACGTTGGCGATGTTGTGAGAGTGGACATCATCAACGGTGGCGGTGATTACAGTGTGGGAAGTAATCCCGAGGTTGTTGACTTCCAACTTGCTGGCGAGAGCATCATCCTCACTGGCATGAGCGAGGGGTCGACCAACGTGACGTTCATCGACCTGGAGAGTGACACCTACATTCTCTTGCCGGTCACCGTCACTAAAGCCATCAAGAATTACACCGTCAATGGTGTCACCTTTACCATGATACCGGTTCAAGGAGGAACGTTCACCATGGGCGCTACGGCCGAACAAGGCAGCGATGCCGCTGCCAACGAGAAACCGGCCCATCAAGTAACACTGTCCAACTACCTGATTGGCCAGACCGAGGTAACCCAAGCGCTATGGCAGGCAGTGATGGGATCCAACCCAAGTTATTTCACTGGTAACCTCTCTTGCCCTGTCGAACAAGTGAGCTGGCAAGATTGCCAGGAGTTCATCTCTCGCTTGAATGCTCTGACAGGTGAATCGTTCCGTCTGCCCACCGAGGCCGAATGGGAATATGCCGCCCGTGGTGATGGCGTGAGCGTTCACTACAAATATGCCGGTGGCAACAACATCAGTGAGGTTGCCTGGTGGGGTTGCGGCTATGACGAGGATAGTCCTCTGGGCAACAGTGCGTTCACCACACATCCTGTAGGTTTGAAAAAGCCTAATGAGCTTGGCCTCTACGACATGAGTGGCAATGTATATGAATGGTGCTATGACTGGTACGCCTCTTATAGTTCAGCAGCTCAGACCAATCCTACCGGACCAGCTAGCGGCACAAACCGCGTGACCCGCGGTGGTGGATGGGGCTATGGCGACGTCAACTGTCGCGTTTCCCACCGCATGAGCAGTTCACCAACCTACCGCCATCCTTGCCAAGGTCTGCGTTTGGCTCTATGACCGTAATTCTTAACCGATGATTACAGGAGGGTGTGTCATAATTCTGGCACACCCTCATTTTTTGTCCTGATGGGGCGATGGAGCGTTTTTTTCATCGTTTTTTGGTTTTATTTGGAATTATTCTATAACTTTGTGACCTGCAACCAAATCCAATTGGGGCCTATGAAAATGAAGTGCATGATATTGAGCCTGCTTGCCGGACTTGCCCTGGTGGCGATGTCACAGCCCGTCCAGCAGCAACAGCCAGAGTGGGAATGGTACCTCGACGAGGTGGTGAACGACGTGTTCGTGGGACGCAACTACTTTGAATACTACTACATGCCCAGCGCCAGCGACATGCAACAGCAGCGCGACAAAGGCGAGGTGTCCTACTTCCTGAACACCCCCGACGGCCTCAACACCAAGAAGGTGCGCGACATGATCGACCGCATCATGGCCAGCTATGACGACATCAAGGCCGTGAGCGAATGGCACATGACATCAGCCACCTATTGGAAAGACTTCCGCCACGAGAACAACCGGTTCCGCTTCAGCGTCAAGCGCAAGGCGCTCGACAACGGCACCTACTACGTCAGCGTTACCGAGACGGCCAACGCCTACCGCTCCCTGGGCAAGAAAAGCAAGGAGAAGGAAAAAACCGAAGCCTCCAGACCCTCTAAACGCAGCACCCGCGACCGCCGTCCCGTCACCCAGGAAGACGTCGACAACGTCGATGCCGGCGACCTGGCAGCCGACGAGGCCACAGCGCCCGTGATGAGCGAGAAGGAGCGCCGCCGCGCCGCTCGCGAGCGCGAGGAGGCCCTGCAACAGGAACAGCGACTGGCCAAACGCCGCGCACAGGAAAAGCAGCGCGAAGAAGCCAAGGCCCAAAAAGAAGCCGAGAAACAGCGCAAAGCTGAGCTCAAGAAGCAAAAAGAAGAGGAAAAACGCCTCAAGAAGGAAGAGCAGCGACAGCAACGCGAGCAGGAACGCCTCGAGCGCGAGCAGGCAAAACGCGACAGGCTGGCAGCGGCAACACAAACGGCCGCAGCAGCCAAGTCGGCCGCCAGCAAATACCACGTTGACGACGTAGCCCTGTGGCTGAGCGAGAAATATGACTTCACCCAGACCAGCGGCAACGAGACGTCGTGCACCATGTATTCCACCGCCGTCAAGGACGTCGAGATGGCAAAACTCGCCATCAAGAACGCCCTCAAGGGCAGTGACGCACGCATGGCCGTTCCCTGGCGATTGAACAGCGAGACCCGGAACTTCGAGACGGGCTACACCGTCGATGGCCACGTGCTGGTGTTCGCCATCGGCAAGAACGACGACGGCAACATCACCCTCACCGTCACCGAGGTCAGCGCCGACGACTTCAACGCCTTCAAGCAATCACTGAACAACTGAATAACCAAATAACTAACAACTAACAACTAAGAACTAAGGACTAAGGACTAACAACTAAAATAATAAAACAATGAAAAAGGCATTTCTATTCTTATTATTGACCCTGACGGTGATGACCATCGGCTGCAAGCCCAAGGATCATCACGCCACACCAGTAGGCGACGGGTTTGTCGTTCCCGAAGTCGCCGATGTGGTCATGTATCAAGTGAATCCGCGCGTCTTTGCCGCGTCCAACTCATTCCAAGCCATCATCGGCAGGCTCGACTCCATCGAGGACTTGGGTGTGAACATGCTGTGGATCATGCCCATCTATCCCATTGGCGAGGAAAAGAGCAAGAACTCACCCTACTCGGTGCGCGACTACAAGGCCGTGGCTCCCGAGTATGGCACCGTCGATGACCTGCGCATGCTCGTCGAGGCATGCCACGAGCGCGGCATGGGCGTCATCCTCGACTGGGTGGCCAACCACACCGCATGGGACAACGTCTGGCTCACCCAACACCCCGACTGGTACACCCACGACTCCACGGGTAACATCATCTTCCCGCCGGGCACCGACTGGACCGACGTGGCCGACCTGAACTATGACAACAAGGACATGCGCGCCGCCATGATCGACGCCATGCGCTTCTGGGTAGACAGCGTCGGTGTCGATGGTTTCCGCTGCGACGTGGCCGACCAGGTGCCTGTCGACTTCTGGACCGAGTGCATCGACAACCTGCGTGCCGCTGCCAAGCCCCGCAACCTCATTATGCTGGCCGAGGGTGCCAACCCCGACAACTTCAAGGCCGGCTTCGACCTGAACTACGCCTGGGAATTCATGGGCGCCATTGCCGAGGTGATGAAGGGCGACGCCAAGGTGGGCAAACTCCTCAGCGTAGACAGGCACGAGTACCAGGACCTCGAGCCCGGCAAGTTCAAACTGCGCTTCACCACCAACCACGACGAGGCCACCAAGGCATCGCCCGTCAAGCTCTACGGCGGCCCCAAGGCGTCGATGGCTGCATTTGTCGCCACCACGATGCTGCACGGCGGCATGCTGGTTTACGGTTCGCAAGAGGTGGGCTACCCCGAGACCATCAACTTCTTCCACTATGTGCCCGTGGACTGGAACGCCAACCCCGGCATGCGTGACGAGTACAAGAAACTCATTGCCATCTACAACGAGCACCCCTCGCTGCGCTCCAGCGGCAAGGTCATCCCCTTTGACGACGACGAGAACAACGTGCTCATCGTCGACCGCGTGCTCAACAACGACAATGTGCTCGTGATCGTCAACGTGCGCGATGCCGCCCACGAGGTCGAGCTGCCCGCCATGTGGGCCGGCAAGACGGTCAAGAACCTCTTCAACGGCGAGCAGATGCAGCTCAAGAAGCACATCACCATGCAGCCCTACCAGTACCTGCTGTTAGGCAACCTGTAACGGCGGCCTGTGGCGGCCAACCAGCCGCACACGACCCGACATCCCATCATGGCCATCATGCCTGCACACATTTTGCGGCTTGATGGCCATTTTTAGGGGCAAAAAGCGGCAAAAAACGTCTATAATCATTAAAAAATGTTAAATTTCAGCGTTTTTTGCTCAAAAATTATGTTATATAACATATTTAGCATTACCTTTGCATCGATTTTTCATCAAGGCAGTAAAATCGTTGCTGTGAAGCATGGGGTTTTTCACTGTTAAAAGGTTAAGATTTAGTTTTAAGGTTTATGTTAATGGTATTAGAGGTTAATTAGATTTTTTCAAAATGATCCGCGGCGAGAGTCGGGGATTTTTTTTGCCCCTTTCCGTTCCCTTATTGCGTCCCAACCGGGTGGCGTGTCAGCGTATAGCGAGCCGCTGGCTCGTACAGCCGCCGTTCTCCTTTCAATGGCCGGCGCCAGCCCGAAGCTTAAAAACCGCGGTTTGTCAAAACCCTTTTTTTCTGCTTTCTTTACCTTATTATAAAAATAATGCGTACCTTTGCAGCCTGTAAAACGATTTGAGACTAACTAATAACTAACTATATCAGTTTTTTCAAAATTTTTTATGAGTAAGGAAAAGAAATTCATGACGTGTGACGGCAACCAGGCTGCTGCTCACATCAGTTACATGTTCACCGAGGTAGCCGCAATCTACCCCATCACTCCGTCATCAACGATGGCCGAGCACGTGGACGAGTGGGTGCCCTGACCACGACCTATACCGCGTCGCAGGGTCTGCTGCTGATGATCCCCAACATGTACAAGATCGCTGGTGAGTTGCTCCCTGGCGTGTTCCACGTTTCGGCCCGTACGCTGGCCAGCCACACCCTGTGTATCTTTGGTGACCACCAGGACGTGATGGCTACCCGCCAGACCGGTTTCGCCATGCTTGCCGAGGGCAGTGTACAGGAAGTTATGGACCTCGCCGGTGTTGCCCACCTGAGCGCCATCAAGGCTCACGTGCCCTTTGTCAACTTCTTTGACGGTTTCCGCACCTCGCACGAGATCCAGAAGGTTGAGGCCATGGACCAGGAAGACCTGCGTCCCCTCATCGACATGGAGGAGCTGGCCAAGTTCCGCAAGGGTGCCATGAACCCCGACAAGCCCGTCACCCGTGGTACTGCCGAGAATCCCGACGTATTCTTCCAGCACCGCGAGTCGTGCAACGACTACTATACCGCAGTTCCCGCCATCGTCGAGGACTACATGAACAAGATCAGCGAGATCACT
>CADBDH010000019.1 GCA_902793405.1 uncultured Bacteroidales bacterium | reverse complement strand
CTTGGCAAACGAACCCGTGGCTCTCTCCTTGGAAATCTGCTGATAACCCGTCACCACCACATCGTCCATGACATTGGCGTTATCCTCGAGGATGAGCACGCTGTTGCTGGAAGTGGCCTTGCGCTCGACGGTCTTCTTGCCGATGTAGGAATACACAAGCGTGCTGTTGGGGTCTACACCCTCCAGCATATAGTTACCGTCGATGTCGGTCACGGTGCCGATGTCGGTGCCCGAGACGCGCACTGTGACACCGATAAGCGGCTCCCCGTCGGCATCCACCACCTGCCCCTTGACCGAGCGCTTGGATGCGTCGGCCTCGGCACGGTTGGTGCTCTTGGACACCTGGATGAAACGGCCGTCAACGGTGCTGGTCAGTGGCAGGCCCTTGATAAGCGCCTTGACAGCATCGGGTGCCGTGACGTTAGACACATCGGCGGTCACCTTGTAATCCTTCACAGCCTCGTAAGGATAATTGATCTTGTAGTAACCTGATTGTTGCTCCACTTGTCTGAAAGCGTTGGGCAACGGGGTCTGGCTGACCTTGAGAGTCACCTTCTGCCCCTGTGCCAGCGCCGCCAGTGGCAGCATCAGCAGGCACAACAACGCGATGAGTTTTCTCTTGTTCATTTGAAATACAGATTTAGTTTAAGATTGAACTTATTCTGTTTCTAATACTGAGAAAAAATAAGCGGGGTACAAGACTCCGCTTCAGATTTATATTTTTAACATTTTTTAATTGATGATAACCATATTGCCATCCACCTCGGCATGGACGACACCCAGCGCGTTGAGGTTTGCAACAGCTTCACGCAGGCTCTTGCTTCGCTCAACAACAAAGTGCAGACGCACGTTCATCTTGCTCCTGTCATCAAACGAAACATTCACGCCATACCACTTCGACAGTTCCTGCATGATAAAGAAGAGCGATTGATTATCAAAGTAGAAGAAGCCCTCCTTCCACTGTGTGATGGGATAAGTGTCCACGGCTTTGACGGCTAATTGTGAACCGGTGAGTGCAGCCTGCTCCCCTGGTGACAATACCCGGGACAAGTCGCCCGCATTGACCTGCACACGCCCCGAAACGAGCGTAACCGACACATCACGGCGGGAATAGGCCCGAACATCAAACGAGGTACCCAGCACCCGCGTCGTCAGGTAATCGGTGTGCACGATGAAGGGACGCTTGGCATCTTTTTTTACCTCAAAATAAGCCTCACCCCGCAGTCGCACCTCGCGTGTTTCGCCATTGAAGCGGTCAGGAAACTCAAGGCGGCTCTCGGCATTGAGCCACACCTGGGTACCATCGGCAAGTGTCAGGTGATAATCCTGTCCACGGGGAACCGACAAAGCCATCAGTTGGGCTGGTGTAATCGCCTCGGCCGACTTGTTGAGAGCCATTTCCTCCTGGACGTGGCGGGTGCGGCCATCGGCGGTGGTGACGGTCACTTCATCGACACTGTCAGGAACATGAATCGCAAATGAGTCGGCATTCACATTGACTGGAACAGACTCTTGTAACCCCGACCAGTAATGATAACCCAACATTAGCGCCAGTACGGCAGCAATGCCGGCAGCCCAGCGAACAAACGGACGCATCTTGGGCCACAGCACTGGAGAGACATCGCTCGAGGCCTCCTCCACATCTCCGCCATCAACGGGCAACTCCAGCCGTCGGCTCACCTCGTGCCATGCAGCCTCGACATCGGGAGCACTGGCATGCTCGCGGTTCAAGGCACTCTGCAGTTCCCATTGTTCTAGCGGGGAAAGCGGCTGTTGTTCTTTAGTATGTTTGTTGTCTTGTTCCATTTCGCTAATTCATACAAGCAAATAGCAATAGTGGTACAAACTTTAACATTTTTTTACCTAAGGATACCCGCATTTGGGCAAAGGAGCGTTGAACAATCTTCTTCACGCCATCGACGGTTATGCCTAACTGTTCGGCTACTTCCCGGTTGCTCTTCTGCTCATAGAAACGCAGGTACAGTACGCGCCTGACACGCTCGGGCTGTCGGTCTAACTCGGCCTTGAGCGCTTTGATGCGTGCATCGTATTCTTCCCAGTCGGTATCGTTATAGTGCTCCAACTCCTGGATTACCTCCACGATAAGCGGTACGTGGCGGCTGCGGTGACGCAACTGATCCAGGCTGCGGTTGCGCACACTGGTATAGAGGTAGGACAAAGCGGTGTCAAGAGCAATTGTCTCACGCAGCTTCCACACGTTGACATACACGTCACTCACCACATCGCGCGCCAAGTCCTCATCGTGGACAATGTCAAGGGAATGATAATACAACCGTTCAAAATTGTGCTTGAACAGTTGCTCATAGTCGTGAACAGTCATGACTGATTCCTTGATCATCCTCTACGCTATATATACTTATGTTCTAGCCACAAAAGTAATCATTTTTCTATAAATAGGTGATTGGACTCGATAAAAAATCTAATTCAACACATAACGCACGAATAAAAAAGCCATTTATAACACAGAAAATGTACCCCTAAGTCGTATTATAGTGTATACAATGACAAACGATTGAAAAAAATAATTAATTTTGCAACCATAATTTTGCAACCATAAAAATAACCAAAGTATTATGATGAAAAAGATCGCGACATTGTTGACGATGGCTACCGTAGCGCTGCTGGCAGCAGCCCAGATGGCCAATCCTGTTACGTTTACTTCCCAGCTCAAGACCACCAACGGCTCCAGCGAGGGCGAAATTGTCTTCACGGGCAAGATTGACAAGGGCTGGCATGTGTATTCCACTAACCTGGGCGATGCAGGACCCACCGAGGCCGCTATTACCTTCCACAAGAAGGACGGCGTGGAGCCCGTGGGCAAACTCAAGGCCGTGGGAAAGGAAATCTCGCAGTTCGACGAGATGTTCGGCGCCAAACTTCGTTACTTTGAAAATAACGTGCAGTTCGTGCAAAAGGTGAAATTCACCAAGCCCAACTACGATATCGATGCCGACCTGGAATATGGAGCCTGCAACGACCAGTCGTGCCTGCCGCCCAGTTCGGCAAGTTTCAAAAAGGCCGGCAAATCACCCGCTGTTGACGGCAAGGCCGACAAGAACAAGGAAGAAGAGGACAAGGCAAAGGCTGAAGCTGAAGCCAAGGCCAAAGCCGATTCGCTTGCTGCCCTGGCAGCCGCCGCTGCCGACAGTGCCGCAATGGGCGCTCCAGTCGATAGCGCTGCCCTCGCTGCCCTTGACCACGATGCCCTGTGGAAACCCGTTGTGGGTGACATCCAGCGCATCGACGGCACCGACGGCGGCAGCAGCAGTCGCTCGCTGTGGTACATCTTCCTGCTGGGTCTGCTGGGCGGATTGGTGGCCCTGTTCACACCTTGTGTTTGGCCCATTATCCCGATGACGGTGAGCTTCTTCCTCAAGCGCGCCAAGAATGACAAGAAAAAAGGAATCAAGGACGCCATTACCTATGGCATCTCGATTGTGGTCATCTATTTGGCACTTGGCCTCATCGTGACCGCCATCTTTGGCCCCAGCGCGCTGAATGCCCTGTCGACCAATGCCGTATTCAACATTTTCCTGTGCCTGCTGCTTGTGGTGTTTGCCCTGTCGTTCTTCGGCATGTTCGAGATTAAGCTGCCAAGCAAGTGGTCCAACGCTGTTGACAACAAGGCCAGCAACACCAGCGGCCTGCTGTCCATCTTCCTGATGGCCTTCACGCTGGCGCTGGTATCGTTCTCGTGCACGGGTCCCATCATTGGCTTCCTGCTGGTTGACTTCGCCACCAGCGGCAACTTCTGGGGTCCTGCCATCGGCATGCTGGGCTTTGCTTTGGCCCTGGCGCTGCCGTTCACGCTGTTTGCCCTCTTCCCCTCGTGGCTGAAGTCGGCTCCCAAGTCGGGCGGCTGGATGAACATCCTCAAGGTGGTGCTCGGCTTTATCGAGCTGGCCTTCGCATGCAAGTTCTTCTCGGTAGCCGACCTGGCCTACGGCTGGCACCTGATGGACCGTGAGGTGTTCCTGTGCCTGTGGATCGCCATCTTTGGCCTGCTGGGACTCTACCTCATTGGCAAACTCAAATTCCAAAGCGACATTGTCATGCCGGGTGACGAAACCAAGCCCATGCCTGTGATCTGCATCATGGGAGGACTGATTTCCATCGCCTTCGCCATCTATATGATTCCGGGCCTGTGGGGTGCGCCGTGCAAGGCCGTGAGTGCCTTTGCCCCGCCCATGAACACCCAGGACTTCAACCTCAACACCAAGGAGGTGCGCGCCGCCTACACCGACTATGAGCAAGGTATGGCCGCCGCTGCCGCCGCCGGCAAACCCGTCTTCCTGGACTTCACCGGCTTCGGTTGCGTGAACTGCCGCAAGATGGAGGCCGCCGTATGGACCGACCCCAGTGTGGCCGACAAGCTGAACAAAGATTATGTGCTCATCTCCCTGTTCGTCGATGACAAGCGCCCGTTGCCCGAGCCCATCGAGGTGACCGAGGAGAACGGCGAGACGCGCACGCTGCGCACCATCGGCGACAAGTGGAGCTACCTGCAGCGCTACAAGTTCGGCAGCAACACCCAGCCGTTCTACGTCTGCGTCGACCCGCAGGGTAACGCCTTGAGCGGCTCGTTCAGCTACAAGGAAGACGTCCCCGCCTTCCTCGACTTCCTGGACGGAGGTTTGACCAAATTTAAAGAATAAATTTGAGTTGTAAGTTTTAAGTTTTAAGTTTTTAGTACGATTACCATCGCCTGACGAGTCAAGAGGCAATAGTATCATTACTTAAAACTAAAAACTGACAACTAAAAACTATGTGATAATGATTGAAGAGAAGATTAGAGAGCAGATTATCGCGTTGATCAAGCGCGAAGTTGTCCCTGCGGTGGGTTGCACCGAACCCATGGCAGTGGCATTGTGTGTGAGCCGTGCCACCGAGGCACTGGGCTGCCGCCCCGAGAAAATCACGGTCCTGCTGAGCGCCAACATCCTCAAGAACGCTATGGGCGTGGGCATCCCCGGCACGGGCATGATTGGCTTGCCCATAGCCATCGCGTTGGGAGCCATCATCGGCAAGTCGGAGTACCAGCTTGAAGTGCTCAAGGACGTCACCCCCGAGGCCATCGAGCAAGGCAAACAATACATTGACGAGGGCCGCATCAACATCCAGCTCAAGCAGGGCGACTGCGATAAGCTCTATGTCGAGATACTGTGCGAGGGCGGTGGCCACCACTCGACGGCCATTATCAGTGGCTCCCACACCCGCTTTGTGCGCGTCACCCGCGACGACGAGGTGCTACTCGACCAGCAAGGTGGCAAGAGCTGCGACGGCAACGAGGGCGACATTGCCTTGAACCTGCGCCTGGTCTATGACTTTGCCATGCAAGCCCCGCTCGACGAAATCAGTTTTATCCTCGAGACCCGCGACTATAACCTCAAGGCCGCCCAGGAATCCATCAAGGGCAATTACGGCCACTGCCTGGGCAAGACCATGGAGAGGCCGCTGAGCCACGGCATCTTTGGCAACACCATCTTCTCCCGCATCCTCTCCAAGACCGCGTTGGCCACCGATGCCCGCATGGGCGGCGCCCTCATTCCCGTGATGAGCAACAGCGGCTCGGGCAACCAGGGCATCTGCGCCACCAATCCCGTTGCCGTCTATGCCATGGAGAATGAGAATACCGAGGAGGAACTCATCCGCGCCCTCACCCTTAGCCACCTGACGGCTATCTACATCAAGCAGAGCCTGGGCAAACTCAGCGCCCTGTGCGGCTGTGTCGTGGCCTCTATCGGCAGCAGCTGTGGCATCACCTATCTGATGGGAGGCAGCTTTGAGCGCATCTGCTATGCGGTCAAGAACATGATCGCCAACCTCACCGGCATGATTTGCGACGGCGCCAAGCCCAGCTGCGCCCTGAAGATCGCTTCGGGCGTATCGACCGCCCTGCTCAGTGCCGTGCTCGCCATGGAAGGCCGCCACGTCACCAGTGCCGAGGGCATCATCGACGACGATGTGGACCGTTCCATCCGCAACCTCACCATCATCGGTGCCGATGCCATGTGCACCACCGACCAGATGGTCCTCGACATCATGACCGGCAAAAAATAACAAGACAGACATCTAAAAAAGACTCCCAATGCATCACTGCATGAGAAGTCCTAATCACTATTGTATCTAATAAAGAAAAGTATTAAATTATAAGGGAGCCTTTATGCTCGTACCCCATAACACGGTACGAGCTTTTTTATGACGACATCCATTGCACAACGCAGGCTGCTGCTGGTAACCCAGTAGCACCCTGCGGATTGTTATTTTTGAGTGTTGGCATATGACTAATATATACTTGAATTTTGGTTATGTCTTTTATTCATAAAAGAAAAGCGCGGACCTCTCTCGGTCACACGCCCTCTAGCTCACCACAAACCACAAAACCCTAGTGAGAAAAATCTGCGCTCAAGATGGCAGGATTCCTTTTGAGTTTCATTGTTTTGCCCATAACTGTTCATTGTGGTGATTCGAGAGCGTTATAGCAATAATATGTAAATGTTATGGGTTCAGATGAACACACCGCAAAGTAAAACATAATTTTTTAATAACATTGCATTTTATATGCAAAAATCAACTCTAAGACCTTCAATTTACCATTAACCATAGTATTAATCACAAAAAACAAGCAGGAGGGTGTGTCAAAATGACACACCCTCCTGATATTTAGCTAACGATGTCTATCCGTTAACGGCTGCCACCGGCCCACCAAACGGGCTCAGTGAAGATGTAACGGCCAGCCTCATTACCGGTGCCGAATGCTGCCGACACGTTAGGATTGCTGGTCACGTCACTGCTGCCGTAGGGCAAACGCAGGGGCCAAGTGCTACCTGTCGAACCGTTGTTCTTGGGATTGGTGAGGGTGATGTGCTCCTCGCCCAAAGCCTTACAGCGGCGGATGTCGTTGTAAGCCTCAATCTGCTCGTCACGGCATTGTGCCAGATACTTCTGAACCATGATCTCCTTCAAGGTCACGGGCAACGTGGCGATATATTCGGCCGCTGTGCCCGGGTCAAACTCGGTATATTCGGGATATGCATCACAATAAGCATAATCCTCAAACGAAGCCTCGATGGCAGTTGCCATGTCCTCGCTGGCATCCTGACCCAGACGGGCCTTGGCCTCGGCAAGGATGAAGTACAACTCGCTCTTGCTGAACACATGGATGGGCGAAGCGCCATTGTCAAGCCAAGTGGGACAATTCACAGCCTGAACAAGCTTTGCTGCAGCGGCATCGCCAGGCACGCCAACGATGTCTTCACCAAAGTAGTCAATATTATAAACCCACTCACGGGGGTCATTACGCTCCAGCATCAGGTCATCAACCGTTGTGCTGGAACCCGTGTAGTAGCGGCTCCACCAGTAAGCGCTCCAGGGGTTGTCGGCAGTCACGCCGTTGAACACATCGAGCTGAGCGCCGTCAAAGCCTGCTTCGATAGCGGCATTGGCCAGGTTAATCACCTCGGGCAGGACGTTGCGGTTACGGAAGTAGGTGTGCAGTTTGTAGCGAGCCTTCAAGGCATAGGCCAGGCCCAGCCACTGGTCGCAGTCGCCACCGAAGAGGATATCACTTTCACCTACATTGTCGCCGCCTTCCTGCAGGTTGGCAATCGCATCGTCCAGCAACTTGAAGATGGCCTGGTAGATGCTTTCCTGGCTGTCCAGCTTGGGCTGCAGGTTGTCCATGCCCTGAAGGGCCTCGCTGTAGGGGATATCACCATGCAGGTCGGTCAAGATACCCAGGTCAAGAGCCGTGAGCGTCTGAGCCATTCCCAGCAGATCGCTTTGTCCGTAATTGGAACTGCCCTCAGAACACTTGTCGATGACTTCCTTCAAACCCCTGAGGGTGGCGTAGGTGTCGTTCCACTCGTTGTTAAAGCAGCTGGTGGCCATATACTCGCTCACGTTGCGGGTTTCGGTCCTCATCAGCTGGTTGTTGCCCGTACCAAACTCCTGCTCAGTGAACGATGAGATGTACCAGGCATAGTTGCCCGAAATGGTATTGAAGGCCGAGCTCATAATGGCACCCGGGATGACAAACTTGCCATCGACAGCCTCGGCGGGCGGGTTGGCATTGTCAGTATTGATGCGGTCCATCAGGTCTTCACTACAAGAAGTGAACATGATAGCCAATAAGGCTATGGTTATATATTTCAGTTTCATATTCCAGTCTTTTTTGAATGTGTTAAATATGATTGAAAACTCTCTGGCAAACATTAGAACGTGATCTTCATACCGCCACCGTAGCTTGAGGTAGCAGGCAGTGAATAACGCTCAAAGTAACCACTCATGTTGCCGTTTGACTGCGATGACTCGGGGTCAAAGTCGGTGAGCTTTGACCAAACCAGTACGTTGCGGGCAAAGCCGTAGATCGACAGGTTGATGCCGGCAAAGCGGGGAAGATCGTAGGTGAGCGTGATGTCTCGCAGCTTCAAGTAGCTCATGTCATAGACCATGGCCTCGGTGATATCATAGTACGCCATGTACCAGTCTTGCTTCAGCACCTCTTTGGTATTGGGCTTACCGGTAGCCTCGTCGATACCCTCGGCCACCATGGTACCCTCGTGGTAAGGCAGTGAATTCTTGGTTGTACCGAAGTACTCCAGGGTGCCCAGCGTACCGTGGTACATGCGGCCGCCCTTGTTCCAATCCCAAGTGGTAGCCAGCGAAACGCGTTTGTAACGAGCGCCCAGGTTAAAGCCCACCTGGAAGTCGGGCGAGCAGTTACCCAGGTCCTCGCTGTCGGCAGTTGCCTGGGGCAGACCGTCCTTCAACAGCAGGTTGCCTGACTCGTCACGCTTGAAGGCGTAACCGTAGATGTTGGGATAGGTGCAGCCGGCCTGAGCACGGATCTGAGGCTCAACAAAGCCACCCAGGAAGATGGACTCAACGCCCTCGGCCAGTTCAACGACCTTGTTATTGATCTTCGAGAAGTTCACACCGAAGGTCAAGTCATAGTCCTTGTTCTGGAGAATGTCGGCATTCAACGCCACCTCATGCGACCAAGTTTCCATCTTACCAGCATTGGTCATCAGGTACTGATAACCACTCGAGCCCGAGCAGGGAACCGAGAAGATCTGGTCGGTCACGTTCTGATAACTCAGCGTGTACTCGAGACGCAGGCGGTTGTTGAAGAAGTTCAGGTCAAGACCGGTCTCGAAGTTGTTGGTGTTCTGAGGCTTGAGGTTGCTGTCATACTTCACATAGTAGGGAACCAACGAAGAAACACCGTTCATGGGGAAGGCAACCGGAGTGTAGGTATACATACCGCTGCCATAGGTGGGAACGGTGTAGTAATCCTTATAGTAATGACCTGCCTGACCCACCTGGGCCCAAGAAGCGCGGAACTTACCATAGCTCAGGAATTTGTTGCCCTTCAGCCCGGGGAGCTCGGTGAAAATCCAGCCGAACGATACCGAGGGATAGAAGAACGAGCGGTTCTTGTAGGGCATCGACGAAACGATATCCTCACGACCAGTGACGGTCAAGTAGAGCATGTCCTTCCATGACATGGTAGCCTGTCCGAAGAAGGCCACGCTACGGTCTTTCCACTCATAGTCCATCGCATAGTCATAGCTCGTACAGTTCTGCAGCGTGGGGAAGCCAAAATAGCTGAAAGCCGAGCCGTCGGTCTCCCAGGTGCGGGCATTCTCGTGGTTGATCTCGTTACCGAGCATGAAGTTCAGGAACCATTCGTTGTCGGCACCGAACTTATAGTCCAAGTTAGCCCAGAACAGGTTGTTAAACACGTTCTCGCGCACACCGGTTACCGAGATTGAGCCCTTCTCCATGCTGTTGCCGGTTCGGCCGTCATAGTAGAGCTCTTGAACATCACGGTTATCGGTGGTCCAGAAATCGACACCGGCCTGCTCACGGAAGGTGAGCTTCATGTTCTCGTTGCCCAAGCTGGGAGAGAACTCCAGGTAAGCGTTGCCAAAGAAGCGGTTGGTGTGACGATAGTACTCACAATACTTAGCCCACCAATAGGGGTTGTTGAAACTGGTCGTGCGGAAGCAGACCTGATATTTGGGATCATCGGGGAAATTGGGGCTGATACCCTTCAGGTCATATTCGGCAGGAGCCGCATACACCACGTTCAAGATACCCGAGTTGGCACCAGGCGCCGTGTTGATCTTGCTGCTGCTGTAGTTGCCGCTGAAGCCCGTCTTCCAGTTCTTGCTGATTTCCCAGTCAACCAGACCGCGGGCACCCCAACGCGTCATGTTGGTCGAGGGCACGATACCTTTCTGGTAACTGTTGCTCAAACCGAACGAGTAGTTCACGTTGTTGTGCTTTTGGGCGATCGACAAGTTCACATTCTCGGTATAGGCATTCTCAAAGAAGTCACCCACGTTGTCATAGACCTTGGGAGTCTGCCAACCGCTTAAGCCACCCCAAGCATATTTGGGATTGTAGTACTGACCGGGACTGCCACCCTCGGGAGCTGCTGCTCCGCCATATCCATAATTGGGATCATTGGGCAGTTCGGTGATCTTGGGACCCCAGGTCATGGAGCTTGCAGGATTGAAGCCCGAGTCATAGATAGTACCGTCATCGTCCATGGACAGACCATTACCTTGCGAATACACGGTCTGGCGCTCAAACTTGCGCGACACGCGGTCGGCAGCGATATTGAAATTGATGCTGACGGTAGGTCTCTCACTGTCGACACGGCCACGCTTGGTGGTAATGACAATGACACCATTGCTGGCGCGCATACCGTAAAGCGCACTGGCTGCCTGACCCTTCAACACGTTGATGCTCTCGATGTCGTCGGGGTTCAAGTCAATAGAACGGTTGGGATAATCGGCACCGGAAACACTCTGTCCCGTCGAGAAGTCGGCGTTAGATGCGATGGGCATGCCGTCAACGACATACAACGGGGTGTTGTTACCGCTGAACGAACGGGCACCGCGAATCACGATCTGGGCCGAGGAACCGGGAGCACCACTGGCTTGGTGCACCTGCACACCGGTCAACTTACCCTGAATGGCGTTAGCCAGCGAAGTTGTACCGCTTGTGTTCAGGTCCTCAGCGTTCAGGTTCTGGGTGTTGTAACCCAGTGCCTTCTTCTCACGTTTGATACCCATAGCCGTGACAACGACCTCATCGAGCAAGGTCTTGTCCTCCTCAAGGGCTACCGATACATAACTCGCAACCGCAACGACTTGAGCCTTGTAGCCCACACAGCTGATCAAGAGCTGTGTTACTTTGTCATCTACAGTTACTGTGAATTGACCGTCGTAGTCAGTGGAGGTTCCTTGATTGGTTCCTACGGCCTGCACCGTGGCGCCAATCAACGGCTCATTGTCGATAGCACTGATGACCTTACCACTCACGGTCTTGTTGGCCCATGCACTCATCGAGATGAGGCATATCGCCATGAGAATTGATAAAAGTCTCTTCATACAGTAAAACAATTTGTTCATCCACGGGGAGGTTCAGACGAGCGCCTATCTGGACCTTCCAGTGGATTGGTGTTGATTATCTCTAAGGTGTTTATCTACAGCAAGGGCGCTCTGCTTACTGAATTTTGTCTCATTTCTACGGGAAGAGGGGCTAACCGGCCTATAGGCACAACAGCATTGCAGTGGCGCCAAGTGTCCACTGCGACGAATGTCTATAGCCCTACAGCCACTATCTCCCCACATTCGTTTAAGAATTATTGCCACACATGTTCGATTTTCCATCTCCATTGGTAGGAAACCCTTGCGAATTTTCATAGATATAGAAAGGTGCAGATTTCCACAACACATCCTCGGCCTCATCACATTGTGCAAAACCGCATTGTGTGTACTGTTGTGCCATGCTATTAGACACACCCACGCTCAATGGGTTTTGACATTTTGCTCACTCTAACATCAATGTGGTGATTCAAGAACGATTGAGCAATTCTCCTCATGTTTGCTGTACTTTTGGGGGTACAACAGGCGCAAAGATAAACATTTTTTCACATCTCAATCACATTTCCTTGAAAAAAATCTAACAAAAACGGCTTTTTGCGTTAAAATGATTGATTTCTTTGACAATACTTCACACTTTCAATCCCGACCAGATGGCCTTCGACATCATGACCAGCAAAAAATGGCAAAACAGACATCTTATTAAAAAAGACTCCCTATGCATCACTGCATGAGAAGTCTAATCACTATTGTATCTAATAAAGAAAAGTATTAAATTATAAGGAAGCCTTTATGCCCGCATCACATAACGCGGTACGAGCTTTTTTTATGACGACATCTATTGCACAACGCAGGGTGCCACTGGGTTACCAGCAGCAGCCTGCGGATTGTTATTTTTGAGTGTTGGCATATGACTAATATATACTTGAATTTTGGTTATGTCTTTTATTCATAAAAGAAAAGCGCAGACCTCTCTCGGTCACACGCCCTCTAGCTCACCACAAACCACAAAACCCTAGTGAGAGAAATCTGCGCTCAAGATGGCAGGAATCCTTTTGAGTTTCATTGTTTTGCCCATAACTGTTCGATGTGGTGATTCGAGAGCGTTAAAGCAATAATATGTAAATGTTATGGGTTCTGATGAACACACTGCAAAGTAAAACATAATTTTTTAATAACATTGCATTTTATATGCAAAAATCAACGCTAAAACCTTCAATTTACTATTAACCATAGTATTAATCACAAAAAACAAGCAGGGCGTGCCACAATTGGACACGCCCTGTGCTTTGATTTTTCAGGATGCTGGGGGATACTCGGTAGTCACACAACTTACCTACTGTGTATTGCCGCATTTCCACAGGTCAATAGGGCAACAGTCCTGATAGATTCTTGATATTCAGTCAGATTGCTTGACCGACATGCCGAGTCAATATTCATGACAAACCCACTCATTCCATAAACTGAAAACAGTTGCGTATTTCATAGAAATAGAAAAGGCGCAGATTTCCACAAGCCGCTCTCTGGCTCACCACAAGCCGCAAAACCACATCGGGAAAAACTGCGCCCTTTTATTGGACACACTTTAGCTCGATGGTTTTTGCAGTTTTGCTTGATACTGTTCGAGGTGGTGATTCGTGAGCGTTTGAGCAATTCTCCTAATGTTTGCTACCCTTTATTAGACAACAAGTGCAAAGATAAACATTATTTCATACAACTGGCATATTTCATTGAAAAAATTCAAAAGAAACGCATTTTTGCACTAAAATGATTAATTTCAATAGCACCTCTTATTTTCCAAACCCGACCATACATCCGCACCGTTTGTATTCTTCAGCTTTTTACAACAGCTGAGCATTATGACATCAAAACCACCCATTCAAGCCCAAATTCACATCCTCTGCATTGACAAATGCCAAGAAAATATGCCATATAAAAATATAACTAATAAAAACATACTATATTTTGGATAAAATGAAAATATTATGTAACTTTGCGCGTGTTATATTGAATAATGTAACCTTTAAGACCATTAACACTGATCTTATAGCTTTACCTAAGCACAACAAACTGATTATCAAAACTATAAACTTTTTATTCACTTTTAATAACTATTTTATTATGAAGTACTTCAAACTAAAATTTCTACTTTTGTTTGCAGCCCTAGCCGTGGCCTTACCACCAGCCTGGGCCGCAAGTGTGACAGATGTGATTACTGCTGCCGATCTTGCAGCAACGTCCTCCAGTTACACTGATTTTTCTGGGGTCACAAAACCTAGTGGCGCAGTCTATGCAGGTAGAACTGCATTAAACGGGACAGCTATTCAAATTAATTCAAACGAGCCTATTGGTATAGTTTCTTCAAGCTCGGGAGGCACTGTAAAATCTATTACACTCTATTTCTCGACTTTACAAACATCCACAAAAACCATTAACGTCTATGGTAAACACAGTGCTTATTCTACAGCTAAAGACCTATATGATAAAAGCACGCGTGGAACACTTATCCAAGGCCTGAGTTCGTATACTTACAATGGTAACAAATATACCATAACTGACGATTATGAGTATATTGGCATTAGTTCAAGCAGTGGTGCTGCTTACATCGATAAGATCGAAATTGAATGGAGCACCCCCGAGGACTATGAAGCCCAATTGGTTTCAAATGGCACCATCAACTTTGGGAAAACGGCACCCAACACGCCCATCACCAAGGACGTAACCGTCAAGAACACGGGTCTCCAGCCGATTACCCCCGTGGTGAGCGTTTCTGGAGTAGAGTTCAGCACGACCTACACACCCACCACTATTGCTAAGGGTGAAACCGCAACGATTCCCGTGGTGTTTACTCCGACGACTACCGGTACAATTGAGGGAAGTATGCACATCGGCGCTCAAGAGAGCGATGCCATCTCCCTCGATGTCAGCCTTTCTGGCATATGCGCTTATGAGCATACTATATGTGATGATGATAATTCTAATGGATGTTTACCATTATACGGCAATTGGTTTGATGCACAGCAACTTAATCAAATGATTTATCCTGCTGAGTTCTTATCAGCTATCCAAGGAAAGGTAATCAAATCTATAACTTTCTACGGTAACGGAAATATAGGTTTCAGTGGTGGTAATATCGATGTAAGTTTGGGCTCAACAGACCAGACTTCATATAGCGAACCCATCACACGCATAGGTAATCTGACTAAAGTAGCAGAAGGCTATACTGTAGCAAGCAATAATAATGAGTTAACCATTACGTTTGACAATGACTTCCAATATAATGGAGGCAATCTTATCATTGACTTGCACAAGACCACCGATGCTGGTAGCTATAAATCACAATATTTTTATGGAATTTCACGAACTGGAGCATCGTTCTTTTCCAGAACCGGTTACTCTGGTGGCGAACTTAATGCAAACGGCATTTACACAGGTGAAAATAGTATTCTGGACTTCCTTCCAAAGGTAACTTTCGGTTACGAGGATGGCGGTGCTGTTGTTGAGCCCACTCCTGAGTTGGTTGTTGACCCCGACGAGCTTGACCTTAGCGAGGCTACCACATTCACCGTTATGGGTTCTGACTTGAAGGGTGATGTGACTATTACTGTCGACAACGCACACTTCACGGTAACCCCTGCTACCATCACCAAGGCTGATGCCGAAGAATGCGCTACCGTTACCGTAGCCTATACCGGCACCAACACCGATGGCGAAATTGCTACCATCACCGTGGCTAGCCAGGGCGCTGAGAGCGCAACCGTTACCGTTATGGGCGCCGCTCCCAAACCCGTGACAGTTGAGAAGCCCGTCTTTGATCCTGAGGATGGCACTACCTTTGAGAAGAACCTCACGGTTACCTTGACTTGCGAGACCACTGGTGCCACCATCCAGTACAGCTATAACAACGAGTACTTCACCAATTACACTGAGCCCATCGTAATTGATGAAACTACCACCATCTATGCCAAGGCTGTTCTGGGCGAGGTTGAGAGCGAAGTAGCCAGCGCTACCTACACCAAGCAAGCCGCTCCTGGAATCATTACTGATTTCAAGGAGACATTTACCGACTGTGATGGTACTGGAGGTAACGATGGCTCATGGTCTGGAAATATTGCCTCCAGTGCTTTCAGTGACAGCAAGGCAGATAATGCTGGCTGGGCTTTGGTATCAGGAAATGCTGCCAATGCATGTATTAAGATAGGAACTGGCAGCAAACAAGGCTCTGCTACAACACCCAACATTGCCGTTACCCCTGGAATTACCTATACATTGACTTTCAATGCAGGTGCATGGGAAGGCGACCAGACCACACTTAATATTTCAGCAACAGGTGGCAATTTGAGCCAGTCAACCGTTACTCTTAACAGCGGTAGCTGGAATAACTATACACTGACTTTCACAGCCACTGATGAAATCGCTACAATCACATTCTCTGGATTTCAAGCAAGTAAGGCACGCTTCTTCCTTGATGAGATTGTCTTGAGCCACGAGGCAAGTGCTCAGCCAACACAGGTCGTTGCTACCCCGACCTTCAATCCCGCTCAGGGTGAGTATACCGAGGCTCAGAACGTGACCATCACGTGCGCTACCGAGGATGCAGTCATCCACTTCACCGTTGATGGCACCGATCCCACTGCCGAGAGCCCTGTTTACGCTGAGGCTATCGCTGTTGGCGAGACCACGACCATCAAGGCCATCGCCATGAAGGAAGGCATGACCAACAGTGAGATTGCTACCGCAACCTACACGATCAACATCCCCTCTGGCGAGGGCACAACCTTCGTTAAAGTAACTGCTGCCGATCAGCTCGTTGCTGGCAAGAAGTACATCATCGTTTGTGGCAACAAGGCTCTGGGCGTTGCACCCTCAGGCAACTTCCTCTCAGCCATCGACGTCACTAGTGGTAACGAGGTCACAGTTAGCGATAATGGTGTTGCTATCATGACCCTGGGTGGGACCTCGGGTCACTACACCCTCGCACTTGGCGATAATTATCTGCACGCTGCCAACACCACTAGCCTGGACTTCGGCGCCTCTACAGAATGGGCTATCTCTGACTATAATGGTACGCTTGACGGCTACCGTGTAAAGCATGCTGATCATAACCGTGCAGTAAGGTACTCTAGCAGTTACAACCGCTTCGGTCACTACTCAACCACTGACCAAAACTCTGAATATGGTTGGATCTATGTTGAGAAGAGTGATGAGCCTGTTGTTACTGAGTTGACCGTAACTCTTGATCCTGCTGAGAAGACCTACACCGTGGGTGACGAGGCTAAGATCATGGTTAACGTCGAGAACGGTAACGAAGACACCATGGTATCTTACAAGATCAACGATGGTGAGGATCAGGATTATAATGCCGAGACCGGTATCGTTCTGCCCAACGACAAGGCAAAAGAGTACACCGTTACTGTTTATGCTACCGACGGCGAGCGTGAAGCTACCGCCACTGGCACCTACAGCTTCACCGCAGCTCCCGCATTTGAGATTACGCTGACTCCCAACAAGGAAGGCAACTACACCGTTGGTGACAATGCCGTTGTAACCGTTGCTGTTGACAAGTATATCGGCGAGGATTACCTCGTTACCTATACCATTGGCGACAGCGAGGAGCAGATTGAGTACAATGCCGAGACTGGCATCGTCCTGCCCAACGACAAGGCTGGCGACGTGACCGTTAAGGTTTATGTAACCGACGGTTATGAGCATGCTGGCGACGAATTTGTTAGCGCTACCTATCACTTCGACGCTGCTCCCGCCATCGTTGTTACCCTGGATCCCGCCAGTGGCAACTACTACCTTGGCGAGCAGGTAAAGGTTACCGTAACTACCCAGAACACTATCGGTGACTATGAGGTGACCTACAAGATTGGTGACGGTGAAGAACTCGAGTATGAGGACGGCATCACTATCACCAGCGACCAGGAGGGCACCGTAAACCTGACTGTAACTGTAGTCGATGGTTACCATGATGGTGCTGCCACAGCTACGGGTGCTTACACCTTCGCTCCGCGTCCCGTTGTCGCTATGCCGACGCTGTCGCTGGTAGGCGGTACTTATGGCGAGGCTCAGCAGCTGACCATCACTGCCGAGGATGGCGCAACTATCCTCTATAGCACCGATGGCAGCGAGCCCACCACCGAGTACACCAACGCTATCGACCTGGGCGAGGGTACGACCACCGTCAAGGCTATCGCCATGAAGGACGGTTACACCATGAGCCCCGAGGTTAGTGCTACCTACATCATCGAGATTCCTGAGGAGTTGCCCACCATCACCGCATTTGACGGCTACTACCAGGTGAAGAACAACGGCAACGACAAGTATGCCAACATCGCTGGCCGCAAGACCTTGAACTTCACCAACGACATCGACAAGGCCGCTGGTACTGTTATCCGCTTGAAGACCAACGACAAGGGCCAGGTACAAGTACTGCGTTCACAGGCCGCCGACCTGCAGCGCTATGCCGACCGTGCCGTTGAATACTACGTTCCCAAGGCCGTTGAACTCATTGCCCAGAAGCTCCAGGCCGACGGCGCTGGCAACATCCTGGGTGAGAATGGTCTTGATGCCATCATGGACAAGTTCAACAGCAGCTTCGACCACCACCTCTATGTTGAACAGGCTGGCGAGGGCTGGCGCATCTATGGCAAGACGCCGAGCATGCAGCCCGTTGTTGACTTCTACCGTGAGAACACGAGCAAGGTTGAGCAGAAACTGCCGATGCTCGAGAGCTTCATCAACAGTGCACTCGACAAGCTGAAAGAGAAGATTGGCGGCAGCAGTGTCTTCCAGCCCTTCAGCCTGTTGAACATCTGGGAGCGTATGGGCGGTACCCTGACCAAGCCCGAGGACGACGCTTCGATCATGGCCTTCTACCGTGAGGTGCTCAACAACAAGTACTATGTTTGGGACTTCGCTTACCAGACCGCTACATTCTATATCGAGAACCTGAAGGCTCATCCCAGATGGCCCGAAGTTCAGGAACAGTTAGGCGAACTGGCACAGTACATCGACAAGATTGAGAATGTACGTCCCGAGTTCAAGTACTACATCGTCCAGAAGGACGGCAAGCCCGACTACATCAGCGAGGGCAACGCCGACATCAGGAACAACGAGCCGCGCACCATCTGGACGGTTGAAGAGCGCACCACGTTCACGGTGAACTTCCCCGAGGAGAACCTCTCCAACAAGATGTATGTCACCACGCTCTACACCGACTTTGCTTATGACCTGCCCGAGGGCGTTACTGCCTACAAGGTGACCGAGATCTCCGAGTCGAGCGTTGCTAAGCAGGAAGCAATCACCGGTACCGTTCCCGCTCAGACGCCTGTCATCCTCATGTCGACCACGGCTGGTGACCAGGTACTGACGCTGAACCTGAACGACGGAACCAGGCCCGCCGACAACCTGCTCCAGGGTCCGGACTACCTCGTCAACTATTACGACTTCAAGACTCCTCAGCTGGTTAATCTCTTCGCACAATTGAAGAATAAGCTGGGTGAAGACTTCTACAACAACTACGTGAAGGATTACGAGTACCTGATGGATTTGAACTCGGGTACCGTAAACAACAAGTACTTCTGGAACGTCAATGCCGACCTGGATAAGTTGACCGATGAGCCCATCGTGCGCGACCTTGCTGTTGACGACATGGGCAAGCTGGCATTCAGCGATCACTGGACAACCGAGAACAACAAGGCATTCCTCGTTGACCTGCAGGGTGAGCACAACGTGATCTTCCTGTCGATGAGGGGTGATGTCAACAAGGACGGCTACATCAACATTACTGACGTGACCGCTTGGATCGACCTCAAGCTCGAGACGACTCCTTATCAGTATCTTGAGCCCACCGCTCAGTATCCTAATGGTCTGGACTATGAGGCTGCCGACTACAACGAGAACGGCGAACTCAAAGTTGATGACCTGGCCGATCTGATTCAGTTCATCCTGATGAGAGACCTGCCTGAGGGTGATAATCCCGAAGAGCCCGTTGAGCCCTAAGGCTTAACTTCACTAGCTTTAAAATGTGGGCAAATTCATGGGCTCCATGAGTTGCCCACATTTTTTTACAACTATCATCAACAAGTCAACAACTTGTGGTTATTTATATTTATTATTACCGATAAATCGATATTTTTATGAAAGACTTTTTCAAACACATCTGCACAGCAGTACTGATAGCGCTGGTCACGTTGCCAGCCATGGCTCAGCTTTACGATGTCAGGACCAATAATGGTGACGGCTATTACAGGTTCCGCAACGCCAAGCATACCAACCACAGCATCATCCTCGCCAACGACAAGTTCACCTATCAATCGGTAGTCGGTGTAGCAGGTGGTGCGTCCAATGCCCGAAATGAAGCGTATTGGCCCTATATGCTCAACTGCGCCTGCGCATTCCTGAAAAACGACATTCACCTTATTGAGAGCGATACCGACAATGACATCATCAGTCCGGCAGCTGTTATCTATGGTGACAAGAGGAATACAAACACCTCCAATGTCGATTATGACCTGATTGCCCAGGGAGCGAGCTTCCTGTCGATGACAGCAGGAAAATATGTAGGAACAAGTGTCGGTGACATTCCTGTCGATGGACGATACATCCAAATCCAGAAAGTGGATGGAGAAGGAGCCGATACAAGGTATAAGGCCACCATCAAACTGGATGCGTCCTATACCTTCTTCATTTGGACCTATAATATTGATATGGGCACACGCAATTTTATTGATGACAACGGGAATTTTGCCCTGAGCGAAGACGTTCCTGACAGTGCCATGTGGTATATCGACCGCATCAACCACTTTAACGTATTCCCCGAGGCCTTCAACGGCAAATTCTACACTACGCTTAAGGTGCCCTTTGAGTGGAAAGTGGACACCGAAAACAACAGCAAGGTCGAAGCCATCTATGTGATCGAGGGCTTTAACGGGGACGGCTCGCTCAAGACTAAGCAGATTACGGGCACCGTTCCTGCAGGCACGCCCGTCATTCTGGAGTGCAGCACCGACGACCCGGCCCAGTGCCGATTGGTTCCCCTTGGCAAACCCGTGGCTCCCGCCGCATCGACCGACAACAACTACTCGCCAGCTGCCGACACGCTGTCATACTACACCGGCGCCAATCTGCTGGGCGGCACCTACTTCTGCAACACCGACGGAAACGTGAAGTACATCAAGACAGCATCGGGTGGCACCGATATTATAAGGGGCAACCATTACACGCCCATAACCGGCAAGTTTGAATTGGGCATCAAGGACGGCAAGTTCGGCTTTGTCGAGGCACAGGGTGTCACGATGATCACCTACAACTATGACTCGCAATGCAATCCTGTGGCAGCAGGAACGATTCAGGCAATGCCCGCCAACAAGGCATGGATGGACCAGCAGGGAGGCCTCTTCCCCACTGTTGCCACGCCATCGATTTCACTCGAGTCGGGCACTTATTCCGGCACCCAGAGCGTGACCATCACATGCAGTGACAACACCGCCACCATTCTCTACAGCATCGACGGCGGCACAACCTGGACCGAGTATAATGACGCTATCGAGTTAAGCGAGACCACGACACTGATGGCCAAGGCCAACAAAATCGGCCTGTATAACTGCAGCGAGACGGTCAGCGCTGAATATGTGATTGCTGTTCCCGAACTGGCCATGACTCCCGAGTCGATGACCATCAACGATGCCGCTCCTGGCGTCTTCACCATCACCGGCGCCAACATCGACGGCAACATCAATGCCAGCCTGGCCAACTACACCGACTGGTATCTGAATCCCGAAACGTTCTCCAACACGGGTGGCGAGGTGAACGTGACCTACACCGGCCGTGCCCTGAGCGCCCAGAATACGGTCATCGCCCAGGTTGCCAACAACCCGGGTGTTACCGCATCGGCAACCGTCAACTACAAGGCCGACATCTATATCGTGACCGACAACGGCATCGAGAACAACTGGGACTTCAACAACGGCACCATGATGGCCGACGAGGACGGCATCTACACGGCAACCTTCACGGCCACCGTTCCCAACACCTATATCATGTTTGCCCGCAAGCTGGGCGACGGCGTGAACTGGGATACCCGTTACGTCTTCGGTCCCAACAGCGAGGGCGACTGGTGGATGTCGACCGACGTGGCTTCACAGGGCGGCTATCTCGACATGGGCGACGATGACCCCATCAAGTTGCAGCTGGCTGGCGAATACACCATCACCATCAATGCCAACGACTACACGTTCAATATCACCCGCAAGGTTGAAACGCTCGCAGCGCCCGAGTTCACGCCTGCCGCAGGCACCTATGCCGAACCCCAGAGCGTGACCATCACTGCCCAGGAGGGTGCAACCATCTACTACACCACCGACGGCAGCGAGCCCACGACCGAGAGCGCTGTTTACACCGAGCCCATCACCGTGGGCGAGGGCACGACGACCATCAAGGCCATCGCAGTCATGACCGGCTGGAATAACAGCGAGGTGGCAACGGCACAGTATGTCATCGAAATTCCTGTGACCGTGGTTCCGGGCGACGTGAACGAGGACGGCATCGTCAACATCATGGACGTTACCGACCTGATCGATTACCTGCTCGAGAATCCCGACGTAGTCATCAACCTGAGGAATGCCGACATTGACGCCGACGGCACCATCAACATCAAGGACCTTACCGACCTGATTGACATCCTGGTGGCTACAGCCCAATAATGCTTTAGTCAGGTTTGACCCATAACAAAAGACTGGGTTCAACGGGCATTGGCCTCGTTTGAACCCAGTCTTTTTCGTCTGCCGGCAGCTAGTAGCCGCTGACTATTTCTTGAGAATTTGGATGGCAGCACCGCCACCGGGTGCCAGGTGCAGGTGGAGGGTTTGGGACTGGTCCACATCCAGGCGGCGGATGGTCATCGGATAGGGATTGGTCCGATAATCGGCATCGGGGCCGTCCTCATAGATGATAGCCATGTAACTGCCCTCGCCCAGGAAGTCGAGCGTCAGGTCCAGGTCACGGGCCTGACCGTCGGTCACACTACCCACATACCAGTTGTCGGTACCGCGTTCTTGACGCACGTAGGTCACATACTTGCCCATCGCGGCATGGGGCACGAGCGTGCGCTCCCAGTGGGTGGGCACGTCCTCGATGAACTTGAAGGCGGGCTGGTGCTCGTAGTTCTCGATTTCGTCGGCTGCCATGTGGCCCGGGCTGTAGATGACGATGTACTCGGCCAGCTGGTGGGCCAGCGTGTTCTGCGGACGTGTGCCGGGCACCGCCGCGTTGCTGTACTCAAAGATGCCGGGCGTGAAGTCCATGGGGCCTCCCAAGCCGCGGGTGAACGGCAGGATGCACTCGTGGTAAGGCGGATTGCCGCCACGGCGGTCAAAGGCATTGTACTCCTGACCGCGCATGCTCTCGGTGGCAATCAGGTTGGGCCACGTGCGCTGGATGCCGCTGGGCATGGCGCCCTCGTGGTTGACAATCATCAGATGGTAGCGGGCCGCGGTCTCGATGACCTTGCGGAAGTGGCGGATGCCCCACTGCGAGTGCTGCAGTTCGCCGTTATAGAAGTGGGAATTGACATAGCCCGTCTTGACGGTGTTGATGCCCAGTGACTCATAGAGCCTGTAGGCATCCTCGAGCTGGTTCTCGTAGTTCTGGGCAGCACCGCCGGTCTCGTTGTGGGCGATGATGCGCACGCCGCGCTCGCCGGCATAGCGGCACAGGCCCTCCAGGTCATAGTCGGGATAGGCCTTGGTGAATGAGAAGCCGTCGCCGTGCTTGGTCCAGTCGGTGTCCCAGCCGTAGTTCCAGCCCTCGACCAGCACGCCACCCAAGCCATGACGGGCGGCAAAGTCAATGTAGCGCTTGGTATTCTCGGTCGTGGCGCCATGGCGCTCGCCCTGTGACCAGGTCCAGCGCTGTTTCTGCAATGCCCACCAGATGCCCACATATTTGGCGGGTTTCAGCCACGACGTGTCCTCGATTTTGCACGGCTCGTTCAGGTTCAGGGCCATGCGCGAGAGCAGGATGTCGGCAGCCTTGCGCCCGATGATGATGGCACGCCAGGGGCTCATGCGGGTGTCCCCCACCCTCACCTTGTCGCCGTTTTTCCAGGGCACAAGGTCGGCTTGCAGGGTCGTCCCGCTAGGGGCGAAATTCATCGTCGAGTAATCGGTGAGATTGGCGTCCATGATGGCCATATAGAGCGAGTCGTTCACCTCCAGGGCCACGGGACCCGACATCTTGCCCTTCTTGCTCAGCGGCTCACGGGTGTAGATACCCTCGTAGTAGGCCTGCAAGGCGGGAATCGACCATGCCTGGGCATCACTGGGCAGGGCAAACTGCGTCACCTCGTCCATGATCACGAAGTCCTGCAAGCCGGGCTGACGCGGGTACTCGTAACGGAAGGCCACACCGTCGTCGAAGGCGCGGAAGACCACGTCCAGATTGCGTTTCTTGCCATTTTTCTCCTGAAGGCGCACCCTCATCTCGTTGTAATGGTTGCGCACCTGGGCATCCTCGCCCCAGGGCTGGCTCCACGTCTCGTCAAGGCTCGAACGGGTCACCTTGCCCATCTTGAAGTTGTCCTTCAAGTCGCCGTCCTTGAGCACGAAGCCCAAAGCCGAGCGGCCAATAATGGCCTCGGTGCCGCGATTGACCTGATACCAGGCCTTACCGCCGTCCACGCCCACGGTCACAGTCAATGCCCCGTCAGGCGAACTCACTTTCACGTCCTTAGCTGATGCCAACAAATTCATTGCCAAGCATATAAAGGCTAAAACAAAAATTCTTTTCATATTATTAATAGTTTCATTTGTTAATTACAAATTTACAAACGCAAATCACAAGTCCCTAGCGGTCGATGGCTTTGACGTGTGTTTCGAAACTGTCCTTGTCGAGGGCGCGGGCCTTGAGTTTGGAGCGGTAGGTGTAGATGGTCGTGAGGCTGGCGCGCAGGATGTTGGCGATGCTCTGGTTGTCGGTGATGCCGATGCGTATGAGCGCCAGCACACGCGACTCGGTCGTCAGGCGCTTGCCCTGCTTGACCTCGATTTTGCCGCCTTCCTGCAGCAGCTTGTTCACCTCGTCGACGAAGTTGGGGAAAATGTTCAGGAACGCGTTGTCAAAGTTCTCGTAGAACAGCTGGGCATTCTCGTTGCCGAAGCCCGTGCTCTTGAGTTCACGGGCCAGTTCCTCGGTCTTGCGGTCACGGTACAGGCGGTAGAGGGCCTTGCGCTGCTCCTCGCCACGGTCGATAAAACGGCTCGACAGGGCCAGGAATCGGGCGATGTACTCCTCCTTGAGTTTTTCACGTTCCTGCAGCAGGGCGTTGCTCTCGTGCAGCTGCCCCACGGTGTCGCCCAGTTGGGCATTGACCTGACGCAACTGCTCGTTGATGGCCTTCTTCTGCTCATTCAGGCGGCGATAGCGCTTCAACAACTGGTAGATGGCGATAACGCCCACCACCAGCAACAGGGCGATGAGCGAAATCACGCCCAGCAGCCACATCATCTTGCGGTTGCCCTGTTCCTGCTTGGTCTGATAGGCGCTCAGGATTTTGGGAACGATGCCCGATGCCTGGATGTTGCGCAAACGCGTGCCGTAGAAGTTGGCATCGTCCACCGCCACACGCATGTAACGGTAGGCCCGGTCAATGTCACCCTCGTCAAAGAGGCGGTCGGCAATAGCCCTGAGCGACGTGTTCTCGCGGATGCAGCCTTCCAGGTCGCTCTCGGCACTTTTGATCAGGTATTCCATCTGCTTCTCCTTGTCGCCCAACTGGAAATAGTGGAACGACATCGTGCTGGTGATGATCGAATACATGCGGTCGCCGCTCTTGTAGCGTGGCAGCAACGAGGTCAGCAGGTCTATCGCCTGTTGCTGATTACCGCTGTCGGCCAGACTTTCGGCCCTGGTAATCAGGTAGCTCACGTCATCCTTTGGCCCGTCAAGTGCAGTAACACGTTGGCGAATCGCAATGAGCTGCTGCACGGCTTCGTCGGCATAGCGTGTGCCCTGCATGTACTCGGCCTGATAGATGAGCAGGTCCGTTCGTGTACGGTAATAGGTGATGAACTGGGCGGGAGTCAACTGGGTGGTGTCGATTTGGGCCAGCGTCTGCCGCGCCTGCTCCATCAGACAGGCCGTGGACAGGATGTGCGCCAGATTCAGGCGGCTCTCGTTCAACCGTGCCATGTCGCCGATTCCCTGGGCCAAACGGATGCACTCGCTCACGTAGGCGTAGGCCGAGTCATACTGATAGGCCGCATATTCCTCATACAACCGACGCATGATCCCATATCGGGCCAGCACGGTGGTCTCGCCGGCCAAGTCGGCCTTCATCTGCGCGAGCCGTGCCTCCTTGGCTGCAACGATGTGCGGCTGAACGGCAATCAGGCTGTCCAATCGGGCAAAGGCACCTCGGGCCTGCCCCGCAAGGGCCACGGCGGTCATCAACACGACCACCGTCAGCCATCGCTTTATCTTCGTTCCGTTATTTCCGTTCATCACACCCGTACGTATTTATTATTAAATGCCTAAAATGATATCGATTACACGAGACACATCACCGATGTTGACCTCGCCGTCGCCATTCACGTCGGACTTGGCGAAAATCTCGGGATCATTGTCATAGCCCAGTATCACGTCGATGATTTTGGACACGTCACCGATATTGATTTCGCCATCGCCGTTCACGTCGCCAGGCAGCCAGTCAGCGGCCGGTTCGCCCTTGTAATAAACCTTGTAGCCGCCTGCGGGAATCGAGAAGCTCTGCGTAGCGTTCAGGTTGACGGGGGTAGCGGTCAGTCCGGCGGCGATGTTGTCCACATCGATAGCCAGCTTCCACTCGCCGGCTTCGAGGCCTGTAACCACGGTATTCACCGCGCTACTGCCCAGGTTGAGCACGATCAGCGCCGTCTGCTCGTTATGATGGCGGGTATAGGCCACGACGTTATTGTTGCCCGTGGTCAGGAAATTGACCTCGCTGGCGCGGTCACCGTTGTCGATGAAGGCGTCGCAGCTGTGCTTGAGGGCGGTCAGCGCCTTGACGGTGTTCAGCATCTTGCTGTCCACGCTGTTCCAGTTGATGGGCGTGCGGTTGAAATAGTCCAGCTTGCGCGACATCAGGTAGCCAGTTTCCTGGCCGTTATACAACATGGGCATGCCATACAGGGTAAAGGTCAGTACCGTGAAGGCATAGGCATTGTTGCCATATTGCGTCGTCATCGAGCTGTTGTAGTTCTGGTCGTGGTTGGTCAGGTAGACCATGCGGCTGATGTCAACAAAGCGCAGGTCGCCCACCAGGTTGCGGCACTGGTTGAGCACGCCAGTGGGATTGGTCTTGTTGTTGACCAGGCCAGATTGGAAGCCCCACGCATAGTCATAGTCCCAACCGCACACGAGCAGGCGCGACACGCTGTTGGCCATGTCGCCCTCGCCCAGCATGGTAATGGTCTTGCCAGGCTTGTACTCCTTCAAGGCCTTGATGGCGCGGGTCCAAAAGCTGGTGGGGATGGTGTTGCTACTGATGTAGTCACAACGGTAGCCGTCGATGTCCACCTGATCAATCCAGTACTGCATCGCCTCGATCATCGCCAGCTGCGTAGCCTCTTTGCTGTAGTCCAGCTGATAGACGTCGCCATAGCCGTTGGGGCTCGTGAGCGTCGAGTTATAGTAGTCGCGGTGCTGGGTAATCCACACATTATCTTTAGCGGTGTGGTTGGCGACCCAGTCGAGCCACACTTGCATGCCGCGCTCGTGGGCAGCGGCGACAAAGGCTTTCAAATCGGCAATGGTGCCGAAGTCGCTGTTCACAGCATGGTAGTCACGGGGAGCATAGGGGCTGCCCAGCGAGCCGATGCGGCCCTGCACGCCACGCGGGTGGATGGGCATGAGCCAGATGATATCGATGCCCAGATCCTTAAGGTAGTCCAAGCGCTGCTGGGCAGCAGCCAGCGTGCCTTGACTGGTAAAGTTGTACAGGTCAAGCTCATAGATCACGTTTTGGTTGGGTACGAAGGTGCTCTCGCCCGCCCCGATAATCCTGGTGAGCAGACCCATCACATAGTAGCCATGGTTGGTAAACGTGCCGTCAACGCGGCCGCCCTGGTTGTTCCAGGTGAATATCAGACCCGTGGGCATCGCCAGTGTGCCCGTATAGGTCCACTTGTAGATCTTATTACCGCTCTGGGTATCGCCCATGTAGGTCATCGCCGGCCCGGGCCAGGCAGTGCCCACATAGCTGCGGCCGTCGGTGCTGCCCTCCCACGCCCAAATGCAAGGAGCGTCGGTCACCGTGCCGTTTGCCTCGAAGAACACACACACTTCGTCGTCGCTCGTCAATGCCGGTTCATAGACCGCTGCCGTCGAGCACAACGCCATCATCATCATGATGGACACATAAATCAATCGTCTCATTTTGGTCATTGTTGGTTTGGTTTGTGATTTTTCACAAAGGTACACATAATTCTCACACGCCAAAGCCCGTCAAACAAAAAATCTAAACTTTTCAAACCAATAACCAACTAAAAACCAAAAATTTACCATTTCCGGTTGCTCCCAAAAATCTAAACCCATTTCGCACCCGACACGGTCACTTCTTGGCCCGCAAACGCCACGGAAGAAACGGATATTACGGAGATTACAGACGAGGTTCACGCTAGTGGGCAGAGGCTCGGGAAAAAACAACTGAACGGATACTGGAGGCGGATGCATCATCCAACCTTAAACCACATGAAACAGCGGGAACAGCGAGCATATAGTTGCACATGTGGTTAAGAGTTGTTACCTTTGTTGGCATGAATGAGATGTAATTGATGACGTTTTGAAGCCAACGGGCTTGACACTCAATACCATACATCAACCTAAGAATCATAAACCCAACATTAACCAACACATTAAATGAAACATTTTATCCAATCGGCATTGTTGCTGCTGGCCCTCCTGCAGTCTGTCGCCGCCATGGCTCAAGATTTTGAAGCCAATGGCATCTATTATGACATTAATGGCAACGAGGTCACGGTAACCCGCTACCAATTTGGCAATCCCTATGTTCACGCTTATGAGGGTGATATAGTAATACCCCCCACCGTCACCTATAACGGCACGACCTATACGGTGACGGCTATCGGCGAGAACGCGTTCGGCTACTGTAACGGCCTGACGAGTGTCAGTATTCCTAACACAGTCAAGATCATCGAAGCACAGGCATTTCGAGTGTGTAACAGTCTGACCAGCATCGACATTCCCAACTCGGTCGTCAGCATCGGTGACGAGGCATTCAGGCATTGCGATGGTCTGACAAGCGTCACCATCCCCAGCTCGGTGACCAGCATCGGCACCGGGATATTCACCTGGGATTCAAATCTTGCCGAAATCGTTGTGGACAGCGACAATCCCGCCTACGATTCGCGCAACGGCTGTAATGCGATTATCGAGACAGCCACCAATACGTTGATTTCAGGCTGCATGAACTCGGTTATCCCTAGCACAGTGACCGCCATCGGCAACAATGCATTCCACGAATGTTCCGGCCTGACCGGCATCGACATCCCCAACTCGGTGACCAGCATCGGCGACCAGGCATTTGAAGGCTGCGGAAGACTCACCGGCATCGACATTCCAAACTCGGTGACCAGCATCGGCGACCAGGCGTTCGCCTATTGCACTAGACTGACGAGTATCACCCTGCCCAACACATTGACCCACATGGGTATCAGGGTGCTCCTGCAGTGCGAAAGCCTGTCCAGTGTCAACATTCCCAGCTCTCTCACTGCTATCAGCAATGGAATGTTTACTTGGTGCTCTAGTCTGACGAGCATCGACATTCCTAACTCGATCACCCACATCGGCGACAATGCATTCTCACAATGTACCGGTCTGACCAGCATCGACATCCCCAGCACGGTGACCTACATCGGTGCCAGGGCATTCAATGGTTGCAGCGGTCTCACCAGCATCGAAATTCCCAACACGATCACCACCATCAACACTGGCACCTTTTGTGATTGCGCGAGCCTGACGAGCGTGACGATTCCCGCGAGCGTCAAAGTCATCGGCGAATCGGCCTTCACTTTTTGCAAAAGTCTGACAAACGTGACGATTCCTAATTCGGTAACGACCATCGACAATTATGCTTTTGAGTTCTGCACAAACCTGATCAGCATTGAGTTGGGCAACTCGGTAACGACCATCGGCGAGGAAGCATTCGATGACTGCTCTGCCCTGACGAGCATCACCATTCCAAGTTCTGTCACTTCGATCGGATCTTGTGCATTCGACCCTTGCGAGCTTGAGCGCATCAGCGTTGCCAACGGCAATACCGTTTACGACTCCCGCAACGACTGCAATGCGATCATCGAAACTGCTTCCAACACGTTGATTTTAGGCTGCAGGAACACGATTATCCCAGGCGAGGTCACTGCCATCGGTAAGGGTGCGTTCAGGAGATGCCATGGTCTGACCGGCATCGACATCCCCATCTCGGTAACGGCGATTGGTGACCAAACGTTCCTGGCTTGCCACGATTTAGTCAGTGTCAGCCTGGGCTCCTCGCTCAAGAGCATCGGCATCGAAGCGTTCGCCGATTGCCATAACTTAACCGACTTGGTCCTTCCAAGCACCCTCACGTCCATCGGATACCGTGCGTTCGGTGCTTGCGAAAGTCTGAACAGTATGACGATTCCCGACAGTATCACCATAATCAGCGAAGCTACGTTTAATGGCTGCATAGGGCTGACCAGTATCAACTTCGGGAACTCGGTAACTACCATCGGTGATTGGGCGTTTGAATTTTGTTTGGGACTGACCGACATCACTTTACCCAACAGCGTTACTTCTCTTGGAGACTGGGCTTTCACTAACTGTTACAACCTGGCCAGCGTCACAATCCCCAGTTCAGTTACCAAAATCGGTTCCCAGGCGTTTGAGGGCTGCAGGGCCTTGAAAGAGGTCTACAGCTATATCATCGACCCGTCACAAATCTCGATGGGTCATTGGGTTTTCCTGAATGATGAAGATGACTATGCTGGGCGCACGCTTTATGTCCCTGCCGGCTCGCTCGAAGCCTACCAGGCCGATGAATGGTGGAGCATGTTTTTTGAAAACATCGAGCTGATGGGCAACAGCCTGATTATGGACGACGCAACTGTACTCCAGGGCAAGACCATCACACTACCCGTCAAGATGAACCATGCCGCCAGCTTTGGATCCATTCAGGTGAGCATCAGTATGCCCGACGGGCTGGAACTGGTCAAGGGGAATAACGGCTACCTCATCGAGCCGTCTGCCCGCTTGGCACAAACCCATAGCCTCATGAACATGGACATGGCCAATGGCGACGTGTGTGTGATGTGCTATCCGAGAAACGGAGGCTACTACACCTGCGAGGAAGGCGAAGTGCTGTTCAACATCACCGTCAAGGTAGCTGCCGATGCCCAGGGCGACTACATCATCTGGCTGGATAAGGGACAGTACACCACGCCCGACGGCGAGGTGCTCAGGCTGGGCGAAGATCCCTGCACAGTAAAAGTCCTCACCGAATCCGACATGCCTGGCGACGTGAACAACGACGCAGCGGTGAACATCAACGATGTTACTGCCCTGATCGACCACCTGCTGGGCGGTGTCGACCCGAACTTCAACGCCGGCAATGCCGATTGCAACAGCGACGGCAGCATCGACATCAGCGACCTGGCTGTCCTGATCGACGCCCTGCTGTAATATACAACACACAGGAATGGCCGCAAGTCATACGACACGCGGCCATTTTTGTATATCTGCACGTGTGGAAATCCAACAAAGCTCTCGCCATTGTCGCACCATTGCAATTTCTGATATCCGCGCCGTTAAAGTCCACACTTAGACATACTGTGTGGAATTCCGCAGTGGGGAATTGAAAAAAAACTGTAGGGGTATGGCTATAGAGTGAAGAGTTTTTCGTAACTTTGCCAATTGAAACCAAAATTGCTACATGGCTATGAACAGATTTGTAGAATTGATTCCACAACAGTGCGCCAAATATGGTGAGCGAGAGGCGTTAAGGTTCCGTGACTACGAGACCCAGGTATGGTCCTCAATCACCTGGCAGGGCTTCAGCCAACTGATTGACCGCGCCGCGGGTGCCCTCTACATGGGCGGCGTGGAGCCGCAGGGACGTGTGTGCATCTTCACGCAGAACTGCCCCGAGATATTGATTACCCACTTCGGCGCCTTCTATAACCGCGCCATCCCCGTGCCCATCTACGCCACCAGCAGCCGTGACGAGGTCGCCTATATCGTCAACGACTCGGGCGCTACCATCCTGTTTGCCGGTGACCAGGGCCAGTATAATATCGCACGCCAAGTCATTGGCGATTGCCCCACCCTCAAGTTCATCGTCACCCTGCACCCCAGCGTCGTGCGCGACAAGGACGACAAGTCGACATTGACCTGGCAGGAATTCCTGGCCACGGGCGACAAGTTGGGCAAGGACGTGCTCGACGCCATCGAGCAACGCAAGCAGCAAGGCGTGGAAGACGACATCATGTACCTGATCTACACCTCAGGTACGACTGGCGTCCCCAAGGGCGTGATGCTCATGCACAGCAACATGAACGCCGCCATGGACGCCCACATCGAGCGCTTCGACTCATTCATCAACGACAAGACCGACGTGTCGCTGAGTTTCCTCCCCTTCAGCCACGTCTTTGAACTGGGATGGACCATGGTGTGCCTGTGCACCGGCATCCGTGTGGCCATCAACTATGACACCAGAGAGATACAGCGCGCCGTCAAGGAGGTGCAGCCCAATTACATGTGCAGCGTACCGCGATTCTGGGAGAAAGTCTATACCGCAATCAACGATAACCTGCAGAGCGCCAAACCCGTTGTGCGCATGATGGTCAAGCAGGCCATCCGCGTGGGCAAGGCACGCAACCTGAAATATTCCCGTGTGGGCAAGAAGGCTCCCGCCGTAATCGAGCGCCAGTACCAGTACTTCGAGAAAAAGGTCTTCAAGAAGCTGCGCGGTGCCATCGGCGTGACCGACGGCAAGATGTTCCCCACTGCCGGCGCCATGCTCAGCGATAACATCACCGAGTTCCTGCACGCCGTGGGCATCAACATCTGCATCGGTTACGGCCTGAGCGAGACAAACGCTTCGGTCAGCTTCTTCACCGAGCCCGGCTGGACCATCGGCACTGTGGGCATGCCCATCTCGAGCATACAGGTGAAGATCGGTGAACAGAACGAGATTCTTGTCAAGGGTCCCACCGTGATGAAGGGCTATTACAACAAACCCGACGAGACCGCCAAGGCCATCGACGCCGACGGCTGGTTCCATACCGGCGACTGCGGCGAACTCACGCCGACGGGCGAAATCATCCTCACCGAACGTCTCAAGGACCTGTACAAGACCAGCAACGGCAAGTACATCGCTCCGCAGGTGCTCGAGACTATGCTGGGACAGGACAAGTTCATCGAGCAGGTAGCCATCATCGGCGACGGACGCAAATATGTGTCGGCCCTGATCGTGCCCGACTTCGAGGAGTTGAAAGCCTATGCCGACAAAAAGCATCTCCCGTACAGCTCCATCGAGGAGCTCGTCAACGACCCAGAAATCCACAAGATGGTTGAGCAGCGCATCAACGATTACCAGAAGGGCCTCGCCGCCTATGAGCAAATCAAGCGGTTCGTGCTCCTGCCCAAGGCCTTCACCATGGAGAACGGCGAATTGACCAACACCCTGAAAATCAAACGTGCCGTCATCAACAAGCGCTACAGGCCGCTGATCGACGCCATGTATGCTGCCGACTACCGCAAGAAAAAAGAAACAAAAGACTAACAACCAGCAACTAGAAACTAAGGACTAGGGACTAGAAACTAGGGACTAGAAACTAGAAACTAGAAACTAAAGACCAAGGACTATAAACTAAATAATGATTACACAAGAACAACTCAAGGATCTGCAACAACGCAAAGAAGACCTGAAACGCTATCTTGACATCGATGGCAAGAAAATCGAGGTCGAGGAAGAAGAACTGCGCACCCACGTGCCTGACTTCTGGCAGGACCAGAAGGCCGCCGAGGCGCAGATGAAGAAAATCAAGTCGCTGCGCAACTGGATCAACGGGTGCGAGGAAGTGGAACTCTCGGTCGACGAGGTCACCACTGGATTTGACTTTGTCAAGGAAGGACTCATCGAGGAAGGCGAACTCGATGAACTCTATAAAAAGGCGCTTGTCATGCTCGAGAAGCTCGAGCTGCGCAACATGCTGCGCCACGACGAGGACAAGATGGACGCCATCCTCAAGATCAACTCGGGAGCCGGCGGCACCGAGAGCCAGGACTGGGCCTCGATGCTCATGCGCATGTACCTGCGCTGGTGTGAGCGCCACGGCTACAAGACCGCCATCGAACACATCATCGACGGCGACGAGGCGGGAATCAAGAGTGTTACCATCAGCATCGAGGGCGACTTTGCCTACGGCTACCTCAAGAGCGAGAACGGCGTGCACCGCCTGGTGCGCGTCTCGCCCTACAACGCCCAGGGCAAGCGCATGACCTCGTTTGCCTCGGTATTCGTTACCCCGCTGGTCGATGACACCATCGAGATCACACTCGACCCCGCACGCATCTCGTGGGACACCTTCCGCAGTGGCGGCGCCGGTGGCCAGAACGTGAACAAGGTGGAATCGGGTGTGCGCGTGCGCTATCAGTACAAGGACCCCTACACCGGCGAGGAAGAGGAAATCCTGGTCGAGAACACCGAGACGCGCGACCAGCCCAAGAACCGTGAAAACGCCCTGCGCAACCTGCGCTCCATCCTCTACAACAAGGAACTGGAACACCGCCGCGAGGAGCAGCGCAAGGTCGAGGACAGCAAGAAGAAAATCGAATGGGGCAGCCAAATACGCAGCTACGTCTTCGATGACCGCCGCGTCAAGGACCACCGCACCAACCATCAGACCAGCGACGTGGGTGGCGTGATGGACGGCGACCTGGACGACTTCATCAAGGCCTACCTCATGGAGTTCGCCGAGGGCTAACCACCAAGCTACAACTAAAAACTCAGAATCAACAACTAAGGACTAACAACTAGGGACTAGGGACTGGAAACTAACAACTAGAAACTATGAACGAGAACTTTACCATCGTCAAAGTGAGCGGTAAAATCGTCGAGAAAGCCGACGAATTGCGCACCTTTGTCAAGGCGTTTGCAGGCATCAAGGGCAAGAAGATGCTCATCTTCAGCGGCAACATGATGGCTCAGGAAATTGGTAACAAACTGGGCATCAAGACCAAGCTCATCAACGACCGACCCGTTGTCGATGCCGGCACGCTCAAGCTGCTCACCATGGTCTATGGCGGACTCGTGAGCCGACTGTTTGTGTCGCTGCTCCAGGGCAACAAAGTCAACGCCCTGGGCGTTACCGGTGCCGACATGAACCTTATCACCAGCGCCAGGCTCACCGACGGCCAATTGGGTGACACAGGACAGGTGCGGCACGTCAACACGGCGGGCATAGCACAACTGGTCGATGCCGGCATCGTGCCCGTACTGGCGCCCATCACCCACGATGGACGCGGCAACCTGCTCTTTAACGAGACCGATGCCCTGGCCGCCGAGATTGCCCGCGCACTGGCCCTACGCTATAACATCACGCTCATCTACTGCTTTGAGAAAAAAGGCGTGCTGCTCAACACCGATGACCCCGACAGCGTCCTTGCCGAGCTGCGCCGCACCCGCTACAAAGCCATGCGCGAGATGGACATCATCAAGGACTGGTTTGTCAACAAAATCGACAACGCCTACTCGGCCATCGACCACGGTGTGAAAGAGGTCATCATCACTTGCCCGTCCCAGCTGGGCAAGTCCGACAAGGGCACCCACATCAAGCCCTGACGGCCCCACGACACATCTTGGCACGAGATTTGCCATAACGACCATCGGCAAACAACTAGAAACTAAGGACTAAAAACTAGGGACTAGAAACTAAAACTAACAACAAAAACTAAAGACTAAAAGAATGAAGGTTGCTATCGTTGGCGCCAGCGGCGCAGTGGGACAGGAATTCATGCGTGTCCTCGATGAACAGAATTTTCCCGTTACCGAACTCGTCCTCTTTGGCTCGGAACGCAGTGCCGGCCGTATCTTCACCTTCCGCGGCAAGGACTATGTGGTTAAACTCCTTCAGCACAACGACGATTTCAAGGACATCGACATCGCCTTTGTTGCCATGGGTGCAGGGCCCGCCCGCGAGTTCGCCCCCACCATCACCAAGTACGGCTGCATCATGATCGACAACAGCAGCGCCTTCCGCATGGACGACGATGTGCCCTTGGTAGTGCCCGAGGTCAACGGCGAGGACGCCCTGAACACTCCGCGCAACATCATCGCCAACCCCAACTGCTCCACCATCATCATGGTCGTGGCCCTCAAGCCGCTGGACAACCTCTCGCACATCAAAAACGTGCAGGTAGCCACCTACCAGGCCGCTAGCGGTGCCGGCATGGAAGCCATGTATGAGCTCGCCCTGCAGACCAGCGAAATCGCCGTCGGCAAGGAAGAACTCACCGTGCGCCATTTCCAGCATGAACTCGCCTACAACGTTATCCCCCACATCGACATCTTCCAGGACAACGACTACACCCGCGAGGAGATGAAGATGGTCAAGGAGACCTGCAAAATCATGCACAGCGACATCCGCGTGAGCGCCACCTGCGTGCGCGTGCCCGTCATGCGAGCCCACAGCGAGGCCGTCTGGATCGAATGCGAGAACCCCATCACCCCCGAGGAGGCCCGCGCAGCCCTGCAATTGGCCCCCGGCGTTGTCGTCGTCGATGATCCCCGCAGCAACCGCTACCCCATGCCCATCGACTGTTCAGGCAAGGATCCCGTCTACGTCGGACGAATCCGCGTCGACACCAGCAGCGACAACGGCCTCACCTTCTGGCTCTGCGGCGACCAAATCAAGAAAGGCGCCGCCCTCAACGCCGTCCAAATCGGCCAATACCTCATCGCCCACCGCAAGAAATAAGTTACTCAATTCATAACCAAACTAAACATTTCATTGCCTGTCATTGCCTATTATGGTAGTGACAGGTTTATATTTTGGGCGGGGGAATGTGTTTGGACACCGAAAGTAGTAAAATAATGGGGTTTAATGGTTGGGTTGTTACTTTAGGTGAATATTAATTTGCCCAAATGCTTTATTTTATATACTTTTGTATTCTTACACCTAACATAAATCAAGTATAAACTATATTTTTATTAACCTTTAACACCAAGCGAATGAAAAAAAGATTCCTGATGCTTTTACTCGCGGTGACGTGTGCCATTGCTGGTGCACAGGCACTTACAGTAAAAGGTACGGTCGTTGACCAGGTCAACGAGCCCGTGATCGGTGCTACCGTCAAGGTCCTGGGGACCACGATGGGAGCTGTCACCGACTTTGATGGCAATTTCGAGATTGCCAATGTGCCCGATGGCGCGATCCTGAAATTCACCTTCATGGGCATGCAGGCCGTGGAGATGGAGGCCAGCAGCATGATGAATGTCCAGCTGCTGGATGATGTGCGCAACCTTGACGAGGTAGTAGTCATCGGTTATGGCTCGGCCCAAGCCAAAGACTTGACGGCGCCCATTGCCGTTGTCAAGGGCGAAGAACTGCTGGCAGTGCCTGCAGCATCGCCCATGGCCGCCATGCAGGGCAAGGTGGCTGGCGTGAACGTGGTCAACAGCGGTACCCCGGGTGAGGGTCCCAAGGTCCACATCCGTGGTAACGGCTCGTTCACCAGCGGCAGCCCGTTGTATGTTGTAGACGGTATGTTCTATGACAACATCGACTTCTTGAATGCCAACGACATCGCCGACATGTCGGTGCTGAAGGACGCTTCGGCAGCTGCCATCTATGGTGTGCGCGCCGCCAACGGTGTCGTACTGATCACCACCAAACATGGTAACAAGAACCAGCCTGCCAAAATCACCTACAACGGTTACGTGGGTATCCAGAAGGCCACCAACGTGCTGAAGATGGCCTCTTCGAGCGAGTATGCTACCATGCTGATGGAGGCTAACTACGATGCCTATGTGTCGACGATGAAGGCTTCGATCGACCGCTTTGGCGGCAATTACAGCGGCGACTTCCACAACTGGACCTACGGCTCGAACACCGACTGGTACAAGGAGTTACTGCGCACGGCTATCATCACCGACCATAGCCTGACCATCACTGGCGGTGGCGATAAAGCCACCTACTCGATGGGTATCAACTACCTGCACCAGGATGGTGTCATGGATGTGAAGAACTTCTACAACCGCATGAACTTCCGCGCTGCCCTCGACTATGAGGCTACCAACTGGCTGAAGGTGGGCTTCAACGGCATCTTCTCCAAGGGCAAACAGCGCACGCCCAACAATGCTGCTTGGCAGCAGGCGTTTAACGCTCCCGGCATCTATCCCGTAATGGACGAGAAGTATGACAACACCTTCCCCACCCACTACGGTTCGCCCGAGACGGTTGGCTTTACCAACAACTTCTACAACCCGGTCGCTACGGCCAACTACCAGAACAGCGTGAACGACATCAACAAGTATCTGACCAACTTCTATGCTCAGATCACTTTCATCCCTAGCAAGCTGAATTTCAAGACAAGCTACTCCTACGACTATTCGGCCATCCACAACCGCACTTACATGCCCGAATACTATGTGAGCGCCGTACAGCGCAACGACAAGTCGTGGGTAAGCAAGACCGAGTCCACCTTCAACAACTGGATTTGGGACAACGTGCTGACCTACAAGGACACCTTCGGTGACCACAACGTGGGCGTGATGCTGGGTCAGTCGCTGCGCGAGGACAAGTACCACTACCTGTACGGTATCGGCTACGGTATCGTTGACGGCGATGATGCCTACAAGTACATCGACATCAGCACCGAGAGCGACAGCCGCCGCGCCAGCGATGGCGGTACCCGCTACCGCAGCAACAGCTACTTTGGCCGTATCAACTATGACTACATGGGCAAGTACCTGTTCATGGCCACCTTCCGTGCCGACGGTACCAGCAAGTACCAGGAGACTTGGGGCTACTATCCCTCGTTTGGTGCTGCATGGGTAATGAGCAAGGAAAGCTTCATGGACAACCAGAAGGTTGTGGACTACCTGAAGTGGCGCGCCAGCTGGGGCCGTCTAGGTAACAACGCTGTTCCCGCAAGCGACGGTTTCCGCTCGGTATCGACGGGTTCATGGTCGTCGGGCGTGTTTGGCAACGCCACCATCGCCGGTTTCCAGAACAACAGCTACTTCACCAACCTGAAGTGGGAGGTTGTTGACGAGACCAACGTGGGTGTTGAATTCGCCACCTTGAGCAACCGCCTGAGTGTTGACATCGACTGGTTCTACCGCATGACCCGTAAGGCCGTTATCGCTCCGCGTCTGCCCTTCGAGAACGGCACACTGCTGCAGAACATCGGTAAGATTCTCAACACCGGTGTTGACGTGAGCATCAACTGGGCCGACCGTGTGGGCAACGACTTCAAGTACTACATCGGTGCCAACCTGTCCTACCTCAAGAACGAGGTGAAGAGCCTGTCGGGCAACCCCTATATCGCCGGTGGCAAGACCTACCAGTTTGTGGGCAAGGAGATGAACTCGTTCTACGGCTACGTTGTTGATGGCATCTATCAGACCGAACAGGAATGCGCCAGCGACAAGACCGCTCAAGCCAACGGCCTGCAGCCTGGCGACTTCAAGTACAAGGACCTGAACGGTGACGGCATCGTTAACGGCGAGGACCGCACCACGCTGGGTTCTTATCTGCCCAACTTCATCTACAGCATCAACCTGGGCTTCCAATGGAAGAACCTGGACTTCGCCGTGACCACCTATGGCAACGCCGGTGCCCAGATGTACAACCGCAAGCGCGCCCTGCGTTACGCCCAGTCCAACTACAACTTCGACCACGACCAGGTGGCCAACCGCTGGACCGGTTCAGGCTCGACCAACAAGTATCCGTCGGCCGAGGGTTGGATCCGCTCGTGGAACGTCAGCGACCAGCGCGTGAACTCGTTCTTTGTTGAGGATGCCGACTTCTTCCGCATCCAGAATGTCACGCTCGGCTACACCTTCAGGAACATCCGCATGGGCAACTACACTCTGCCCTCGCTGCGCCTGAGCGCTACTGCCGACCGTCCCCTCACCCTGTTCAAGGCCAACAGTTTCACTCCCGAGCTGAACGATCCCGAGGGCTGGGACACCGAGGTTTATCCGTTGACCGCGACCTACACCTTTGGTGTAACCATCGACTTCTAATTCTTCAAGTTTTTCAAACATCATAAAAAGATAAAGACAATGAAATTTCTGAAATATATCATGATTGCAGGTCTGCTGATGGTGGGTGCCACCTCCTGCAATGATTGGATGGACATCCTGCCCGAGAACACGCTTCCCGAGTCGGATGTGGATTACACCAAAACCAGCGAGATGTATATGCCCGTTTCGGGTGTATATGCCAAGTTGCGCACCGGCGGCATGCACTGGGTGATTTGGCCCTTGACCATCGTGCGTGACGGTGACGTGTGGAGCGGCCGTGTCGACGACCAGGGTCTGCTGGTTGACTTCGGCAACTTCAGGTACGACAACTCGTTCTGGGGTCTGAACGAGATGTGGAACCAGTACTACGGCATGATTAAGGTAGCCAACGGGGCCTTGACATCGCTCGACTCATATGCCGAGCACATTACCAGTGATGCCGACCGTGCCACCTATCGCGCCTATTGCGGCGAGGTGCGCATCCTGCGCGCCTATGCCTACTACAGGCTCACACAGGCCTTTGGCGACGTGACCATCCTGCGCGACAACAACCAGAGCGACCTCACCCGTTCGACCAAGGACGCTGTTGAGCGTTACATGCTCGAGGACTTGCAGTACGCCATCGAGAATTGCCCCAAGGTGCGTCCCAACGAGGCCACACACTTTGGTGCCGTGACGGCCTACACCGCCGAGGCGCTTGCCGCCAAGGTCCGCATGAACCGTGGCGAATATGCCCAGGCCGAAACCTTGACTGACGACATCATCTCGAGCAACAAGTTCCAACTTTACAGCGACTTCTACAACCTATTCAAGATTCCCGGCAAGATGTGTAACGAGAGCCTGATGGAGTGCCAGTGCACCGACTTTGGCCAGGGCAGTGGCGACATGATTGACGCCGACCAGTGGTTCGTGTTCCAGGGTCCCGGCAACCTGGGTGGCTGGAACTTTGTGGGTATTACCGACAACTTCATCAACTGGGCCCGTGCCCGTGGCGAGACCATCCGTTTGGAGACCTCTGTGCTCTTTGGCGGCACGACCACCCGCGATGGCGATGAAATCAACGTGATGGGCAATGTTAACAACACCAACACCTGGAACGGCAAGGCCTACACGCCCACCAACCAGTTGACGCCCGGCCGCACCAAGTACGGCTCGAACAACAACATCCGCATCCTGCGCTATGCCGACGTGCTGCTCATCAATGCCGAGGCCAAGGTACGTCAGGGCAAGAATGGCGACCAGCCCTTCAACCTGGTGCGCACACGTGCACAGATGCCGACGATGAGCAATGTCACAGTTGAACAGATTCTTGACGAGCGTCGCATGGAGCTCGTGTGCGAGTGGGGTGAGCGTTACAACGACCTCATCCGCACCGGCCTGGCTGCCAGCGTGCTCAGTAGCTGGAGCGAGAACGTGAAATACTATCCTCTGCCCCTGACGCAAATCCAGACCGTGCCCACCTTGACCAACGATCCCAAGAGCGAATAAATCACTCATTCATAGCTTTTCAGGCAGGGTGAAAAGCCCGCTGGCTACACCCTGCCTGATTTTTAAATCAACCATTCAACATGAAACATTTTCTTGCCGCTATAGCGATAATTACCGCTCTGACAGCCAGTGCCAACAACGACTCGGTCAAGGTGGTCAAGGGACAGGTGAGCGATTACTACATCCCGGTTGTAACCAGCTATGAGGTGACTGGCGTGGTGACCGACACCCAAGGAATACCGCTGGAGGGCGCTACCGTGATGTGGCTCTATAGCCCTGCTCACTGCAACACCGACGCGCAGGGACGCTACCGCCTTGTGGCTACCGACGGCGACACCCGGCTGTGTGTACATTATCCGGGCAAGGAAATGACCATCATCACCCGCGATGCCAGCGAGCATGCGGTCAACATCAGTCTGCCTGTCAAGACCAGCGGCAGCATTGCCGCTCCGCGCTGCCAGGCACAGGCCACCCGCTGGTATGACCCTAACAACCGCATCACCAGCACCTATTGCAATCCTCTCAACATCAGCTACAACTACGAGCCTTGGAACAACAATACCCGACAGGGGGGCTCGTTCCGCTCGAGTGCCGACCCCATGGGACTCGCCTACAAGGGCGAGTATTACCTGTTCTCGACCAATCAAGGCGGTTTCCACTACTCGCGCAACCTGAGCGACTGGGACTTTTGCCAAGCCTCGTTCCAGCGCTATCCCGCCGATGATGATGAGTGCGCACCGGCGGCTTGGGTAGTGGGCGACACATTATTCTATACAGGCTCCACCTACGAGGGCCTGCCCATCTGGTTCTCGACCAATCCCAAGAGCGGTCGTTGGCGCCGTGCCGTGGAGCGCAACACATTGCCCACATGGGACCCCTACGTCTTCCTCGACGATGACGGCCGGCTCTACGAATACTACGGCTCAAGCAACGAATATCCCGTCAAGGGCGTTGAAATCAGCCGCGAAGACTTCACACCCGTCAGCAAGATTCATGACCTGGTGCTCCTGCAGCCCGACAAGCACGGCTGGGAGCGCTTCGGGATGAACAACGACGACGAGGTGACGCTCAAGCCCTTTATGGAGGGCGCTTTCATGACCAAGCATAACGGCAAATACTATTTCCAGTATGGCGCGCCGGGCACCGAGTTCAAGGTCTATGCCGACGGCGTCTATGTGGGCGACCACCCGCTGGGACCGTTCACCTACCAGCGCCACAACCCCATGAGCTACAAGCCTGGCGGTTTCGTCCAGGGCGTGGGCCATGGTGGCACCTTTACCGACCTCAAGGGCAACTACTGGCACGTGGGCACCTGCATGCTCTCGCTCAAGTACAAGTTTGAGCGGCGCATCGGCCTCTACCCCACCGCCTTTGATGGCGATGGCGTGATGTACTGCATCACGGCCTTTGGTGACTATCCCACCTGGAATGCCGACCACGATATCAATAATCCGGCCGACCGTTTCACGGGCTGGATGCTACTTTCCTATAATAAGCCCTGCGCTGTATCGAGCAGCGACAGCACGCTCACCGCTGCCAGCCTCACCGACGAGAACATGCGCACCTACTGGAGCGCCGCCACCGGCAGCAGTGACGAGTGGGTCGAGATGGACCTGGGCGGCATGGGTGAGGTTCATGCCCTGCAACTCAACTATTATGACCACAAGACGGTGCAGCACAACCGCGCCAACGACATCTACTACCAGTACCGCATCCTGGCCAGCGACGACGGCAAGCACTGGACACTGGCAGTGGACAAGAGCGATAACGACCGTGATGTACCGCACGACTATATAGAACTGCGCGAGGCGCTCAATACACGCTATCTGCGCATCGAGAACCTGCACATGCCCTCAGGCGGCAACTTTTGCCTGAGTGAGGTGCGGGTCTTTGGCAAAGCCGAGGGCGCGTTACCGCAGGCGGTAAAGAAGTTCACCGTCAAGCGTGACAAGAATGACCGTCGCAACGCGATGATCACCTGGGCGCCCGTCGATGGGGCCTACGGCTACAACATCTACTTCGGCATTGCCCCCGACAAACTCTACCACTGCATCACCGTCAACGGCGACACGCAATATGACCTGCGCGGCCTGGACCTGGGCACCGATTACTATTTCGCCATCGAAGCCCTGGCCGAGACGGGACGCAGTCCGCTTTCCAAAACAGTTAAAATCAACCATTAATTCCAGTAAAATATGTACAAAGCCTTTTTTCAAATACTGCTGCTCGCCATCTTGACAGCACTTCCCGCCTGCAAGAGCGAAACAAGCAATACCGTTCCTGAAAAGGAGCCTACACGTCCCGCGACGTTTGCCAGCGACGATGCTATGCTCGATTACATCGAACGCGTCCACTTCAACTACATGTGGGATGGGGCGGAGCCCATTTCGGGCCTTGCACGCGAGCGCATCCACCTCGACGGCCAGTACCCCGAACACGACCAGGACGTGGTCACCACGGGTGGCAGCGGATTTGGCATCGCTGGACTGGTGGTAGCCATGGAACGCGGTTTCATCACCCGCGACCAGGGCGTTGAGCGCTTGACGCGCATCGTGGGCTTCCTGGAGCGTGCCGACCGTTTCCACGGCGTGTGGCCCCACTGGCTGCACGGTCCGACGGGCAAGGTGAAACCCTTCGGCCAAAAAGACAATGGCGGTGACCTAGTTGAGAGCTGCTTCCTGATGCAGGGACTGCTGTGCGCCCGACAGTACCTCAATCGCGACAACGATGCTGAGAAGGACCTTGTAAAGCGTATCAATGCCCTGTGGGAAGGCATGGAGTTTGACTGGTACACCCGCGGTGGACAGGACGTCATCTATTGGCACTGGTCGCCCGAGTATGAGTGGGAGATGAACTTCCCGCTCGAGGGCTACAACGAGTGCCTCATCGTCTATGTGCTGGCAGCAGCGTCTTCCACCCACACCGTGCCCACCTCGTGCTATCACAAAGGATGGGCCCGCAGCGGCGGCATCAAGAGTGATGCGGCTCCCTATGGCTACCCGTTGGAACTGAAACACAACGGTGCCGAGCAGACGGGCGGTCCGCTCTTCTGGGCACACTATAGCTGGATTGGCTTGGACCCACGGGAATTGAAAGACCAGTATGCCGACTACTGGAATGTGGTGCGCAACCATGCCATGAGCAATTACCAGTACTGTGTGGATAATCCCAAGAAATATACGGGTTATGGCCCCGACTGCTGGGGCTTGACCGCCAGTTACTCGGTCGAGGGCTACTCGGCCCACAGTCCCAGCAATGACCTGGGTGTTATTACGCCCACGGCCGCATTGTCCTCGTTCCCCTACACGCCCGAGCAGAGTATGGCGGCCCTCAAGGGATTCTATGCCCGTGGCGAGTCCATCTGGGGCAAATACGGTTTCTATGACGCCTTCAGCCCAGCGAGCGGTTGGACTCTGCCCCGCTACCTCGCCATCGACCAGTGCACCATCGCCCCGATGATTGAGAACTACCGCACGGGATTGCTGTGGAAACTCTTTATGAGGTGTCCCGAGGTACGGGAAGGCCTCGACAAACTGGGCTTCACCCATATTGCTACCCCGAGATACAAACAAGTAATAATAGATACAAACAACTAAAAAACTAACAATATGATGAGATTCAAAAGCATTTTAACCACACTGGCAGTGGCCTTTGCAGCCTTGACGGCCCACGCTGTTGACCAAGCAAAGATGAAACAGTTCGTGGACGACCTGATGGGCAAGATGACCCTGCAGGAGAAAATTGGACAATTGAACCTGCCCGTTACCGGTGACATCATCACCGGCTCGACGGTCAGCGGCGACGTGGTCGGCAAAATCAAGGCCGGACAAGTGGGCGGCCTGTTCAACATGAAGGGCGTGCAGAGCATTCGCGCCTTGCAGGAGGTGGCAGTGAAACAGAGCCGCCTGGGCATCCCCCTCATCTTCGGTATGGATGTCATCCACGGCTATGAGACGGTATTCCCCATCCCGCTCGCCCTGTCGATGAGTTGGGACATGGATGCCATCCGCAACTCGGCACGCATCGCCTCGATCGAAGCCACGGCCGACGGCATCTGCTGGACCTTCAGTCCCATGGTGGACATCTGCCGCGAACCCCGCTGGGGACGCATGAGCGAGGGCAACGGCGAGGACCCGTTCCTGGGTTCGGCCATCTGCCGTGCGATGATTGAGGGCTACCAAGGCACCGACCTGACCGACAAGGCCACGATGATGGCATGCGTCAAGCACTTCGCCCTCTACGGCGCTCCCGAGGCAGGCCGCGACTACAACACTGTGGACATGAGCCACGTGCGCATGTTCAACGAGTATTTCCCGCCCTACAAGGCCGGTGTGGATGCCGGAGCAGGCAGTTTCATGACATCATTCAACGTGATTGACTATATTCCCGCCACAGGTAACCATTGGCTCATGACCGAGGTGCTGCGCGACCGTTGGGGGTTTGACGGCTTTGTTGTGACCGACTACACAGCCATCAGCGAGATGATCCACCACGGCATGGGCGACCTGCAGGAGGTTTCGGCCCTGGCTCTCAAGGCAGGCACCGACATGGACATGGTGGCCGACGGTTTCCTGGGCACGCTCGAGAAATCACTCAACGAGGGCAAGGTGACCATGGCCGACATTGACAAGGCCTGCCGCCGCATCCTGGAGGCTAAATACAAGTTGGGCTTGTTTGAGGATCCCTACCGCTACCTGGACGCCAAGCGCGCCAAGAAGGAGGTTTATACCGCCGAACATCGTGCCGCAGCACGCCAACTGGCCACCGAGACCTTTGTCCTGCTGCAAAACAAGGACAACGTGCTGCCGCTCAAGCGCACGGGCAAAATCGCCCTCGTGGGTCCCTTGGCCAACACCCGCGCCAACATGCCCGGCACCTGGAGTGTGGCCGCCGCCAGCGACCGTTACAGCACCCTGCTCGAGGCCATGCGCCGCGCTGTGGGCGACAAGGCCGAGGTGATGTATGCCAAGGGCTGCAACGTGTGCTATGATGCCGAGTTGGAGAAGAACTCGACAATGTTCGGCCGCGAGATGCGCGACAACCGTCCTGTTGACGTGATGCGCGACGAGGCCGTGCGCATTGCCCAGGAGTGTGACGTGATTGTTGCCGCCATGGGCGAACCCAGCGAGATGTCGGGCGAGAGCAGTTCGCGCAGCGACCTGTCCATCCTCGATGCCCAGAAGGACCTGCTCACCGCCCTCAAGGCTACCGGCAAACCCATCGTCCTGCTCAACTTCTCGGGCCGCGCCACAGTCATGGATTGGGAAGTCGAGAACATCCCCACCATCCTCAACGTGTGGTTTGGCGGCAGCGAGGCAGCCGACGCCATCTGTGACGTCGTCTTCGGCGACGTCGCTCCCAGCGGCAAACTCACCGTCACCATGCCCCGCAACGTGGGCCAGATTCCCATCTACTACAACCACCTGAACACGGGCCGTCCCAATCCCCAGTGGTTCACCAAGTTCACCACCAATTATCTGGACGTCCCCAACAGCCCGCTATTCCCCTTCGGCTACGGACTGAGCTACACCACCTTTGAGTACAGCCCCATGACGCTGAGCAGCAACGCCATGAATGCCGGCGGCACAATCAATGCAACCGTCACCGTCACCAACACCGGCAAAGTTGAAGGAACCGAAGTTGTGCAGTTCTACATCCGCGACATGGTGGGCAGCATTGCCCGTCCCGTGCAGGAGCTCAAGGGATTTGAGCGCATCAGCCTCAAACCCGGCGAGAGCCGCACCGTCACCTTCACCATCAACGCCGACCTGCTCAAGTTCTACAACAAAGACCTGGAATACGTCTGCGAACCCGGCCAATTCGAAGCCATGATCGGCCCCAACAGCCGCGACGTCCAGCGCCTCCCCTTCACCCTGCGCTAATCGTCAATTAGAACCATATACACATATTGAGACGCAATCAACTGAAAAATCAGTTGGTTGCGTCTCAATTCTTTAATCATTACTTGCCATAATGATCTCATCTCGGTTGCATTTCTGACCTATTTGTCAAATTGTACCGTCTCGGTAGCAGGTTAGATAGTATATAAGTGTTAGAGTGTTTTCGGCTGCAAAGCGGAAAAGCACAATAGAATGTGATTATTTAAAGAAAACGAGCAAAAAACACTACAAATTAGGAAAAAGTGGTACATTTGCGAGTTTTAATACTACAATAGACACTGACAAAAACAACATATTAGACATGAAGAGATTATTTGTAACATTAGCTGTATTATTATTTGCCACCATGGGAACTATCATGATGGCGCGCGATGTTGTTTACTTGAAGAACGGCAGCATCATCAAAGGTTCGGTCATAGAGGTGATTCCTAACGGGTCTGTAAAGATTCAGACCCAGGACGGTAGTCTTTTCGTATTTGACATGAATGAAGTTGACCGTATCGTCAACGAGGAAAAGACACAGAATGAGGAAAAAAGTCAGAACAAAGAACAAGAATACGACTCAGGGGATTATTTGAAATCAGGCTTTAGGGGATTTATAGACTTGGGATTCCATGGTGGCTTTGGTGATGCTGAAGACAACTTGTTGCTGATGCCATCATTTACTGCAGGCTATCAGGTCAATCGTTTCTTCTTCATCGGTGCTGGATGTGCTCCCACGTTGACCCTATACGATAACGAATATTATGATGAGTTCGAGACAGGGTTCCTCTTGCCGATATACGGAGCCATCCGTTTTGACTTTGTGAACGCGAAAGTGTCTCCATTTCTCGACACTCGCGTTGGTTATAGTGTAACTGATGATTGCCGTGGCCTCTACGCCTATCTAGGTGTGGGATGCCGCATCAAGAAACTGAGCCTTGCTGCAGGCTACACCTATCAACGAAAAGAGCTTTCTGACTACTATTATGACGAACATCTAGACTTCGGCTTTGCCGGACTTCGAGTTGGTTTCGAATTTTAATCCATTATTAAATACGCATTAGTTACACGAGCGCCAAGGGGCATAGGTTAAGATTTTATATCGAACAGAATTATATCTACGACAAACGGCCCCAAAAAGAGCCGCAACAATGGACACAAGCTGTAGAAACTTTGGTTTCTAGGGACTATCATAAAAAGAAGAACCGCCAAACAGTTGATAAACAACCATCAAGCGGCTCTTTTTTTTTGTAATTCCTACAGGCCGTAAGCTTCACCACATCGTGACACAACACAGCTATCAACAAGCTGTTTCACAAGAGTTTCCAATACTTATAACATGGCGACAAGCGCCAGCGCATACCATTTGGGCCTTATCTCGGTTGTCTTTTGGGGCAGCCGTTTTTAGTCGCTATTACCTTATGATTGACTGCGTAATACCCGATTGGGTATTGTCAGGGCATCAGAATTACAATACTTTTGTCATGGAATCGTTGATTTATGAAAAAAGTTTCACTTGGGTGTGAAAAAACGCACCGTTCATGTGTCATTGATATAGAGAGACGATACTGATATGAATGACAAGAGTATACTTGAGGGCCTGTTCAGGCAACATTACGGCAAGATGATACATCTGGCCAGAACCTTGCTGCACGATGATGCCGAGGCCCAGGACGTGGTCCAGGACGTGTTTGCCCGCCTGCTGGAGAACGAGTACCAGATGACGGGCAACAAGACCGAGGCCTACTTGATGAGTGCCGTGCGCAACGGCTGCCTCAACCACATCAGGAAAATGCAGTTGCGTGAACGTTTCAAGCACCTCCAGCCACTGGACGAGGCGGATGATACGCGTCCTATCGAGGAAGTGCTGGCCGAACTTGACCGGATTAATGCCATCGTCGATGGCCAAATCGAGGAGCCGCAACGGACCATTTTCCGCCTGCGCTTTGACGAGGAATTGACCTTCCAGGAAATCGCCACACGTCTTGACATGAGCGTGGGCGCCGTCTATAAGTACTTGCGTCAGTGTATCAATCGCATCAAGAGTTTAATCTAATGACACCAACCGCAATGGAAACGAACA
>CADBDH010000018.1 GCA_902793405.1 uncultured Bacteroidales bacterium | reverse complement strand
TAAAAGAATCAAATTACGGTTAAATGGAAAGAGCCCGGTGCAATACCGAACTCTATTCCTTAATCAATAACCCGTCCAACTTTTTGGGGTCACTTCAAAACCATGTCAGCCCTAACGGGCTTTAACGTCGTGCGAATTGGTATCGGTAACAGGGAGAATGGCGAAGTAGTCCCGTTAGGGACGTAATGGTTTAGGCAGGGGTGTAGTGAGGCGAAGCCGAACGAAACCCCTGTGAAATGGCATAATATTAGATAAAGTCCCGTTAGGGACGACACATGCGTTTTGGGGTGAAAATGAAAAACAGCACATGACCAATGGCCATGTGCTGTTTTTTATTCGTGGTTAATCAAATTACTTCTCCGTTTTCTTGACCAGGCGCTCGTATTCGGGATTGCCTTCGCGCAGCAGACGGTCGAAACGCTCGCGGTCGTTCAGGATGTCGAGGGCGGCCTTCAGGTCGGGATTGCGGTGGTTGATGACGATGCTGTAGGCACTCTGGTCACCATACACGTCGCGGGCAATCAGTCCCTTGACGATGTCCTTGAGCAGCCGTTCGCTGGTGCGGTATTTCTCCTCGTCATATTTGATGCTGTCCCCTTCGCCCATGGCGATGAGGTCGCGCATCATCTCGTCGGTCACGACAAAGCCGCGATCGAAGGCGTTGACCGAGCTATACTGCTTGGCGATGCTCTTGCGGTTCTTGTCCACATACTTGATGGCAAACTGGTTGAGGATGCCCTTGGCGCTCAGGTCACGGTAGTAGGTGGAATACTCGGTGGTGTCGAGGGGCACATACACGTCGGGCATGACGCCACCGCCGCCGTAGATGGTGCGGTGGTTCAGGCGGGTGGTGTAGCGCACGGTGTCATTGATCTGAATGCTGTCCAGGCTGTAGTATTCGCCCTCGTTGGCACGGTCGAGCAGCTCTTTCTCATAGGCCTTCTTGTCGCCACGGCTGTAGGGCTTCTGGATGCAGCGGCCGCTGGGCGTGTAGTAGCGGGCAACGGTCAGGCGCATCATCGAGCCGTCTTCAAACTTGAACGGCCTCTGCACCAGTCCCTTGCCAAAGGTCCTGCGGCCCACAATCACGGCACGGTCCCAGTCCTGCATGGCGCCGGCAAAGATTTCGGCGGCCGATGCCGAGTACTGGTTGACCATAACCACCATGTGCAGGTCCTTGTGCTCGCCCCAGCCGTTGGCATTGGCCTCGTTGCGGGGTGAGTTGTCGCCCTCGGTATAGACCATGAGCTGGCCACGGTCCAGAAACTCGTTGCACATGTCGATGGCGGCATTCAGGTAGCCGCCGCCGTTGTCGCTCAGATCCATGACGAGCTGTGTCATGCCTTGTTTCTTGAGTTCCTCGAGGGCGTCCATCATCTCCTCGTGGGTCTTGGCACCAAAGCGTGAAATGCGCAGGTATCCCGTGCGCTCGTCGAGCATGTACTGGGCATCGATGCTGTGCAGGGGAATGTTGTCGCGCGTGATGCGGAAGGTGATCAGCTCCTTCACGCCGGGGCGCTTCACCTTGATGGTGACGTTGGTGCCCTTCTTGCCGCGCAGGCGCTTCTGGATATCGCTGTTTTTCATCTTCACGCCCGCGATAATGGTGTCGTTGACGTAGATGATGCGGTCGCCAGCCAGCACGCCGACGCGTTCACTGGGGCCGCCGGGAACGGTCTGGATGACGTAGAGGGTGTCCTTGTTCATGTTGAACTGGATGCCCACGCCGCTGAATTCGCCCTGCAGGGGTTCTTCGAGCTCCTTGGTCTCCTTGGCGTCGGTATAGGAAGAGTGGGGGTCCAGGCTCTCGAGCATGCCCTTGATGGCTTCCTCGACAAGCTTATCCTCGTTGACCGAGTCCACATACAGGCTTGAGATGGCATACTCGGCGTTCAGCAGCTTTTGCAGCGCCTGAGGCATCGACCTCTGGGCTGTAGTGGTAAAAGACAGTGCCATACACATTGTGACGGCAAATAATATCTTTTTCATTTACTTCTGTATTCTGAATTTTTTTGTTCTGGGTTTCCGGTTGACCGGAAGCCCATCTAATAACCATTGCTATCTGTTAACTGTCAAGTGTTTACGGCAACTGTTTCAGGTCGGCGTTCTCGGGCAGGTAAGCGCTCACGTCCTGGCCATAGCGCGCCAGCTCGCGCACGATGCTGCTGCTGATGTGGCTGTACTCGGGCAAGGTATAGAGCAGGATGGTCTCGATACCTGTCAGGTCGCGGTTCACCTCGGCCAGGTGCTTCTCGTTCTCGAAGTCCTGGATGAGTCGCACGCCGCGTACGATGAACTGGGCGCCCACCTCGCGGGCCACCTCGACGGTCATGTTGCTGTAAGCGATGACCTGCACACGCTCGTCGTCGCCGAAGACGCTCTCGATCAACGCCTTGCGCTGCTCCATGGTCATGTAGGAGTGTTTGTCGGCGTTCACACCAATGGCGATAATAAACTTGTCGAACAGCGGCAACGCCCGCCTGACGATGGACTCGTGGCCGCGTGTGAAGGGGTCAAACGAGCCGGGAAACAGCGCTACGCGCTTGCCTTCGTTATCAATGCACTGTGATGTCTTCATCATCTTCGTTCACTAGGTTGTCAATAATGAAATTCTGGCGCTCCATGGTGTTCTTGCCCATGAAGAAGGCGAGCATCTGCTTCACCGAGTCGTCCTTGCTCAGCTTCACGCGGTCGAGACGCATCTCGGGGCCGATGAAGTCCTTGAACTCGTCGGGCGAGATTTCACCCAGACCTTTGAATCGGGTAATCTCGGCAGCATCGCCCAGCTTGTCGAGGGCGGCCAGACGCTCCTCGTCACTGTAGCAGTAGTAGGTCTCTACCTTCTGCGGCTTGGCCTCGCGCTTGGTTGAGCGGTTCTTGCGCTTGGCGTCCTTCTTGTTGAGCACGCGGAAGAGGGGCGTCTGCAGGATGAAGAGGTGTCCCGTCTTGATGAGCTCGGGACAGAACTGCAGGAAGTAGGTCAACAGCAGCAGGCGGATGTGCATGCCGTCGACATCGGCATCGGTAGCGATGATGACCTTGTTGTAGCGCAGGCCGTCGATGCCGTCCTCGATGTTGAGAGCCGACTGCAGCATGGCAAACTCCTGATTGATGATGACCCTCTTGGGGTCGAGGCCGTAGGTGTTCAACGGCTTGCCGCGCAGCGAGAAGACGGCCTGAGTCTCCACGTCGCGGATTTTGGTGATAGAGCCGCTTGCGCTCAGACCCTCGGTGATGAAGATGCTGGTCTCGTCGCGGCGGTCATTGTCCTTGGGCGCGCGCGTGTCGTTGAAGTGGACACGGCAATCGCGCAGCTTGTCGTTGTGCAGGGTGGCTTTCTTGACGTTTTCGCGCACCTGTTTGCTTACGCCGGCGATGGCTTTGCGCTCGCGTTCATTATCCTGGATTTTCTTCAGCAGCACCTCGGCGGTCTCGGGGGCCTTGTGCAGGTAGTCGTCCAGCTCCTTCTTGATGAAGTCGTTGATGTACTTGTAGATGGTGGGGCCGTCTTTCCACATGATGCTGCTGCCCAGCTTGATCTTGGTCTGTGACTCGAACACGGGTTCCTCGACCTTGATGCTGATGGCGGCGACGATGCCGTTGCGGATGTCGCTGTACTCAAAGTTCTTGCCGTAGAACTCCTTGATGGTCCTCGACAGGGCCTCGCGGAAGGCGCTCTGGTGCGTACCGCCCTGCGTCGTGTGCTGGCCGTTGACAAACGAGTAGAACTCCTCGCCCAGCTGTGCGGCGTGGGTGATGACCACCTCGATGTCGTCGCCCGTGAAGTGCATCAGTGGGTACAGCGGGTCGTTGGTCATGTTCTCTTTCACCAGGTCGCTCAGACCGTTGCGCGAGTGGTACTTCTTGCCGTTGAACGTGAGCGTCAGGCCCGTGTTCAGGTAAGAGTAGTTCTTGATCATCTGCTCGATGATTTCCTCGCGGAACTCGTAGTTCTTGAAGATGCTGTTGTCGGGCTTGAAGCGCACGAGCGTGCCGTTATCCTCGCCCTCGCTGGCGGTGACGATGCCGCTCTCTTCCTTGACCAGACCCTCGCTGTAGAGCACCGACGAGCACTGCCCGTCGCGCACGCTGCGGATGTAGAACTCGGTGGACAGGGCGTTCACCGCCTTGATGCCCACACCGTTCAGACCCACCGAGCGTTTGTAGGTCTGCGTGTCATATTTTGCACCGGTATTCATCTTGCTGGACGCGTCCTTGACCTGGTCCAGGGGGATGCCGCGGCCGTAGTCACGTATGGTGACCATGCCGTCTACCACGTCGATGTCGATGTTGGGCTTGGCATAGCCCGTGTTGAACTCGTCGATACTGTTGTCGATGACCTCCTTGATGAGGACGTAGATACCGTCGTCATCCTGGGAGCCGTCGCCCAGCTTGCCGATGTACATGCCCGGGCGCTGGCGGATGTGCTCACGCGGCGAAAGCGTGATGAGCTTCTCATAGCCGCCAAAGTCGCTGCCTGCAGGCTGTTGCTGCTGCTGAACCGCATCCATGGCGGGCTCTTCTATCTGATTCTGCTTGTCTTGTGACATTCTGTTTTCTAAAAATCTGCGTATTAACCTGCAAATTTACTAAAAATCCCGCAAACACCGTGCCACCACCCCTCAACAATAAGTTTTATTAACGAAAAATCCCCTCATCGCCACGGGGTTTGGTACTACTCGGGTCCGTCAATGTCCCGTGGACGGCGGCTATGCCGCCGTAACCGCGATTTTCTCGGTGGGCAATGCAAGAAAACGGGTGGAGTAGACGTTAGTAGTATTAGAGTGGATAATCCCGAAACGGAATTAATAGAATGAACAGAATCAATATAACCCTGTGGATGGCCTTTCTGGCCGTCGTGTTGTCGCTCGTTTCGTGCGACCCCATGTCGTCGGTTGATTTCAAGATATACAACAAGTCGACCGACACGGTCACGGTGGCCATGTACAAGGAAATCATGACCTCGTCCTACAAGGGCTATACCATCATTGAGAATGACAGCGTGAGCACTGACTATGAGGCTGATAGCTGCAACGTTGCCGTGCTGGCGCCTGAACAGGTGCTGGTGGTCGATAACGAATGGTCGGGGCTGTACCGTGAGGAACTGATCGTTCCGTTCTGGAAATACATCACTTCCATCAAGAAGGGTGAAAACGAAGTCCGCCCCGAGTTGTGGAACAACGAGGCGGCATGGCATCTGAAGACCGATGGTGGCGGCAGGTTTGAAGATGAGTCCCGCCACTACGATATCGTCTTCCGCGATTAAGGAAAAAGATAAAATTTACCGGTTCTTCACTACAGCGACGTAGGTGATGAGGATGACGTTCATCATCAAGGCATAGATGATGGCCGGGATGGCGATGACGTCGTTGTTGAACACCAGCGGGCTGCTGGCGATAGCGATGGCCTGGGCGGCATTCTGCATGCCCACCTCGATGATGATGGTGCGGCGTTCTTGACCCGTGAGGCGCATCCCGCGGCACAACAGGGCACCACTGCCCATAGCCAGCAGGATGAGCACGCTGATCGACAGACCCAGTTGCCCGAAGCTGTCGATGATGGCGTCACGGTTCTGGATAAAGAATACGGTGGCCAGGAAAATGAGGGCAGGGAAGGCAATGCGCGACAGGATGTTGTGCATCTTGTCGGCGGCTTTGGCCCATTTCTTGCGCACGGCAATACCCACTGCGATGGGCAGGAACATGAGCACGAGGTTCTGCATCACCAGCTTGCCCACAGGCAGATGCACCATCACGGCACTGCCTACAGCCTTGGTCACCCATTCCATAATCAGGGGCACGGTCACCAGGGTGATGATACTGCTGCACGCCGTGAGCGACACCGACAGGGCCACGTCGCCCTTGGCCAGCATCGAGAACACGTTGGACGAGCTGCCGCCGGGACAGCACGCGATGAGCACAAAGCCAATCAGGAAGATGGCTTCCAGCCCGAAGGCCTTGCCAATGAGCCATGCCAGCAAGGGCAAAATGATGATTTGCCCGATCAAGCCTGCCAGCACGGGCTTGGGACGTGTTTTGAATAGTTTGAAATCCTCAATCTTCAGGTTCAGGCCCAGCTCGAACATGAGCAGTGTCAAGATGGGCAATACAATCCAAATCGTATTCATTATCAATAATGGTTTTCGGTCTGCAAAGGTACTTGTATTTGGTGGAATAATCAAAGCGCCGGCCCATGAAAACGGACCAGCGCCTGATTTGTGGTTTTAATAGGTCGGTAAACCTTAGAGCTTGGCTGCGATGGCAGCGGCAATAGCCTGCATCTCCTCGGCCGGCAGGGTCAGTTTGGGACCGCCAAAAGCCATGTCCTTCTCGCTCTGCAGGGGCACGAGGTGGATGTGGCAGTGGGGCACTTCAAGACCCAGAACACCGATGCCGATGCGCTTGCAGGGAACGGCCTGCTCCAGCGCCATGGCCACCTTGCGGGCAAATGCCCACAGGCCGGCATACTCTTCCTCGTCGAGGTCGAACATGTAGTTCACCTCGTGCTTGGGAATGACCAGGGTGTGGCCCTTGGCCATGGGGTTGATGTCGAGGAATGCGTAGTAGCGGTCGTCCTCGGCCACTTTATAGCTGGGTATTTCGCCAGCAGCGATTTTGCTGAAAATGGTTGCCATAATCTTATACTTCGATTTTCAGGATTTCAAACTTCATCAAGCCGGCAGGAGCCTGCACTTCCACTTTGTCGCCCACCTTGTGGCCCATGAGACCCTTGGCGATGGGGGTGGATACAGAGATCTTACCCTCGCGCAGGTTGGCCTCGGTCTCGGTGACGATGGTATAGGTGGCCTTGGCCTTGTTCTTGAGGTTGCGGATGGTCACCTTGGTGAGCAGTTGCACCTCGTCGGTCGAAATTTTGCTCTCGTCGATGATGCGTGCCGATGCAATAAGGGACTTCAGCTCAGCAATCTTGGCCTCGAGCATGCCCTGGCGTTCCTTGGCGGCATCATATTCTGCGTTCTCTGAAAGGTCACCCTTGTCACGAGCCTCAACAATGGCGCGGACAACCTCGGGTCGTTCGACATTCTCAAGATGGGAAAGCTCTGCCATCTTCTTGTCGTAACCTTCCTGTGTCATGTAAGTAATAGCCATGCTAAATACTGTGTTTTTTTTTAATTTTTAAGATTCAAAAAATTAGAAGAATCTCAATAAGCTGTTGAGATCCCCCGCGGTTAATATTCATTTAACGTTGCAAAGGTATATATAAAAATCAAATTAGGACGCATCTTTGTTAATAAATTCCGTCCTAATTATTAAAAATTAACCGATATAAAGGATATAACCAACGGTTTTCGGTGATGCTGTCGCTTATCTTCGCCACAATGCGATGATTTGCCGTGCAGCGATGCCGATGCTGATGGCAGTGATAACGGCAGCAACCACGGTTTGCCCTGCCTCCATGGCGGCCATCACGGCTGCTGCCACGGCGAGAGTCCACAGCAGGTTATAGAGGCTGGCACGGGTCACGCTCAGGCGGTAAACCTTGAAATACACCACGGCGATGATGAGCGTATAGAGCAGGTAGGACACCAGGAAGGCAATACCCAGTCCTGTGAGTCCCCACCAGCGGTAGAAGACGATGTTGAGCACTAGGTTGATGACGGCGCTGGCCACCTCGGTCCACAGGTAGGTCTTGCCGTCGCCCTTGGCCAGGATGGTGAAGGCCAGGCACCACGATAGCGTGCGCAGCACGGTGCCGATCATTCCCCATGACACAAACGTCAGGACGACATTGAAGTCGGGGGTGTACAGCAGCCACACCACCACCTCGCGCAGCAGGATGAACAGCGCCACCACAGGGGCCATTACGGCAATGGCGACGTTGATTTCCTGTGACACAAAGGCACGCAACCGCTGGCGGCTGTCGGCCACCTTGGCCAGGCGGGGGTAATACTCCATGCCCAGGGCGGTGAGTATCAGGCCCGTGTATTTGTTGATGAGGGTGTATCCGGCCTGGTAGAAGCCGACTTGCTCGGTGCCCGCATTCACGTTGAGCCAGGCATTGAAGGCATAGCTGGCCAGGATGGTGGCAAAGTTGCCCAGGGTCATGTAGATGCCCAATCGGACGAAGCCCTTGCCCATGTCGAATGTCTCGCGGCGGCTCACCGTAGCTGGAGCGTAGTCGCGGTTGCGGAATACCCATGCAAATGCCGCCAGCGCCAGGGCATAGGCCAGGATTGACGGCAGGATGCTGCGTTCACGCAGCAGGTAGAACAGCGGGACAGATACCGCCAGGCCGACCACCGTTCCCCACAGGGTCACGCTGGCCAGCCGCTTGAGTCGCGCAGTGCCCTGAAGCACAGCATATTCGCCATTGGTCAACGCTTGCAGCAGCACGGCAACACTCAAGGCGACAAAACCCCAGATGTGCATACTGTCGCCAAAGGTGACCTGGCTCAGCAAGGGGGCGAGCATGAGGGTGAGAAGTGCACCCGCCAGTCCCAGCCACATCGACCACTTGCGCACCACGGTGACCATGCGCGCAATCAGACTCTTGTCGCTGCGGTCCATGGCCTGGGAGATGTCGCGCACACTGCTGGAGCGGATGCCCAGGTTGGTGCCTGTCGAGATCATCTCCAGGGCATTGTTGAACAGGCCGAACAGGCCGATGCCGACGGGACCTATCCACAGGGCGACAAGCTTGGTGCGGATAATGGAGCACAGGATGCCAGCGACCTGGACCCCGCCAAAGAGGCCCATTGCCTTCATCGCCATGCGTGATATGTTGCTTTGCTTGCCTGCCACTAATAATTATAATGATTACAGGTCGATTTCAAAGGTGTTGTACACGATGCCGCGGCCACCCAGTCGGGACTTTTGGCGCACGAGGCCCTCGTTCAGGTAGCGGCCGTGGTCCTCGTTGGAGATGCCGAAGTCAAAATAGCGGTAGCCCGATTTCGTGGCCTCGCCAATCAGGTAGTCGAACAGCAGCGTCAAGGCCTTGCTGTCCTTGCCCTGGGGCGATGCGCCGATGTATTGGCAGTGTGCAACGGGCTGTGACAGATACATGACCACGCCGGCCAGCAGCTCGCCATGGAGCGTGGCGGTGTAGAGCCTGATGTCGTTGGGGAAACGCCCTTGCAGCAGCCGCATCTCGTCGAGGGTGTGCACCGGACGGGTGCCGTAACGCTCGTCGAGCAACGACGACAACAGGTTCCAGTAGCCTTGCCAATCGTCGCTGGGGCCCACTTGGATGCCCGCCTTGCGTGCCGCGTTAGCGCCGCTCTTGTTGCCGCGGTCCAGGGGCAGCGGGCACGCCAGGTCGATGGTTGTCGAGATATTGGTCTCGATGAGCCTGGCCTGGTGACGGAACAGGGCATAGAGGTCCTCCTCGCACGGGTAGCGATGGTAGATGTGCGGCACGGACTTGTAAACCAGCCGCTTGATGCCTTTGTCGGCCATCCACTGGCAGGCAGCGTCCATGACCTCGATCATTACCGTGGCGTCGAAGTGCTTGAGCGGCACCAGCCAGCCGCCGTAGGTGAGGCCGCGGTGTGACCACAGCGTGTCGCCGTCGGCACAGGCAGGCAGCAGGGCGCACAGCTTGCCCTCGCGCATGGCGATGAGCGAGCAATCCTTGAAACGGTCGCTGTGATAGTCCATGTAGCCGCGCTGGTGCAGCAGTGTGCCGTTGCGGCTCAGGCGCGCAAATTCGTCCCATCGGGCTGCCATCGAGGCGTCATATCTGATGATTTCTGTCATACTCATTGTTTAATAACGCAAAAATACACCAAAAAATATTACCTTTGCGCAAATTTAACCAATAATCCATATTCAATACATGAAAAAGCTCAAAATAGGTCTATTGCCGCGCATTATCATCGCCATCATCCTGGGTGTGCTGTGCGGATTGTTTTTCCCTGACTGGGCAGTCAGGGTCTTTGTGACGTTCAACAGTGTATTCAGCCATTTCCTCTCGTTCCTGATTCCGCTCATCATCGTGGGACTGGTAACGCCCGCTATTGCCGACATCGGCAAGGGAGCCGGCAAACTGTTGCTGATTACGGCCCTCATTGCCTATGGCGACACGGTGTTCTCGGGCTACTTGAGCTATGGCGTCAGCACGGGCATCTTCCCGTCGCTCATCGACCGTGGCAACGCAGCCCAGGCAGTGGCTACTGCCGAGGAGCTGAAGCCCTTCTTTACTATCGAGATACCGCCGCTGCTCGACGTGATGAGTGCGCTCATTTCGGCCTTTGTCATGGGTCTGGGCATCGCCTTCTTTGAGTCGCCCAACCTGAAAAAGGTGTTCGATGAATTCCGCGATATCATTGCCAAGACCATCGAGGTGGCCCTGATTCCCATCTTGCCCCTGTACATCTTCGGCATTTTCCTGAATATGTCCTTCACGGGACAGGCATGGCACATCATCAATGTGTTTGTGGCCATCATCGGTGTGATCTTTGCCATGCACATCTTCCTGCTGGTGCTCCAGTACTGCATTGCCGGCGCCATCTCACAGCGCAATCCCTTCAAGGCATTATATAATATGTTGCCCGCCTATTTCACGGCTTTGGGCACCTCGTCATCGGCAGCAACGATTCCCGTGACCCTCAAGCAGGCCAAGCTCAATGGCGTGAGCGAGGGCATAGCGGGCTTTGTCGTGCCCTTGTGCGCGACTATCCACCTGTCGGGCAGCGCGATGAAGATTACGGCCTGTGCCGTGGCGCTGATGCTCATGCAGGGCCTCTCAATCGACATCGGCCATTTCACCGGTTTCATCCTCATGCTGGGTGTGATGATGGTGGCAGCTCCTGGTGTGCCCGGTGGCGCTATCATGGCCGCGCTGGGTGTGCTGCAGTCCGTTCTTGGCTTTACTGCCGAGCAACAGGCGGTGATGATTGCCCTGTACATCACGATGGACAGCTTCGGCACCGCTTGCAATGTGACTGGTGACGGTGCGATTGCCCTGATTGTGGACCGCATCTATAACGGCAAGAATCGCGTGAAATAGGGCACTTTCAAGAATCTATCACGTGCGTATTGCCCTTTTTCCTGATTTTTTTTAAAAAAAAGTCGAAAAAGTTTTGTATGTAAAAAAATGATGCTATCTTTGTAGCGCATAAAAGGGAAAAATCTATTTTGATTTATCAAAGAGTTTCGGATTAACTTTACTGTCGTTGAGATAGAATGGTTAATCCATTTTTTTTGTATCTACTCGCCGGCAGAGGCTGGTATCATAATATAAAGAGCGCGGACGTGACTGCCCGCGCTCTTTGATAATTAATGAGCTGATAATGCTTCTTATCAACTGTTCAGGATGATGCTGATGATGGCGTTGACATCGGCGATATTCACCTCACCGTCACCGTTCACGTCGGTACGGCCACCGTATACGTCGTCACCTCCCAGGATGACGTTGATGATGGCGTTGACGTCGGCAATGTTCACCTCATCGTCACCGTTCACGTCACCCTTGATGGGCGATGTGCCGGGCTCGAACTGGATATCACCGCACACGCCGTAGGCCTCAACATCCTCGATGGCAAACATGACCTCGGTAGGCATTGTGCCGTCCTCGTTGGGCTTGGCGCGCAGGCACTTGATACCGCTGTGGTGCAACGGGTTGTTCACATCCAGGGGCACACTGTTGCGGATGGCCTGGGCATCGCTGGCGGGAGCGATGTAGCTCCAGTAGATGTACTCGCCGTCGCTGTTGATTTGGGCGACATTGGCAATCTCACCGCTATCCTCGGCACCCTCGACCTTGATGGGCGAGTCGTCGATGAGTTCGCAGTCGCTGATGCGCAGGCTCTCGTTGCCCTCCACGTCGTCACCAGTCTCGAGGTTCTCGATTTTGCTCAGGGCGATGCGGTAGATACCGGGCACGCATCCGCTGGGATTGGTCTGTACCTGCATGTACAGGTAACCGTTCTCCTCGTCGAGGTAGAAGGTCTTGATGATGGCGTCCTTGAACAGGGCGTTGTAGTGCTTGGTGTGACCCTGTCCGCCGTCGGGATAGATGTCACCCTTCTTGAAGCGCAGCAGGCACAGGCCGTTGAACTTCTTGCTCATCCAGAAGATGCCGTGCTTATCCTGGGTAAAGCCGCCGGTGATGGAGCCCCAGCTGATCTCGTCGTTGTAGTAGGGGAGCCACTGGTTCTGCAGCAGGAACGGCTGTGAACCGTAAAGGCCGGTGGTGTCGGCATTCAGCTCGTGGATACCCACGTTGCGGTCGCTGATGTAGATCTTGTTCTCGTTCTTGTCGATGAACATAGTGAACGGGTCCTCGCTGGGGGCATAGCCCACATTGTTGAGAACGGTCACGCGGTAGAAGATGCCGTTGGTGTTGTTCACATAGAAGAGTTCACCGTCGCCCAGGGGCTGGTTGGGATCCTGATAGGTGAAGTTCTTACCTGCTACAGCGACATAGACGCGGTTCTTGTAGCTCTGCAGCGTGAAGGCGTGCTGACCGGCATTGAAGTTGGTGTTCACGATGTCGCCGTTCTCGTCCTTGTACATCAGGTCACCGCTCGTGGTGGCGAAGTACAGACCTGTGGGGCAACCCAGTGTCGAGCCTTCGCCCGAGATGGTCTCGTCGGCCACGATGTTGAGGTAACGCCACTGGTTGGCGTTCTTGTAGGCCTCGACCGACTCAGGAGCCACCTTGCAGATGACGTCGCCCTGACCCTCGTTAAAGACGCCGGCTGCCAGCGCGGGCGTGTTGACGTTGAGTACGCGCAGCTCCTTGATGGTGGCGGGAACCGAGCCGGGCTCCATGTAGTTGACGTTGGCAGGAATTTCCATCGTCTCGAGTGCAGTGCAGCCCTCAAAGCAGTTGCGCATCATGTTGGTCGTGGTGCTGGGCAGCGACACGCTGGTCAGGCTGGTGCAACCGGCACACAGGCCCTGGGGAATCTCGTTGCGGCCCTCGGCAATGACGATGGACTGCAGTGCCGAGCCGGCAAACACGTTCTGGCCCACGTTGATTTTATTGGCCAGGGTATAATTCTCGATGTCGCTGTAGGCAAAGCCGTAGTTGCCGATGGTCGTCAGTGCGGGCAGGTCAACGCTCGTAAACGGAGCGTAGGCCAGTCCGTAGTTGTCGATGCTGGTCACCGTGGCATTGCTGTAGCTGGTGCCGATCTCGCCCTCGTGGGCTGTTACCAGCAGGCGGGTACCGCCGGCATTGAGCAGCACACCATTGTCGAGTTTGAATGCGGTGTTGCCCTCGGCAAGGGTGATGTTGGCAAGGTTGGGGATGGGGGCGAAGGCGCCTTGGCCGATGCTGGTCACGCTGGCGGGAATAGTCACGCCCGTCAATTGGGTCCCTGCAAATGCCTGGGTGCCGATGGCTGTCAAAGCGTCGGGCAGCACGATATTGCCACTCAGTTGGGAATTCTCGAAGGCGCTTTGGCCAATCGAGGTCAGGGCACTCGGGAAGCTGATCGACGTCAGCCCCGTGTTGTAGAACGCGGTGATGCCGATGCTGGTCACATTGTCGCCCATGGTGACGCTCTTCAGGTTGCGGCAACCGTTGAATACGCTCTGCTCGATGGTGGTGATGGCATGAGGAATGTCGATGCTCGTCAGCGAGGTGCAGCTGGCGAAGGCACTCGTGCCGATGCTGGTCACTTTGTCGTTCAGGAACGTAACCGTCTGCAGTGCCGTGCAACCCTGGAAGGTCGTGCCCTGGATCGTTGTGGTCTCGCCGCCGATAATCAGAGTTTGCAGTCCGCTCATGTTGTGGAAGGGCTGTTCGGCGTTGGAATAGGCGCTGGCGTCAACGTCGCGGCCCATGTAGATGTAGTTGATGCTCTTGAGTGCCGTACGGGCTTCGGCTGTTGCACCAAAGGCGTTGACTTTCATCACCACGGCTGCGCCTTCGTCACTGATGATGAGGCGCTTAAGATTGTCGCAGTTGGAGAACTCCTCGCTCACGGGCTTGGTCCAGCCGGGCCAGATGGTGACTTCTTCCAAGCTGGTGCATCCGTTGAACACACCAGAGCCCACACTGGTCACCGTGGGGGGCAGAGGGCTGACCTTGAGGGCCGAGCACCCCTTGAAGGTGTTGCGTGCAATGGTCACGCAAGTCGAGGGCAGAGTCAGACTGGTCAATTCCCTACAGTCAAGGAATGAGTTGGCTGCAGTGGCAACCACAGTGTACTCGACGTCCTCGTAGGTGATTTTTTCGGGAATTACAATCTCACCCTTATAGAAAAGGGTGTCGGCGGGCGTCGTGTCGGTCGCTTTGATGATGGTGTACTTGGCGATTGTCGCCTCCTTCTTGGTCGCGTTGGTCGTGTAGTTGATGCCGTCAACGGTGATGCTGGCCGCCTGCAGGGCCGTTGCCGTGGCCAGGCACGCCGTGGCAAGCATCAATCGACGCAACCAGTGGGTTTGGGTAAAAATCTTGTTCATAAGCCTTTTACTGTTTTTAGTGATATAAAATGTTGTCTGTTGTTTTAACCCACAAATTTAAATAAAATATCCTTGAAAAGCCGTCAACAATTCTAAAAAAAAAATAAAACTTCGCAGCCGTGGCAGGTAAAAAGCACCTGCCGCATCCCTCAATCGGGAGGCGGCAGGCTAAAGTCTTTTTTCAAGGGTCACGCCCTTGACTGTCGTGGTACAAGCAACTTATTTCTTCTTTGCGTTAACCTTGTTGGCCAGACCTGCACCGGGTTTGAACTTAACGACCTTCTTGGCAGCGATTTTGATTTTCTGCTTGGTAGCGGGGTTGATGCCCTGACGAGCATTCTTCTTAACTACCTGGAAGGTGCCGAAACCAATAAGAGCAACCTTTTCACCATTCTTCAGAGCACCGGTGATTGCATCGAGGGTTGCATCGAGAGCAGCTTTGGAATCAACCTTGGTGAGATTGGCCTTCTCGGCGATAGCTTGTACTAATTCAGTCTTGTTCATAGTGTAAAGTTTTTTATTAAATTAGTTAAGTGAATAAAATAAATAGTTGTTTTGTTGTCGCAAATATAAGTATAACAACGGTTTCTGCAAAAAAAAAGCCGAAAAAATTGCGCCAAAACAGCGAAAAAACGTGTTTTTTGGCTTTTTTAGGGCCAAAATCGCTGAAAATAGGGACATTTTCTATATTTTTGTGCGCAGTTTTAATCGTTAACATGACTTTATCCAATGCAAGATAATAATCGCTCTTTTTGGGCATCGATCATGCCCGTAACGCGTCATTTGCTGGTTATCAACATCATCATGTGGCTGGCCACATTTGTGTTTGAGCAGACGGGGATGATTGATTTGAACCGCTGGCTGGGCCTCCACTTCTGGAAAGGCAGCCAGTTCAACCCCGTGCAGCTGTTCACCTACATGTTCATGCATGGCGGTTTCACCCACCTTTTCTTCAACATGTTTTCACTGTGGATGTTCGGTAGCCTGCTCGAGAGAGTGTTCGGCTCTAAGCGTTTCCTCTTTTATTATATCTCTTGCGGCTTGGGCGCTGCCCTGGTCCAGGAGCTGGTGTGGCAGTTCTCGTGGCAAAGCATTCTTGCCAGCAGTGTGTCGGGACCCGCAGCCGGCTCGGTGGCCGATATCATCAAGGCCATCAACGAGGGACATGCGGCCTTCACGATGAACGATTTCTACAATTCACTGGTTACTATCGGAGCCTCGGGTGCCGTGTTCGGCATTTTGTTGGCCTTCGGTATGCTGTTCCCCAATATGTCCATGTACATCATTCCGTTCCCGTTCCCCATCAAGGCCAAGTGGATGGTGCTTGGCTACGGTTTGATTGAGCTGTTCTTCGGTGTCTCGCACACGATGAGCGGCGTGGCCCATTTCGCCCACTTGGGCGGCATGCTGGCGGGCATTATCCTGATTCTCTATTGGAAACACAACGGTACGCTGTCGCGCGGTAATGGCTTTTATTGATGACATCAAGCGCAGTTACCTGCAGGGGTCGATGTTGTTGAGGCTCATCTTCATCAACATCGGCGTCTTCTTGTTGTTGCATCTGCTGGCCCTGGGCGCATTGTTGTTTAATGTACCTGGCGACCAGATGCTGCAATGGGTGGAGCTGTCCAGTGACCTGGGACTGCTGCTAAGGCGGCCCTGGACGCTGGTGACTTATATGTTTGCCCACTATGGCATGTTGCACATCCTGTTCAACATGCTGTGGCTTTACTGGCTGGGACGCATCTTCATGGAATTCTTCTCGCCCAAGCAGCTCACCGGTGTGTATCTGCTGGGCGGATGGGGTGGAGCCCTGCTCTTTCTGCTGGCCTATAACCTGTTGCCTCATTTGGCCATGGGCCATTACTTCCTGATTGGCGCATCGGCCTCGGTGATAGCCATTGTGGTGGCAACGGCTGTCTATACACCTAACTACAAAATCGGTTTGCTTTTCCTGGGTGAGGTCTCGCTCAAGTGGGTCGCTATCGTCACGGTAGCCATCGACCTGCTGAGCATGGAGGGCGGTAACCTGGGGAGCAGCATCGCTCACATTGGCGGCGCCATTGTGGGAGCTATCTATGCCTTGCGCATCAGGGCCGGCCATGATATCACGCGTCCGCTCAATGCCGCCATCGATGGCATCGTGGGCATGTTCAACGGGCGCTCGTTCAAGATGCCCGACTTCAAGAGTAAACGCGCTGGCAACACCACCCACGCTAAGGGTGGGGCACAGCAGGCACCGCGCGGTGCCCGTCCTGCCGACACCGTCAGCGAGGAGGAACTGGACATCATCCTGGGCAAAATCAAGGCTGCGGGCTATGATGCCTTGACCGATGAGGAGAAGGATAAACTCTTTAAGGCGTCTCGCCGCCGACAACCATAAACACATATTTAGCAACCTTAAACACATTATTAAATAATATATGTCATATTCTAACACATACCGACGCAAGAAGAAAAAGAAATGGACTTTTGAGATCATTACGGCAGTGGCAGCGTTGCTGCTCATAGCCTGTGCCTATAGTGGCGATATCGATCCGCAGCGGTTTTTCCCTGCTCCTTTCATGGTGCTGGCATTCATGCCCATGTTGATTCTTGTGTTTGTTTTGTTGGTGCTGGCAGTGCTGTGGCGGCGCTGGGTGGCGATAGCAGCGATTGCATTATCGTTGTTGATCTCGTTGCCCACCGTCAAAATCTTCATGCCGTTCAACACGAGCGAGAACCGTCCTCCGGTTCCTGCCGACACGACCTTGATTCTCAAGGTGATGACCTATAACGTGCTCGCGTTTAATTACAACGAGCCGCAACTGGGAAATGAACCGTCCAAGACCATGAAACTCATCCTTGATTCCAACCCCGATGTCGTCCTCCTGCAGGAAGGCAGCTGCCGCGGTGTGGACTGGAGCGAAGTGCCGTCGCTCAAGCCCTATATGGCCGAGTTGAAGTCCCGCTACCCTTACACCTACCAGAGCAACGAGGGGTTGAGCATGATTTCGAAATATCCGTTCACGACGTTCCCCTTGGGAGAATGCCGCAATGCGCGGTCGGTCCTGGGCTATAACCGCGACCAGTCGAGCCATTTGGCACGTGCCTATGACATGCAGCTGCCCAATGGCAAGCAACTGAGGATTGTGGACTTCAGACTGCAGTCCTATCACCTGAGCTTCGGCAAGAACATGAGTGTGCGCGTCAGCCCCGATGCCAAGCCGTCGCCCATCGAGCGCATGAAACGCTCGTTTGCCCTGCGTGGCAGCGATGCCGCCGCAGTGAGGGCTGCCATCGACGCCTCGCCAGCCAATCTTATCGTGTGTGGCGACATGAACGACGTTTCCACGTCCCACACCTATCGTGTGATCAAGGGGCATGACATGATTGACGCTTGGGCCGATGTGGGCCGAGGCTATGCCTACACCTACAACCGTCACGGACTGCGGTTCCGCATCGACCACGTCCTCTACCGCGGTGACATCACTGCGCTCAACGCCCACCGCCTGGCGGGCGGCAGCAGCGACCATTATCCGCTGCTGGTAGAATTTGATATCGACAATTAATTCAACATTTTATCCATTTAAATTACAAAAAGAGATGAAGAAAGTTTTATTCACCGTTCTTGCACTTGCAGCCCTCGTGCTCGTGAGCTGCAGCGAGAAAAAATCAACCGAGAACAATCCGTTTATGTCGGAGTATGAGAACGAATACGGCATTCCGCCGTTTGACAAGATTACCTATGCTGACTACGAGCCTGCCGTTGATGCCGGTATCGAGCAGCAGAATGCCGAGATTGATTCCATCATCAAGAACACGGCCGAGCCCAACTTCGAGAACACCATCCTGGCACTGGACAACAGCGGCCGCATCCTGGACAAGGTGTCGAGAGTATTCAATGCGCTGAGCAGCAGCGACAACACCCCCGAGATGCAGAAGCTCTCAGAGGTGCTCCTTCCCAAGCTCACCGCTCAGAGCGACGGCATGTACATGAACGACAGCCTGTTCATCAAGGTAAAGGCCGTCTATGACAACGCCGACAAGCTGGGCATGGATCCCATCCAGAAGCGCCTCACCGAGAAGTACTACAAGGAGTTTGTGCGCAACGGCGCCCTGCTGACCGCTGCCCAGAAGGACACCCTCAAGGAGATCAACCGCAAGCTGGGTGAATTCAAGCTCAAGTTCGGTAACAACGTGATGCACGACATGGACAACTGCGTCTTCTTCGTCGACAAGGAAGAGCAGCTCAAGGGCCTGCCCCAGGGCATCATCGACAATGCCGCCAAGCTCGCTGCCGACAAGGGCAAGAAGGGCCAGTGGGCATTCACCGCTACCGCTTCGACCCGCCTGGCCGTGCTGACCTATGCCGACAGCCGCGACCTGCGCCGTCAGATGTACGAGACCTACACCACCACCGCCAGCCATGGCGACGAGTGGGACAACAGCGAGAACATCCGCCACATCCTGCTCCTGCGTCAGCAGAAGGCTAACCTCCTCGGCTTCAACACCTATGCCGACTATGCTACCGATCCCTACATGGCCAAGACCCCCAAGGCTGCCGAGGATCTGCTGATGTCCCTGTTCCGTCCCGCCATCAAGAAGGTGGACGAGGAAGTGGCCGACATGCAGAAGTATGCTGCCGAGCACGGTGACACTGCCCAAATCGAGGCTTGCGACTATTACTACTATGCCGAGAAGGTGAAGAAGGAGAAATTCAACTTCAGCGAGGACGACGTGCGTCCCTACTTCGCTCTCGACAGCGTGGTCAAGAACGGTATCTTCTTTGCCGCCAACAAGCTCTACGGCCTCACCTTCGAGGAACTGCCCGATGCTCCCAAGTATCACCCCGAGGTTAAGGTCTATGACGTGAAGGATGCCGAGGGCAAGCACCTCGCCATCTTCATGACCGACTACCTGCCCCGTCCCGTCAAGGCTCAGGGCGCATGGATGGAAGCCATGCAGGAGGCCTATAACTACGGTGGCGAGAACATCCGTCCCATCATCTACAATGTGGCCAGCATGACGCCTCCCAGTGGCGACACTCCCTCGCTGCTCACTTGGGACGAGGTACAGACCGTATTCCACGAGTTCGGTCACGCCCTGCACGGCATGTTGACCCGCGTACAGTATCGCGGCCTGGCCGGCACCAACACCGACCGTGACCTCGTCGAGATGCCCTCGCAGATCAACGAGCACTGGGCATTCGAGCCCGAGGTGCTGAAGAACTACGCCCGTCACTACAAGACCGGTGAGCTCATCCCCGACACCCTGGTGCAGAAGCTCAACGAGAGCGCCCAGTTCAACATGGGCTTCATGACCACCGAGCTCGTTGGTGCTGCCCTGCTGGATATGTACTGGCACAAGAAAGCCTGGACCCCCGAGGAGGCAAAGGCTATCGACGTGAAGGCCTTTGAGCAGGATGTGAAAGTTCAGCTCAACATGCCCGCCCTCGTCGAGTTCCGCTATCGCAGCCCCTACTTCAAGCACATCTTTGCCGATGACCAGTATGCTTGCGGTTATTACACCTACCTGTGGTCGCAGGTACTCGAGGCCGACGGCTACATGGCATTTGAGAAGGCCGGTTGCTTCGATAAGGCTACTGCCGACAAGTATCGTGCTCTGCTCGAGGCTGGCGACACCGAGGATCCCATGGAGCTCTACAAGAAGTTCCGTGGCCAGGCTCCCACTGCCGAGGCCCTGCTGCGCAACCGCGGCCTGAAGTAAAATGGCATAATGTCTTACTGACAACAAACAAAAACAAGCGGACAAATCCTGTCCGCTTGTTTTTTGTTGTTTGTGCCTTGTATCTTGAATTTGAACTATTGACGTGATAAATGATAAACCATGCTCTACTTGCATCTGGTGGCTAACTCGCTGAAATCTAGAGTATACTAGAACAGCTTATCAATCAGTCGGGCCACGTCCGAGATGGTGACAACACCGTCACCGTCAACGTCGGCAGCAGCACTGGCCTCGGTTGCACCCGTCAGCAGCAAATCAATCAGTCGGGCCACATCCGAGATGGTTACCTGGCCATCGCCGTCAACATCGCCTTGCAAGCCACCGCTGATGCCAACGAAATGGGTGAAATCTTTCCACACCCTGGTATTAGCGTAATCAGTGATTGACGCCTGGGGCACATGGACTGTTGCGGTGGTATAAATGTCATCAACATATGAGTAAAAGGAGCTTTCGCTGTATACAACAGGGGGTGTTGTAGCTAAACAGGTGATATCCTTCAATGAATTGCAACCGGAGAAAGACATATAACCGATGCTTCTAATCACATAATTGGCGGAATAAGGGTGTTGTTGCCTCATTCCGCCAAGTATGATTCAGGTTATATAATGCCTTTTGTCTTAGCTCCTTAGGATAATGTCGATAACTGCGTTGACGTCGGCGATGTTGACCTCACCGTCACCGTTGAGGTCGGCCACATCATTGTATTCACCTTTCAAAATCAGGTTTATGATGGCATTGATATCGCCAATGTTGACTTCGTCGTCTCCATTTATATCACCGCGAACCGTGTCAGTAATGCCGTTGATATTGACGAACAGTTTCCAAACCGGGGCTGCTTTGTATGCGCCAATCGAGGATTCGGGAACACGCAACATAGCTGTTGCATAGATGTCAAATAACTCCGAGTAGAAGCTGTTACTATTAGAAAGTGTCGGAGGAACAATAGCCAAGCAAGTGATGTCGTTGAGCGTGTTGCACTGATAGAAAGTGGACTGGCCGATTGCAGTGACTGAACTGGGAATGACAACGTTGTTCAGTTTTGTGCAGCCATGGAACGTGTCATACAACGATGTGACAGAGTTCGGGATGTTGATGTGCTCCAGGGCAGTGCACCATGCGAAGGTTCCTGGCAGATCAGTGATTGAATTGGGCAAGGTGACGTCGGTGAGTTGTTCACAGCCATAGAACACGTTCCAACCCAACTCAGTTACGCTTTCAGGAATCTTGATGGTCTTCAGCCCTGTATAGCTGAATGCGTTACGGCTAATAGATGTCAGGCTGTTAGGCAAGTTGACCTTTGAGAGTGAATTGCAATGGTAGAAAGCCGCATCTGAAATATAGCTGATTGTGTTGGGCAGAACAACCTCGGTGATGTTGCTGCAGTATTCAAATGCGTAGTTTCCTATACCGGTGATGGTCACGGTCGCTTCATAAGGCTCGGAATACATGGGTTCAATAATCGCGTTGATGACACCTGGAATTTCGACGACACCACTAAAGTCACCATCGAGATACGACACTTCGGCAGTGTTTACGTCAGTCATCTTATAGACGATACCAGCATGATAGAAATACTGTGCACTAACTGGAGCGAATAAAAACATTACTAGGATTGCCAGCAGGCTCAATCTGGGAGAAAAGTAAAAGTTTTTCATAATTGATGTGATGATTGTTATTTATTTAAGGAAATTAGTTAATCGTGTGCAAATATACACTTTTTTTCAACAACATGACCTGTTTTGGTAATGATTTTTTGAGGATTATTGATTTTTATTGGGGCAAATTGTTGCAGTGTAGGAAATAATGTGTAAATTTGGGGCAGAGAATGCTGAAACGCTTGAAAGGGAGTAGGCGACAACCAGTTCAATAACTAGATTCAGGATTTATGGAAGAGGAAATGAAGAATGCCGAACAGGCTGCCAACGAGGTGAAGAACGAGGGTGCCAGCATCTTTGACCAGTTGAAGGGTTTGCTCAACGAGGCCACCAGTGGCGAGGGCAATGTGTTCGACAAACTCAAAGGTGTGCTTGAGGGCAAGGACGGTGACCCGAGCATCTTTGATAAGGCCAAGGAAATGTTTGACGGCAAAGAGGGTGAGCCCGGTATGCTCGACCAGCTCAAGGAAATGCTCGAAAAGGGCACCACTGCTGCCGGCGAGGTGAGCCAGGACTTCTTGGAGAAAGCCAAGGAGATGTTCGAGACCAAGGAGGGCGAACCCAGCTTGCTCGACAAGGCCAAGGAAATGTTTGGCGAGGGCGCTGCCGCCGCAGGTGAAATGATGGATAAGGCCAAGGACTTTGTGGAGCAGGGCACGGCCGCTGCTACCGAGGTCGCTCAGGACCTGTCACAAAAGGCCAAGGAAGCCTTTGAACCCAAAGAGGGCGAACCCAGTGTACTTGATAAGGCTAAAGATGCACTTGACGATGCTTCCAAAGCTGCCGAGGGCGTGATGGACAAGGTCGATGACTTCCTGAAGAAGACTTTCGGCGGTCCCAAGGACGAAGGCCAGGCCTAATCCCCACAGATCAGAAACTACGAATTACGCGAATTTTACGAAATACGGGCAGAAGCCCATTCGTTTAATTCGCGTAATTCGTAGTTTATCTTATGCCTTAGTCCAGGAAGCGCTGGTTCAGGTCGCCGTAGAACTCGATGCGGCGGTCGCGCAGGAAAGGCCACCAGCGGCGCACCTGCTCGCTGCGCTCCATATCGATGTCGATGACCTGCAGGTCCTCGCTGTCATTGGGCGCGCGGTAGATGAGTTCGCCTTGCGGGCCGGCCACAAAGCTGCTGCCCCAGAACTGAATGCCGTTGGTCTGGCCCGACGGGTCGGGCTCGAGTCCCACACGGTTCACTGTGATGACGGGTAGGCCGTTGGCCACGGCATGGCCGCGTTGCACCGTCGTCCATGCCTCGCGCTGGCGCTCCTGCTCGTCGGGCGTGTCGCTGCTCTCATAGCCGATGGCAGTGGGGTAGATGAGCATCTGTGCCCCGCGCATCGCCATCAGGCGTGCCCCCTCGGGGTACCACTGGTCCCAGCACACCATTACACCCAGCTTGCCCAGCGAGGTCTGGATGGGGATGAAGCCCTGGTCGCCGGGGGTGAAATAGAATTTCTCGTAATAGGCGGGATCGTCGGGGATGTGCATCTTGCGGTACTGGCCTGCCACGCTGCCGTCGGTGTCATAGACGACCGCTGTGTTGTGATACAGACCCGTCGCGCGTTTCTCAAACAGCGAGGTCACCAGCACGATGCCGCACTCGCGTGCCACGGCGGCATATTCCCGGGTTACCTCACCGGGAATCTCCACGGCCAGGTCAAAATTGTCCACGCTCTCCACTTGGCAGAAGTAGAGTGAGTCGTGCAGTTCGGGCAGGACGACGAGTTGTGCTCCCCGACTAGCCAGTTGCTTGATTTTGCTGATGAGTGCCTGGCGGTTGGCCTTCACGTCACCGCTATTGCGTTGTTGAATGATTCCTACTTTCATAGTTCTTCGAGATTAGGGATTGGATGGGAAAGTGAGCCCTGGGGCAACTGCATGGTGGCGCAGTGCAGCGAGCCGTGCTGGCAGATGAGCGCGCGGCAGTCGATGCCGACGATTTTGCGCCCGGGGAATGCCTGGCCGATGAGCTCACAGGCCTTGATATCGTTTCGCGGCTGGCCATAGACCGGCACCAGCACCTGGTGATTGGTGACCAGAAAATTGGCATAGGTGGCGGGCAGCCGTGAGATTTCGTCAAAGGTAGGGTCGGGGAGCGGCAGTTTGATGAGGTGGTAATGGTTGCCGTCCACGTCGGTGAACTGCTTGAGCTGTTCTTCCATGCGCATCAGCGGCTCGAAGTGCTCGTCCTCGGGATTGTCGCATCCGGTATAGAGAATCACGCCGCCAGGGGCAAAGCGTGCCAGCGTGTCGATGTGGCCGTCGGTATCGTCGCCCACGAGGCCGCCGTGGTCCAGCCACAGCATCTTCAGGCATCCGAGGCGTTGCAGCAGTTGGGCTTCCATCTGCTCCCGGGTCATGGCGTCGTTGCGGTTAGGGGCCGTCAGGCAGCAGGTGGTGGTCATCACCGTGCCGTTGCCGTCGGTCTCGATCGAGCCGCCCTCGAGCACCATGTCGCGGCAGTTGGCCAGAGGCATCTTGAAGGCGCCGCGTTGGGCCAGGCGCGAGGTGACCAGGTTGTCGCAGTCGGCGGCAAACTTCATTCCCCAAGCGTTGAAGGTGAAGTCGGCCAGTTCCAGCTGGCCGCCGTTAGAGACCGTGATGGGGCCGTAGTCGCGCACCCAGGTGTCGTTGGTGGGCAGTTCCACGATGTCGATGCGTTGCCAGTCCACGTCGGGACCCAGTGCATCGTGCACTTCCTGGGCATCGGGGGCCACAATCAGCAGCCGCTCGTCATCGTTGAGGATGGCTCGTGCCATTTCAACATAACAAGCCGTCACCTCGTCGAGCATGTAAGCCCAGTCGGTGCCGGCGTGAGGCCATGCTATGAGTATGCCGTCTTGGCAATCCCATTCGGCCGCAAAAGCGCGGTTTCTCTTTGAAGGAAACATTTTGTCCTATGGTATTTGATAATAGTGTCTTCTAGGAGAAAAACGAATTTGTCGATTAAATATTGTTGCCGAATTCCTGGTAGTTGTCCCAATAGGAGTCTTGGGACTCGATAATCTCGTTGATGAAGTCGCGATATCCGTCTTTGACGGTGTAACCATTCTCATCACACCACACGGCATACTCTTTCTCAAATTCTTCATCCTCGCGTCGCATTCGCTCAAATTCCTGGTCCAGTTCAGGTGTGTTGCTGTAGCGGTCGAGAAGCTCTCTTAAAAGATCAGAAATATCGTTCATGTTCTTCTTCCTCAGTTAGTTACAGTTGCCGCAAAGCAAGGCTGTAGATGTTATACAAGATAATTGGTTTTTCGATGTTCAAATATAATACCATTTTTTTGATTTGAGCTATAAATAATAGTTAAAAAATGATATTATTATGGATATCGGTTAAATGATAATCGAGGCACCTGCAATGTCGGCCCACAAGGCCCATCGGGGCTTGATTGATGCGCTTGTTCGACCCTGTGAAAAAGTTGTTTGTTTTTTCGCTTTTTATGTCACAAAGTTATAGTAACTTTGTGGCGTTGTGGGCGAGGAGTCTCGCCTGCGGCTTGTGTATAACCTAATTTTTGTATTACCAGAACACTCTGATATCGAGTTATGAGATGGTTGAAGTGCTTGGCAGCAACATGGATGCTCCTGCTGCTGGCCGGTTGTGCCAACAATGGCCTTGAAAAGATGATTCCTGCCGACGCGACAGGCGTTGTTTGCTTTGATGTTAACGAAATCCTGAAAAAAGCTGGAATGATTGACGACGGCAATATCGTGTTGCCCAGCTCATTGCAGCAAGTGATTGATGACAACGACATGTCGCCGTTGTGTATCCTGCTCAGCGATCTGCCCCAGTTGGGCCTGGACACTGGCAGCAAGGTCTATGCCTATTTCACGACCAAGACCTTCGGGCGCGTGCTGCTGGCATCGCTCGACGACCCCGCCAAGGCGCGCAAGACGCTCGAGATGCGCGTGGGGGGCGATTTTGCCAAGGTCGATGGCCTGGAATGCATGTATGTGGGCGACAACCTGTATGCCATCGACGGCAATGTGCTCCTCGTGGGCACGGTCAACAAGGCCATGGAGGTCTCAAGGGCTGCACGTGCCGCCAAGGGGATTTTCTCCAAAACGGCAACCAGCATCATCGACAACAAGCAGGTCAAGGACTTGCTGCACGGACAGGACGGTGCCATCAATGCCTGGATTCAGGGCAAAGGCCTGAAAGCCATCCTGCGCAGGAGCGAGGTCTATCGTGAACTGTCGCAAAAGATGCCGCTCATCGAGATTTTTACCGAGAGCGATATTGATGCAGTGACCTGCAATGTAGAGCTTGAAGATGAACAGGTCGAGATGACCACCCGCATCCTGGCGGCCGACGGCAGTGAATATGCCCAGTTGCTCAACTCCACGCTGGGCAAGCCCAACAATGATGTGCTCAAGGCGATGCCCAACTCGATGGACTATATCTTCACGATGAGCGTCAAGGGTGACCATTTCGTGAAGCTCAAACAAATCCAGCAGCTGCTCAAGATGTTCGGCAAGATTCCTTATATCGGCAGCATCGACCTGGCCAACATCCTGTCGACCATCGACGGCCCGTTCTCCATTGGCCTGGCGCGCGACCCGCACCTCGAGGGCGAGTGGAACATGGTGATTGCAACCCGCTCGACCGATCCCGACGGTGTAGTGAACCAAATCAGTACGTTTGCCAACTCAATGGGCCAGGCGCCAGAGATCTATGACGGGGAGTACATCTATCAGTACGAGAACAAGATGATTCGCATTGGTATCATTGACGGAATCCTGTATCTGAAGATGCTCGACTATGAGCAGACCGAGGGTTATGCCTACGAGATGAAGCCTGTGCGCGAGTTCTTTGACCGTGCGCTGCTGGGCATCTTTGCTCAGACGCACAATGACAGCGTGAACGGCTACTTTGACTTCGGCTTGAACGACATCTATAACGGCAAGGGCCACTTCTATACCGACGGCGGTAAGAAGAATAACGCCACGTTGGAACTGCTGCGCTCGTTGTGCTCCATCAAGGTTAGCGACTCCTTTGGCAACGAGGCCGACGACCAGGGCTTCTCCTCGTTCATGACAGGCGCCATCGACAAGCTCCAACCCATGAACTGACGGCCACAGCCGCCAGTCGGACAATTAAAAACAGGACCTCATCCCGTGCCGGGGCGAGGTCCTGTTTTCTTTGTGGTTTACAATGTTGTGTTAGAACTTGTAGTTGATGCCTGCGCCAATGACGCCCTGGTCATTACTGCGATTGATGGTGTGGCGATACTCAAGGTTCACACCGATGTGATCGGTGAGCTCGTATTCAGCGCCGAGGCCCACGTTGAGTCCAATGTGGTTATCTTCATCCGCGGGTATTTCTACGCTTGTGCCATTGATAGTCTCGGTGTGCCTGCCATACTTCATCATCGTGTAGTTGATGCCGGCAATGGGGTAGATGTAGACTTTCTGATTCCACACGTTCAGCAGGTAGTGAGCGTTGATGTTCACATCCCAGCACGAGTTCTTCTTGTGCTCAAAGAAGTAGTTGAAACCCACCTCGGTGCGCAGCTGGTCAAGAACACCATACTGGAATCTTGCACCCACACCCGGGCTCTTGATTTCGGTACCGTAAACGAGATTGGCACCGACAGCCGTTTGGGCTTCATGCACCTGTGCCTGACTCACGCCCATGCCCAGCACGAGCGCACAAATAAGAGTTAAAATCTTTTTCATTCTTCTGTCTAATAATGTTATTGTTTATTGATTAAGTATTTTTCCGCACATTTTATCGGGTAAAATTACTGCCATTTTTTCATTCCCGCAACAATTTCATCCATTTTTGCGCAAAATGTCACCCAATCGGCACATTTATAACAAAAAAAGCTGCCCTTGTGAGGCAGCCTGAATGCTTAACTTAAAATGTCTTGGTTAACCCAAATAGGCCTTGAGCAGTTTGCTCTTCTGACCCTTGAGGCGGCGGATGGCCTTCTCCTTGATTTGGCGCACGCGCTCGCGCGTCAAGTCAAACTTGGCACCAATCTCCTCGAGCGTCATTTCCTGGCAGCCGATGCCGAAGAACATCTTGAGGATGTCCCTCTCGCGGGGGCTGAGCTGATCCAGCGCACGGTTCACCTCCTTGGCCAGCGACTCTTGGTTAAGCGTCGAGTCGGCCATGGGGGAATCGTTGTTGGGCAGCACGTCCAGCAGGCTGTTGTCCTCACCCTCGACAAAAGGCGCGTCCACCGACACGTGGCGGCCCGACACCTTCATGGTGTCGCTGATTTTGTCAACAGGGATGTCGAGACGGTCGGCCAACTCCTCGGCCGAGGGGCGGCGCTCATGCTCTTGCTCGAAACGGGCCTGAGCCTTGCTGATCTTGTTGATCGAGCCCACCTGGTTGAGGGGAAGCCTGACAATGCGAGCCTGCTCGGCAAGAGCCTGGAGAATGGATTGGCGAATCCACCACACAGCATAGGAGATGAACTTGAAGCCTCGCGTCTCGTCGAATTTTTGCGCTGCCTTGATAAGGCCCAGATTACCCTCGTCGATCAAGTCGGGAAGACTCAATCCCTGGTTCTGGTACTGTTTTGCGACCGAAACGACAAAACGCAAGTTGGCGCTGACAAGCTTGTCCAGTGCTGCTTGGTCCCCTTGACGAATGCGCTGTGCCAACTCGACTTCCTCATCGACCGTAATGAGTTCCTTGCGGCCGATTTCTTGAAGATACTTGTCGAGGGATGCGCTCTCGCGGTTAGTAATGGATTTTGTGATTTTAAGTTGTCTCATCTAACTTGTGTAGAGTTTAAGCGCGCAAAGATACTGCAATTACTTGAATTCACCAAGTAATTGCCAGAAAAAATCAATAAAAGTTTCAAATCGGCTGTTGAAACAGCCACAAATGGCACATCGAACGGGCCTTTTTAGCCCAAATAGGACAGCAACAGCTGACTCTTGTGACCTTTCAGCTGGCGGATGGCCTTCTCCTTGATTTGGCGAACGCGCTCACGCGTCAGGTCGAATTTTGCCCCGATCTCTTCGAGCGTCATTTCCTGGCAGCCGATGCCGAAGAACATCTTGAGGATGTCCCTCTCGCGCGGGGTGAGCTGTGCCAGCACACGGTTGATCTCCTTGGACAGCGATTCCTGGTTCAATGTGGAATCGGCAAGGGGTGAGTCGTTGTTGGGAAGCACGTCGAGCAAACTGTTGTCCTCGCCGTCGGCAAAGGGGGCGTCGACCGATACCGAGCGTGTATTGATTTTCATGGTCTCGATGACTTTGTCGATGGGCAGATTGAGCTCCTCGGCAAGCTCCTCGGCCGAGGCACGACGCTCGTGCAGCTGCTCGAAGCGGGATTGGGCCTTGTTGGCCTTGTTGATGAGGCCAGCCTGGTTCAGGGGCACTCTCACCATGTTGGAGTTCTCGGCAATGGCCTGCAGGATGGATTGGCGAATCCACCACACAGCATAGGAGATGAACTTGAACCCTCGGGTCTCGTCAAACTTCTGTGCAGCCTTGATGAGGCCCACATTGCCCTCGTTGATGAGGTCCGACAGGCTCAGTCCTTGGTTCTGGTACTGCTTGGCGACCGACACGACAAAGCGCAGGTTGGCATTGACGAGTTTGTCAAGTGCTGCCTGGTCGCCCTGATGAATGCGCTGAGCCAGTTCAACCTCCTCATCGACGCTGATCAGGTCCTGACGGCCGATTTCCTGGAGGTACTTATCCAGCGAGGCGCTTTCGCGGTTGGTGATTGCCTTTGTGATTTTAAGTTGTCTCATTCTGTTTGATAAAACTGTCTATCGGTCTATTTTTAAGTTGACGTGAGTTGTGGATTAAATCGTTACAGCAAAAAGCGTGCCAGCTTTTCGCTCATGCCAGAATTACACAATCATTCCGTCACTATATTATAACGTAATACAGTAACAGACGACAGGTAATGGGGTTTCAAATTGTGTCTTTCTTGCCTTTGGGGATGTGTCTAGTGATTTACCTCAGTCGTGCGGTGTTTTGGACTGATGGGCCAGCTTGGATAATATGGCTTCATTCAGTGTGCGACGGCTATTGCATCACACCGACATCATCATGTCATTGTGCTCGTTGATGATCAGTTGCTCAACAACGATGGCAAGGGGCTTTTCCTGAGCCACTGCAAGCTCTTTGAGCTTGGCTTTAGTGTCCTCAGAAATCAAGATCGACAATTGAACTCTCTTTCCGTAAATTCTGGGCCTTCCGGCACCAGGTCTAGGTCCTCCTCTCATAATTCCAATTCTATAAAAAGTTAATGTATGTTTTCGTAGATTTTTGCAAAAGTAATGCATTTTATTGGAATATCCTAATTTTTATAGAATAAATTTTCCAAAAAATGTTCAATAACATGTTTTGTCAAATTTTTTTTGACTGAAAATGATAGCGGTGACAATGGGCTGTCCACTGTCACCGCCATGTATAAATGTGCGTATGATAATTACTGAGTTATTCCGAACGGGCTTAGTCCTCGTCGCTCAAGTCAACGGCATAGTAAACCTTCTTGCCGGTGGGGTAGAAACCGGTGATGAACATCACCTTGTCGCTGTCGCTGCTGCGCATGATCTGGTTGTAGATGTTCTCTACGTCGTCTCGCGAGTCAACGGGGATGTTGTTGATGTCGGTGATGATGAAGCCGTCGCGGATGCCGGCGTTCTTGAACTTGCCGGCCTTGATGCCGACCACCTTAAGACCCTTGCTGATGGCCAGGTCTTCCTTGTCCTCCTTGCTCAGCTCGGTGAAGGCGCAACCCAGCGACATGACATCGCTCTGCTTGGTCATCTTGGTGTTGCCCTGGTCGTTCTTGAAGGTGACAGTGGTGCGTTTGAGCTTGTTGTCGCGGTAGTATTCCACCTCGGCCTTGTCACCGGGGCGCAGCTTGTTCATCTCCTCCTGCAACTCGCCGCTGTCCTTGACGCGTGAGCCGTTGAGCTTGACGATGACGTCGCCTTCCTGCAGACCGGCCTCCTTGGCGGCACCGCGGTCGGTAACCTTAGCTACATAGATACCCTCGTTGGTGGCGGTAATCTTCTCTTCCTTGGCCTTCTCGGCGGTCAGCTCAGAGTACTGGATGCCCAGCACGGCGCGCTGTACGGTACCGTATTGCTTGATGTCGGTGATGACCTTCTTGACGGTGTTGCTGGGAACGGCAAACGAACAGCCGCTGTAGTTACCCGTTTGGGAATAGATCATCGTGTTGATGCCGATGAGTTCGCCTGCGGTGTTCACCAGGGCGCCGCCCGAGTTGCCGGGGTTGACGGCTGCGTCATGCTGGATGAACGCCTTGATGCCGTTGTTGTCGCTGGTGTTCATGCCGCGGGCCTTGGCGCTGATGATGCCGGCGGTAACGGTCGAGTTGAAGCCGAAGGGGTTGCCCACGGCGACACACCACTGGCCGGGCTTGACGGCGTCACTGTTGCCGAAGGTGATGGCGTGCAGGTCCTTGGCGTTGATCTTGATCAGGGCAACGTCGGTCTTCTCGTCGGTACCGATCACGGTGGCGTTGAACTGGCGGTTGTCGTTCAGGGTAACCTCCAATTTCTCGGCGCCGTTGATGACGTGGTTGTTGGTGACGATGTAACCGTCATTGCTGATGATGACACCCGAGCCCATGCCCATGGGTTGGGGTTCGCTCTTCTGCTGCGGTTGCTGCTGGCGCTGGCGCTGACCCTGGCCGAAGCCGGGGCCGAAGAAGAACTCGAACGGGTCAATGAAACCGCCCTGGTAGTAGTTCTGCTGCGGTGTGGCATAGCTCTTGATGCTCACAACGCAGTTGATGGTGCTCTCGGCCACATCGGTAAAGTCGCGGCTCATGTCCACGGTCCTGGTCGAGGTCTGCACAAATCCGTCGCTGGAAATTTTCTTCTCCTGTGTGGGCAGGTAAGTGTCGGCGATGACGCCCTTCTTTTGCAACTCACTTGTTGCCATCATGGTCACGCCCGATCCCATAACCGAGGCTGCCACGAGCATGATTGCTAATTTCAAATTCTTGTTCATGTGTTCCTTTATTGTTAAATTATTGTTGTTTTTAATTTTTCCAAGTGTTAATTTTAACTTTTCAAATCGTGTGCCAAAAGTACAACGAAAAATGACACTGGCAATAGTTGCGGCTCGGTTTTTAAACAATATTAATAGCTATATGCCGTCTTTTTAATTAGTTTTACATTGGATGGCCCGGTTATAACAAATAATGACATTTTGACATGACGGCAAGCCCGGTTTTTTCTGTCATATGGAATACGGTGACTGCCCCGCAGGGCCGTTTGGCGGCACCATGCGGGGCAGTGATGGGGTTGTGATGCAGCGGTGTGGGGGCGTCAGTTGTCCAGATGGTCGTCGTAGTTGATGGCCGTGAGCAGCTCGGCCAGCACATACATGCTGCCGCCCACGTAGATGAAGTCGCGGGGATGGGCGGCGCGGCGGGCGGCATCCAGGGCTTCGACCACATTGGGGAAGCATTCGCCTTTGAGGCCGTGCTGGGCAGCACATTCCTTGAGTTGCTCGGTGGTCATGCTGCGCGAGGTTTGTGCCTGGGTGAAATAATAGGTAGCCTTCTTGGGCAGCAGTTCCAGTATGCCGTTCACGTCCTTGTCGGCCATGAATCCGATCACCATGTGCAATTCGTCATAATACTCGCTTTTGAGCTGTTTCATGGCTTGGGTGATGCCGGCCACGTTGTGTGCCGACTCGAGCACGGTGAGCGGCTGCTTGTTGATGATCATCCATCGGCCCATCAGGCCGGTGTTCTCGATGACGCGGGCAAATCCCCTGGTGATGGCGTCGCCCTTGATGCGGTATTTGAGCTCTTTGAGCTGGTCGATGGCCTTGAGCACGGTGTTGGCATTCTCGGCCTGATAGTCGCCGGTGAGTTCGCAATCAATGGTGCCGTAGTTAGCGGTGTCGATGCGCAGGTAGCCGTCGATGTGCTTGACCTGGGTGACCTCGGGCTTGTCCTCGGCAAACGTGATGGGGGCATACAGTCGCTTGGCCACTCGCTCGAACACGTCCCTGACGATGCCCTCAGCATGGCCGATGACCACGGGTTTGCCGTGCTTGATGATGCCGGCTTTCTCCATGGCGATCTGGTCGATGGTGTCGCCCAGGAATTGCTGGTGTTCCAGCCCGATGTTGGTGATGATGCTCAGGTCGGGAGTGATGATGTTGGTGCTGTCCAATCGTCCGCCCAGTCCCGTCTCGATGACAGCGACGTTGACGTTGCGGTAGGCAAAATAGTCAAATGCCATGGTCGAGGTCAGCTCAAAGAATGACGGCTCGAAGCCTTCGAGCGGCTTCTTGCGGTAGGCAGCCACCCACTTGTTGACGTAGTTGCGGCTGATTTTCTTGCCGTTGACCCTGATGCGCTCCCTGAAGTCGATCATGTGGGGCGAGGTGAACAGGCCCACGCGGTAGCCGCATTCCTGCAGGCAGGAGGCCAGCAGGTGTGCTGTTGAGCCCTTGCCGTTGGTCCCTGCAATGTGGATGATGCGGTAGTGGCGGTGCGGCTCGTTATACATCCTGTCCAGGGCCAGGCTGGTATCCAGGCCGGGCTTGTAGCCGGCTGCACCTTGCCGCTCAAATGCGGGACGCTGATTGAACAGGTAATCGGTCGTGCGCTTCCACATGCGCGCTAATTCTTCTTTTCGTGCCATATCTCAGGTTCTTGACGGTTCACTCGTGTGACATCATTATAAAAAGAAAAAAACAGTATGGCTGTAAGCCGGGTTATGTGCCTGCCGTGATGGCAGGTGCCTGTCATTTATCTGTCCTGCACATTGCTGTGCCGGTATAGCGTTCTACCCCCCGACAATGGACGAGCAGCCCTTAGATGCCGGTATACATGAACTTGCAACTCACAGGTAGTGCGGCACACTGTGTCGCCACAGTGCCCGGTGGGCTCTTACCCCGCCTTTTCACCCTTACCGCTTCGTCACGCGTGGCGTTGCGGCGGTTGTTTTCTGTCACCTTAACCCTGAGGTCACCCCCAGCTTCCCGTTAAGAAATGTGATGCTCTGTGTTGCCCGGACTTTCCTCTCGCAACCATGATGTTAACGAGCGACAAGCCGCCATACTGCTTTGTTTCGTGGGCACAAAATTACAATGATTTCCCCGTTGGTGCAACTTTTTTGATGCTTTGGCCCATAATTGGCGGTCTTGCAGCAATTTCGGGCGCCTTTATACGTTATTAATATAGACTAATCATCTAAAACCGAAGTTATGGAAGTTTTCAGACGCATTTCTCCCACTGTGTTGATCGAGCGTTTCGGCCATTGCATCAGGCGTTTCCCTGTGGCCGTGCTGCTGCTCGTGTTCCTCACGGGTTACCTGATGTTCCTCATTAACCGCGATGGCCATCCCGTCGATGAGAAGTGGAACTTCTTTTTCATCTTCTTCCCGGCTACAGGTGCTTTGCTGGCTGTGTCGCTGCAGTTGCTCACCGAGGACTTCAAGCGTCGCCTCACGGCCGTCGTCACCCAGGTGTTCGGCCTTGCCCTGTGGCTGGGCGTGTCCATCTACCTGACGCAGTTTGAACGCTTCTCAATGCAGCAGCTGGTGGGCGTGAGTGCCACGGTGGTGGCGATAGTGCTCTCGCTGTTCCTGTTGTGCTTCTACCGCAGGGGCGACGATGTGCCCTTCTGGAACTTTGCCCAACGGCTCTTTATCGCTGTCACGGCAGGCGTCGTGGTGGGCGGTATCCTCACGCTGGGCATCATCCTGTTCGTGCAGTCGCTCGACTGGCTCTTCGGTGTGAATGTCAACGGGTGGTTCCTCTATATACCCACCTTCTGCATGGTGCTGCTGGCACCGTTGCTGGCGATGAGCCAGATTCCCGAGGGTGGCCAAAAGCACATCCGCCGCATCGGCCCCTTTGCCGGTTTTACCAAGGGCGTTTCGCAATACCTGTTCATTCCCCTGCTGCTGCTCTACATGGCCACGCTCTACGTCTATGCCGCCAAGATCCTGTTCACCTGGCAACTGCCTGTGGGCTGGGTGTGCTATCTGGTGTCGGCCAGCATGCTGGGCATGGTGATCCTGATTTTCATCACCTATCCCGTGCAGCACGAGCAGGGCAAGTCCTTCTTCAAGACGTTGACGCGCCTGCTGCCGCTGGCCATGCTGCCGCTGCTGGTGCTGATGTCGGTCGCCATCGGTCGCCGCTTGAGTGACTACGGCATTACGGTGAGCCGCCTCTATGTGGTGGTGTTCAACATCTGGTGCTATGTGGTTTGCATCGGCCTGCTGCTGTGCCGCAACCGCCGCATCTGGTGGGTGCCTGCCTCGTTTGCCGTGGTGCTGCTGCTCATCTCGGTGGGTCCCTGGAGCATCCCCAATGTGACCGAGCGACACTTGCTGGGCGAGGTGCGTGAAGCCTTTGCCTCAACGGGTGTCAAGCAGCTGCCGCTGTCGGGTGAGCAGTATGAGAAATGGCTCAAGACGGCCGACGAGAAGGTCGTCAAGTCGATCGATGCCAAACTGCATTACCTGCAGGTGGATTACGGCTATGACAGTACCCTTGGCTTGCTTGGCAAGGACGCTATTGTCGGTACTACCGACAGAATCGAGGTGCAAGGTGATATCGTCGGGACCAAAGAGATGCATTACTACAACAGCAAGGACAACCTGATGACCCGTATGAGTGTGCCCCAGGGCTATACCCACATGGAAAGCATCGATGACATCGAGATGGTCGAGCAACAGGGTAACCGCCTTGTCTTTGATGTGCCATCCAAGACCGGTGACGAGGTCACGAAATATCGTTTTCAGGTAGCGCTCAATCAGTTTGTCGGGCGCGACATCGACAGGAATCATCACAGCAGCGTCGAGCCGTTGATTCTGGATAACGGCGAAGCAGCTTTTGTTGTCAGCTACTTCAGCCTGTCGGTTCGCGACAATTCGGTAATGTATCCCAGCGTCTCGGGCATCCTGTTCACCAAGTAGCGAGGCAAATCTTCCTAACAAAAATAAGTAGAGACGCAAGATTTTGCGTCTCTGGGCTGACATTATAGTAGCTTCTATGGATTGGGAGACGCAAGATTTTGCATCTCTACAAGCGGTCAATGCCAGATAGATATTTTTTGTCGCTGTTAATAACTTTTTTCGGTGATTTGTGATGGCGGTTTCACGCCTTGGCAGTACTTTTGCACAATAATTAATTAATGTGCGCAAATGAACCGCTTTTTCTCGACTTTTTTGATGGCCTTTACGGCCTTTTTCGTATTACAGGCTGCCGAGGTGACCTTTGATTTCTCGTCGGCCGAGGGTATTGCAGCGATGGGTTATGCTGTGCCCGATCAGGGCGCTGGCACCAATCTGACCCAGGAGGGTCCCGTGACTGTGCAGGGTGTGACGTTGTCGGCTACCGACGGCGCTACCGCTACGCGCATCTGGAACTCGCAGGGCAGCTACACGCTGCGCATCTATGTGGACGGCACCATCACCTTGACGGTGGCCGAGGGTAGCATCACGGGCGTGACCGTCAACGCCGCCAACACGTCAAATTTTGATCTGCTGGCCGATGTGGGCGACTACAGTGTGGCCGCCGGTGTGGGCACGTGGACAGGCAGCGCGTCGTCGGTGACCTTTACCCACGTGGGCACCAAGAATGCCCAGGTGGCCAGCCTCGTTGTCACTACCAGCAGCGACAACCCCGGCACTGACCCCGAAGACCCCATCGACCCCAATATCGAGAAAGTCGACTCGCTGTACCAGCTGGCCGCTCTGCCCGATGGCACCGAGTTCCAATTCACCAGCGACGTGTATGTCAACTACCAGTGGAACGAATTCCTGTGGGTGATGCAGCTCGACGGCGAGGGCTATGCCTTGGCTGGTCTCATCTATGGCGACCCGGGCAAGCAGTATCAGCTGGGCGCTGTGATTCCCGCTGGCTGGACGGGCAAGAAGATAACCTACAAGGGCCTGGTCGAGGTGACTGAACCCGCCCATTTTGCCAATGCCAAGGACATCCTCGACTGGGATTATTACTCGGCATTTGACTGCACGGGATATATGCACGAGGTTGCCAATCCCGGGATGGGATGGGCCAACTTCAAGGTCTTCTTCGATGGTGTGCACTTGTCTCAGGTCGACAGCCGCGGCAACTTCACCATCACGAGCCACGAGACCGACGACGAGGGCAACCCCATCGATGTAACGATGGCTGGCTTCAACAAGATGGGAATCGACTACCCCGATGTGGATCCTACCGAGGTCTATGGCATCGAGGGCATGATGACCATCTATAACGGCAAGATGGAGCTGTACCCCATCATCATCACCGGCGACCCGGGCACCAAGCTGTGGAAGGTCGTGTATGAGGGCGAGGACGGCACCTATTATAAACTCAACGACACCCTGTTTGTCGCTGCCGCCGTCAATGCCGGCGACAAGAAGATGGTGTTCGTGACCGACAACGTCGATGAGATTTACTACGACACCTACGCCGAGTGGGGCTATGCCGAGTGGATGGCGTGGTACCCCGACTGGATTGCTCTGGATTGCAGCGGCAACGAGGCTCTTTACAACGAGCTGGCCGAACTCGAGGTGCTTGCTCCAGGCACCGTCAAGGGCGTGCTCAACGATTGCCAGACCAATCCGCGTCTTGTGCTCAACAGTGTGCCTGATGGACTCGAAGACGTTGAATTGCCCATGCTGACCCTGTTCCAGTATGACCTGAGCGAGGACTACATTGCTGCCCTGGGCCACGAGGTGGGACGTGCCGACGGTTACTTCTTCTACCGTGACGGCCAGCCTTACCTGTGCAGCGAGCAGGACACTGTGGTGGTGAAGCTCAACTTCGACTATGCTCCTGCCCTCGAGGCCGAGATGGCTGCCAAGGAAGGCTTCAAGTATGGCCTGCTGTGCGTCTTCACCCTCGATGAGGCGTGGGAAGAGAACAGAGAAGGTGCTCCCATGCGCCGCATCCATACAACTGATGAGGATTACTTCACCAACTACACCATCTATCCTCTGGCCGTCATCTCGTGTGCTGCAGTCGACGAGACCACAATCGACAAGCAGGTGGTTGACGTGAAGTACATCAGCCCTGCCGGCATCATCAGCCAGCAGCCCCAGGATGGTGTGAACATCGTCGTGAAAACCCACAGCGACGGCACCCGCACCACCACCAAGCGTATGCACTAAAGCTCGCTAACCGCTCGCAGCTTAGAGTTTAGAGACATTTTGGTTTTAACGCGGATTACGCGAATTAACGCTAAGCTCATTTAATTATAATCAGCGTTTATCATAACAAGACATCCGCACTCCTTAAAATAAAGACAACTTAAACAACTCAAACAACCAGCATCCGCATCCTGTTGGCAATACGTGGATGCGGATGCTTCTCTAAACTCTAAACCCTAGACTCTAGACTGCGAGCGTAGCTCACATTAATTATAGAAGACAAGAAAGACAAGAAGGACAATTTATTTATATTGACAATCAATATTTTTGTCTTTCTTGTCCTTCTTGTCTTCAAAAATTCTTAGCGTCTTAGCGTGGGGGGCAAAAAGAACGCGGATGCCTCTCTAAACTCTAAACCCTAAACTCTAAACTGCGAGCGCAGCTCGCATCAATGCGGATGCCATTCAGTCTAATTCGTTAAATTTGCCGACAATATTAGAATGCGGATGCCATTAGTTTAATTTGCGAAATTCGTAGTTTCTTACCAGGTGCCCGTGAGCAGGTAGTCGATCAGGGCGGCCACGTCGTTGATGTTGATGACGCCGTCCTGATTGGTGTCGGCACCACTCAGGCTGATGCCCGAAGCATCGCTGGTCAACAGGTAGTCAATCAGGTCCGTCACGTCGGCAATGTTCACGCTGCCGTCGCCGTTCACGTCGCCGCGCAGGCTGGCGTTCTTATCAGTGAAGTACCCCGGGTTGCTCGTGCCGCCGTCAATGTGGGCATAAGCCTTATCAATGTGGCTGGCATCATAGGTAGTGCCCTGACCGCCCACCAGGCTGGTGCAGCCATAGAACATCATCGATGAGGACGTCACGGCCTCCGTGCTCCAACCCTCGCTAGCATAGATAGTTCGCAGATTGCTGCAGCCATAGAACATGAAACCCGTATTGGTCACCATCGAGGTGTTGAAACTGCTCAAGTCAAGACTCGTTAAACTTTCACAGTAATAGAACATGTAGCCCATATTGGTCACTTTGGACGTGTTGAAGTGGCTCAGGTCTAGGCTTGTCAAACTGGTGCACCATCCGAACATATAAGCTATATCGGTCACCTCGCTGGTGTTCAGATACTCCATGCCCTCGATGGTCTGAATGTTTTGCATCCCATAGAACCATGAGTAGGTGGTCGTCGGGCGGGCGTTGGCAAACGACGGGTCAAAGACTACCTGGGTCACATGGCTACCGACAGATCTCCATGCTGGAGTATTCATGCCCGTGTTCAGGTCGTAGGTTGTGCCCGGGCGGCTGCTGCGCTCGGTGTCGTAGTAGAACATCATTGTGGTGTTCTCGGGCGTGTAGCAGGCGTAGGCCTCGGTACCCGCAGCAGTGAAGTAACCCGGGTCGCTCGAGCCGCCGTCGATGTGGGCGTAGGCCTTGTCAATGTGGTTGGCATCATAGGTCGTGCCCTTACCACCCACCAGACAGGTGTCGTCACCGAACATATTTTGGGAGTACACGACAGCCGCTGTACTCCAATCATTGCCCACAATGATGGTCCGCAGACTGCCGCACCTGCGGAACATGCCAGTCATGTTTGTTACCTGGGACGTGCTGAAACTGCTCAAGTCAAGGCTCGTCAGGCCGCTGCTGTAAGCAAACATGCGAGTCATGTTTGTCACCTTGGACGTGTTGAAATGGCTCAGGTCAAGGCTCGTCAAGCCTGGACAGTAACCGAACATCCAAGTCATATTGGTCACTTCGCTGGTGTTCAGAGACTCCATGCCCTCGATGGCCTGAAGGTTTTGCATATTATAGAACCATGAGTCAGTGGTCGTCGGACGGGCATTAGCAAACGAGGGGTCAAAGACCACCCTGGTCACACTGGCATTGGTGCTGTCAGTTTCCCAATCAGGGTCGTTGTTGCCCGTGTTCAGGTCATAGGTCGTGCCCGGGTGGCTGTCGCGCTCGGTGTCGTAGTAGAACGTCAGCGTCGTGTTCTCGGGCGTGTACACGGCATAGGCCTCGGTACCCGCAGCAGTGAAGTAGCCGGGGTTGCTCGTGCCGCCATCGATGTGGGCATAGGTCTTGTCCTTCGGGTTGGAGCCGTTATAGGTTGTGCCCTGGCCACCTACCAGATTATTGTTGTTATGGAACATATACGAGGAACTCGTTACAGCCTCTGTACTCCAGTCCTCGCCCACATAGACGGCAGTCAAGCGGGAGCATTCATAAAACATTCTACCCATATTGGTCACGTTGGACGTGTTGAAACTACTCAAGTCGAGGCTCGTAAGACCGCTGCAGCCACCGAACATGTTAAACATGTTTGTCACATTGGATGTGTTGAAACTACTCAAGTCAAGGCTGGTCAAACCAGTGCAGTTACAGAACATGACTCGCATGTCTGTCACCTTGGAGGTATTGAAACCGCTCAAGTCAACGCCCGTCAAACTGGAGCAAGTATTGAACATGTGAGCCATATTGGTCACCTCGCTGGTGTTCAGATACTCCATGCCCGTAATGGTTTGAAGATTCCTCATCAAGTAAAACCACATGTAGGTTGTCGTCGGGCGGGCACCGGCAAACGACTGGTCAAAGTGCACCTTGGTCACATTGGCATTGTTACCGTCAGTTTTCCAACCGACCTCGTTTTCGCCCGTGTTCAGGTCATAGGTCGTGCCCGTGCGGCTGCTGCGCTCGGTATCGTAGTAGAATGTCAGCGTCGTGTTCTCGGACGTGTACACTGCATAGGCCTCGGTACCCGCAGCGGTGAAGTAGCCCGGGTTGCTCGTGCCGCCGTCGATGTGGGCATAGGCCTTGTCCACATGATTTTCATCATAAACCGTGCCCATGCCGCCCACCAGGCACGTGTCGTTATAGAACATATCTGTAGATCTCGTCACTGCCGATGTACTCCAATTACTGCCCACAGTGATGGTCTGCAGATCGCTGCAGAGACGGAGCATTTCAGCCATATCGGTCACCTTGGAAGTGTTAAAACTGCTCAAGTCAAGACTCGTCAGACGGCTACAGTAACTGAACATGTTATACATTTTGGTAACGTTAGACGTGTTGAAGTGACTCAAGTCAAGGCTCGTCAAACCTGTACAGCGACAAAACATATAAGACATATTGGTCACCATGCTGGTATTCAGGTAATTCATGCCCGTGATGTATTGCACGTTCTGCATGCCAAGAAACCAACAGTAGGTGGTCCTCGGACGGGCATTAGCGAACGAGGGGTCAAAGACCACCCTGGTCACATTGGTTAGGACGCCGGTAGTTCTCCAATCAGGATCGTTATTACCCGTGTTCAGGTCGTATTTTATACCCGAGCGACTGCTGCGCATGTTGTCATAGTAGAACGTCAGCGTAGTGTTCGAAGTCGTGTAGCAGACATATGCCTCGGTACCCTTATCGGTGAAATAGCCCGGGTTGCTCGGGCCGCCGTCGAGGTGAGCATAGGCCTTATCCACATGGTTGGCATCATAGGTCGTGCCCTTGTCGCCCACCAGATTCTTACAATTAAGGAACATATCTGTTGAGTTTGTCACTGCAGCCGTGCTCCAGCCCTCGCCCACATAGATGGCGGTCAAGTTGAGGCAGGCTGTGAACATTCTGGCCATATTGGTCACGTTGGATGTGTTGAAACTGCTCAAGTCAAGACTTGCTAGGCCGCTGCAGCCATCGAACATGGCATTCATATTGGTCGCCCTGGACGTGTTGAAGTGGCTCACATCAAGGCTTGACAATGCTGTACAGGACTGAAACATATAACGCATATCGAGCACCTTGTCGGTTTTCAGGTAACTCATGCCCGTGATGTTTCTTAGTTTACGCATACTCCGAAACCAACCGTAGGTATAAGTTGGGCGGTAGCCAGCGAACGAGGGTTCAAAGACCACATTCGTCACATTGGCATAGGTGCCGTCAGTGTACCAAGCAGGTGTAAGTGTGGTTATGCTGGGCATGCTATATTTCGTGCCCTGGCGCATGCCGCGCAGGGTGTCGTAGTAGAAAGTCAGCGTCGAGTCCGAGGACGTGTAGCAGGCATAAGCCTCGGCACCCACAGCAGTGAGATAGCCAGGGTTGCTTGGACCGCCGTCGTAGTGGGCATAGGCCTTATCCACATGGCTAGCATCATAGGTCGTGCCCTTGCCACCCACCAGACTGGTGCTGTATAGGAACATATATGAAGAATTCGTCACAGCCGCCGTGCTCCAGCCCTCGTCAATATAGATTTTCTGAAGATTGGAGCAGCTAAGGAACATGCTATTCATATTGGTCACCTTGGACGTGTTGAAACTGCCCAAGTCAAGTCTCGTCAGACCTGCGCAGTTATAGAACATGTGATCCATATCGGTCACCTTGGACGTGTTGAAGTTACTCAGATCAAGGTTATTCAAATTTGGACAGGCGCCGAACATCCAAGTCATATTGGTCACTTCGCTAGTGTTCAGGTAACTTAGACTCGAGATGGACTGAAGATTCTCCATATTGTAAAACCAAGCATGGGTACTCGTCGGGCGGGCACTAGCGAACGAGGAATTAAAGACCACTTTGGTCACTTGGGCATGAGTGCCGTTTCTGTACCAAATAGGATTGTTTTCACCCGTGTTCAGGTCGTAGGTCGTGCCCGTGCGACTGCTGCGCTCGGTGTCGTAATAGAACGTCAGTGTCGTGTTCGACGGTGTGTAGCAAGCATAGGCCTCGGTACCCGTGGCAGTGAAGTAGCCTGGGTTGCTCGCGCCGCCGTCCAAGTGGGCGTAGGCCGCATCCACATTATTTTCATTATAAGTCGTGCCCTTGCCACCCATCAGGCTGGTGCAGTAGCCGAACATGCCTGAGGAGTTTGTCACTGCAGCCGTGCTCCAGCCACTGCCCACAAAGATGGTCCTCAGACTGGGGCAGTCAAAGAACATCCAGTACATGTTTGTCACCTTGGACGTGTTGAAACTGCCCAGGTCAAGACTCGCTAGACCAGAGCATTCTTTGAACATGAATCGCATGTCGGTTACCTTGGACGTGTTGAAACTGCTCAAGTCAAGGCTCGTCAAACTAGAGCAACCATTGAACATGTGAGCCATGTCGGTCACCTCGCTGGTGTTCAGGTAACTCAAGCCCGTGATGGACTCAAGATTATCCATTCCGCTAAACCATTCATAGGTACTCGTCGGGCGGGCGCCAGCGAACGATGCATCAAAGATCACGCTGACCACATTGGTATAGTTGCCTTGATAGTGCCAACCTGGTTCGATTTCGCCCGTGTTCAGGTCGTATTTTATACCCGAGCGACTGCTGCGCATGTTGTCATAGTAGAACGTCAGAGTGGTGTTCCCGGGCGTGTAGCAGGCGTAGGCCTCAGGCTCATTGGGATCTCTGGTGAAGTAGCCCGGGTTGCTCGTGCCGCCGTCGATATGGGCGTAAGCCTTGTCCACATGGCTGGCATTGTAGGTTGTGCCCTGGCCACCCACCAGACTGGTGCAGTTCTTGAACATATCAGTCGAGGACGTCACGGCAGCCGTGGTCCAACCACTGCCCACAGTGATGGTCTGCAGATAGGAGCAGCCTTCGAACATACTTTCCATATTTGTCACATTGGACGTGTTGAAACTGCTCAGGTCAAGGCTCGTTAGGCTATTGCAGGAGATGAACATGCAAAACATAGCGGTCACCTTGGACGTGTTGAAACTGCTTAAGTCAAGGCTATTCAATCTATAGCAATGGGCGAACATCCAAGCCATATTGGTCACCTCGCTGGTGTTCAGGTAACTCATGCCCGTGATGGATAGAAGGTTCTCCATGCCATAGAACCAACCATTGGTGGTCGTCGGGCGGACATTGGCAAACGAGGGGTCAAAGACCACCTTGGTCACATTGTAATTGGTGCCGTCGGCTTTCCAGCCGGTATAGTTGCTGCCCGTGTTCAGGTTGTAGGTCGTGCCCGGGCGGGAAGCGCGCTGGTTGTCGTAGTAGAACGTCAGCGTCGTGTTCGACGGCGTGTAGTTGGCATAGGCCTCTGCAGCGCTGGCGCCGAGGGCACACATCATGGCCGCCACCAGGACGACCAGACGAAAGAGAAAGGATTGATTTTTCATAACGATTTAGTTTAAAGTTAATAATTGCCGCAAATCTAGCAAAAATCTCACAAAAATGCAAGAAATTAGGATAAAAAATTTCACTCCCTCACCAAAAAAGGAAAACAACAAATACAACAAATACTATGGCATCCGCGCCCTAAAAAATAAAGACAACTCATACAACTCAAACAACTGGCATCCGCATCCCGTTGCAGTTCATGGATGCGGATGCTTCTCTAAACTCTAAACCCTAAACTCTAAACTGCGAGCGCAGCTCGAATATCAGTAAATTCGCGAAATTAGCATTAGCGCCGCAGGCCAAAACTCTAAACCCTAAACTCTAAACTGCAGGCCCATGGCCTGCATAATAAGCCCTGCATAAGGGGTGGCGACGGCGGGAATTCTAGCGCAGGTTGATGCGTTGCAGCATTAGGACGATGGCGCCCTTGCTGTCGAGCAGAGCCATCTCGTAGGGGTTGATGCGCTTGCAGGATACCGTGGTCTCGAGGGCCAGCAGCAGGGCTGTCTCGTAATCGATATCCTCGCAGTCGTTCTCGGTGGAATGCAGGTCTTCGAACTGGATGGCCATGTCCTTGGTGGGGTCGAGGGTGATGATGCCGTTGATGATGTTGCAGCCGGTGTCGCCATGGATGGTCTGCATCAGCGCGTCGATGACCAGGCGCATGTTCTTTTCGGACACGTTCTCGCTGTTGATTTCCTTGACGAGCCAGGGCCCGTTCATGGCGTCCAGGTTGTGGCGCTTGAGCACCATGATGACGGCCCCCTTGGAATTCATTAGGTTCATGTACTGGGCGTTATACTGCGTTTGCAGCGTGTAGCGCCGCACGTCGGCCAGGGTGTGCATGATGGTCTTCTCGTTGGTCACGTTGCGGCACGACTCGCCGGTGGATATGAATTCGCCGAACTTGATGTTGTTGCCGCTCAGCTGGAAGGTACCGTTGATGGTGTTGCAGCCGTTGTTGCCGTACACCTTGTTACCGCCCTTGAAGTCCAGATAGAGGTAGGCGCGCTCCAGGCTATAGACCTTCTTCTTGCGCATGGTCACGATGTCCCACTCGCCATAGAGTTGCTGGGCGGGATTGGTGATGGTCACCTCTTGCATGGGTTGCTCGACGGCATTGACATTCTCGATGTTCACGCCGCGTTTCTCCAGTTTCTTGTCTTTCTTCTTGCGGGCATCCATCGTGGCGGGTGCCATGAGCATGGCCATCAAGAGGGCAAAAACGATATATTTTCTCATTTTGTTGAAGTCTTGTTTTGATTACAATCTTCAAAGTTACTGTAACTGGCCGACATGACAAAATCCTTTAGCCGTTTTTAAGATTTTATGCCATAAAATGTGAAAAAACAGGGTGCCGCGTACCGATTTTTGGCGGTTGTGAAATTTTGCCCTACTTTTGCCGTTATAATAGCGCATTCATGAAGAGATTCAGGACGATATATACACGATGGACCCTGTTGCTGGCCTTGCTGGCGACAATGCTGGGCGCACAGGCCCAAATCAACACCGACCAGGTGGTGAACATCGGGCGCAATGCCCTCTATTTCGAGGATTATATCCTTGCCATCCAGTACTTTAACCAGGCCATCAAGGCCAAGCCGTTTCTTGCCGAGCCCTATTTTTACCGTTCGGTGGCCAAGATCAGTCTGGAGGACTACCGCGGCGCCGAGCAGGATGCCGGCATGGCGATTGAGCGCAACCCGTTCATCGTCGATGCCTATCAGGTGAGGGGCGTGTCGCGTCAGAATCTGGGCGACTTCAAGGGGGCTATCGAGGACTATGACGCGGGACTCAATCTCATGCCCGAGGACAAGAACCTGCTCATCAACCGAGCCGTGTGCGAGAGCGCCTTGAAGAACTATGACGAGGCGCAGCAGACCTTTGACCGCCTGCTGTCGCTTGACCGCCGCAATGACCGTGCCTACATCGGCCTGGCACAGATGAACCTGGCCCGCAAGGACACGACTGCGGCCCTCGACAATCTGAACCGCGGCATCGCCTTGAGCAAAAACAACGCCAGCGCCTATGTCATGCGCTCCGAGATCTACACGCGCTCTCATCGCGACTTTGAGCGCGCCCTAGCCGATATGGACAGCGCCATCCTGCTGGAACCGCGCTATGCGGGCTACTTCATCAACCGCGCCTTCATGAAGTACAACCTGGACGACTACTTCGGCGCGATGGCCGACTATGACTATGCCATCGGCCTGGACCCCTCCAGCCAGGAGGCTCACTTCAACCGCGGACTGCTGCGCGCCGAGGTGGGCGACAACAACAAGGCCATCAGCGACTTTGACTTCGTGCTCAAGAGCAACCCGTCCAACTTCATGGCCCTGTATAACCGGGCCCTGCTGCACATGCGCACACGCCAGTTCCGCGAGGCGGTGAACGATTTCTCGGCCATCCTGAAGAAGTATCCCGACTTTGAGGCAGGCTACATGGCCCGTGGCGAGGCCAAGCGCCGCTTGGGCGACAACAAGGGCAGTGAGGCCGACATGGAGAAGGCGATGGCCATCTTCCGCCGCAACAAGACGCACGTGTCCAACTTCAATCCCGCCGAGATTGAAGCCACAGCCGCCGTCAAGAAGGCCGAGCAGCGCGCCCTCAATCCCACCGAGGACGAGCCCGAGACCGCCGAGGATATCATCAACCGCTTCAACACCCTGCTCACGGTCAACGAGAACGACCCTGTCAAGCCCGAATACGCCAACCGCCAGCGCGGCCATGTGCAGAACGACAACATCGAGGTGGAACCCATGCCCATGTTCTCGCTGTCCTACTATGCCCAGGACAACAAACTCAGCAACAGCACACGTTTCTTGCGCGAAATCAGCGAAATCAACGACCTGAAGCAGTTGCCCGGCACACTCACCCTTGTGGCAGGGGAGTCGCAGCTCGGTGCCGAGGACATTCAGCACCACTTTGGCAACATCGAGTATTACAACTCGTTGCTCGCCGGTGCCAAGCCCACCAGCATCGACTACTTTGCACGCGGCCTGGATTATCTGCTGGTCAAGAACCCCGATGCGGCCATCAGTGATGCCGACGCGGCCCTGGCATTGAGCCCCCAATTCATGCTGGCCTACCTGTTGCGGGCCGACGCCCACTACATGCAGTACCGCATGGCCCAGGCGCGCGACAACAACAGCGAACTGATCGACGAAGCCCCCGATGCCAAGTCCCATGCCATGCTGCGCCAGCGTCAGGACGTGACCACGCTCGACCTGGTGATGGCCGATCTGGACAAGGCGCTCAAATTGTCGCCCAAGAACGTCTATGCCCACTACAACAAGGGCAACATCTATATGCTGCAGGGCGACTACACCGGCGCCATCAGCTGCTACACCACTGCCATCCAGCTCAAGCCCGATCTGGCTGAGGCTTATTACAACCGCGGCTTGATGTACCTGCGCATGGGTAACAAGACGCTGGGCGTTGCCGACTTGAGCCAGGCCGGCGAACTGGGCGTGTTACCAAGCTACAACGTCCTCAAGCGCATGACACGCTAGAGGACGCTGCAGATGTAAAATCTCTATAAATTACTTGATGAATGGATCAGGGCATGGGGCTAGGACCCGATACCTGATCGGCGGTCAGCTGCTTGAGCTTGGCCTCGACCTTGTTGAGGCTTCCCTCATTCTTGACGAGCACCTTGTAGTCCTTGTTCAGCAGGTAGAAGCAGGGCAGGGTGGGCAGGTCATAGAGCTCGGCATATTCAATCTGGTGGTTCTGGTTCCAGCCGTTAATCATCATCTTGGGATATTTGGCCTTCTTCCACAGCTTCTGGTCGTCATAGGGGTAGATGGCCAGCACGATGAGTTTCTTGTCGCCGACCATCTTGTTGATGAACTGGTTCTCGGCCAGGCGCTGCTTCACGGTCTCGCACGACTCGCAGTCGGGGTTGTTGAAATAGACGAGGATATAGTCGGCCTTCAGGTCCTTGAGGTGCTTCACGTCCTTGCTGTCGGGGGTGATGTAGTCAAAGTCGGCGGCTACGGTGCCAATCATGTTCTTCTTGGCACCCTCGAGCAGCAGGCGCTGTCTTTCTTTCTCGTTATTGCTCAGGATGTAGTTGTCGATGGCATGCTTGAGCACAACCATGTACAGGCCCTCGTTGTGCAGGGGGTCGGCAGCGTCACTGAAACGCTTCTCGGCCAGGTCCAGCATTTGGCGGTAGCCCTTGGGGTCCTTGGAGAGGGTCTCCATCGTGGCTTGCATGAGGAATTCGGCTTTGGGCTGTTCCAGCAGGACCATCTGTTCGAGTAACTGGTTGTATCTCTCGGGCGCAGGCATTGATTGTGCCTGGCTGGTGAACCATCCTGCGACGGCTACCAATACAGCTAAAATAAGCTTCTTCATTTTGTCTTTATTCTTAAATTTATTGGTGTTAATGCGTCAAATTTTTGGCAAATATAGCTATCTTTGCCGAATAAAGGCAAGAAACGATGAAAAAAATCAATAAAACCAACGCCGCGCGCCTGCTCGACGCCGCTGCGATTGAATATGAACTTATCCCCTACGAGGTCGATGAGACCGACCTGGGGGCACAGCACATCGCCGATCAGCTGGGCGAGAACATCGAGCAGGTGTTCAAGACGCTCATCCTGCAGGGCGACAAGACGGGACACTTTGTGTGCGTCATCCCGGGAGCCGAAGAGGTGGACCTGAAAAAGGCCGCCAAGGTGTCCGGTAACAAGAAGGTGGACCTCATACCCATGAAGGAACTGCTGCCCACCACGGGCTACATTCGTGGCGGATGTTCGCCTGTGGGCATGAAAAAGCCGTTCCCCACCTATATCGACGAGACCTGCATCCTGTATGACTACATCTATGTGAGCGCGGGAGTGCGGGGCCTCCAGTTCAAGATTGACCCGCAGGCGCTGGTCGCGTTTGTGGGCGCCGAAACCGTTGACCTGATTGCCGAGAAGACAGTATGAACACAATAGGCAAAATATTGACACTGACCACCTTTGGCGAGTCGCACGGGCCTGCCATGGGCGGCATTCTTGACGGGATGCCCGCGGGTGTGGACATCGACCTGGACGCGCTGCAGCGTTTTGTGGACCGTCGCCGCACGGGGCAGACCGCGGGCAGCAGCAGCCGTGACGAGAAGGATAGGGTAGATGTGCTCTCGGGCATCTGGCAGGGCAGGACGCTGGGAACGCCCATCGGCTTCCTTGTGCGCAATACCGATGCCCGCAGCGGTGACTATGACGACATCGCCCGGTGTTACCGGCCCAATCATGCCGACTTCACTTGGGAGAAGAAATACGGCCTGCGTGACCCGCGAGGCGGCGGTCGGGCATCGGCCCGCGAGACTGTAGCGCGGGTGGTGGCCGGCGGCATCGCCATTCAGGCCCTTAACAAGTTGGGCATTACTATTCAGGCTTCTGCGGTCCAAGTCGGGAATTCTCAATGTAGAGACGCAAAATCTTGCGTCTCCCAGCTTGAGGATGAATTGAAGCGTGCGATGGCCGAGGGCGACACCCTGGGCGGCATCATCGAGTGCACGGTCAAGGGTGTACCTGTCGGGCTGGGTGAGCCTGTCTTCGGCAAACTTCAAGCCCAGCTGGCAGCAGCCATGATGAGCATTCCCTCGGTTCACGGCTTTGAATATGGCGACGGCTTTGCGATGGCAGCCAAGCGCGGCTGCGAGGTGATGGACCTGTTCGAGAAACGTGAGGACGGCTCCATTGGCACGGTGACAAATCATTCGGGCGGCATCCAGGGCGGCATCAGCAACGGCGAGGACATCGTGATGCGCATCGCCTTCAAGCCTGTTCCCACCCTCATGCGCGAGGTGCCCACGGTTGACCGTGACGGCAACCCCGTGACGCTGCAGCCCCGTGGCCGCCACGACGTGTGCGTAGTGCTGCGTGCCGTGCCCATCGTCGAGGCGATGGCGGCTCTCGTGATATTAGACAATTATTTAATCAGGAAAACCAATGAGCTCTAACGATAAAAAACAGTTCTACCAGGACTATTACCTGGCTGCCGGCGAGTGCAACCCCCAGGGCGAGATGCCGTTGACCTTGTTGATGACACGCATCATCGAGGTGGCCACTTTCCATGCCAACTCGTGGGGTGTGGGCTATGCCCGCCTCATCCAGGACAACCACGTGTGGGTGCTCTCGCGCGTGACCATCGAGGTGACCCGTTTCCCCAAGGTGAACGAGAACTACCGCCTCACCACATGGATCGAGGACTACAACCGCCACTTTTCGCAACGCAATATGCGTCTGGACGATGGCGACGGCAATACGCTGGGCTATGTGCGCACCATCTGGATGGTCATCGACATGAATTCCCGTGCCAGCGTCGACATTTCGCAATTGAGCTACATCCGCGAGAACATCTCCGACCTGCCGTGTCCCATCGAGCCGATGGGCCGCCTGCGTCCTATCGAAGAAGGGCATGCAGTGGACTACACCTTCGGCTACATGGATTGCGATTTCAACCGCCACGTCAACACCGTGCGCATCCTGTCGCACCTGATGAACCTGTTCGACATGGACTGCTATGACCACTTCTTCATCCACCGCATGGAGATTTCCTTTATCAAGGAAAGCCATTACGGCGAGACCTGCCAGATGGTCATCGACGACACCGACCCGATGTGCACCCCGATGAGCATCACCGATGCCGATGGCAACGACCACGTGCGTGCCCGCTTCCACTGGCAAGAGCGCTGAACAAAACTACGAATTACGCGAATTAAACGAAGGCTCTGCTGCGGAAACCAAAATTAGTTTAATTCGAGTAATTTGTGGTTTTTATAGTTGCCCCATTGTTTTTCATCGGATTATTTGTAATTTTGTGGTGTCTTTATGCCGGAGCTTGCCCGCTCGGGTTGCACCTGGTTACGACGACCCCTGGCCGCACCGCACACGTGTCGCTAACCGTCCGCTTCAAACAAGGAAAGAATCTTTCAAATAAGTATAAGTCTAACTTTAAACCCAAACAACAAAACAATGATGAAGATTAAACCTTTATTGATTGCCATGATGGCCATTTGCTTAACCATGGGATTCACTTCGTGTAGCAATGATGAACCCGTCGATGAGCCCGTCGATGGGATGAACCCGTCGATGAGCCCATTGATGAGCCCGTCGATGGCGAAGTGTTCACCTATAACGTGAACTCGGTACCGTTCAATATGGTATATGTCAAGGGAGGCACCTTTTGGATGGGTGCTACCGAGGAGCAGGCAGGGGACTACCAAAGCAATGAGACCCCTGTGAACCGCGTTCATCTGTCGAGCTATTTCATCGGCCAGACTGAGGTGACGCAAGCGCTGTGGCTCGAAGTGATGGGTGCCAATCCCAGCCGCTTTTTAGGAAATCTCCAGCGTCCTGTGGAGCAGGTGAGCTGGAATGACTGCCAGACGTTTCTCGCTCGCCTGAACGAGCTGACGGGCAAGAATTTCCGTCTGTTGACCGAGGCGGAGTGGGAATTCGCTGCTCGTGGTGGCAACAAGAGCCTGGGTTACAAATATGCCGGCAGTGACACGATTGAGAATGTTGCTTGGTACAGTGACAATGCCTACAGAACACCCCATCCAGTGGCCACCAAGGCTCCTAACGAGCTGGGCTTGTATGACATGAGCGGTAACGTCTGTG
>CADBDH010000017.1 GCA_902793405.1 uncultured Bacteroidales bacterium | reverse complement strand
GGCATAATTCAATTTGTTTATAGTTACACTCCATATATATATCATATGGCAGGTTTGTAGTGAACTGGATATCATATACTTCTTCACCGTCATTGTCTTGCCATATGTAGTCATCTGAACTAACTATATGATACTCCTCTCCAAAACACTTTAATATGGATCTCAACAGAATTTCTTCAATATTTGCAGTGTCACCGTTGCAGATGATAGCAAGAAATCCATTTTCTCTGTACCCTGTATAACCTATTTTACTAATGTCTTCTTTCTCTACTTGAATGTTCATAATTCTTTATTATGTTTCCTGCTGATGATTCTCAACGTGATTCCCTTCGAAGCTAAGTAGTTAACAAGTCGTCCATATTGCTGCTTGCGTTGGCGTTTCCTTGGGCAGATCACAAAGAGGTCCATCAGCTTTATCGTCAGCTCATAACCGCTGCCGCAGTCATAAGCCGCCTTGAATCCCTCGTCATGCTGTTTGAGGGATTCAATGTCGAGGGCGAAATACCGTTCCTCAATTTCATTTGCATGTTGATATGTGTTGTTCATTGCACTAGAATTTAATTGTCATCTTGAGTCCAATATCTGGGTTGAACTGGATATTAACCTTTTTAAACTTGTCAGCTCCATAGTGTTTTGAATTCTTCTTATAGAGATCACACAAGTCTTCAGCTATATATGTGATTATAGCGTTTGGGCATACCTTTAAAATACTGTAAACTTCAAGGTCATATGCCGGTTGGAAAGCTTTACACTCTCCAGTTATCAGCATCCACATCTCCATAGGGATGACGTCTGGATCGACAGATAATTTTTCCTTTGGAAGAGATAATTTCCAGTGAAATATAGCCTCCGTCGGGGATGTTAAAGTTGTTTCAAATCCTCCTTTAAAGTCATTCCCGTTATAGTTGGCAAGGTCATCATTCACACCATCTTCAAACTCCTTCGGGTTTTTCATATCCAAGTCACGGACCTTACCCATTAACCAAACTTTTTTCATTTTTTCTCGATTTTATGTTTAACGTTACACCCATTTTATTGAGCGATTTCTGTAAGCCTTGGAACGAATCCTTCCTACGTCGTTTCCTTGGGCATATCTTCAGTAATTCTTGCAACGTGATATTGATGCAAGACCCTCTCACTAGAGGATGCCCATCAAACAGAGCATCCTCCAGTCTCTTGATATCACCGGCATATTTGGATTCAGATTGCACGTCATCTACTTCTACAACCAGTGCCGCATCTAACTCATTATTTCTCTCAGCCTCAAGACACAATCTGCGGAAATCGGTCATCGGCTGCTCAACTTTCTCTGTCATTGTTGAGAACAGCGCTTGCATTAACTGAATCATATATCTTTTCAAATATTTCATACGGTAAGTTTGTGATAAACAGAATATCGTAAACTTCCTCTCCATTTATGTCTTCCCATATGTCGTCTTCAGCCTTAATGACCTTGTAATCATCACCAAAACACTTCAATATGGATCTCAACAGAATCTCTTCAATGTTAGAAGTGTCCCCGTCGCATACTATCGCCAGGAATCCACCTTCATTGTACTTTGTATTGCCGATTTTCTTAATGTCCTCTTTTGTTACTTCTATGTTCATGATTTAGAATAGCATATATTGTTCTACATTTGTCTAAATGCTTTTCAAGAAAGTCATTCTTCATGTAATCCTTATTGTCCTGCCACGCCCAGAATCGATCCAATCTTTCTTCCTTGGTCATTTTATCAAAACCCTCATGAGCTGCAGTAAAATCCGTAACCATCTTCTGCATCTGACAAATGATACGATCAAACGAATACAAGATAGATAGTTCAGTATATGATTTTACTATCGCAGAATAAGCATCTTCCAAGTCCTTTTCATCAAGATTATAGTGCCAATTGGTGTAAAAGAGGCCATTGATGGTTGATCCAAATAAGAAGTTGAACTGCGTAGGATTGCCATCAGTCAGATGGTCTTTCTGCCCCAGATATAGATCCAATTCATCCTTTGATATCTCACCAGCTCCATACAGAAGCATGAAATTGCACACAAGATCTGCGACATTCATCAAGAAATCAATTTCACCAAGCGAGATAGGCGTCTCATGGTCTTCACAACTACGAATCTCGTTAATGACATCATCTTGATTGTCAAACACATGAATCACTCTAATTTTTTCTTTCTCTTTCTCCATAATTATCTAATTGAATTTGAATAAATTATATATGTAAATTCCATTAATAAGGAGACAATTGCATTCAAATCTCCTTTTTCATCATTACATAAGGCAATTCCCCGAGAATTACCGCGTTTTTTACGTTTCAAATTTTTACTTAAAATCAATAGTCTTTTTATCTTGACATGATTAATTGTTTTGAAAAAGATTTTGTCGTGCAGAAAGACTGCACTTTTGGGCACTTCCTTTGCATTGATTTAGTCAGAAAATGAGGTCTATAAAAATTATTAACAAATATCAGTTAACCCGTATTCTGATTGAAGGATTTTTATTAACTTTGTAGAATTTAAGTAATCAGTGTAACTGATTTACTTACTCGGACAGCAAGTCCGAGGACAAGAGAAAGGGAGTTTATGCCAATTAACAAGAACGCAAACATTCGATATCAAGCGCTTGACCGCTGCTTCCGTGACAAAACACGTCGCTACTTTATTGACGACCTCATGCAGGCCTGTCAAGATGCTTTGTTGTCGTTCAATTTCGAGGGAAGTGTGAGCCGTCGCCAAATCTTTGACGACATCCGCTACATGGAGAGTGACGCTGGATATTCAATTGAGCTCGAAAGACTTCACAGCGGCAAGAAGGTCTATTACCGCTATGCTAATCCCGATTTCAGCATCAACCAACAACCTATTAGCAAGGCAGAAGCACAGCAGCTACAGCAAGCTGTTGTGACACTCACCCGCTTCCGTGGCCTGCCACAGTATGAATGGATCGAGGAGGTTATCACAAATCTAGAACAGCGTTTTAATTTGGACGGCAGAAATACAGGACTTGTGTGCTTCGAGCAAAATCCTTTACTCAAGGGCTTGGAGCACCTGGGTACATTCATTGATGCTGCAACCAACCACACTGCGCTCAAAGTGCAATATCGAAGCTACAAGGAGGGACGTGAGGAATTGACTCGCGTCGTCCATCCATATTACCTCAAGCAGTACAACAACCGCTGGTTTGCCTTCTGCTATGATGAGACCACCCAGTATGTCAACAACCTGGCTCTCGATCGTTGTCTGAGCATTGAGCCGATGCCTGAAATGACATTCAAGGTCAACGAGGACATCGACTTTGAACATTACTTTGATGATGTGGTAGGCGTTACCGTGCCTTATCACGGCGAGAAACAAAAGATTCTTTTGCGTACCAACGAACGGCGCTTACCTTACATTCTCTCCAAGCCCATCCATCCTTCGTTGTCTATCGAGGATCGCAAGAAGTGCATCCTCTCTATCGAGGTGCGTCCCAACAACGAGCTGGAGCAGCAAATCCTCTCCTTCGGGCCTGACCTCGAAGTGCTGGAACCTGAGGCTTTCCGCAATCAAATCAAAGAAAAGATAGAACTAATGCAACAACAATATAACACATAAAATCTATATATGGCTACTGTACAGAATACACAACGTGAGCAAGAACTGGCCAACATCATTTGGGATATCAAGGAGATCATCCGCAACCTTTATGACGATGCCGAGGTGGAGGATGTAATTTTGCCGTTCACACTCCTGCGCCGCCTTGATTGCGTGCTTGATGACAAGCGCGAGGCGATTATGCAGGAACTGAAGGACACCCCTGAGAATATGCGCAAATTCAAGCTCAAAGCCTTGATGAAGAAGAACAACCTCTCGTTCTTTAACTCATCTGGGCTGTCACTTGAGAGACTCTTAGGCGCTCCTGAACAAATCGGTCAGTCGTTTGAAACTTATCTAAACGGCTTTACCGATAATGTGAAGGATATTCTCGCCAACTTTGTTCACAGCGATACCGACAGCGAGATTGTTGACCTGTCACCCATCTACTCCCGTCTGGAGCGTGGAGACAAGCTGTTCTCGGTTATCCAACTGTTTGTACAGCGTGCCGACCTGCATCCCGACAAGGTGAGCAATGCCATGATGGGAACAGTATTCGAAATTGTCATTCGCCGCTCCAAGGAGGCTAGCAACACTAAGGCGGGTCAGTTCTATACCCCTCGAGAGATTGTACGCTTGCTTGTGTCTCTCACTTTGTGCGGACAAGAGAGCAAGCTCTATGAATACGGCAAGCACTTCACCGTCTATGACCCCTGCTGTGGTACAGGTGGAATGCTCACCGTCTGCAAGGAATATCTGGAGGAACTCTCGGGCCGCCCCGATATGAAGGTTTATCTCTACGGGCAGGAACTCAACGAGAAGACCTACGCCATCTGCAAGAGTGACCTGCTGATGAAGGGCGATAACCAGAATCTGGACGAGCAATTATTCCAGGGCGACACCCTGGGTAACGACCGGCTCATCGGCAAGTCTTTCGACTTTATGCTGGCCAATCCGCCCTTCGGTGTGGATTGGGGCAAGGACGAACGTGTCAAGAAGCGTGTTCAGGACGATAACTGTCCAGGTGGTCGCTTTGAGGCAGGCTTGCCCAGTACCAACGATGGCTCATTGCTATTCCTCCAGCACATGATCAGCAAGATGGATGCTGGTGGCTCTCGCATCGGCATTGTCCTCAACGGCTCACCTCTGTTCAATGGTGATGCCGGCAGTGGCTGGAGCAATATCCGCAAGATGCTGCTCGACCGCAATCTGCTTGACTGTATCGTTGCCTTGCCCAAGAGTCTTTTCTACGGTACCGACATCAGTACCTATTTGTGGATACTTGATAACAACCGCCCAGCCAAGCGCCGGGACAAGGTGCTGTTTATTGACGCGGCACACAGCGAGTACACCCACTTGCTCCAGAAGAACCTGGGTAAGAAACGATACGAGGTGAGCGACGAAGGCGCTGCCGACATCCTCGACATCTATCGGGCCTATCAATCTTGCTCTCGTGACATCCGCAACGAGAAGACCGGCGACATGGAGCACCTTGAAATCGCTAAGTTGCTCGATTATGACGACTTCCGCTATACGACCGTCAGCACGCGCCGCTCGCTACGCCTATACTACAACGGGGTGAAAGACACTATCAGGCAAATGCAGGAAGATGGCAAGATTGCCAAGGGTGATAAGGAATTGTTCGAGACCATCTTCAACGACTATGATGATAGCGTGCAGCGCACCGATGCCGAGTTTATGGCAATCGTGGCTCAACTCATCGGCAAGAAAAAAGTCACCGCCACCCAGGCCAAGAAACTGCGTGTGCTGGGCACCACCGATGAGAACGCTCCCATCGTTTACAACACGCCTGGCGATGAGAACAGTGGCATGGTAGCAGATACTGCCCTCAACGATACCGAGAAGATTCCCGCTAAGCAGGACATTGACGAGTACTTCGAGCGTGAGGTGCTGCCTTACGCTCCTGATGCCTGGATGGATCGCTCCAAGGACAAGTTGGGTGTGGAATTCCCCTTCACCCGCCTGTTCTACGTCTATCGTCCCCTGCGCAGCAGTGAGGACATCCTCAAGGAACTCGCAGCACTCGATGCCCAGATGGACAAGGAAATTGCAGAACTCTCTATCGATTAAGCCATGAAACGATACGAATCATATAAGGACAGCGGTGTGCAGTGGATTGGAGAAATACCGAGCCATTGGGGAATGGTAAAACTAAAGTATGATTTCTCAATCTATGCAGGCGCAACACCAAAAACCGAGATTGCAGATTATTGGGATGGAAATATAGTCTGGATAACTCCTGCTGACTACAAATCAGAAGATAAGTTTATTAGCCAAGGACAAAGATCAATATCAAAAAAGGGCTATGATTCATGTAATACGCAACTTGTTCCCAAAGGGAGTCTTGTGTTTTCCAAAAGAGCACCTATTGGTACAGTTGCAATAAGTGAAACAGAATTATGCACGAATCAGGGTTGTTTATCATGCGTCCCTAAAAATGTAAACACTTTATTTTTCTATTATTTAACAAGTGTTTTTACAGAAGAATTTGATTTACTGGGTTCTGGTGCTACTTTTAAAGAGATTTCAGCAAATGATTTCTCAAACGTGAAACTGACCTTGCCTCCGTTGGAGGAGCAGAAGGCGATTGCGGAGTGGCTGGATGTGAAATGTGAGGAGATTGACAGACTGATAGCAACCCAGCAACGTCGCATTGAATTGTTGCAGGAACTTCGCCAAAGCATCATCACCCGAGCCGTCACCCGAGGCATCAATCCTGATGTCCCCCTCCGTGACTCAGGCATCGACTGGATTGGCCAAATCCCAGCCCACTGGAGCGATCTGCGTCTTAGATTTGTTTGTGAATTGAGAAACGGATATACTCCTTCGAAAGCAAATCCCGATTTTTGGGAGAATGGAGTAATTCCTTGGTATCGAATGGAGGACATAAGAGAAAGTGGACGCAAATTAAATGCAGCAAAACAATATATTACCGAAGAAGCCGTCAAAGGCGGAGGCCTTTTTGAAGCAGGAAGTTTCATTTTAGCCACAACAGCGACAATTGGTGAGCACGCCCTGCTAATTGTTGATTCGCTTGCGAATCAACGATTTACGAATTTAAAGATTCGTAAATCGTTGAACGAGGCCTTGTGTCAAGACTATTTTTTCTACTACTTATTTGTAATTGATGAGTATTGTAAAACTACGACTCGAACGGCAACATTTCCTGCTGTAAATATGGAGGATTTGAAGAATTTCCATGTTGTTTTCCCACCATATTCTGAGCAGCGTGAAATCGTTACTCACATTGAGCGCGAGACCGGCAAGGTGGATCATGCACTCCAACAAGCTGAGCGGCAGATAGAATTGTTGCAAGAGTTGCGCCAAAGCGTCATTACAGAGGTGGTGACGGGCAAGCGCAAAGTATGTTGATAAGATGGAAACTGAAGATAATAAGATAAACAATGGATAATAATAGCAATATCATCATTTATCAGAGTGAGGACGGCAAAACCCATATTGAGGTTCGCGTCGAAAATGAAACCGTATGGCTCTCACAGCAGCAGATGGCAGAGCTTTTTCAGTCATCGAGAACTAATGTGGTAGAGCATATTAAGCATATCTATGAGGAGGGTGAGCTCGACGAGCAGTCAACTTGTCGGAAATTCCGACAGGTTCAAACTGAAGGCAATCGTCAAGTGACTCGTGAAATCCCCTTCTACAATCTCGATATGATCATCTCGCTGGGTTATCGCATCCACTCCATTGTCGCCACCCACTTTCGTCGCTGGGCCACCGAACGGCTCAAGGAATACATCATCAAGGGGTTCACGATGGATGATGAACGGCTCAAGCAACTGGGCGGTGGCAATTACTGGAAAGAACTGCTTGACCGCATTCGTGACATCCGTTCATCGGAGCGTGTCCTTTATCGCCAGGTGCTCGACCTGTATGCTACAGCCGTGGATTATGACCCCCGCAGCAACATCTCGGTCGCATTTTTCAAGATTGTACAAAATAAACTGCACTACGCCGCTCATGGTCATACTGCAGCCGAAGTCATCTATGATAGAGCTGACAGTACAAAGCCATTTATGGGCATGACCACTTTTCGGGGAAATTGGCCAACACTGCAGGATGCGCGCATTGCCAAGAATTATCTTTCACAAGAAGAGTTGAAAGTTTTGAACAACCTTGTCTCGGGATATTTTGATTTTGCCGAGATTCAGGCGATGAGGCATCGTCCAATGTATATGGCTGATTATATTAAGCATCTTGACACTATTCTCTCATCCACAGGACAGGAATTGCTGAATGATGGTGGCAGTGTAAGCCACGATCAGGCCATGGCAAAAGCCAAGGCAGAATATGATGAGTGGCGTGAACATACACTTTCGCCTGTGGAACAAGCCTATTTTGATACCATCAAGGAACTGAATAAAAAAGGCAAAAAGAAAAATAACGATACGAGTGACAGCCAAGAATAACGTTAATAAATCCCGATAGATATAGATATGGAAAACTTATTGAACGAGACGAGATTTGAGGAACACATTGCCGAGTGCCTGGCGCAAGGCGACCTGTATAACCAGCGAACCAGTGCACAGTTTAATATTGAGAAGCTGTGCGACGTGGAGATGCTGGAACGCTTCTTAAAGGCCCAAACCAAGACGTGGATACAACTCGCACACGCTTTCCCTGGCCAGGAGGTAGAAACCGTCATCAATGAGTATAACAAGAAACTCAATCGTGGCGAAAGCATCCTCACAATGCTCTTGAAAGGTCTTACCATCAAGGGCATCAAGGTGAAACTCGTGCAGTTCAAGCCCGTGCTTGACGGCCCCGAAAGCGCTCCCTACAAGCTTTACCGCCAGAACTGCTTCAGCGTTGTGCGTCAGATGCACTACAGTACCGCGTCCACGACCTATGGCAGCAAAAAGGAGAATCTTGCAGAGCTTGACTTGTGCATCCTCATCAATGGTATTCCCTTGCTCACATGTGAACTCAAGAACGAGGGCACAAGCCAGAACTACGGTCATGGCATATATCAGTACCGCTATGAGCGTAACCCCGAGAACCGAATGCTCAGGAACTGCCTCGTTCATTTCGTGATGGATAACAACTATGTGTTCATGACCACGAAACTCGATGGTGAGAACACACGTTTCTTGCCGTTCAACCGCGAGAGCGTGAATCCTCCCATTGATGGAGAATATGCCACAGCCTATATGTATCGTCCTGTCGAGGGTGAACCCGAGAGCAACATTTTGGGTGCTGATTCACTGCTTGACATTATCGAAAACTTCTTCAAGCGCGTGAATGACGAGAAGAATAAACCCGTTGTGTTCTTCCCTCGCTTCCACCAGCTGAGAGCAGTGCGCAAGCTACGTCGCATGGTTTGTGAAGATGGTCCTGGTCACAACTACCTTATTCAACATTCGGCTGGATCTGGCAAAACCAAGTCGATGGCATGGCTGGCTCATCAGCTAGCCAATATGACCAATCCTGACCGCACTCCCATCTTTGACAGCATCATCATGGTCACTGACCGCATCGTGCTCAATCGCAATATGGCAGACGACGTGGTGAACTTCCAGACTGTAGCCGGAACCGTCAAGGATATTCGCCGTGGCTCAAAGAACCTGGCTACCGCCTTGAATGAGGGACACCGCATCATCATTTCGACGGTGCAGAAGTTCGCTTTTGCTCTCAAGGACTTGAAACGTGAGCAGCACCGCAAGTATGCCATTATCGTGGACGAGGCACACACCGCCATCGGCAACGAGAGTGCAAAAGACCTTATTAACGCCCTCTCGACCGATGAGGACTTGAAATCCGTTGAGGGTTTTGACCCCAGTGTCTATGACAGCGACATGGATGCGCTCATGGCTTATACCCAGCTCATGCGCCACATGATGAAGCACATCAGCTATTTCGCTTTCACCGCTACACCAAAGGACAAAACCTTTGCCCTTTATGGCAATTCTGAGGGTAAAGCCCACGACCTCTACTCAATGAAGCAAGCAATCGACGAGAAGTTCATCCTCGATGTCTTGCAAAACATCAAGAGCTATGTCACGATGTTTGAGTACATCGAGAAGGAGGGAGCAGATGATCCGGACAAGTTATTTGAGGAGAAGAAGTCGCTTCGCGTCATCTATGGCGAATTGAACAAGAATATGTACATCAAGTTGCGTAAGGCATCGATGATGCTTGACCACTTCATGCATCATACCATCAACAAGATCGGCAAGAAAGCCAAGGCGATGGTCGTGACCGATTCGCGCCAGGCAGCAGCCGACTACAAACAGCTACTTGACCGCCTGATTGCTGACCAGTATGACGGCAAAATCAAGACGCTGGTGGCTTTCTCAGGCGAAGTAGATGACAGCCATGGCCGCCGTTGCAGTGAGTCCAGCATGAACGATGATCACGTCAAGGACGATGACATCCGCATCAAGTTCATGGAGGATGACTACAAGATACTAGTGGTCGCCGAGAAGTTCCAGACGGGCTTCGACCAGCCGCTGCTGCACACGATGTATGTTGACCGCTCTCTGGGCGGCATCCAGTGTATCCAGACGCTATCTCGTCTCAACCGCTGCTACCCAGGCAAGGAAGACACCATGGTGATAGACTTCCGTAACGACGTGAATAAAATCCAGAAGTCGTTTCAGGAATATTACACAGAAACCACGCTTGAAGGTGAGGTGGATACCCAGCGGCTTTACTCGCTTAAAGACGATGTTGAAGCCTTCAATCTCTTTAATGATGACGAAGTCAACGCCGTGGCCGAAGGCATGATAGATCCTGACAAGGTTCAGCAAGTTCCCTCCATCTTGAAGCGCATCGTTGAAGATCGAGTCGAGCCACTTGAGGATGAAGTCAAGGATAGGTACCGCAAGCTGGTCAACCGCTATGTGCGCCAGTATGGTTTCATGGCTCAGCTGATGGACTTTATTGATCCCGACCTGGAGAAGTTTTATGTATTCTGCAAAATCTTCTACAAGTTCCTGCCCTACACGAAGGAAACCCTGCCCATGGAGATCCTTGAGCGCATCGACCTGAATAAGTTGCGTATCCAGATGAGTTACGAAGGCCAGCTTGAACTCAAAGATGAGGAGCAGCACCTCAAGAGCAGCCGTATCGGTGACGTGGGTCAGAAACAGGAGGACGAGAAACTTAGCATCAAAGAGATTCTCGACATCGTGAACAGCCCCTGGGAGCAGTTCCTTGATGAGAACGACAAGATATTAAAGCAGATCTGGGAGGAACTGCTTGTCGATCCCGAAATCAACGATGCCTTCAATGCCAACAACACGTTTGACGTAATGATCAACCTCGTCAAGGAGAAGTTTGACGAGAAGATTGCCGCCCAAATCGAGAAGTACTACAACTTCGCCGAGGTACTGGAACGCGAGCAAAGTCTGTCGCTCACTCTCATCGCCAAATTTGTTGAGGCTTTATCGACACGCACCGGTCATGCGACACGTCTCGAGTATGACGAGGATACACTCAAAGAGCGCATCATTGCAGCCATGAGCGAAATGCTTTCAGACGTGTGCAGCCATAACCGCAGCGTTGAGGAGTTTGTGGACGTGATGTTTGACGTCCTCAACCAGACCAGTATTCCGTCACTGGACGGTATCGACCAAATTGTGAAGAACGATCTCAACGACATCTATGCCAATCCCGATGTACGCATGGTGGACAAGGTGCGAGGCTTCAACTCCCTCGTGACCAAATATGAGGTCTATCTCAAGAAACTCTACTACCTCATCAATAACGAGGAAATGAGCAACGAAGACGGTAAGCCTGTGACATTGGGCAACGCTGTACATTATACACGTGAATTGAGAACACTTCGCAATGCGTTCAATCACGACAATTACAACAGTGATGAGCAGCGCAAGTATGCCCAATTCCTCAATATGGTGACTACTTGGCGCAACGACCAGGCGCATACTGCACCGACGACATCAGAGCAGGAAATAAACGCCGCTCTCAACATCGTGGTTGCGATGTACCTCTACGTAACCGGCGTATCCATCACTGACCTGGAGATTGCCGAGGCCGCACATGAGCAGCCGTCATTCACTTACAACGAATTCAGTGACGACTTATCTGTGGCAGCCGAAGATAAATAAAACAACATTGTGTGGATTGTGAAACATTCTCCGCAATCCTCACTTGATATAAATGGGAACGGATATGAGTAACCGATTAACCGAACAAGAAAAATTCCTATTCGATAAATTAATAGAGAAACGTAAAATCCAAGCCCTCAATATGACGGATCATAGCATGAGCGGCTTGATAAGAGGCTCTTCTGATATCTACCCAGATCCAGCTCATTTCGTGTATGAATTATTGCAAAATGCAGATGATGCTAAAGCTACTAAAGCATCGTTTCATCTGTATAAAGAATTCTTGATTTTTGTCCATAATGGTAAACGACAGTTCACTATCACTGAAGATGGTGAACTCGGACAAAAGGTTAAACCTGATCCCTACGGTGATATCAATTCAATCACAGCCTATAGTTCATCGAAAGAAAATGAACCTAATACGATTGGAAAATTTGGTTTAGGTTTTAAGTCCGTTTATACATATACTGATCGTCCAGAAATCTATGATGACAAATTTTGGTTTGCCATAGAAGATCGAATGGTACCAGTTTTGTTGGAACATGATCACGAATTGCGCAAGCATGGTGAAACCCTCTTTGTGCTTCCCTTCAAACCTGGTACTCCCATTAAGGAGATTTCAGACAAGTTGATGTCCCTGCAAGCGCCAACATTGTTTCTTCAAACCCTGGTCTCTGTTAGTTTTTCAGACGACATTTCCGGTAAATCTTTACGTTTTGTTAAGGATGTGATTGAAACAAAAAAAACTGGTGATATAACATATCAGTATGTACTTGTTGAAGATGGTGATGCAAAGTCTCAATTGCTTCTGTTCCATCGATTCGTTAATTCGGATGGAATGAAGTTGAAGGTGTCCGTAGGATATTTCTTCAACAAAGAAGGTGAAATCGACACTTCAATTTCAAGAGGCATTCATTGTTTCTTCCCAACTAGTGAAACATCTGGACTGTGTTTCATCTCGCATGCTCCATTTCTGCTGACGAATAATAGGCAAAATATTACTCGTGATAACTTCAATAAAAAACTTCTTCGTGCGATTGGTGATCTTGCTGCTGGCGCTTTAGTAATCATCAAGAAATATAATAAGAACGGCAAACATCTACTCACAGATAATTTGTATGGTTTCTTGCCGTATAGTGATTACTATCGGTATCTATCGATGTATGAGTTTGAGTTCCAGACCGAAAAAGCGTGTAAGATGTTTTTCCTTCAGGCGATAAAAGAATTGTTGGAAAAACAAGCCTTGCTTTACACAACAACAAAAGGTTATGTTACTATTGGCAACGCTTGTTTCTTTTCCACCGCTAAACTTCAAAACATTATTAAGACAGCGCAATTAAGGGAACTGCTTCAAGACGATAAGTTAGGCATTCTTAAGATTGAAGAAAATAGCGACTTGCGTAGTTTTCTTAGCGATTATCTTGGCATCAATCAATTTGAACCTGAAAATCTAGCTCAGAGCATTACTCCCACATTTATGCAAAACCAAGGAACTGATTGGGCCAAGAGATTATACAAATACCTAAAAGAAGATGCAGTTCGTTTGTGGGATCAGAGATATAGACGAAATGCAGTTTTTAGATATTCACCGATATTCTTAACCCAAAGGAATGAATGGGTTGCTCCGTTCAAAATGATCGCGCATGAAGAGCAGCCCAACATCTATCTGCCTATAGGTGACGCAAAAGGTACATATAACTTTGTACATCAGTCCTTAATCGACGAGGATGATGAAGACCTAAAAGGGTTTTATAAGAAACTTGGCATTAATAAACCAGATATTATTGATTTCCTGCAAAAGCATATTATTCCTAAATACCAAGATAAGAATAGGATTAATGAATTACAGCATGCAGAAATCATTTCGGACTTCAATACAGTTTTTGAGATCTACAAAGAGGAAAAAGATGATCTTCGCAAGAACGAAATCCTGAAGATGATAAAAGATAGAATGCATTTTTTGGCACATAACAAATCATTCTATCGCACATGGAGGCTGTATATTTGGTCTATTGAGCTGAGCCAGTATTTTAGAGGCAATAACGACGTGGCCTTTCTTGATCTCTCGTTCTATACTCAAGGCAAAAATAAGGAAACCAAAGATGCGATTACCTCTTTCTTTTTAAAACTTGGTGTTGAAAAAGCTCCACGCATAATAGATGATTATCCAAACAGATATTACTTTAACGAGAATAGAATTAATAAAGTTGAGTTCAAGTATTCTACACAAGGATATGGTATCATGGATTATTGTCTTGAAGGATTTAATCATTTCATAAACAATAATCTTAACCAAGCATCTTCTATATACTTGTGGAACGTATTATCACAAGTCGATGATATAGAGAACTATAAAGAAGGCGGGTACGAGTATTTCTATTATTCAGAAAAAAATGCCTCTTTTGAAACGTCACTCTTTGATGGCCTCAAGAATAAGAGGTGGCTTGTCAATTCAAAAGGAAGTCCGTGTTCTGCAAAAGAGATCACACAAGAAGAAATGGTGAACCTTGGGTATGAAAGGAACGAAAAATTGTTTAGGCTCCTTGGAATACAAAAACGTGTGAAACCACTTAGTGATTTAGGTGCAACCGAAGAGCAGCAGCGCCAGCAAGAATGGGGTGCGCTAGCTGAAGATTATGGTGTATCTACAAAAGAGGAATTAGAGGAGATACTTAAAGAGTATAAAAAATCAGAGGAACTAAAGCAAAGGGCCCGAAATGTTCTGAATCATCGAGGCGATACTATTGATTCATCAAATTCAGGAACTTCATCTTTTGATACATATGGTTCTTCATCAGGCAAGGAGTCTTCAACTCTTAGCGATTTATATGGCGATTCTAAATCAAGAAACACGGAATCGTCAATCAATAAGAAATCCACGGATTCTAGTTCTAATCAAAAAAGAATAGAAGACATCTTAAAAAGACTTGATGATGATAAAGAAAAGAAACTAAAAAGAGAGACGCTTAAGCAAGAGGTTGAAGATATTCCAAAATATACAAAGGAATGGTTCCAAAAGAAACTTCAGCTGGAATACTGGGACTCGTTTGAATCGGATTTTAGTAGCTCTCTAAAACGATCTATTTCTTTATCTTTCAGCAAGATTATTATTGACAACAGCAATAATAGATTATATGAGTTAAGAAATCCGTCCAGAGAGATTCCTGTCTGGGTCGAAGAAATAGAAGGTTTAACCGTGAAATTCCTATTTAATGATAGGGATGAATTACAATGCTCATTCGAGGTCGCAAATGTTAGGGATTTCTCATTGAGACTTAAGGCAAAAGCAAGTGACGCAGAATGCTTGTCATCAATTGATTGGACGAATTTCACTCAGGCTTCGATAGATATCAACAACCCGACGAATCTGGTTGATAATTTCAGGCGGGCATTCAATGAGTTAATACTGCCCGGTGGATATAATCTTAAGGAAAACTTAAGAAACAATATCTCGTTTGTTTTTGGTCCTCCAGGCACAGGCAAGACAACCTTTGTTGCCAAACATATCATCGATTACATCCATTCGAAAAGAACATATGCAAGAATTCTTGTTCTTGCTCCAACGAACAAGGCTTGCGATGTCTTAGTCAAGAAAATCATGGAAGCAGACGACTCCTATGCTTGGCTCGGACGATTTGTGACAACGGGTGATACTGAGATTGAGGATAATGGTCTTGTATGTGATAGAAATTCAGAACTGTTCAAAGAAAACAAATGCTGCATCGTGACCACTATGGCAAGATTGCCCTATGATGGCTTCCAGACTGAGGACGGATATCATAATTTGAGAGACATTGACTGGAATCTCGTCATTTGCGATGAAGCATCAATGCTCCCTATTGCTCAAATCACTTATGCAATTTACAAATTCAAAGATGTACCGTTCCTTATTGCCGGAGACCCGATGCAAATTGCTCCGATTGACGTTACTGATAACTGGAATAGTGAAAACATCTATGATATGGTAAACCTCAAATCATTTGAGAACCCAACAACAGAACCTATTCAGTTCAAGATCACGAACCTTGAAACTCAGTACCGAGCCATCCCGTCAATCGGTCATTTGTTCAGCGATTTTGCTTATGAAGGTCGTCTCAAGCACCATTGGAAAGATAGTGACCAACGATTACTCAATATACCAGAGTTGCCGTTGAAATCGGTCACTTATATCCCATTTAAGGTAGAAAGCTTTGATAGTATGTATGGGGCAAAGAAACTATCGAAGTCTCCAATACATATTTACTCTGCTCTACTAGCTACAGAACTTAGCAAATTCATTGCAAAGAAATATGCTGAGAGAAATCCTAATGAAGAGGATCTCGATGTTGGTATAATATGTCCATATGCTTCTCAAGCGCAACTCATTGAGAAGATGCTTGAGCAAGTAGAGAATCTACCTGATGGTGTTAAAATCACCACAGGAACTATACATAGTTTCCAGGGTGATCAATGCAACATTGTAATAGCCTTATTCAATCCTCCTGTGGGTTTGAGGTATGGCGCTTCAAATATTCACCTCAATAAGCTGAATATTATCAATGTTGCCATTAGTCGCGCTAAAGATTATCTGATTGTATTCCTGCCTGACAAACAGAATTGTCAGGGGTATGAATACTTAGATAAAATAAACCGACTTGTTTCTATTTCATCCCAAAAATACGAGGAAATGACAGGTATTATACCTGCTACTACAGTAGAGAAAATTGTATTCGGCAAAGCACACTATTTGGAGTCGAACACTTTTGTAACCTCACATCAACTCGCCAATGTATATACTAAACCAACCTGTTTATACGAAATCCGTGTTGACGAGAATTCAGTAGATATTCAGATTGGCTCATAACAAACCCAGTTATATGGAGAAGATTGCTCGAATATGTTGGAACACGCATGAATGGAAGCGCCCATCGGGTAGTGAGGGTAAGTCACGTTCTGATAGCACTTATGAAAACAGGATAGGTTTTGGTCATGAGGAATGGCTCCTCGATGAATCTAAAATCGTTGATGGTTATCACTTTGCATTCCTTCAGCCTATGAATGCTCAAGTGCATATTGGCAAGGTCTATGATATACATCTCTTTACGATTTCACCAGACAATCGGAAAGTATATATAGGTTGCCTAAGAAACGCGGAGGGCGTTACTCCCGAAGAAAGCAAAAGAATCTTCAAATTGTATAAAGCGAATGGATGGCTTCAAGAGATGAAAGATGAAGTCATCCTTGCTGGTGGCATTGTTAGGGGCTTCTATCCACAATTCCTGTTTAATGTCAAGTTTAAGTTTTCTGAAGCGGAGATCAACTTGTCAAACCCGCCCATCATCAAGAGTGATAGCATTTGGCATCGTTACAATCTGATGGATAAACGTAGTGACTTTGAGTTTGAACTTGATGAAGATGGCAACTGCCAAACTCTCAATACTTTTGAGTTTTGGCGCAGCAACAAGGCTGGTGATATCCTCATAAATCCGATGCACAAGAAGATGCAGAATGCAGTAAAAGCATTGCTGGAAAAAGACTATGTGCATCTGTATTTCGAAAAGGATCATGTTGACATGAAAGGTCAGCCTAAAGATGGTGATGACACGTGGCATTACTTCGAGTTCAAGACCTATTCGGCCAAGCGTTGCATCCGTGAGGCCTTAGGTCAAATTCTCGAGTATGCCCATTATCCATCAAAGACAAGGGCGCAAAAACTGTTCATCATTGGCCCCGAAAAACCAGATGAACAGGACAAGGCATATATGAAAATGCTGAGAGAGACATACCACCTACCCATCTGGTATCGCTGGCATTCCTTTGAGCAAAACGTGCTACATGACGGAATATAAATCTATAAACCAATTATATTATGGCAGCAAAAAGAAATTACGAAACTAAAGCAGAATGTCTCGCCGCAATTGATGCACTCAGATTGGCCGGTATAGAGCCTTTTGACTGGATGCTTGAACAGCTTGAGGATTTTGAAGAAGCTGAGAGAACAAAAGTAGAGGCAACAAATTCTGATACTCCTATCTGGAGTACCCTTAAAGCCCATTATCCGTATGGCACGATGCCACAAGAGAAAATTGATTGTGTGGAGAGTACAGTGGATCAACTCCTTGAAGAAGGCCCTCGCGCAGAGGAACCAGGATTGCTCCTTGGTAAAATCCAGTGTGGTAAAACCGATACATTTGAAGATATTATCGGTCTTTCTTTTGATCGTGGTGTTGACATTGCTATAATAATTACTAAAGGGACGAAGGCGCTTGTCAATCAGACTATCATGCGCAGTAAGCATGATTACCGTTTCTTTAAAGAGAGTGATGACCTTGCACAACGTGCAACGATCAATATCTATGATATCATGAAGATCAAGAGCGGCTTGAAGCGTACTCAAGCTAATGGCAAGATTGTGATTGTGTGCAAAAAGAATGCAAGAAATCTTGATCATCTTATAAATCTGTTTGAGTCAAAGAGTCCTTTCTTAAAGAAAAAGAAAGTGCTCATTGTTGATGATGAGGCAGACTTTGCCAGTCGCAACTATCGTGCCGTCAAGCCTGAAGAGATACTTGATGAAAACGGCAATCCAGTGCGCCAAAAACGAGAGCTTGATATGGCAAAGATTAGCCAGCAGATTGACGACTTCCGCAAGGTGCCGGAATGGTGCCGATACCTGCAAGTAACGGCAACACCATACTGCCTCTACTTGCAGCCTTCGGGTGAACTGAATCTGAATGGCAATTTTGTAAAGCCATTCCGTCCTCGTTTTACAAGCCTGGTACCTGTGCATGACAAATACATTGGCGGTGATGAGTATTTCTTTAAATCTCAAAATCCGAATTCAATGTACAGTCATTTGTTCCATCAAGTAGAACAAAAGTGTATTGAAGTGATGGGTAAAGTAGATAGACGTTATCTCAAAGAAGGCATTTCAAGTGGCAATATTTATGGTCTAACATACGCTCTTGTGTCATTTTTTATGGCAACTGCCATTAGGCGCATACAAGTAAGGGAAAATGAGAATAAAGACTACCGATCTAGTGCAGTCTTCCATGTTGAGATCGATAAGAAAAACCATGAATGGCAACAAGCTCTCATTAAACGGCTCATCAAGTCCATTAAGGATGTCATTGTTAATGAGGATCAATTAGACAGGCGTATTTGGACCGCTATTGATGTGAACTATCAGGACTTTGTTGATGCAAATACAAAAGGACGAGCAAAAACTAAAGAACAGCCAGAACCGCTGATAACAGTTGAGTTGCCATCAAAAGAAGAAGTGCTGGATGAAATCCGCGACATCTTCAATCCCAAGAAACAAAATTATCATGTACAACTCGTTAATAGTGACGAGCAAATGGACTCATTGCTGAATGAAGAAAGTGGCGAGCTTCGTCTTGATACAGCAGCCAATATTTTCATCGGTGGCAATATCCTTGACCGTGGTGTAACTATCAAGAACATGCTTTGCTTTTTCTATGGTCGTAATCCCAAGAACTTCCAGCAAGATACCGTACTTCAGCACGCTCGAATGTACGGCGCACGTTCTAAAGAGGATATGGCTGTAACTCGTTTACATACCACATCGGATATTCACTCTATTCTGGTGAGAATAAACGAGCTTGATGAACAGTTGCGTCAATGGTTTATTTCTGGTAAGGATAAAGAAGAACCTAATGCTGTGTTTATCGGCTTTGATAAGCATATTAAGCCCTGTGCAACATCAAAGATTAAGGCTTCAAATGCTCTCACAATTAAGCCACAAAAACGTTTCGTTCCGTCTGGCTTTTGGACTGGATATAAAACTGCAATTTCGAAGACGATAGAAAAAATCGACAGACTCATCACTGAAAGCCCAGATTATCACAACCAAGATGAAGATGGTATCTTTACCATAGATCGTGATTTGGCTCAAGAAATATTGGAGTTGATTGAGTCAACATACGTTTATGATCCTAAGTTCTATAACATGCATCACAAAAACGACATTAAAGAAATGATGTGCGCCTTGCATCGATGCTTGGAAGGAACAGATGGAAAACTATTTGCACTACACAGAGTTGACCGTGAACTGAATCGTATTCGACAGAATGGAGCTTTTATTGATGCTCCTGATGATGGTCGCACTGATTTGAAACCCGCTCGCGCAAAAGCAGTCGATAACCCCTTGCTGATGTTCATCAAGGAGAAAGGTGAGAAGAACATTGATCAACAGACTGGAGAAAATGTGGGTTGGAATAATGCCCCGTTTTATTGGCCAGTTCTGCTTGCACAGCAAAACGTATCTCCTGCCATGTTCGCGATAGACCAAAAAGCCCAAGGTGAAGTAGCCGTTAAGCGTTCTGACATTCTTGATGACATCGATCCGAGTGAGGTGGTAAATCTCACTTTCGATAGTGATGTAGAAATGGCATTTGGCCCCGAAGGAGCTGATTACTCCTATCAAGATGATTGTCCTATAGAAACTCGCGCTATCAAGCAAACAACAGCTGCTAAATTCCTGGAGAAAGATGATCGAGGCAATTTCAAACGTATTCCAGGTATATACATCGATGAAGATAATTGGCATGGAGTTTATTCCTATAATCAGGGGCAATTCCCGTTTGTTTTACGCTCCTATAAATATATGTTGCTTCGTACAAAGCGCGATGCTACTGCTGATGAGATTTTACTTGAATTGAAACAACCGTCAGAATGGAAGATTGATTTCGAAAGAAAGATAGATTCAAATGGCTATTTACTAGATGCAGAAACGGAGAACCAACTTATCAACACCCGAGACACTATTATTGATGCTGACTTAAAGGAAGTTGCACAAGACGATCAAGAAACCTATTGTCAGTGGATTATCGTTTATGCCATCAAAAAGGTGTTGAAATTGCGCAAAAACAGTATCGATTGGGCTGCAATCTTCCAAGATGAAGAAAGCCAGGAAGCAGAATAAGCGATGCGTGCTACCATACCCTATATTGAAAAGAAGTTTGAGGAGTTCAACCAGCTCTGCTTTGCTGGAAAACTCCCCAAGCTTCCCATTCAGTTGAGCGACGCAAAAACGTTTTTAGGCCAAGTGGTGTCTAAGACACGTACCTTGCCTAATGGTAAGAAGGAAAAATACGATTTCCAATTGCGCATAAACACCCGGATTGACCTACCTGAAGAAGTTGTCGAAGATACTATTCTTCACGAGATGATTCACTACTTCATTGGCGTGAACCAACTCGAAGACACATCATCACATGGGCAGTTGTTTGTCAGTATTATGAATCAAATCAACGAGAAATACGGGAGGCACATAACAATCTCACATAACGGAACTGACGAACAAAAAGAAGAGGCTATTGATAAACGTCCTAGATGGCATGTGATTGCCGTTGTAACTTTGAAAGACGGAAAAACAGGTATCAAGGTGCTGCCTCGAATCCTTCCTAGAATCACTGGTTATTATAATCAAATGCTAGCTAACGCCAAAGTTGAAGATGTAAAATTGTACATGTGTAACAACCCCTTCTTCAACCGCTATCCAAATTCGGCAGCACTCAATGTTTATTTCCTGGAACAACAAGAATTAGATAAGGAATTAAGTGGAGCTGAAGAACTGCAATGTGACGGCAAGAATATTATCAGAGAAAAGAAATAAATACTTATGGCACAAGTAATATGATTGTTGATTCAATGACATATGATGAGATTATCATGCTTTTTGAAAAAGAAGAGAAGCCTGTAATCTTAAAAAAGATTGGTGAAGCTGGGAAAGATTATCGACGTATTATAAGAAACCGACGAAACACTGAGCGAAAATACTTCAATCCGATACGTTATGAATCTAACCGAGGCTTTCATATTGTCATATGTTGTTATGACGATGGTATTAATTATCCTAGACACAAAAGATTAGGTGTTTTCTATTATGCGTGGTTCCGAAAGAACAGAGGAATATACTTATTAACGTATTCCAGGTTGGAGAAAAGAGTATGGCATTATAGTGTTTTTATACCTCACTTCTTTGATCGATATAATGAAAGATATTTAAAAGATCCTACCCTTAGCAAACCAGAGGTAATAGACAAATACATTTTCAATAATCTTAAGGCATCATCTATGCGATTGAGAATAGAAAGTGCGAAATATCCAAATGATTATTGGATGACATGCAATAATGGTTTGTGCTTATGCAACAACCCAAAAGGTTTTTTCGTTGAAGTAAAAACCTTCATCAGTTGGGATATGCTTGGAAAAGATCAGCAGGAATTTGCACTAGTTGGGAAAGCACATGCACTTAAGCACGGTTTTGATTTAGACGTTCCTGAAGAAGATTTCAACTCTTTTGAAAAAGAATAATCGATAATAGATTAATATCTTTTGCTGTGCAGATAGGGCGCACAGTTATACCTCAATTTTGTGGTGTATTAAAAGGATAAATTTATGATTGTTGAAACTATGACTTACGAAGAGATTTGCCGTGAATATGACAGGATTCACGACATCTATTACTCTAAGGTGAAGAAAAGACTTGATTGGGACAGCCCAGAAATCAATAAGATAAAACGTTACGTCCGAAAGAAAGGAAAAGAGGAGAATCTGGTATTTACCTACCCTTATAAGGTTGATGAAGCAACAACTTTCTACTCACTAGCTATTGTTCCTGATTACAACTGCTTCAAAAAGCGTGGACCGCTCATCAATACATTCATAACCTTTAGAAATAGCCACGGTTTGAATGCAATAATTCGAGGTGGCGATTTGGACAATGAGTATATCATCGCCTATGATCATTTTTTTAAACGCTTCATAGAACGATTCTTGAAACAGGAAATGCCGATAGAGGAAGTTATCCCTCTATTCATAGCAAACAACTCAAACGTTGCATTAGCTTCGTGCCCGTCCACGAAATATCCTAACAACATCATGGGTATTACAAATGATGTAGTGATATTTGCTGAGAAAGTAGCTCCAAAAGTGACCTTGATGAAAACCTGTATTACAAGAGACATGTTGTACGATGATCAAAAGTATCCAGCAGAGGTGCTTGACATTAATGTTGATCTCGTGGCCGAGTTCAGGGAATACATTCTGCAACTCATGATGAATGCGCCAAGTGGCCAGTTCAAGTACTACGATTTCTGTTAACATTAAAAGAATACGAATATGAAGAAGATTGTAACACTTTTAGCGATTGCTATTATTTCTATCGGCTGCTTCGCTCAATCATCATCGAGTAAACCGCCGAAGTATAGTGAGAACCCGAGCGCAAAGTTCCAACTGTACCCAACACAGAACATGTGGAACTTCATCAAGCTCAACACCCAGACTGGTGAAATGTGGCAAGTCCAGTATGCCATCAACGATAACAGCAATCGTTTAGGCGTAGTCCTTAACGATATAGTTTTGGTCAGTGCTGGTGACGAAAAGGTTAACGGTCGTTTTACACTCTATCCAACAGAGAACATGTACACGTTTATTTTGCTTGATACTATCGATGGTCGTTGCTGGCAAGTCCAATGGTCTAACCAATCAAGCAATCGAGGCATCATTGACAGAATATATGACTTCTAAAGCTGATGAATGATACCAAAGTAAGAGTAGCTATTAGTCTGATATATCACAAGGCAGTAAAACCAGGCTTATTCATCGTTGATATGAGTTGGGATGTCTGGCGCAAGTTTCTTTTCGCAAGCCAACGAGTGAGACAGGAAATAATTGTGCCCAAAGTGGCGCCCAGTGTGGAAGGGTCAGTTAAGGAACTTGTCTGGATTCCATTGGGCAACCAAAACAAGCTGCAAGTCGTTGACGAGAACGCTGTCATTAGTATATAGCACCTCCCCCCTTGGAGATTAGGTCTTAACTTGGTCTCTCATTGAGAAACTTGGCGACAAACCCACTGGGCTCTTAATTCTCGCCCTGGAACGCAAATGAGCGATCCAGGGCGATTTCAATGAAAAAACATTTTGCAGTGCAGAAAGAGCGCACTTTTGAGCACGAACTTTGCACCACAGTAAACTTGTTTCACTTAAAACACAATTATTATGAAGAAATTTTTCCTTTTGTTTTCATTGATGGTTGTTTCGCTGGCATTTGTTTCATGTGGCAGCGATGAAGAAGACGAGCCCAACTACGCAAACCAAACGATGGTGGCTGGCGACACCTACACCATTCCAGGTAAGATCAAGGACTGGGCTTCGGACAACGAACTCATTGCGAGCGTGTCCAATGGTATTGTGACGGCCGAAAGGGTTGGTGAGACAATCATCCGCAGTGGCTCGAAGTCATTCAAGGTCTCTGTCACTGGCAAGTACAATACCTTTAAGGAGCCTTACACACAATGGGGCGCGTCGCAGTCTGCCGTGAAAAGTTATATGACAGGATATACGCTTTTCAAGGAAACCAATGAAGTGCTCTATTATACTGGTCTAAACAAAGAGATGGGCTATGGGTATTCATTTACCAATTCAGCGCTCTCATCATCCTATGTGATTTTGCAGATGACCTCCGTTACTTCTGACGAAATGGTCGCATACCTTGCCGAAAGATATGTTTATGTGACGATGGACGAAGACGATTATTACTTCGGCTTTGTCACTCCCGACAAGAAGACCATTGTCATCCTGCAACTCCAAAGCAACAGCGGTCAGCTTTACTACTTTGTCTATTATACTAGCGCATCTTCAGCAAATGCCGCTCCAGCTCAGGCGATGATGATGAAACAGCATTTCGGCTCTGCCAAGCAAACGCTTGGTACTGAAACCAAGGAAGAATATTTGCGTATGCTCAATGACATGCCCGATATACAGCCCGAGTTCAACTTAATCAACAAATAATATGAAGAAGCTCATTCTTATCATGGCAGTGTGCCTTTTGGGCATGGCCGCCACTGCTCAATCGCTTGAGCAACCCGAGAAAGTTAAAGTCTATTGTGAAGTAATGTGCGTCCAGTACAACCTCTTCAAGCAAGATGTCAATGCCCTGGTGGACTTCGGCATAGCCGAGCAAGGCAAGTATGCCAATGGTTGGATATACAACAGTGAAAACGACAAGAAAAAGTCGTTTGCCTCGCCGATGAGTGTATTTGCATTCATGGCCAAACGTGGGTGGGAATACAAAGATGCTATCATCGTCACCGAGAGTGTGGGTCTTGGAGGCAAACAAAATGTGTGGCACTTCATCTTGACCAAAGATTTCCCGGCTAACTACACACCTGATGATGTCATAGGCGACATCGACTATCGCAACAAGTAATCCTTCTGTGCAATCAAAAAACGGGAGCGAGTCTTAATCAGGCTCGCTTTCGTCATTATTAAGGCAATTCAATGTGTGATGTCCAGGATAGAATGTTCAGCGCAAGAGGTATGTGGTATGCCTAAACATATCCAAATGCCTCACGTAGAAAATATGGAGGCATTGATAGCGCCGGTATTCCTGGTTACGGCTGACACATATAGGCACAACAAAGGCGCACCGTCATTGATGCGCCTTCATTGCTTTGGTAGGATAGAGGCTGTTATGCTCTGTTGTTTTTCTTTACCCGCTGTACCGTTCTTTCGTGGCACCCGATTTTCTCAGCGATGTCCTTGGGCTTAATACCTTTTTTTGAGTCATAGAGAATAGTCTCTTTCTCCTCTTTACTAAGCCGTTTTTTCTTGGGTTTCTCTGCCTTATTTTCGGCATCGTTCCCCTCGGATTTGCTGCTACTGGTCTTACCCTTGTTGGACTTGGGCTTCTCTGGCAGTGCATCTTTCTCGGGTTTGATTTCCACGAACTCGAAATGCAGATACCAGTTGTTTTCATCGATTACAGTATTGACTTTCTTGCATACGAGAACATTATTGGGGTATGGGTCTGGACATCCCTTCGGTTCCTTCAGGCATTGAATGAACCTGCACTCCCCATTTGCTGTACCTTCATTGCGTAACGCGATGACTGCACCAGCTTGTTGAATGCCTTTATCACCGCCCATGATATCACCGCTGGAAAGATGTTTCCAGTCGTTAATCTCACCGTTGTGGGCAGCAACTATAGGCGTCAGAGTGATTCCACGTTCCAGGGCAATCCTTTGGGCTTCCTCAAGTCCCTTAATGCACGCCTCATGTCTGTAACCGTCAAGTTTTGTGGCCGGATCGATACAGATAACCGTGTCGTGTTCAAGCTGACGCGCCAACTGTTTTACATGTTCAAGTAATCCGTCCAAGGTTCTGGAACCCAAGTTTTCAGGCAGTACCCACTTGAAGTTTGAGTCGTCGAACACTTTACCTTGTCCATATTTGCCCTCAAGTTCACTAGGATAGTCTTCAATACGATAATACACCACATCCTGCTTGATAGAGGCACAACAGGAGTCGGGCAGGAACTCAGGGCGTACTCCCTTAACCGCAGCCAGAGCTATTTCTGCAAGAAGAATACTCTTGCCCACACCACTGCCAGCAGTTACCATCGTAATTTGTCCAGGCTTGATATAACCTTGAACAATCCATCTTTCCCAACTGCGGCGACGGCGACGGCGATTGAACAACTTCTCCGTAGTGAGGAGGTCATCAATGGGCTCAGACGGACCTTTTGCGGGTTCATCGCCAGCGGATGCACTTTGCTGCTCAGCCATTTCTTTGAACCTGCGGCGCTTCTCCAGATCTATCTCCATCTTCTCACGATAAAGCTTCGCGTCAGCCTCACGCATTCTTTCGTAGGCATCTGCCTGTGCCTGCGCTTGCGCCTCCTTAGTCGCTCTTGCTTCTTTAGCCTTTTCGGTCTCAGTCTGTTGAGCCTTTTCAGCTTTGTAGTCTTCCACGTCTTTGGCGGCTTTGGTCTGGAATAGACTTGTAACGTAATTCCAACCAGTCTTAACACCATAGGTGACAGCGGCGGTAGCAAATGCTCCTAATGCACTAAAACCGATAGCTTTCCACGGATTCTTGCACTTGCTTAATGTATTAATCAGGTTACTATTAAAAAGTCCCATAATGCTTTTTATTTTAATTATCATTCATATTGGGGGTGGGGTGAGCCACCCCCAAGCTAACAGTCATTACTCCTTACTTCAACACGGACGCATTAGGTTTAAATTTAATATGCACACGCGTGAAAGTACTGAGCTCAGTGATCAACACCTGGATCTCAGCGAGCGCATACAGGGTCATTGCCACTTCAACTGCGGGCAGAATACAGTTGTTTAAATCCTTAATAAATAAATTGATTTTAAACTTCTTCATTGCGTTGTAAAAATTTAATTTAGAATATAATAAATAATAAAATAATAAATAATAATATTAGTTGTTAGTTATCGTGCCTGGCCTTCCAGCGGAGACCCTCGCTCGCCTGGATCTGTTTCAGGACAAGGTCGTAGTCAAACAGAAGGACGCGGTCAGCGCGGATGACTGCTGGAGCGTGAATCGTACCATTGTCAAGCCAGCGGCTGATCGTGGAAATGGAGACAGTGAGCGCATCTGCAATTTCCTTCTTGCCATGCAGGTGCTTCTTCTCCTTGTGTTCGGACATATCGCTACGCATCGTGGCTTGTTGAACCGCGCTGCCTATAAGGTCCACCAACTCCTGGCCTGTCATGTCGATAACGCGCTTGTTGAGGAGTTGTTTGATGATATTTTCGTCATTGAATTGAATCATGGCCGCAAAATTACAAAGGGCCAAAATTCTGTGTAATTTCTACCGTACAGGTAGGCTGTAAGTTGTACGGTATTTTGGAATCTTTTTTTGAGAGATGTGTTTTCAGGGCGCTTCCAAGGTTGCTATTCAAGCACCGATGCCACCGTACGCTGGCGTGTTTTCCTGGGGCAAAGATAAGTCCTTATCGGGAGACCACAAAAATGCCTTAGTGTTTTTTTGTCTTTATCGTACAGGTGGATGTATGTTGTACGGAAAATAAGCGATGACAACAAAACTTGACCCCTTTTTGCTGATTGGAATTGCCTGAGCGTATTTGCGTATTTCAATAATAGCATGTAAGCTATGATATGGATGGGAATGAACGGGGACATTGGGGGCACGAACGTGATCATGGTTTCCGATCGTGTCCAAATGGTGGCATTCGCCGGCTAGGGGCACAAAAAAAGCCGGACAAATGCCGGCTCAAAGTATCTTAATTTTATATTACTATTATTGAATCTATAATGTCGTTATAAATGGGTTTTAATTTGTTTATGCTATCCTTTAAATCTCCACTATCATTTTTATGTTCTTTTGCTTTGATATCATAATCATCAAGTTTAATGCATCTGTAGGACGTGTCGTGAGTTGCGTACTTCTTCTTCCGCTCGTCGGCTTCACGCTTTGCTCTGCATCTATATATGGGATTAAGCTCGTGTTGAAGCGTTGCCCTACGCAGATGGAAGATTTTGCTAAAACTTGTCGGGTTAAGCGTCATAGTTTTGCCGTCTTCTCCTTCAATCTTATGATATCCAAAGTCATCAAGTATATTATATACAAAACAATAATAGGTGATAACGGATGTTTCAAAGTTTGAACCTACTTTTTCTGATATTATTTTACTGAACCTGGGGGACTCAATGTTTATCCTTGCAATCATGTCTTCAGTAATCGCCCGTCGATACTGAGAATGTATTGTTTACCCTGTCTTGTTCTTCTTTTGACGAGATTCAGTAACTCTTTTTTCTCTTCATTTAATAAATCCTTAAGAGCGATTTCAGTCACTTGTTGACGACTTGATTGCGCATCGTTAGTAACTTACTGCGAATCAAAGCAACTAGCGTGAAGCTAGTCAATCGTCTCTCAGCATACTTTTTCTTACATAGGCATAACGGAGATGTTAAAGGGTAAAACAATAAAGTTGCTAACTCTCTTGAATTGCACAATATTGAGCAAATTCTCTAACATAAAATAATAAATTTTTTATGTACCATACTAATAGCCGAGCAATCATTATGCCAAGCATCTCGGCTGTCAGTTTTTATTATGAAATGTCAGTGATGGCGCAACACAGTGACCATTTTGGTGGGCTTATACAGCGTGTCGGAATGACAATGTTGTCTGTCACGTGACAGAATTGGTATATGACATGTCGAGTCATCAATCGTGCGAAAGAAGGGGTACAAAAAGGGGTACAAAATTTTGGAATAAAAATAAGTCGCTGAGAATCAGCAGGGGTTTGAACCCTCGTCCAAACGTGGAACTAATAAGGTTTCTACATGCTTAGTCTTGGCTTGGTTTTCGACCGCTGGCAGGCCCAAGACGACCAACCAGTAGCTTATCCTCTAAATCTCGGACTCGGCCCGAGGCTTGCCTTGTCCTATCGCCGATATTCCAGCACCACCGTATCAACCCGCCTCGGCGCGAGGGCAGTTGGGTGATGTCTCGTCACTGCCCCTTGGGCAATGATAAAGCCGAACTTACTGTGCTGTGTCAATGACTGAGATTTAAGAGCCTTGCCATTATCGCTCTGCATGCTTGCTTACCACCTCTACACGCTGTCAAAGCCAGTCAGCCCCAATAGTATGTATCCGTGTAAACGGCCTGCAAAGGTACAACAAATTCCGTGCCAAGCAATCTGTTTGGCGCGTTTTTTTCAAAAAAAATCAGATTTCCTCGACGAGTTCGTGCCAATAGGGCGACTGCTCGGGGATAAATGCGCCCGACTGCAGGTGCTCATAGATGCGCAGGCAGGCCCATGCGTCGATGGCTGCGTAGCGCTGCTGGGCGTCACTGAGTTGGGGAGCTTCCCAGTTGGTGAGTTGTTGCCCCTTGCTGATCTTTTGCTGGAAGAGGATGGCGTAGATCTTCTGCAGGCTCATGTCGGTAATGTCATATTGCTTGACCAACTGCTGCAGCTCGACAAAGCCGGCGGGGCGGATGTCGCACAGTCGGGTGAGCTGATGGAAGTCGTCGGTTGTCGAGAGGCCCACCTTGATGATGTCGGGATTCTCGAGGTATTGTTTGAGTGGAGCAGGGATTCCGGTCCTGTTCAGGCGAATCAGAAAGGCGTCGGTGGCAGTTGAGAGCTGCAACAGGGCGACGTTGTGTCGCTCACCGCGCTTGAAGCTGGGGCGCGTCTCGGTGTCAAAACCCGCGATGGGCGAGGTTTGCAAAGCGGCGACGGCACTCTTCACCTGCGAGATGGCGTTAATGATGTGGATGCGCCCGGGGAAGGTGACCAGGGGCATCTGGTTGATGTCTTGTTTGTCAATAGATACAACTTGCATGACGGGGACAAAGGTACTGCTTTTTTAGTGAATAGATAACAGAAAACGGTGAATAGTTGCATATTTTCCCATTTCCTGATATCCTGCTCCCCATTCGCTATATCCTGTCCACTTGCTTGACACCCTTGATGTTAAGTAGCTTTTTGGTCAGGTCGTCAAGCAGGGAAATGTTGTTGACGTTCACGCTGAGCAACCCTTCGAACAGGCCTCCCTCGGCCTGGACCGAGATGCTGCGCAGCAGGCAGTTGTCGGTCTTGTTGATGACCGATGTGATGGACGATACAATGCCGATGTCGTCGCGTCCCAGCACCTTGAGGGTGGCGACGAACTGGTTTCCCGCTTTGCCTGTCCAGCGGGTGCGGATGATGCGGTAGGGGTAGCGTCCCTTAAGGTGATGCAGGTTTTTGCAGTCGGTGCGGTGAATCTTGATGGCCCCGTCGCTGGCGATGAAGCCCTCGATGCGGTCGCCAAAGATGGGGTTGCAGCATCGGGCCAGCTTGTAGTTCACGCCCTTGACGTCATCGCCGATGGTCAGAATGTCATCGTCGTGGCGATCGTCATGAAGGGTGGGCTGCTGGAGGATGAACTCCTCGGCAGTGCCACGGCTGGTGGTCTCATCCTTCTTGGCGAGAATCTCTTCGTATTGCTCGACGACCGTGTTCACGTCGATGATGTCCTCCTGGATGGCGGCATAGAATTCGGTCGTCGTCTTGTAGCCCATCTTCTTGATGACGCGTGCCAACGTGGCGTCGTCGGGCTCGATCTTGCGGTTCTTGAAGCGCCGTTGCAGTGTTTCGCGGGCGAGTTGGGCCTGACGGGCGCGGCGCTCGTTGATGGCGTTTTTGATTTTGTTGCGCGCACGGCTGGTGACCGCGATGTTCAGCCAGTCCAGGCGGGGCGTCTGGGTCGATGATGTGATGACCTCGACGGTGTCGCCGCTGCGCAGCCGGTAATTGATCTTTTGGTTCTTCCCGTCCACCTTGCCGCCCATGCAGGTGCTGCCCACGCGTGAGTGAATGTGGAAGGCGAAGTCCAGGATGGTGGCTCCCTGAGGCAGGCGGATGAGGTCGCCCTTGGGCGTGAAGACAAACACCTCGTTGTTGTAGAGGTTGGTGTCCATGTTGCGCATCAGGTTCATCTGCCCCTCATGGCCGCTGGCCTCGAGCATCTCCCTGACCTCGTTCATCCACTTGTCCACCTCCCCGTCGCTCTTGATGCCCTTGTAGCGCCAGTGTGCTGCCACACCGCGCTCGGCGGTCTCGTCCATGCGGCGTGAACGAATCTGAACCTCAACCCACTTGTTCCCGGGCCCATATACCGTGATGTGCAGCGATTCATAACCGTTGCTCTTGGGGATGGTGATCCAGTCCTTGAAACGCGACGGATTGGCCTTGTAGATGTCAGTTACGATAGAGTAGGCGAGCCAGCAGGCGCGTTTCTCGTCCTTGGGGGTAGTGTCCAGGATGATGCGTATGGCAAACAGGTCATAGATGCCGCTCAGGTCCACCCCCTGTTTCTGCATCTTCTGCCAGATGCTGTTGATGGACTTGGTGCGGCCCTTGAGCTCAAATTTCAGGCCTTCCTCCTTCAGCCTTTTGTCGATAGGCTCGATAAAGTTCTCGACATAGCGGTCGCGCGCTTCCTTGGTTTCTTGCAGACGGTTGGCGATTTGGGTAAATACCTTGCGGTTCAAGTACTTGAGCGACGTGTCCTCCAGCTCGTTCTTGATGGCGTACAGGCCCAGTTTGTGGGCCAGCGGCGCATACAGATAGCGGGACTCGCTGGCTATCTCTTGTACAAACTTCTCGTTGGGGTGATGGTTGATGGCGCGCATCAGGGCCAGGCGGTCGACCGTCATGATGAGGATGACGCGCACGTCCTCGGCAAAGGTGAGCAGCAGCTTGTGGAAGTTCTCGTTCTCGACGGCAGCCTGTTTCTTGTACAGCCTTGCGACATGCAGCAGGCCATGGACAATGCCGGCGATGTCGCTGCCGAAGAGTTTTTTCACCCGTGGAACATCGAGGAAATCCTTGCGGCACAGGTTGTAAATCATCGTCGCAATGACCATCGTGCGGTCGGGCGCGATGCTGTCACACAGCGTGAGGGCGGTGCGCAGGTGACGCAGCACCGGATTGAGTCCATATTGGTCGCGGCGAAAGATGTCAGCCTGGGTGATGCCCTGCTCAATCAGGTGGTGCACCGTGTTGATGTCCTGGCATGTCAACTGCCTGCCAAGCCTGTCGTTTAAGTCCTTGACAAGCTGCAGCAGCTGGACGCGCTCTTCTTGTGTGAAATATTCCTGAGTAGCCACCATTCAGCGATTTTTTTCGCAAATTTAATCTTTTTGTGACAAATTGCTTGCAAGAACCTCTTTAAAAATGTAATTTTGGGACAAAATTAAACTTGATATCATTATGTTTAACGAAAAAGACCTGAAACTGATGGCCGCAAAGGGCATCACCGAGCCTGTGATTGAGGCTCAACTCAAACGCTTTGAAACGGGTTTCCCGTGGCTCAAACTCGAGGCAGCCGCAACCGTTGGCAATGGCATCACCAGGCTTGACGCCAAGCAGCAGTCGCAGTGCATCAAGCTGTGGAAAGAATTCCAGTCGGGTGGGGCAGTGATCGAAAAATTCCAGCCGGCCTCGGGCGCGGCAAGCCGCATGTTCAAGAACCTGTTTGCCTTTATCAACGAGGGGAAATCGGTACCCGAGAGTGATTTCGAGAAACAGTTCTTTGAGAACATCACCCAGTTTGCATTTTATCCCCAGCTGAACAAGACCTGTGTGAGCCTGTACAAGAACAACGTGGGCGAACTTGTCGAGGCAGGCCGTTATGCCGATGTGCTCAAGGCTCTGCTCATGCCCGAGGGCATGAACTATGGCGCATTGCCCAAGGCTCTGCTCAAGTTCCACCGGGCTGCTGCCGGAACGGTTCACACGCCGCTCGAGGAGCACCTCGAGGAGGGTGCCCAGTATGCCGCCGACAGCCGTCGCCGTGTGAGCATCCACTTCACCGTATCGCCTGAGCACCGTGCGGGCTTCGAGCGCCTCATCAAGGCCAAGGTGCCCCTGATGGAGAAAGTGTGGGGCGTGAAGTATGATATCTCATTGAGCGAGCAGAAGGCTTCGACCGACACCATTGCCGTGAACATGGACAACACGCCCTATCGTGATGCCAACGGCAATCTGCTGTTCCGTCCTGCAGGACATGGCGCCTTGCTTGAGAACCTCAACGAGCGCGATGCCGACGTCGTCTTCATCAAGAACGTGGACAACGTGGTGCCCTTGCGCCTGCGCAGCGTGAGCACCCGTTACAAGAAAATCATTGGCGGTTACCTCGTGCAGGTGCAGCGTCAAATCAAGAAATACCTCGAGACGCTCGACAAGGGCAATGTCAAGTCCGGCGACCTCAAGGCGATGTTGCGCTTTGCCCGTCAGACGCTGTGCATCAGCGATGCCACTGCCGACGGCATGGACGATGCCGCTCTTGCCACCTGGCTGCATGACAAGTTCAACAGGCCCATCCGCGTGTGCGGCGTCGTTCCCAACGAGGGCGAGCCCGGCGGTGGCCCCTATCTGGCTTATAATGCCGACGGTTCGGCTTCTCCCCAGATTCTCGAGTCGGCCCAGATCAACCCCGACGACGCTGCTGCTGTCGAGATGATGAAGAGCGGCACCCACTTCAACCCCGTTGATCTGGTGTGCTACATCAAGGACTACAAGGGCATCAAATTCGACCTGCGCAAGTTTGTGGATGTCGAGACCGGTTTCATCAGCGTCAAGAGCAAGGACGGCGTGGAAATCAAAGCCCTGGAGTTGCCCGGCCTGTGGAACGGCTCGATGAGCAACTGGAACACCGTCTTCGTCGAGGTTCCCATCGACACGTTCAATCCCGTCAAGACGGTCAACGACCTGTTGCGCAAGGCGCACCAGTAATTCAAGACTATTGGCTGTGAAGAAATTATTGTTTGTCATCCTGCTGGCGTTGATGGCATTGGCCGTCAACGCCCAGCATATTGTGAATGATCGTGACACCGTCTATACGGTGCATTCAATTAACCAGGAACGGTTTGCCGACCTCATTGCCGATTGGCAGGCGAGCGAGTGGACCTTGGTGAGCCCGCGCCCCGTGGTCGTTGATTTCTATGCCGACTGGTGCGGCCCCTGCCGTCGATTGGCGCCCATCCTGCGTGACATTGCGCAGCACTATCACGGCGAGGTGGACTTCTACCGCATCAACGTAGATGAGAATCCCGATATCGCAGCTGCCTTCGAGGTGCGTAGCATTCCCATGCTGCTCATCTGGCCCCTCGACGGCGACCCCAAGACCCTGGTCGGCCTCTATTCCATGCAGGATTACATCCGCTTCATCAACCAGGCCCTGGCCCGTTGATGCTCGCGGCGCTCGCAGTTTAGAGTTTAGCGTTTAGAGAGCATCCGCATTGATGCTCGCTGTCGCGAGAGGTCTAGTGTTTAGGGTTTAGAGAGCATCCGCATTGAGCTCCGTTAGGAGCGACATGGTTTAGGCAGGGGTGCAACGAGGCGCAGCCGAGTGCAACCCCTGTAACCGAGTGCAACCTGCCCATTTCACCCTAGCCCCATCGGGGCGGCACAAAACCAATCTCATGTGAAGACAAAAAAAAGACAAGAAAGACAATATATTGGTTATCAATGAAATATAATTGTCTTTCTTGTCCTTCTTGTCTTCAAGCCTAAAAACTTCGCGCCTTAGCGTGGGGCCAAGGGTGCGGATGCCAAACTAGGGATTAGAAACTAAAAAACTGCGCCCTAGCGGCAGTTTTTTCCTCTTTCCGTTTTTCGTTTTCATGCGTTGGCGAGAAAAATTTTGCCCAAATCATTGCCAGGTTTAACGATTTATGAACAAGTACGAAACCGTTTTCATTTTGACTCCCGTTTTGTCTGATGATCAGATGAAGGAAACGGTAGAAAAGTTCAAGAAAGTGCTGACCGACAACGGCGGCAACATCGAGAACGAAGAGAACTGGGGCCTGCGCAAGCTCGCTTACCCCATCGAGAACAAGAACACTGGTTTTTACACCCTGATCGAGTTTGAGGGTGAGCCCACCATCGTTGATAGGCTGGAAACCGCTTATCGCCGTGATGAGAAGGTCATCCGATTCCTCACCTTCCGCTTGGACAAGTATGCTGCCGAGTACGCTATCAAGCGTCGCGCCGTGCGCAAGGCTAAGCAGGAAGAGCGCGCTGCTCAGGAAGCCGCCGAGAAGGAGGCTGCACCTGTAGTGGTTGAGGAGGCTCCCAAGGCCGAGGAGGCACCCGCTGCCGAGGCATAAGAAAAACCAACTAGTAAAACTTAATTAAGGAAGTAAAAACTATGGCACAAGAACAACAAAGGCCCTACAACCAGGGCGAAATCCGTTATCTGACTCCCCTGTCGGTTGACACTCGCAAGAAGAAATACTGCCGTTTCAAACGCAGTGGTATCAAGTACATCGATTACAAGGACCCCGAGTTCCTGAAGAAGTTCCTCAACGAGCAAGGTAAGATTTTGCCTCGCCGCATCACCGGCACCTCGCTCAAGTTCCAGCGCCGCGTGGCCAAGGCCGTTAAGCGTGCCCGTCATCTGGCATTGCTGCCCTATGTGACCGACTTGATGAAATAAACAAACGATTACACCAAAGGAGGAATACAATTATGAAGATTATATTGAAAGAAGATATCGTCAATCTTGGTTTCAAGAACGACGTTGTGGAAGTGAAGAACGGCTACGGCCGCAACTATCTCATTCCCCAGGGCAAGGCCATCCTGGCAACTCCCAGTGCCCTGAAGATTCATGCCGAGAACCTGCGTCAGCAGGCTCACAAGTTGGCAAAGGTTAAGGCTGATGCCGAAGAGGCTGCCAAGGCTTTTGAGGGCGTATCCCTCACCATCCCCGTTAAGGTGAGCCCCACGGGCACCATCTACGGTTCGGTTGGCGCCAACCAGATTCACGAGGCTCTGCTCGCTGCTGGTCACAATGTTGACCGCAAGATCGTCAGCGTGCACGAGTCGGTAAAGACCCCTGGCAAGTACACCGCTATCGTGCGCCTGCACAAGGAGGTTGCTGTGGAGATTCCCTTTGAGGTAATCGCCGAGAACGCCGAGGAGCTCGCCGCTGAGCGCGCTGCTCGCAAGGCCGAGGAGGCTGCCCACCAGGCTGCCCTCGCTGCAGCCAAGGCTGCCGAGGAAGGTGCTGAGGAAGAGGCTCCCGCCGAGGGTGAGGCTACTGCCGAAGAGGCTCCCGCCGCAGAGTAATAAAACAACATGATAAGCTGAAGACACCGGCCTTGCTCCACATGGTCGGTGCCTTTTTTATTTAGGCCGCCTGTCCCTCGACTCAGTCGAGGCCAACTAACAACTAAGAACTTAAAACTTAAAACTAACAACTAAAAACTAACAACTCTCAAACAATGGTCAAGCATATTGTAATGTTCAAACTCCAGGGCAGCGACGAACTCCGTCGCGAGACTGCCCTGCGCTTCAAGGCAGCGCTCGATGCACTGCCCGAGCAGATTGACGTCCTCCAGAGCATTGAGACCGCTCTGAACGAGAATCCCGCCGAGGACTGGGACATCGTTCTCACCGCTATCGTTCCCACTATGGCCGATGTCGCTGTCTATGCCAAGCATCCTGCCCACGTGGCCGCTGCCGCCATCATCAAGGACGTGAAGGAGCTGCGTGCCTGCGTCGACTACAACTGCTAGAGTATAGTTGCAGCAAGACAAAGGCCAAGCGACTTCAATAAAAAAAACGGAGTCCCGATACACGGGGCTCCGTCTTTTTTAGTTCAGATGATTGAGAAGATTACTCCGGGATTTGTACAGGTAAGGCGGAGAACTGAATCTTGTTTTCATCATCAGCATTAGGATCGAAGGTGATTGTAACAATGTAAACAGTCATCGGATAACCCTCAGATCCAATAAGAGTTGCATAGTTGGATGCAGGGAACGAACCATTGTCCCAGCTGTGGTCTTTAACAACCTTGAACTCGACTTCTACAGCTCCAGTTGCTACATAACCTTCATATTTCCAGGTGTATTTGCCGTCAGCACCCTTTACCATGTCGTTGCGATCGTTGCTAGGATCCCATGTGCTGCCAAAAAGTGAAGAGGGTGCACCAGCTACAGTGTAGGTGTGCTCAACGGGTTCAACGTCACCGGTCTTGGTCAGTGTGCAGGTGATGCGGTCAGCATCGGGAGCATCGGGGTTGAAAGTGATGACGATGTCATAAACACCTTCCTCGGCTACGTTAGCCACCCAGTTGTTCATGCCGATGGGCCACTCATAGATGCTCCAGTCGTGGTTGCCCACAACCTTGAACTCAAAGTTGCCGTACAGGGTTACGCCGGTCTTGCTCCAGGTGTAAACGCCATCAGCACCCTTAACCATGTTGTTGTTCTCGTCGGTGGGGTCCCAGCTGCTGCCAAAGACATTCTGAACACCTACAACGGTGTAAACCATCTCAATAGCAGGCCAGTTGCCGCTCAGCATGAAGTCGATCATAGCAGCCACGTCGGCGATGTTGACGTTGCCGTCAAGGTCGCAGTCGGCTGCGGCGGGAGCCTGACCGTTATTCAGCAGAAGGTCAATAAGCATGGTCAAGTCGGTGATGTTAACCTGTCCGTCGCCATCAACGTCACCACGAACGGCGGGAGCCTCCTGGTGCTTGTTGGCAGTGAAGACAACTTCCTCGGTCTCGGGGTTGAAGGTGATAACCAGGTCATAGGTACCATCCTCGGCAACAGTGTACTCATAGTTGTTAGCGGGCCAAGCGGTTGTCCAGTTGTTGTTCTTGACAACCTTGAACTCGATAAAGTAACCTGCGGTCAGCTCAACATCGTTCTTGGTCCAGGTGTAAACACCGTCAACCAGGGTCATGTTGTTGTCAGCATAGCCAGGATTCCACTCAGCACCAAACAGAGCCTCGGGAGCACCGGCAACGGTGTAGAAGTCTTCGATAACCTCGGCAACGGTTGCCTTGAAGTCGATTTCCTGGGTCTCGGCGTTGAAGGTGATCTTCACGTTGTAGATACCATTCTCGTCGATGGTGGCAATCCAGTTCTGGCTGGGATAAGCGATGTCCCAGTTGTGGTCTTCAACGACCTTGAACTCGATGTTGCCGGCGGTGAGCTCAACATTGTCCTTGGTGAAGGTGTAGAGACCCTCAACAAGCTTCATGTTGTTGTCTTCGTTAGCGGCGTCCCACTCGGTGCCGAACAGGGCAGCGCTGCTACCGGCTACGGTGTAGGTGTGAACGTCGGTGTCGGGAATTTCCTCAACGAGGGTCAGCTCGCAAGCCACTTCCTTGGTCTCGGCGTTGAAGGTGATCTTCACGTTGTAGATACCCTTAACGGCAACAGGCTGGATGTAGTTGCTGGCGGGATAAGCCTCACCCCAGTCGTGGTTAACGACAACCTTGAATTCGAACGAGCCTTTAGAGAGCTCAACATTGTCTTTGCTCCAGGTGTACAGGCCGTCAACCAGGGTCATGTCGTTGTCGGCATTACCCTGAGCCCAAGTGGTGCCGAACAGAGCAGCGTTGCTACCGGCTACAGTGTAGGTGTCGCCGCCAACGTGGGGCTGCTCAAAATTGCCGTCAACCTTGAATTTGCTGTTGGACGAATCGTAGGTCACGGTGTAGCTCTCGCCCTTAATACCCATGAAGTAGTAAGCGCCATTGTCGCCGCCGGCCTTCTGGGTCTCGATCCAGTTGGTATCTTCAATTTTGATGTTGCCACTGGTGGGGCCAATACGCATGGTGTTGTTGAACTGGGTCCAGTCTTCGCCGCGGCCGTCAGCAAACACAAAATAAACGGTTGCACTCTCAGCATCCTCGGGAATGGTCATCTCGTGGACGTAAACACCATTGCCGCTGTCGAACATCTCGATGCCGCCGTTAAATGACCAGCCGCCCAGAGGTCCGTCACCCACAATGTAGATTGCTGCATTGGCATTCAGGCCAACGAGCGCAATCATGATGGATAAAATTAACGTTAATTTTTTCATGCTTGTAAATAATTGGTTATAAGTTAAACAATAAAGTTGGTTTGTTTCGTGTACCTGAAACAGTTATCATCGGTCAAAATTACAAACAAATATCAATAAGACATTATATATATGGGGCATTTTTGCTTCAATTTATTGCGCAAACGATTGCACGACAGCAAGTCAATGCCATCGTGTCTAAACGTGTGGAAACGAACGAAATGATTGCTCCTCGATTAGTCGGCTTTGCCCATCAGTTCAAACGGCAGCGCTTGGGTGATGCGCACCTGGGCAAATTCTCCGATGCCGAGCGGCTTGTCCTTGGCGATGAGCACTTCGGGGTCCACCTCGGGACTGTCCCACTGGGTGCGTCCGATGTAGTAGTCGTCCTCTTCGCGGTCGACGATGACGCGCAACGTTTGTCCCACCTTCTGCTCCTGGATTTCCATCGAGATGTCCTCTTGCAGGGCCATGAGTTGCTGCAGGCGTTCCTGTTTCACCTCCTGGGGGATGTCGTCGCTCAGGTGTTCGGCTGCCCATGTGCCGGCTTCTTCGCTGTAGGCAAACGCGCCCATGCGTTCAAACCGGGCCTCGCGGGTAAAGTCCATCAGTTCCTCAAATTCCTGCTCTCCCTCGCCCGGGAATCCCACCATCAGGGTGGTGCGGATGTGAATGCCCGGCACCTCGTGGCGCAGTCGTGCCAGCAGGTCGAGCGTCTCCTGGCGGCCGATGTGGCGGCGCATGTTGGCCAGCACCTTGTCGCTGATGTGCTGCAAGGCGATGTCCAGGTAGCTGCACACGTTGTCGCGGCTCGCCATCACGGGCAGGATGTCATAGGGGAATTGGGTGGGGTAGGCATAGTGCAGGCGAATCCATTCCACGCCCTGGATGTCGGCCATGCGGTCGATGAGTTCGGGCAGCATCATGCGTCCCTCCAGGTCCATGCCGTAGGACGAGAGGTCCTGGGCAATGACGTTGAACTCTTTCACGCCGCCATCGGCCAGGCGTTGCACCTCGTCGAGCAGCTGCTGCATGGGCACCGACGTGTGGCGGCCGGTAATCAGGGGAATGGCGCAGAAGGCGCAGAAGCGGTTGCAGCCTTCCGATATTTTCAGGTAGCAGTAGTGGCTGGGGGTGGTCAGGTGGCGCTCATGGGCCAGGTCGTCGCGATAGGCGTGACCCAGGTCGGCGAGCATGCCTTTCCAGTCAAACTTGCCATAGAAACGGTCCACCTCGGGCAGCGCTTCGATGAGGTCGGCGCGGAATCGCTCACTCAGGCACCCCATCACAAACAGGTTGCGGATTTTGCCCTCGCGTTTGGCCTCGCCCAGGCGCAGTATCGTGTCGATAGACTCCTGCTGGGCGTCGGCAATGAAGCCGCAGGTGTTGACCACCACAATCTCGCCGTCGATGCGGTCGGCATTGTGTGCCACACGGTAGCCTGAGACCTCCAGCTGGCGCATCAGGTGTTCGCTGTCCACCAGGTTCTTGGAGCAGCCCAGCGAGATGATGTCAATCTTGTTCCTCCTCATGAAATCTCTAGATTCTCTAGATGATCTAGTTCCTCTAGTCGTTTCTCTGTACCCCGAACAGCGACTTCACAAACTCCTGCTTGTTGAAAATCTGCAGGTCGGTCATCTGCTCTCCCAGGCCGATGTATTTCACGGGAATCTGGAACTGGTCGCTCACGCCGATGACCACGCCGCCCTTGGCCGTGCCGTCGAGCTTGGTGATAGCCAGGGCATTGACCTCGGTAGCGGCCGAGAACTGCTTGGCCTGTTCAAAGGCGTTCTGTCCTGTCGAGCCGTCGAGCACGAGCAGTATCTCCTGGGGTGCATTGGGCAGCACCTTGCGCATGGTGTTCTTGATTTTGGTCAGCTGGTTCATCAGGCTCACGTTGTTGTGAAGACGGCCTGCGGTGTCGATGATGACGACATCGGCATTCTGGGCCACGGCGCTTTGCACGGCGTCAAAGGCCACAGCGGCAGGGTCGGTGCCCATCTTGTGCTTGATGACGGGAACGCCCACGCGGTTGCCCCAGATCTCCAGCTGCTCGTCGGCAGCGGCGCGGTAGGTGTCGGCAGCGCCGAGCACCACCTTGTTGCCGGCCTGCTTGAACTGGTAAGCCAGTTTGCCGATGGTGGTGGTCTTGCCCACACCGTTCACGCCCACGACCATGATGACGTAGGGCTTGCTGTTCTCGGGAACGGTAAAGTCCTCGAGTTCGGCATTGTTGTTGTCGGCAAGCATCTGTGAGATTTCGTCACACAACAGCTCGTTGAGCTCTTCGGTGCCCACATACTTGTCGCGGGCTACGCGGGCCTGCAGGCGGTCGATGATCTTGACGGTGGTGTCCACACCCACGTCGCTGGTGACAAACACTTCCTCCAGGTTGTCGAGCACGTCGTCGTCGACGGTTGATTTGCCGGCTACGGCATGCTTGATTTTTTCAAACACGCCCTGTTTGGTCTTTTCCAGGCCCTTGTCGAGCGTTTCTTTCTTCTCGCGTGAGAATAATTTCTTGAACAGTCCCATATGATGTTTATTTCGTTCGTTTTTTGATATTTGGATGCAAAGGTACAACTTTTTCTTGCGCTTGCATGATGAGCAAGCCGTTTTTTTGCCAATGTGGCTATCTTTCACTAACTTTGCGCTCAACTAAAAAAGTCAAGGATTATGAAAAGATGGATATTATATGTGTTGTTGCTCGCAGTGATGGCCGCGTGCAGCTCCAAGCAGGAGGCTCGGGAACAGCAATCCCAGGAGCCGTCGCCGCTCGAGCAGGAGATGACGGCGCTCTATGGCGAGAACCGGGTCATTCAGGGCGATTATCCCGACTCGCTGGCCGTCGAGGCCGCCAATGGCATCTTCGTGGGACAGCGTGATAGCAATCTGCTCGCGTTCAAGGGCATCCCCTATGCCCTGCAGCCCACGGGCGACCGTCGGTGGCGCGTGGCCAAGCCTGAGCCCGACAGCCGTCTCGTGCGCGAGGCCAAATACTTTGGCCACACCTCGATTCAGAGCCGCAGCCAGGGCAACGGTGCCTCGCTGTACAAGCAGGGCGAGGACTGCCTGACGTTGAACGTGTGGACCGCTGCCGATGGCATGCGCAGTGCCCGCCGTCCCGTGATGGTGTGGATTCATGGCGGCTCCTACGTGAGCAACGGCACGGCCAATCCGCGTGACTGGTGCGACAAGTTTGTCAAGGCGCACCCCGAGGTGGTCATGGTTTCCATCAACTACCGCTTGGGCCTGTTGGGCTTCCTGGACCTCTCCTCGCTGCCCGACGGCAAGGACTATGCCCGCAGCGGCAATCTGGGCATTCTCGACCAGGTCGAGGCCCTGCGTTGGGTCAAGCGCAACATCGCGGGCTTTGGCGGCGACCCCGACAATGTGACCATCGTGGGCCACTCGGCTGGGGCGGGTAGTGTGTCGATTCTCGCCAGCATCGACGAGGCCCAGGGCCTGTTCCGCCGTGCCATCGCCCAAAGCGGCAGCGTGGCATTTACCTGCAGCCGTGAGGACTGCCAGCGTTTGACCAAGCGCGTGCTCGACGCTACGGGCGCCAAGACCGTGGCCGACCTGCAAGCCCTCTCGACCGACGATATGATAGCCCTCAACGACGAGGTGGGCGAGTTTTTCCGTTTCCCCGAGCGCGATGGCGACCTCATCCCCGAGGACCCCTATAGCCGTTTCGACGGTTTCAACGCGGGCATCGATATGCTCATCGGCTCCAATGCCGACGAGGCGTGCTTCTGGATAGACAGCATGGGCGGCGAGGAGAATTTCAGCCTGGCCGTTCAGCTGTGGTACCGCTACATCGCCTCGTCGTTTGACGATGACCAGCGCAGCAGCGCCGACGCCTTCCTCGATGCCGTCCCCAAGAATAAACCCTGGCCCATTGCCGAATTCCTCAACGACCTGATGTTCCGCGGCCCTGCCATCGAGATGGCGCAGCGCCATGCGGCAGCGGGCGGCAGGACCTACATGTACTACTGGACCAAAGCGTTGAGCGAGCCGATTTATGGCGCCTGCCATGGCAGCGAAGTGTGCTATGTGCTCAACACCGGCCGGCAGATCAAGTCGGGCGACGAGCACAATCCCGTCCTGGCCTCGGAGGTACAGCAGATGTGGGTCAACTTTGCCGCGACAGGCAATCCCAGCACACCGGCCCACTACTGGCCCGCCTATGAGGCCACCCAGCGCTCGACGATGGTGCTGGGCGATACCATCAGGCTGGAGAACGACCCCTTGCCCGAGCAGCGCAAACTCATTGCACCGCTCATGCAGGAATATGTGTCGCCCATCTTCAGCGATCTGCTCGACAAGGCCCCGTGGTATGGCGGCATCGCCATCGGCACCCTGCTGGCCATCGTGCTGCTGCTCATCTGGCTCATCGTCAAGGTGCGTCGCCTGCTCAAGCGCTCACGTTAGTCCGTAAATCCGTTTTTTCCGTTTCATCCGTACATACAGTAAATCATGAAGAAAATCTCATTATCCCTGTTGCTGCTGCTTGCCTGCCTCACGGCCATGGCTCAGCCCGGCAGCTATACGCCCAGCGAGGATAACCTGCGTGCCCGCGAGGAGTTCCAGGACAACAAACTCGGCGTCTTTATCCACTGGGGCGTTTATTCGATGCTGGCCGACGGCGAGTGGGTCATGCTCAACAAGCGTATCAACCGCGACGAGTACGCCCAGCTGCCCGCGGGCTTCTATCCCTCGCGCTTTAATGCCGACGAGTGGGTGCAGGCCATCAAGGATGCCGGTGCCCGTTACATCACCATCACGTCGCGCCACCACGACGGCTTCTCGATGTTCAAGAGCGCTGCCAGCGACTACAACATCGTCGATGCCACCCCCTTCAAGCGCGATGTACTCAAGGAGCTGGCCGATGCCTGCCAGCGTCATGGCATCAAGCTGCACTTCTACTATTCCCACCTCGACTGGCACCGCCTGGACTATCCGCTGGGCCGCCATCAGGAGCAGATGCCTCATGACCCCTCGACAACCAACTGGCCACAATACTACAAGTTCATGAACGACCAGCTGACCGAGCTCTTGACCAACTACGGCCCCGTGGCCGCTATCTGGTTCGACGGCAAGTGGGAACACGACACCGACCCCACGCCCTTCGACTGGCAGCTCGACGAGCAGTATGCCCTCATTCACCGCCTGCAGCCCTCATGCCTCATCGGCAACAACCACCACGAGGTGCCCTTCCCTGGCGAGGACATCCAGATTTTTGAGCAGGACGTGCCCGGCGAGAACACGGCGGGCTACTCGGGCGAGAACGGCATCAGCCGCCTGCCGCTGGAGACTTGCATGACGATGAACAATACCTGGGGCTACCGCATCACCGACAAGAACTACAAGAGCGGTGACGAAATCATACGCACGATGGTCAAGGCCGCCGGACGCAACGGCAACCTGCTCATCAACGTGGGACCCCGCCCCGACGGCTGTCTGCCCGCCGAGGCCGTTGAGCGGCTGCACCAACTGGGCGAGTGGATGCGCGTTAACGGCGAGAGCATCTATGGCACCCGTGGCGGCTTCATCCCGCCGCATGACTGGGGCGTGACGACCCAGAAGGGCAACACCCTCTATGTGCACATCCTCCACCTCATGGACAACGCCATTTACCTGCCCGTGAGCGCGAGGCGCGTGAAGCAGGCTCGCCTGTTCAGCGACAAGAGCAGGCTGCGCTACACCGCCACCGGCGACGGCATCACAGTCCAGCTCCCTGCAGTGCCCACCGGCGTGGATGAAATCCTCGAAATAACCCTCAAAAACTAGAAACTAGAAACTAAAAACTAAAAACTAGGGACTAGAAACTAACAACTAACAACCAAAATATGAAAAACCTTTTCATTACCGCCATCCTGATGATGGCCTTTACCGTGAACCTCAACGCTCAGGACGCTGAGCGCATGACCGAATCCTGCACGAGCATCGTCGTGGGCCGCCAGGCCAGCACCGACGGCTCGGTCATAACTTCCCACACCTGCGACGCCCGCTATCGCACCTGGATGGCCGTGGTGCCCGCCCGCGACTACGAGCGCGACACCGTCACCGCCGTCTACCGCAACCGCTTCCATACCACCTCGGCCAAGGATAGCACCGGCATGCCCCGCCTGGGCGTCATCCCCCAGGTGCGCCACACCTACCGTTTCCTCGACACTGCCTATCCCTGCCTCAACGAGAAGCAGCTCGCCATGGGCGAGACCACCATCTCGGGGCGCGACACCCTGCGCAACAAGGCTGGTATCTTCATGATTGAGGAACTCTCGCGCATCGCCCTCGAGCGCTGCACCACCGCCCGCGACGCCATCCGCCTCATGGGCGAGCTGGTCAAGAAATACGGCTACGGCGACAGCGGCGAGTGCCTCACCATTGCCGACAAGAACGAGGCCTGGCTGTTCGAGATCTTTGGCGAGGGACCCAAGAAGGTGGGCGCTGTGTGGGCCGCCGTGCGCATCCCCGACGATGAGGTGGCCGTCTCGGCCAACATCTCCCGCATCGGCACCCTCGACCTGAGCGACCCCGACCATTACATGGCCTCGGACAACGTCTTCGACGTCGCCCGCAAACTCAAGCTATGGGACGGCAAGGAGCCCTTCTGCTTCTGGAAGGCCTACAGCGGCACCAACTACCTCAAGCAGGTCAAGAACTACAGCATACGCGAACTCTACATCCTGCAGCAGCTCGCCCCCTCGTTGGGCCTTACCGACAGCATCGAGAACCTTCCCGTGAGCGTCAAGCCCGACCGCAAGGTCAGCGTCCAGGACGTCTCCCGCCTGCTGGGCAGCTACTACGAGGGCACGGCCCTCGATCTGAGCGCACGCCACAAGATTCCTAATCCCAAGCGCAAGGACAAGCAGGGCAACATCGTCGAGAACGAGCCCGACAGCATCGTCTCGCCCGTCGCCAACCCCTGGATTACCAACGAGCAGCTCGCCATGTACTACGCCATGGGCGACTCGGCCATGAAGTGGACCCGCACCGTTAGCGTCCCCTGGTGCTCCTACAGCACTGTCATCCAGCTGCGCTCCTGGCTCCCCGACGAGGTGGGCGGCGTGGCATGGATCGCCTTCGACAATCCTGGCCAGAGCCCCAGGTTCCCCGTCTTCTGCGGCAACACCGACCTGCCCGCCACGATGAAGGTCTGCGGCCACGGCAGCGAGGACGACAACACCGTGTTGTGGCAGTTCCGCAAGGCCAATCGCCTGGCATCGCTGCGCTGGGGCGTTTACCGCAAGGTCCTCGAGCCCGCCCGCGACCACTTCCTCGACAAGGGCCTGCGTGAGCTCCCCATGGTTGAAAAGACCTGGCAAGACCTCAACGCCACCGACGCCAAGCAAGCCGCCCAGTACCTCAATGACTACACCACCGACGCCCTCGGCGCCGCCGCCTACCGCTGGCAACAGATGGCCCACGACTTCTGGCTCCAATCCTGGAAAGGTTTCTAAGAATGCTCGCGGTGCTCACTGTATAGAGTTTAGAGCTTAGGGCTTAGAGGGGCATCTGCAATGAAGCTCGCTGTCGCGAGAGGTCTAGAGTCTAGAGTTTAGGGTGGATGCCGTACTGAGCTCCGTTAGGAGCGACATGGTTTAGGCAGGGGTGCAACCCCTGTAATAGGATGCAACCCCCACCCATTTCACCCAAGCCCCATCGGGGCGACACTAAACCATTTTTATGTAAAGACAAAAAAGACAAGAAAGACAATATATTGGTTATCAATAAAATATATTTGTCCTTCTTGTCTTTAAATCTTAAAATATTAACGGCTTAGAGACATTTAGGTTTTAACGCGGATTACGCGAATTGAACGAAGGCATCCGCACTCCTAAAGACTGAGGGAGTGCGGATGCAATTAGTTTAATCCGTTTAATTCGCCGACCATTAAAGTTTTGCCGACAGATAAAGAGTGGTTGTCGACCCAGTTGTTTGAAAGAAGGAGGCTTAGCGTTTGCCCTGGGTGAGGATTTCCCAGGAGCGGCGTTGGGCCTTCTTGAGGCTGGCGGGGTCGTTGGCGTCGATGCCGTATTTCTCGGCTGGCGGGATGACCACGGCGGTGCCTGGGGTCACGTTGTTGGGGTCGCTGATGATGGCCTTGTTCTCCTCGTAGATATATACCCAGAACCAGGGACTGTCGTAGTACTTGTCGGACAGGGTGCTGAGCACAATCTTGGAGGTGACGGTGTCGGTGATTACGGCCGACTGGGCAACGGCGGCAATGGAGTCGCTGTCGACCACGGCAGCCATCGTCGGGTCGCTCTCGGCCTTGCCTCCGCCACGGGTAAAGAGCCAGCACACGACGCCCAGGACCACGGCTGCGAGCACGAGCCACGGCAGCAGCTTACGCCTGTTCCTGCTGGACTGCTGACGGGAGATCTGCTCCTGGGTGGGCGTGTAGGTGTTGCGCGGTGCCGGACGGCGGAAACCGTCATCCTCCTCGTCCTGCTCGACGGGTTGGGGCTTGGAGACGGCTGCGGGCGTTGACGAGGTCTGGGCGTGCTGTTTCTCGAGCGGCCGCTCAACGGGCTTCTCGACGGGCTCACGGGCCGACTCGGGATCGGCTGCGATGGGGGCACCGAATGCGGCCAGCGCTTTACGGCCCACGGGCTCCTCGATGGCGGGCTCCTCGACTGCGGCAGGAGCGGGCTCCGGCTCGGGCTGGGCCTCTACCTTAGGCTCGGGAATGGGCTCGGGCTTCGGCTCCGGCTTGGGCTCAGGTTTCGGCTCGGGCTTGATGTCGGCGGCAGGAGCGGCAGGCGCGGGCTCGGCAGCGGCCTGGGGGATGAATTCGGGTTCGGGGAAAGCTTCGGGTTCGAGCTCGGGGGCAGGCTCCAGCGGCTCGGCTTCGTCGCACAGGAACGAGGGGTACTGCTCGTCGATTTCGGCAAGTTTCTCGTCGCTCACGTCATCGTTCAGGAATACGGTCTCGAACTGGGCAAAGGGCTGGTTCAGGGCCTCGGCAAGGCTCTTGTCGGGGGTGAATGTCACCTTCTTGTAGGCCTTGATGTCCATGGCGTCGCCGGTGGTGACGTTGACGCTCTTGCGGGGCTTCACGGCGGTCACCTTGAAGGTGCCGATGCCCTTGACCTTGACACTCTCGCCGTTGATGAGCGCCTGGGAAACGGTGGCGAACAGCTCACGCAGGAAGAGTTCGCACACGCGTATCTTGGTCGAGGTAGCTTCGGCCATAAGGCGGGCCAGTTCAACTAATGTGATTTTGGTGTTCATCGTCGTCGTGGGTGTTAAGGGTTATTTGAGTTTTGACTTGAGCACATGGCTTAACTTGAATGTCAAAACCACCTTGGGGGGCACCAGCATGCGGCGGCCCGAACCGGGATGCCGCAACACGCGCTCGTTGCGCTTCTTGGGCTCAAATGTGCCGAAACTGGGCACGACGACCGAATCCATCTCGCTGCAACGGGTGCGCAACACTCCGGCCAGTGCATCAAGCAGTTTGCCCACGTCATCGGTTGTGCGTCCCAAATTGGCAGCGACAGTCTCTACCAACTTCTTATTATCCATTGCTTTCGTATCCTTTTTCTTAACAGTGTGCAAATTTAGTGTTTTTTTTTGTCATTTGGTATTTTTCATTTAATTTTGTCATTCATTATAACCAATTAATACCACTTTTCAGAATTATGAGAAAAATCGTTATACTTGACGGATATGCCGGCAATCCCGGTGACCTCTCGTGGGAGCCCATGAAGGCGCTTGCCCCGTGTGACATCTATGACTTTGGCACTGCCGACACCGTTGTCGAGCGCTGCCGCGACGCCGAGATGGTGCTGACCAATAAGGTGCCCATCGATGCCGCAGCCATTGCTCAGCTACCCGAACTCAAGTACATCGGCGTGATGGCAACCGGCTTTAACGTGGCCGACGTGGCCGAGGCCACCCGCCGCGGCATCGTGGTGACCAACGTGCCGGCCTACAGCACCGACAGCGTGGCCCAACTCACCATCGCCCACCTGTTGAACATCTGCTGGCAACCGCAACACTATACCGACGAGGCCCGCGACCTGAAATGGACCAACTGCGGCAGCTACGCCTACTTCAACACGCCGCTCATCGAGCTGGCTGGCAAGCAGATGGGTATTGTGGGCTTGGGCTACATCGGCAGCGCTGTGGCACGCATGGCACTGGCGATGAACATGCGCGTGATGGCCTATACCAGCAAGAGTCCCGACCAGCTGCCCGAGGGCATCGCCAAGGCCGACAGCCTGGAGCACCTGCTGCGCACCAGCGACGTGCTCACTATGCATTGCCCGCTCAATGCCAACACCACCGGCATGATCAACGCCGAGGGACTGGCGATGATGAAGCCCGGCAGCATCGTGCTGAACATGGCCCGCGGCGCCTTGATTGTGGAGCAAGACCTGGCTGACGCCCTGAACAGCGGACACCTGTATGCCGCAGCCGTGGACTGCACCTCGGTAGAGCCACCCGCAGCCGACCATCCCCTGCTCACAGCCCGCAACTGCTACCTCACGCCCCACATCGGCTGGACCAGTTTTGAGGCACGTACGCGCCTGATGGACGTCATCACCAGCAACGTGGCCGCCTATCTTGACGGCAAACCTGTCAACGTGGTCAACAACAAGTAAAATAATAAGCACTACCATGAACGAGAAAGAAATCATCAGCGAGGCGCTGGCATGGGCCGAAGGTACCCATTGCGCCATCACCGTGTGTGACCTGGAAGGCAAAGTGATATTCATGAACGAACGCTCGCGTGCGACATTTGACAAGGACGGCCGCACCATGCTGGGCCAGAACCTGATGCCCTGCCACAGCGAGAAGTCGCAAGAGAAAATCCGCCACATGATAGCCACCGATACCGTCAACTGTTACACCATCGACAAGCAGGGCGTCAAGAAAATGATATACCAGACGCCGTGGCGCCGCGACGGCAAGGTGTGCGGCATGGTGGAGATCTCGATGGTCATCCCCCAGGAAATGCCCCACTACGTGCGCAAGTGACGCGGCAGCTGTGACCGTGTTGTGATCAGTTTATGTTTTTGTCAACCATTTAGAACCAAAAGAAGATGAAAAAGAGGATATTGCTGGCCCTTGTGGCAGCCTTGACAGTCGTGTTGGCGGCCGATGCCTGCACATCGGCCATCGTCAGCGGAAAACTGACGGCCAACGGCAGGCCCCTGTTGTGGAAAAACCGCGACACCAACGACCTGAACAATCGCGTGGAACGCATCAAGGCCCACGACGGCCTGCTGGAGTTCGTCGCCCTGTTCGACGCCCGCGACATGAAGGACACCGCCGCCTGGATGGGCTTTAACGAGGCGGGATTTGCCATCATGAACACGGCATCCTACAACCTGAATGGCAACGACGGTGTCAAGAACATGGACCGTGAGGGCGAGCTGATGCGCTACGCCCTGGAGCGCTGCAAGAGCGTGGACGACTTCGAGGGACTGTTGCAGACCTTGCCCAAACCCCTGGGCGTGGAAGCCAACTTCGGAGTGATAGATGCGGCTGGCAACGGCGCCTATTTCGAGACAGGCAATTTCAAATATGTGAAGTTTGACCTGGCCGACGCCCCCGACGGCATCCTCACCCGCACGAACTATTCTTACAGCGGTGTGAAAGACAAGGGCATGGGCTACGTGCGCGAAAAAAACGAAAAAAACCTGCTGGCACCGCACATCGCGGCCCAGGACATCACCCCGGCGGTCTTCACCGAGGAACTGTCGCGCACATTCTACAACTCGCTGCTGGGCAAGGACTTCACACGCAGCGGTGACAACTGGATTGTGGACCAGGACTTCATCCCGAGGCGCATCTCTACGGCCAGCGTTGTCATCGAGGGCATCATCCCTGGCGAGAATCCCTTGCTGACCACCATGTGGATTGCCTTGGGCTATCCCCCCTGTGCCGAGGTCTATGCCGTGTGGGTGGGCGAAGACGGAGTGGCTCCCGAATTAACCGGCACCACGGCCGAGAACCACTCGGTGCAATGCGACCGCGTGAACAAGCGCAAGGCCGAGGTATTCCCTGTCGTGCGCGGCAATGGCAAGCAATACCTGAATCTGTCCAAGCTATATAATAATGAGGGAACGGGCTACTGCCAGACGCTGGCCCTGAAGAACCGCCAGGCCTATAAGCGCGGCTATGAGGAAATCGCCCGCCGCAGGGCCCTCTTCAACAAGACTAAGAAGGGAAAGAAGAAGTGATTGTCGAGAACTGCTGTGTCACCTCCGGCAGTTACATGAGGCAGTTGTGCTACATGTTCCTGGCCGATAATTGGCTGTGGATGGCATTGCCGGTGGCCGTGTGTGGCATGTTGGCCATCTTTATCGATGTGCGCTTTGTGATAGTGGCGATGATGGTGCTGTTCATCGTCCTGCCCATGGTGCTGGCCCTGCTCTTCTTCTACTACGGGCTCTCGCCAGAGGCACGCTGGTCGATCATGGAGAAATCGCTCGACGTCGATGAAAACGGCATCACCCTCGACTTTACCGACGAACGAATGAAAAAGCACGTCATCCCGAAGGATGGCGTGCGTTCTATCATTGAGAAGGATGATGTGCTGATTTTGATGCTCAACGGCAGGCGTTACACTTGCCTGATGATACCGGCATCAGTTGTAAATCCAGACGTCACGCAGGTGCTCAGGCAACTGGCTGCGCAAGCCCATTAGCGTGTCATAGTCGTTGCTGCGGGCCACATACACGCACATGAAAGCCTTGTACTTCAGGATTTTCATGTAAGGTACCAGGGCCTTGTTGGCGTTCTTGAAAGCGTCCAACTCTTGCTGGTTGCGCAGCGTGGCAATCACCATGTAATATTGTCCTGACTCGTTGCCCACACTTGCAATCGTCGGTGTGGCATCAACAGTTGTTATGGCCTGGGACGACACGCCTTGCTCAACGGTAACGCCCAGCTGCTGGGGCTGTGGTGCCGTGACGGCAGGTGCCATGCTGGCCATGGAGTGCTGGTCGCGGTTGACGATGACAGGAGTCGAGAGCAATATGCCCAGGCCCACGAGCACCGCGATAGAAGCAGCCGTGCGGATGGCCTTGCGCGAGAACAGGTTGCGCTCCTTGGGAACGATGGCAGCAGCCGCAGTCTCCTCGGCCATGGCAGCCTCATGCTCAAGCGTTGCCACATCTTTAATCTCCAGGTCCTCAAGACCATAGAACTGGTCACTGCCGTTGGCATGGTAGAACGGCACAAACTCGATAAAACGGCCCTCGTTGCGGCGGAAGTAGCCCAGACGGCCCATCGACACCTCGCAATCCATCGCCAACTGCTGGCGGAAGGTGGTCACACTGTCGGCAATGAATCTCATGGCCTCGTTGTATTCCAGCCCCTCGCGCCGCATCAGCGACTGAGCCAGCAAACCGTCGTTGTGGCTCACACTCGCGTTGAAACCGACAGAACGCCTTGGACGTGACATAACCTCATTCTCAGCCTGATAGCTCGAGGCATTGTAGTTGGCGATAAAGGCGCCCCATCCCGGCACGACAACGCAATCGTGACGCGTGATGAGATATTCTATATGTTCAATTATGGAAAACATCATACAAAAGTACTCTTTTTCGTAGCCGCGGCAAAATTTTCAGCCCACATTTGCACAAAAAAAGTTATTAACACACTCGGCAACCAGGTTGAAACGAACGGGACGAGACAATCACAGCCCAAAGATCTTCCTGTAAGCCTCGGCCTTCTTCTCTAACGCTAGGGGATAGGCCCTAGAACTCGAAGGCATGCGCCACAGGGTGATGTCATGGCAGCCCACACGGCACTTCACGGGAACCCCGATAACAGGAATCTCGACACCGGCTTGGGCTGCAATGATTCCCGTGGCTTTCTCGCCGGTGGTGATTACTTGGGTGATCGTTGGGTTCTTGTCAAGCAAGGCCGCCAGATCGATAGGCTCCACGATCTCAAGGAATTTGTCGCTGGCGTTGCCCTTCAAGCGCCGCACAGCCATTCCTGTGTCCCACAATGCGATGCGTTCACGGTCCAGCAGCGACGTGATGGCATCCAGATTGAACCGATTCAGTTCGTTATCCCATAGGGCGTTACGGTCTCCACCGAAGATGAGACCCATGATTCTCCAGAAGTCATTCGTGCGGTTCGGGTAATAGAATGCCATCGACCAGCGATGCTCCTGAGGCGGAAATGTGCCCAGGAAAAGGTATCGTGCCCCCTCGGGGACGTACGGCAGCCATGGATGGCGTTCTATGGGTGTTTGCTCGTTGTTCATGGCGCAAAGAAAGCGAAAAAAAGCGTGTCAAGGGATGTTTTTTCACAAAAAAACCACAGTTATTGCAATTTTTATTAACTTTGCAGTTTAGAAGATTATAAACATTAAAAAATAAGAAATATGAAAATCCGTAACCTACTTTTGCTCGCTGTCACTGCGATGATGTTTGTCGCCTGTACGACCGAAAAGGAAATCCCGTATATGACCAATATCGACAGCATCCCCGCAGCAGCCCTCGCCGCAGTAACGACTCAAGCCGGTGACTTCACCATCAAGCCCGGCGACATGTTGCAAATCAGTGTATCTGCATCTAACTCTGACGCAGTTAAACCATTCAATAAAATTCAGTATGTGATAAACACGATGGGCGGTAGTAGTGGAAATTACACGATGATGGGTGATCGTTCAACTGTCTTTTATCTCGTGGATGACCATGGTATCATTGAGTTCCCGGTTTTGGGCAATTTGCACATATCAGGAATGACTAAAAAATCTGTTGAGCAATATATTGCATCTCTCATTTATCCGCGTTATCTGACAGAAGAGCCCAACGTTGAGTGCCGTATTCAGAATTTCCGCGTCTTCTGTATCGGTGACTTTAACCGTGGTGGGGTCATCAATGCCGAGAATGGACGTCTTAATCTTATTGAGGCAATCGCTATGGCTGGCGATTTGACATTGCAAGGACGCCGTGATAACATCTTGCTGATCCGTACTGATCCTACTGGACAACGCATGGTTAAGCGTTTCAATATTCAGGATGCTAATTTCTTATCATCCCCTGAGTTTGAACTCCAGCAGAACGACATTCTTTATGTTCAACCCTCCAAGTACAAAGCCCGCTCAGCATGGAGTATGCCTCCCATGTATTCTACTGTTGTCGGCATGCTTGGCACCGCAATGTCACTCATTACCTTTATCACTGTAATGGCTAAAAAGTAACGAATCCTGCTCTTACTCATATCACAGCGGCCCATCAAATGACGGGCCGCTTTTTTGTGACTGACAAAATGGCAGGTTTGCTCTCTTGGCACAAGTGTTGAAAGGATTATAGCGGTGTGAGGAACACCATAAATAAGCAAATGAAAGGAGACACAATTATATGAATTTCAACAATTTTACTATTAAAGCACAAGAAGTTGTCCAGAAGGCGGTGCAACTCACCCGCTCGAGTGGCAATCAGGCTGTAGAACCCGAGCATCTGCTCAAGGCTTTAATGACCGAAGGCGATGCCGTTGTGCGCTTCATCTTCCAGAAACTGGATATCAACTATGCCAATGTTGAGAAAGCGCTCGAAGCCGCATTGCAACATCTGCCCCGCGTTAGTGGTGGTGAACCCTATCTGAGTAACGAGGCCAGCAAAGTGCTCGAAAAAGCTAATGACGTTGCCAGCAAGGGCGGAGACCAGTATGTCACTATCGAGGCAATACTCATGGCATTGTTTGAGGTCAAATCTACTGCATCGACCATCCTCAAGGATGCAGGTATGACACATGATGACCTCAAGGCCGCCATCGACGAGTTGCGCAAGGGCAAGAGCGCTACTTCGCAGAGCGCCGAAGAGCAGTACAATGCCTTGAGCAAATACGCTATCAACCTCAATGAGCGCGCCCGCCAGGGCAAGCTTGACCCGGTTATTGGCCGTGATGACGAGATTCGTCGTGTTCTGCAGATTTTGAGCCGTAGAACGAAGAACAACCCCATCCTCATCGGTGAGCCGGGTACTGGTAAGACTGCCATTGTCGAAGGTCTCGCACAGCGCATTGTGCGTGGCGACGTGCCCGAGAACCTGAAGCGAAAACAGGTCTATTCGCTCGATATGGGCGCATTGATTGCTGGTGCAAAGTATCAAGGCGAATTTGAGGAGCGACTCAAATCGGTCATCAACGAGATTACCCAGGCTCAAGGTGAAATCATCCTGTTCATCGACGAGATCCATACCCTTGTGGGAGCAGGCAAGAGCAGTGGTGCGATGGATGCCGCCAATATCCTTAAACCCGCCCTCGCACGAGGCGATCTGCGTAGCATTGGTGCTACAACCCTCGACGAGTACCAGAAGTACTTTGAGAAGGATAAGGCCTTGGAGCGTCGATTCCAAATCGTCATGGTAGACGAGCCCGATGAGGAGAGTTCGATTGCCATTCTGCGTGGCCTAAAGGAGAGATACGAGAACCACCACAAGGTGCGTATCAAGGACGACGCCATTATTGCCGCTGTGCAGTTGAGCCAACGCTACATCAGTGACCGTTTCCTGCCCGACAAGGCCATCGACCTGATTGACGAGGCAGCAGCCAAGTTGCGCATCGAAATGGATAGTGTGCCCCAAGGGCTCGATGAAATCTCGCGTAAGATTTCCCAGCTCGAAATTGAGCGTGCCGCTATCAAACGGGATGGGGACGAAACTCGCATCGCCGACCTGGACAGGCAGATTGCCGAGCTCAAGGACCGTGAAAGCGACTACAATGCCAAGTGGAAGAGTGAGAAAGAACTCATTAACCACATTCAGCAAAACAAGATCGACATCGAACAGCTCAATTTTGAAGCCGAACGTGCCGAGCGAAACGGCGACTATGGACGTGTGGCTGAAATCCGCTACTCGCTCATCAAGCAGAAGCAGGACGAAAACGCAGTCTATCAGAAGCAGTTGCGCGACATGCAGGGCGACAGGGCGCTCATCAAGGAGGAGGTCGATAGCGATGATATTGCCGAAATCGTTTCGCGTTGGACAGGTATTCCTGTGACCAAAATGCTGCAGAGCGAGAAAGAAAAACTGCTGCATCTCGAGGAGGAACTGCACAAGCGCGTTGTGGGCCAGGACGATGCCATCAAGGCTATCAGCGACGCCGTGCGTCGCAGTCGAGCCGGACTGAATGACCCGCGCCGACCTATCGGCTCGTTCATCTTCCTGGGCACGACGGGTGTGGGCAAAACCGAGTTGGCCAAAGCGTTGGCCGATTATATGTTCAACGACGAGAACATGATGACCCGCATCGACATGAGCGAGTATCAGGAGAAGTTCTCAGTCACCAGGCTTATCGGTTCGCCTCCTGGCTATGTCGGCTATGACGAGGGCGGACAGTTGACCGAGGCCGTAAGGCGTAAGCCCTATTCGGTTGTCCTCTTCGATGAGATTGAGAAAGCCAATCCCGATGTGTTCAATGTGCTGCTGCAGGTACTCGATGATGGCCGACTGACCGACAACAAGGGACGCACTGTCAACTTCAAGAACACCATCATCATCATGACCAGCAACATGGGCTCCAGCCTCATTCGTGAGCGCTTTGAGCACTTGACCAACGACAACCGCGAGGAGATTATAGGCCGCACGCGTGACGACGTGATGGAGATGCTCAAGAAGACTATCAGGCCCGAGTTCCTCAACCGTATCGACGAGATCATTATGTTCACGCCCCTTGACGAGGAGCAGATCCGTCAGATTGTCTCAATGCAACTCACTGGTGTCAAGAAGATGTTGGCCAAGAACGGTATTACCCTTGAGGTTACCGATGCAGCCATCAATCTGCTGGGTAAGGCCGGCTACGATCCAGAGTTTGGCGCACGACCCGTTAAGCGCGCGATCCAAAGCATGGTACTCAACCAGCTGAGCAAGGACATCATTGCCGCAAAGGTCAACCGTGACCGTCCCATCGTTATCGACAGTAACGGCGACGAACTTATCTTCAGGAACTGACAATAACCCTTATAATGAATCGTGGGCGACAGTATCTGTACTGCCGCCCACGGTTTTATCTATTGTTTTTTGAATTTAAAATCCGAGGAATTCAGGGGTCATTTCGTTCAATGGGAGCCCTTTCTTGTCCTTCTCGCTCAAAATCATGTCTTCGCGGGCGATGCGCCAGTCGATGCCCAAAGACGGCTCGTCAAAACGCAAAGTGGCCTCGCTATGAGGATCATAGACATTATCTACCTTATATTGGAACTGTGCAACATCGCTCAGTACGGCAAAACCATGGGCAAAACCTCGTGGAATAAACATCTGACGGCCACTTTCAGCGCTCAGTTCCACGGCAAGATGGCGGCCCCAGGTGGGGCTGCCGTGACGAAGGTCAACCACCACGTCGAGGATGGATCCCAGTGAGACGCGCACCAGCTTGGCTTGGCTGGATGCACCGCGCTGGAAATGTAGGCCACGCACCACGCCATGAGCCGAGAACGACTCATTGTCCTGCACAAAGTCCACATGTCCCACATGGGTATCAAACACTTCTTGCTTGAACACCTCGCTGAAATACCCTCGCTGATCGCCGAACCGTTTTGGCTCGATGACCCATACGCCTTTGATATCTTGTTCGATAAAAGTCATGACCCGTCGATGTTAATGAAATAACGTGCAAAGTTAACCATTTTTGGACATCGATGCAACATTATTCAAGAAAATAAAGTACTTTTGCCGACCAGTTAAAACCGACTCATGCAATGAAGAAGACCGTTCGCAATGTCATCCTGTTTGACGACAACGAGGTGCGCAAGCATTTGATGCCGTTCACCTATACTCGTCCCACCGCACTCCTGCGCGTGGGCATCACCACCATCAGCGAGAAATGGCAGGCCATGCTCGGCGAGGCCAGCTACAGCTATCTCACCGTTCCCTATCTGAAGAAAAAGTTCCCGCTGCACGTTCGCCGCACGACCAACCTCATGGTAGCGGGACATGTTATCCCAACACCCGAATTGGCTCAACAGGTGCTCTCTTTGCAAGAGGGTGAGGCCTTGATGGTGGGCGAGGAGCTCATAGCCTTCAATGGCACGGCTCATGACTATGACGCGCACCACTATTCACGCGTGCATTATCCTGCCAATTTGCCACTCATCGTCAAGCATTTGTATGACATTTTTGAGTTTAATGGCATGGTGCTCAAACAGGATTTCGATCGCCTGACGGCCGGACGCGAGTCCCAGCCCTTGTCGGCGACCAACACCGTCATCGGTGACCCCTCTCTCATCTTCATTGAGGAGGGAGCCTATGTCGAGGGTGCTATGCTCAACACGCATGAGGGACCCATCTACATCGGCAAGAATGTCGAGGTGATGGAGGGTGCCTGCATCCGCGGCGGCTTTGCTGCTTGCCACGATGCCAAGGTGAGAATCGGTGCCAAGGTCTATGGTGCAACCACTTTGGGTCCGCACTGCAAAATTGGCGGCGAGGTCGAGAATTCGGTCTTCATCGGCTACAGCAATAAGGCCCATGAGGGATTCCTGGGCGATGCCGTTATTGGTGAGTGGTGCAACATTGGCGGAGGAACGACCGCCAGCAACCTGAAGAATGACTACGGCGAAATCAAGTTGTGGAACTATGCCAGCAAGCGTTTTGAGCGCACCGGACTGCAGTTCTGCGGCCTGTTTATGGGTGACCACAGCAAGATTGGCGTTAACGGCATGATTAACACGGCCACCGTCTTGGGCGTTGGTGTCAATATCCATGGTGCCGGTTTCCCGCGCAACTTTGTCGCCTCGTTCCAGGAGGGTAGTGCAGCCGCAGGTTTCAAGAACGTGCCGCTCGAGACCTTCTATACCATTGCTGAGCGCGTTATGGCCCGTCGCAACATTGCCCTGACCGAAGTTGACCGCAACATCTACAAGGCCATCTACAACATCAGCGACCGCTACAAGTAAACCGCCAAAGTTTATTTGGACGTTTGGGTGTGCAGGTAGGGTGAAGGCATGCTTGTGGAGGCGTATGCACTGTCCATAAGGCGTGCGCATTCTTGGGCAATCAGGTGTCCATCGTCATAGTAGTATCGTAGGCTCGTGCCCATTTTGGGGTCATGGCTGTAGTCATGGACCCGTTCCATCCCGAAGATTTGTTCCAGCATATAGAGGTCATTGCTGCTGATGGCCTCCCATGCATAGTGGGGTGGTATGATGATTTGGTAGTCGGTGTTGTGGCGTTTTAGCATATCGGCGATACTAGTGAGTAACTCGTTGACGCCTGGTGTGATCTTGTCAGGGTAGGGCATTTGCCTCATGGGCTGGTCGTAACGGGCGAGATGCTCAGGAGTGAAAAACGCATCGGGGTTGACTGCGATAACCGAGTCCGCCCAGCGGTAGTAACCCTCGTTGATAGGCTCGATGCGGTCGGGGATGTCGGTGGTGGCATAGCCCTTGTCTAGCACGAGTCTCGTCGTCGCTGCCGAAGGCCAGAGTGTGAAAGCGACCAGTTCGGGATGCCGGAACGCATTGAAGTACAGCTGATGGAATTTCCACCATGAGACGTTGGGGGCAGTCAGGGGATGCTGGACATACAGCACATCGCCATCCAGAGGCATGCGCTTGAGCATCTCGTCTTCCATGACGATTAAGGCGTTTTTGACCGTCACTCCGCAATGTTCCAGATAATTGAGTTTGCCCAGAATGCCTTGCAATGTCTCACGCGAGGCATTGAAGTGAAACGGGCTTGCATCGGCTGGCAGATGCGGGGCCCAGTCCTGGATGCGGTAGTATCCTGACAGTGATGACCCGAAGATGAAGGAATCGAAATGCCGTGAGGGCTCAAAAAAACGGAAAGCTTCGGTCGAAACGTAGCCGGTGTTGACAGTGAGTTGGACGGTGTCGGCCGATGCGGGAGCATTGCCGTCATAAGGGCGTATCACGTTGAAAGGGTCCTTGAACACATACAGGCCAAACATCAGCAATACCGGCAACAAAGCCAGCAGGCTGAGCATGACAAACCGTGTGATACCCTTGTTGCGCATTGGGCAGAGAGGCGTGCAATCAAGTCAATAGCGGTTGATCACCTCGGCGATGTAGCGGGCATCGTCGGGTGTGATGGGATGAGCGATGGGCAGCGACACGATTTCGTCGGCCAGCCGTTCGGTGACAGGAAGCGGAGCATGTTTCAGCCCTTGATAGCAAGGCTGCTTGTGGGGTGGGGTGGCATAGTGGATGTCTGTGCCGATGCCTTGTCCGTCAAGGTAGGCGCGGAAGGCATCCCTGCCCTCGACGCGCACTACATACTGGTGCCACGTCTGTTTGATGTCATCAAAGATGCAAGGAGCCGTCACGTGTGGATTGCTGATGCAGTCGCGGTAAGTACGGGCTACAGCCGCACGGGTGGTGTTCTCGTGTTCGAGGTAACGCAGCTTGACGCGCAGCATGGCCGCTTGAATTTCGTCCAGACGGCAGTTATAGCCCATGTAGATGTTGTGATAACGGCGGTCCGAACCATAGTTGGCCAGCGCTTTTACCGTCGCCGCCAGGGCGTCATCGTTGGTCACCACCGCACCACCGTCACCCAGTGCACCCAGGTTCTTGGTGGGATAGAAACTGATGCCTGCCGCGTCTCCCAGTCCGCCAGTGACGAAAGTCCCGTTCAGGCCTGCAGTGTTGCTCACGGCACCGATGGCTTGGGCATTGTCCTCGATGATGCGCAGACCATGCTGTCGCGCCACGTTCATCAGTTCATTGTCCCAGCATGGTGTGCCATAGAGGTGCACGGGCATGATGGCACGGGTGCGTTCGGTAATCAGGCCTTCAAGCAGTCGGGAATCCATGTTCATTGTGTCCTCCCTGATGTCGCACAATACAGGCGTGAGCCCGTTCTCGCTGATGGCGAGCACGCTGGCGACGTAGGTGTTGGCCGGCACGATGACCTCATCTCCATCGGTCATGATACCCATTTCCTTGTAGGCGCGCAGGATGAGTTTGAGCGCGTCGAGCCCGTTGCTCACACCGATGCAGTGCCGTGCTTGGCACAGTTGCGCAATCTCTTGTTCGAGCAGTTCGGTTTGTTGACCATGCAGGTAGCGACCGTTTTCAATCACACTGCAGGCAGCAGCCTTGAGCTCCTCCATAAAGGGCGCATTGGTGTGCGCCAGATCCAGGAATGGGTATCTTTTCATGCTTCTTTGTAGTCGTTATTCTTCGGCTTTTCGGCCGTTTTTCAAATTGATGAAGTCCTCATACTCTCTCACGTAGTCATTCTCGTCAAAGTGATGAGAAGCTAACGCCAGGCATACCGACCCCGACGAGAAATTCTGCAGGGTGCGCCAGATGCCGGGCACGACCAGCAGACCCTGATAGGGACGGTTGAGCGTATAGGTGTGTTGCTCTATACCGTCATCGACTGTCACGTCAAAGCTGCCGCTGATGGCGATGATGAACTCGTGGCAGGTGTAGTGGCTGTGTCCGCCGCGTTCGGCACCGCCGGGCACATCATAGATATAGAATGTGCGTTCCAGGTTAAATGGCAGCTCCACACCGTTATTGATGGCGGTGAGGTTGCCATTGGCATGCTGGTGCCGGTCAAGTGTGATAATCCTGCAGTCGCTGATGCGTGACTGGTTGTGGATTCTTATTTTCTCTTCAATACTAATACTATTCATTGCTCTTAGGGCTGTTTTTGGGTTAGTTCTATGAATTCTTTATAGTCGGCTATATAGTCTTTTTCGTCATAGGCGGTGCTGGATAGCACCAACGCAACAGAGTTGGTGGAGAAGTTATGGATATAGCGCCACGTCATGCGGGGCACATAGAGCCCGATTTGGGGACGGGCAAGATGAAATGTTTGCTCCTTGTCACCCGTGTTGACCACTACGTCAAAGCTGCCGCTCAGGGCCACGATTAGCTCTTCCTGTTCGCGGAAGGCGTGTCCGTCGCGCCACATGCCGCTGGGCACATCATATATCCAGTAGTTGCGCTGCACGGTAAACGGCACGTGCTTGCCACTCTCGATAAAGGTGAGGTTGCCGCGCGGGTCTTTGATTTTGGGTAACTCGATGAGCCTTATGGTGTTGTCTGAATCAGATTCCTTCATTATTGTTGGGCAAGTTTGATGAGGTATTGTCCATAATGGTTCTTCTTCATGGGCTCGGCGAGGGCCAGCAGTTGCTGGGCGTCGATCCATCCCTTACGGAAGGCGATTTCCTCGAGAGCAGCAACCTGTACACCTTGCATGTTGACGATGGTGCCGATAAAGTTGGAAGCATCAGACATCGACTCGCTGGTGCCGGTGTCGAGCCAGGCGAAGCCGCGTCCCAGTGTCTGGACATGCACGCGGTCCTGAGCCAGGTATTGCTGGTTGACCGTGGTAATCTCGAGTTCGCCGCGGGCACTGGGCTTGATGGTTTTAGCGATCTGCACCACGTCATTGGGATAGAAGTACAGTCCCGTAACGGCATAATTGCTCTTGGGATGCTCGGGCTTCTCCTCAAGGCTCGTGGCCTTGCCATGCTCGTCAAAGGCGACCACGCCAAAACGGTTGGGATCCTTCACGGCATAGGCCCACAGGGTGCAGACATCCTGATTCTCGGTTCGCTCGACGGCATCCAGGAGCATGCTGGTGAAACTTTGACCGTAGAAGATGTTGTCGCCCAGTACGAGGCAGACACTGTCCTTACCGACAAATTCCTCGCCGATGATGAATGCCTGGGCCAAGCCTTCGGGTCTGGGCTGCTCGGCAAACTCAAACCGTACGCCGATGTCCTGGCCATCGCCCAACAGCCTGCGGAACAGGGGCAGGTCCTGCGGGGTGGAGATGATGAGAATCTCGCGGATTCCCGCAAGCATCAGCACCGAGATGGGATAATAGACCATGGGCTTGTCATAGATGGGTATCAGTTGCTTGGAAATGCCTTTGGTCACGGGATAAAGCCGTGTGCCAGAGCCTCCTGCCAGTACAATTCCTTTCATATTGCTGTCGTGTTGCTGGTTTCTAATTGTTGATTTTGAGTTGCGAAGATAATAGGTTTTTGACAAAGCACCAAGCAAAAGCCGAGAAATTAACACGGCAGTCTCCAATGTTGATGGCAACGGGGATTGCCTACTGGCCCATCATCTGCTGGATTTCCTCGATATATTTCTTCTTTTTTGACGTGTAAGGGTCATCGGGGCCATAGGCCTTCTCATAGTATGACAATACCTTGTGCGCATACTCCAGCGCCATGGGATAATTGCCCTGATTGGCGTAGCACACACTGATGTTGTTGCAAACCGTGATTGTTGACGGATCGTCAGTTCCCAATTCTTTCTCTCGTATCTGAAGTGCCGTGAAATGGTACTCCAGACCTTTTTCGTAATCTTCCAACCCGCCGTAAATGACACCAAGGTTGTTATATGTGGTTGCCAAATCCAGTGGGTCTTTGTCCTGCGTATTCTCGCGTATGTTGAGGGCAAGCAGTTGATGCTCGAGCGCTTGTTCGTAATCCTGCTGATGAACATACACCATGGCCATGTTCTCATGGGAAGCGGCTACCTTGACGTCGTCTTTTCCCAACATCCTCTCACGGATGTCCAATGCGCGGTTTAACAGTTCCAATGCCTTGTCATCGTCGCCCAGCGCGCTGTAGACCTCTCCCATATCGCTGTAGGTGTTGGATACGTCAATGCGGTCTTGCATGTTGAGGCGCCTGAAAATGTCCAGCGCCTTGTTGTGGCATTCCAGCGCCTTCTCATATTGTTCTTGGTTATAGTGGAAATTGCCGATGTTGTTATAGGTCTGAGCCATCAGTATCGGATTGGCATCGGGGGACTTCTCCAGAATTGCCAGCGCCTGGTCATAATACTTTTGTGCCTTGGCATAATCTCCCATACCTGCATATACGACACCGATGTTGTTGTAGGACGTGGCAACGTCTGGATGTTCGGGGCCAAAGGCCTTTAATCTGATTTCCAGCGACTTGTTGTAGTGCTGGAGCGCCGACTTATAGTCACGCATGCTCTCATAGATAGCTCCGATTGTGCTGTGGGACGAGGCAACGTCAGGATGGTTGGGCCCGAGTGACCTTTCGCGCATTTCCAATGCCTTCATGCAACTCTCCAGCGCCTTTTCATAGTCTCCCTGTTCGACATAGAGCGACCCCATGTTGTTGTGGGATTTTGCTGCCGTGGGCATAGCCACATTCTTTGAGACGTTTTCGTGTGTGCCCATTGCTCGGGTGTAATACTTTTTGGCTTCGGTCATGTTGCCCATTTGCTCGTAGGCATTACCGATATTGTTGCACGTGGCAGCCACATCGGGATGTTCCTCTCCGAGTTTGCCTTCGCGTATTTCCAGCGCCTTGTTGAAATACTCCAGAGCCGATTCGGGGTCGCCTTGTTTCAGATAGACACTGCCGATGTGGTTGTAGGAACTGGCAATGTCGGGATGGTCCTTGTCCAGGGTCTGCCGACGGATGTTCAGTGCCCGGTTGTGATGGTCTATCGCTGTGGCGTAGTCTCCCTTGCTGGCGTATACCTCGCCGATGTTGTCGCAGGTGAAGGCGGTTGAGGGATGTACCATACCCAGCGCCTTCTCATAGATGGCCAGCGCCTTCTGGTAATAGCCCAGCGCCTTCGAGAACTGGCTCTGTTGGGCATAGAGGAACCCAATGTTGTTATACAGGGTCGCCACATTGGCGTGTTCGCCTCCCAGTTGCGCTTCCTCGATGGCTACGGCCTTGAGCCAGTATTCCAGAGCCTCGTCATAGTTTCCCATCGATGCCAGTACCGTGGCCTTGTTGTCAAGAGTGATAGCGGTATTCAAGGGATTGGTGCCATCCAGTTTCCCGCAAATCTCGAGTGCCCGCGAGTTGTACTCCATAGCCTTGGCATGGTCGCCCCGTTTGTTATAGACCATGCCGATGTTGTTGTAACAGGTGGCGACATCGGCATGAATGGAGCCTAAAGCCTTCTCCTTGATATTGAGTGCCTTGGTATGATACTCCAGCGCCTTGTCATAGTCGCCGATGTTGCTGTAAAGTGCTCCCAGGCTAGCATAGGAATCGGCAGTGCTCAGGTGCTCTGTTCCCAGCATCTGCTCCCTGATGGCGGTGGCTTTGAGCTGATAGTCCAATGCCGTTTTAAAGTCGCCCATGTTGCTGTAGACGTTCCCGATGTTGTGGTAGGAATCGGCTGTAGCGGGGTGGTTGGGCCCAAAGTTCTTCTCGCGCAGGGCCAATGCCTTGCCGAGATCGTCGAGCGCCTTGTCGTAATCACCCTTGATGTCATAGGCCGACCCGATATTGTCCAGGGTCTTGGCGACATCCAGCAGGTTCCTGCCGCCGACTTTCTCCTGTATGGCAAAAGCCTTGTTGAAATAGTCCATTGCCGCATCCAGTTCTCCCTTCATGATCTGGATATAGCCTAGGTTGTTCAAGGCCGTTGCCACGAGATGATGTTCCTCGCCCAACTGCTTCTTGTAGATTGTCAGGGCCTTCTGGTAAAAATCGGTCGCTTTGTCATAGTCGCCCCTGATGCTGTAGATGCTGCCTATGTTGTTGTAGGCCGTCGCCGTGTACATGTGGTCCTCGCCCAGTGCATCGCTGCCGGCGGCCAGTGCCTTGTTGAAGTAGTCCATCGCTTCGTCGTTATGGCCCTGTGCATTGTACAGGTTGCCGATATAGATGTACATCGACACGACCGATGGACTGTCTTCTCCAAATTGGGAGCGGGCCTGAGTGAGCGCCCGTTGGTAATAAGTGTTGGCGAGCGTGTAATCGGCAAGATACAGGCAGATAAAGCGTCCCGCCTCGGCTTGCCAGGCGACGTTGGTGGTGTCGAGTTCGGCGCGCGTTTGGATGTATTGGGCCGCCATTTTGTTGTCGAAGTGTGCCAGCGCAATGGTGTAGAGCCGATAGAGGTATTCGGCATCTTTTTCCTGCTGCTTGAGCACCGATTCCATATCGGCATGGGCCTGGTCTATCACCGTTTGCACGATGGCGAGGTTCTCGTCGATGTGTGACAGGGCCTCCTTGTTCCGTTTGATGACATCAACGGGGTCGAATATGGTGTGGATGAGCGAATCGGCCTTGTCCCACTGGCAGCTCTCGATGCAATTGTTGATTTCCCGCTCTTTGTCGTCAAGCATGTCATAGTCGGTGTGTGCATAGTGTTCGGCTAGGCTTTCGATGAGCAATTGGTATTTCTCGTATTTCTCGTTCAGTGCCTGTATCTCGTTCTTGAAGCGCTCGCTGGATATCTCGTTTTGTTCGAGTTGCTTGTTCAGCTTGGCCATCATGTTCTTGTAACGTTTCTCGGCCGCGGCATAGGCGTTGTCCTCGATGCGTTGTTTGTCGGCTTGCAGCTTTGACGTTGACACCATCACGATAGTGAGCGGCACCGACGTCGAAAAGGCAAACTGGCGACCGATGATGTCCTTCTCGTTCAGTTCAAAGCCATTCTTCTGCACCTGTTGCAGGGCATAGGGGTCACCTTTCTTTTTCCCCTGCATGAGTATGGAGAACTTGCCGTCAGGGCCACTGACGACGGCATTGTGCCCACCTTTGGGCCTGATGGTAACGTTGCTCAAGGGCTGCCCTTTCATGTCGGGACGCCCCAGGGTCTTGACGTAGCCAGGCTGGTTCTGTGCCATGGCCGTCAGGCAGGCGATACTGGTCAATAACAGCAGGAATAATCTGACTCTCATGGCTTGATTGATTGGATTCGTTGTTTGGCGGCTTTTACTTGTTTGCTGTCCTCGTCATGGAGGATGAGCAGTATTTCCAAGGACTTCTCCAGGCAGTCGATGGCTCGGCGCTTGTCGCCCTGTGAGAGATACTCGTCGGCAAGGCTCTCACTCAATGTGATGACACGCTGGGCGTATTCGAGGTCCCGCATGATGGCTTCTTTATCGGCATTAGCCTTATCGATGATGCTTTGGGCAAACTCCATACGTTGTCTGATTTCCTCTTTGGCGGCCCTGTTGCGCTCAAGCACCGTTTCGGGGTCAAATACCGTATGGATCAGCGAGTCTGCCTTTTCCAGTTCCCCGTTCTCGATGCACACGTTAATCTTGTAATCGATGGAGTCCAGTTGGTCATAGTCGGTGCGGGCATACCTGTCGGCCATGTCACCGATAAGCGCCTGATAGGCTTCATACTTTTTCTCCAGATCGGTCAGTTCCTGGCGGTACCGTTCGTTGTTGATTTTTTTGTTTTTTACCTGTTCTTGAAGTTGCGCCAGCTTCTTCTTGTAGTTCAGTTCGGCCTTGTGGTAGGCATTCTGCTCAATACGTTGCTTGTCGGCCTGTAACTGCTCGTTGCTGACCATCGTGATGACAATGGGCACGGTCGAAGAAAAAACCTGCTGGCGCCCGATGATGCTCTTGTCTTGCAGTTCGTATCCTTTCTTTGAAACGCTCTGCAAGATGATGGGGTCGCCATTCTTCTTGCCGGTCATGATGACCGAGAAAGACCCGTCGGCACCGCTCACCACCGAGTTGACTTCGCCTCTCCAGCGGATGGTGACGTTGCTCAGGGGCGTTCCCGGTTTGCCGGGGCGCCCAATGGTCTTGACAAGTCCTTGTTGGGTCTGGGCTAAGCTGCAAAGTGCTATCCAGATGCACAGTATGAAGGTTATTTTTCTTTTCATTGCTTCAAGGCAGAACTGATGTGTCGGGTGCCATCATTCACTTGACTTGCCTGGGGAACAGGAATCGCGTCAAGTCATGGCGGCCATTGACCGATGATTGTTTAGGGTTTCTTTTAAGGGAATGCACATATTGCTGATTGCCAACACTTTTCTAATGGGTCTCTAGCGCGCTGCAACATCGTTATGTGCACAACTAGATGCAAATGTAGCCAAAATTCCTGGAGCCTGCAAACATTTGGAAAAGGTTTTATGTGACAGCCAAATAGATGCCCGGAAGGCGGCTGAAAATTATAACTTTTGGTAGGTTGTGGCCGAAAAATCATCGGTTTTGGAGCCAAAAGTGTCAAAAAATCTAAATTGGGCTGTGGATATTGAAAATTTGTTAGGTTATTATGATGCTTGCGTGACATATTTGCAGTACTTTTGCACTCGAGAAGTAAAAAAGATTGTTTAACTGTTTATACAAACCATAAATTACAATAAAATGACTGACAACAAGAGTTATCTAGAGCAGATGAGGCTTACCTACAGGCCCAAGCTGCCCGTTACGCTTAGGTGCCCCGTTCGTGCGGTTGAGGGAAACCCCACCGAGTCGGTAGCCGACCAAGAAGCTATTAAAGCCCTGTTTCCCTGCACCTATGGCATGCCTCAGCTGACCTTCGAACGCGATGACTCGGCCATGCCGCCCGAAAAACCCTTCAATGTGGGTGTCATCCTCAGTGGCGGTCAGGCTCCTGGTGGCCACAACGTGATCTGCGGCCTCTATGATGGTATTAAGGCCCTGAACAAGTATTGCCGTCTGTATGGTTTCCAGGGTGGTCCCAACGGATTGGTTAAGCATCGTTACATTGAAATCACTGGTGACCTGATTGAGCAGTACCGCAACACCGGTGGCTTTGACCTCATCGGTTCAGGCCGTACCAAGCTGGAGAAGCCCGAGCAGTTCGAGGCTGGCCTCCAGATCCTGCGCGAGCTCAAAATCACTGCTGTGGTAATCATCGGTGGTGACGACAGCAATACTAACGCTGCAATTCTGGCCGAGTACTACAAGGCACATGATGCAGGCATCCAGGTGATTGGCGTGCCCAAGACCATCGACGGTGACCTGAAGAACGAGCACATCGAGATTTCCTTCGGTTTTGACACCGCTACCAAGGTCTATAGCGAGCTCATCGGTAACGTGGCCCGTGACTGTAACTCTGCCAAGAAATACTGGCACTTCATGAAGCTGATGGGACGTTCGGCGTCGCACATCGCTCTGGAGTGCGCCCTGCAGACCCGCCCCAACTACTGCATCATCAGTGAGGAGGTTGAGGCCCGCAACATGACCTTGCGCGATATCGCCGAAGAGATTGCCGATATCGTTTGCAAGCGTCACGACATGGGCATGGACTATGGTACCGTCCTCGTGCCCGAGGGTATTGTCGAGTTCGTTCCCACGATGAAGAAACTCATCGCCGAGCTCAACGAGATGCTCACCAAGTTCCCCGAGATCTCCGACCTGCGTGATGAGGCTCAGGACAATTTCATTCGCGAGCACCTCACCGAGGAGAACCGTTTGGTCTATGACTCGCTGCCCGACGACGTGGCACGTCAGCTTGCCCTTGACCGTGATGAGCACGGCAACGTGATGGTATCTCAGATTGAAAGTGAGCGTCTGCTCAGCCGCATGGTGGCTAATGTTCTTGACACGCGTTACCAGGCAGGCGAAATCGAGCGCATCAAGTTCAAGACCCAGCATCACTTCTTCGGCTACGAGGGACGTTGCTCCTTCCCGTCGAACTTCGATGCCGACTACTGCTACTCGCTCGGTTATAACGCATCGCACCTCATCTTTGTCGGTGCCACGGGTTACATGTCGGCCATTACCCATCTGGGCCGCAAGGCTCAAGACTGGGTGGCCTGTGGTGTGCCCATCACGATGATGATGAACATGGAACGCCGTTCAGGTCAGGACAAGCCCGTTATCCGCAAGGCGCTGGTGGACCTCGAGGGTGCACCGTTCAGGCACTTTGTCGAGAATCGCGAGCAGTGGGCGCTCGAGACTTGCTACATCTATCCCGGCCCCATTCAGTTCTTTGGTCCCGAGGAATTGTGTGACAAGACAACCTACACGCTCTTCTTTGAGCAGTTCGGCAAGTAACCGCGGCGTGTAGTCTAGGTTAAACATTGGCTTATCGTCGAAGGGCGTCCCCGCCACAACGACTTTAAGTATATTATTTAACTTCTAAACAGCTTGCTCCCCGTCCCTGGTGTTCAGGAGGCGGGGATTTTTTGGTTCCCGTCAATATGGATGCTAAAAAAAAGCGCGGAATACATCTCTGGTGTATCCGCGCAGATTGTGGTTAACTGAACTTTCGCTTATTCCGAGGCCCGACCCGTGTCGGGCGGGGATGGTCATTTTGCTGATTTGTTGGCAAATGCTCGTGAATAAAGGGCGAAAAAGTCTTTCTTCAAAGCAAGACTGGTCTTCATCAACAGTAGGGTGTTGATGTTATCACGCATGAATATGTTATAGATGTTGGTGCGGTTACAGCCTAGTTGCTCGGCAAGCCATGACACGCTGCGCCCTTGTCGCTCCAACTCGTTGTGAATCTCTTCTCCGATGTGTACGTTTGATTTTCCCATTTTGTCTCAAGTAATTAAATGTTGATTATGATGTGGCAAAGATAATATGAGATTTGGATTATTACTAGTAATAATTAGATTATTATTACCGAATTAAGCATCTTTAACAATCTGATATCTTGATGAGCATGATTGTCAAGTGAATAGAAGTGGCTGCATGCAATAAAAGCGAGGCCCTGTGCGTTATATTTCATGAGTAAATAGAATACATTAATAAAAATAAGAATATGTTCTCAGGAATCGTAGAGGAAGCGGCTCGCGTGGTCGCTTTGCGTAAGGACGGTGGCAACCTGCACATTACCTTGAAGTGCAGCTTCACCGATGAGTTGAAAATAGATCAGAGCGTTTCGCACAATGGCGTGTGCCTCACCGTTGTTGAACTGCCGGGTGACGGCACCTATACCGTGACGGCAATCCAGGAGACGCTGGACCGCAGTAACCTGGGCCTGCTCAAGGTGGGCGACGAGGTGAACGTGGAGCGCTCGATGCTTATCCAGGGCCGCCTGGACGGCCACATCGTGCAGGGCCATGTCGATCAGACGGCAGTGTGCACCGCTGTCAAGGAGGTGGACGGCAGCCACTATTTTACCTTCAACTATCAGGTGGCGCCCGAGATGGCGCGCAAGGGCTATGTGACGGTCGAGAAGGGTAGTGTGACCGTCAATGGCGTGTCGCTCACGGTGTGCAACAGCGAGCGCGACAGTTTCCAGGTCGCCATCATCCCCTATACCCGTGAAATCACCAACTTCCACTGCATCGAGGTGGGCACCGTGGTCAACTTGGAGTTTGACATCATCGGTAAGTACCTGGCCCGGTTGATGGAGTTTGCCCTGCCGCAGGAGTGAGGCACATGACGTGTCGCGCTGGCAGCTAAAAAGCGAGAAAACCGAATCATGAAAAAGATTGGCATCATCAGTGACACCCATGCGTGGTGGGATGACCGCTACGCGCAGCACTTTGCCGACTGCGACGAGGTGTGGCATGCCGGTGACATCGGCAGCGACGAGCTGGCCGACAAGCTGGAGGCCATCGCGCCCGTGTTCCGTGCCGTGTGCGGCAATGTGGACGGGGCGAGCCTGCGCCGCCGTTTCAAGGAGATGGAAACCTTCGAGGTCGAGGGCGTGAAGGTGGTGATGACCCACATTGGCGGCTACCCGGGCAAGTATGCGCCGGGCATTCGCCAACGCTTGGAACTCTCGCGTCCCAAGTTGTTTGTGTGCGGCCACAGCCACATCCTCAAGGTGATGCCCGACCGTGCGCTGGGATGCCTTGTGGTCAATCCCGGTGCAGCCGGTGTGCAGGGCTGGCAGGTGGTGCGCACGCTTGTCACACTCACACTCGACGATGGAAACATTACCCATGCCCAGGTCATTGAATTAGCAAAATGAAACAGACATTATATATTATATTGCTGGCGGTTGTAGCAGCGTTGGCGACAGGTTGCCACAGCAATGAAAAGAACTACCGTGAGGCCTATGAGAAGGCTGTCGAGCACCGCAAGACCGGTATCGGAGCCGAGACGTATGCCAAGATTGAGGCCGAGCGCCAGCGCTATACCCACGTCATCAACGGGGATAGCGTGAGGATGGTGTATGTGAACGCCAATGTCGCCATCGACTCGACCGACGTTCCCAGCCGCTACAACGTTGTCGTGGCTACCTTCAGCCAGCGCATCAATGCCAAGAGCTATCGCGACCGACTGCGCGAGGAGTGCGGTTTTGCCGGCAGCTATGTCCTGTTTGGCGGTCCTGATAAGCTGTATTATGTTGTTCTTGAGGGCTACGAGGGCAAGGAAGCGGCTGCTGCGATGTTGCGTGGCTTGGACAAGAAGGTGAAAATAAAGATTTTGGAGCCCCTGCCCTGGATTCTGGTCAAAATGTGACCCCTCGATAGACTTGTTCCCTCGATAGACCGCCATTTTATTCAAAATGTGATAAAAAGTGGCGGCTATTGTTGTGGGATAGGATTTATTGTGTAATTTTGTGGGTAGAATATATAAGGATACTGAATGATTGAACGGCACATTATCATTGACAACGTTGATCCCGTGACCTTCTACGGGGTGAATAACAGTAACATACAACTAATCCGCAACTTGTTCCCTAAACTGCGCATGGCCGCACGTGGCAGCGTCATCACCGTGATTGGCGACGATGCCGAGACGTCCGTCTTTGAGCAAAAAATCCATGCGTTGGCCGACTATTGCGCTAACTACAACACGTTGCCCGAGGATGTCATCATCGACACCATCAAGGGCACCCCGCCCAAGCAGTTGAAGATGGACGACGTCATCGTCTATGGCGTGAACGGCAAGCCCATCAGCGGGCGCACGCCCAACCAGCAGCTGCTGGTCAAGACGTTCATGAACAATGACCTGACGTTTGCGCTGGGCCCTGCGGGAACCGGTAAAACCTATCTGGCTGTTGCATTGGCCGTGAGGGCACTCAAGAACCGAGAGATCCGCAAGATTATCCTGTCGCGCCCCGCTGTCGAGGCCGGCGAGAAGTTGGGTTTCCTGCCAGGCGACATGAAGGACAAGATCGACCCCTACCTGCAGCCGCTCTATGATGCGCTCGAGGACATGATACCGCAGGCCAAGCTCAAGGAATACATGGAAACCAACGTCATCCAGATTGCGCCGTTGGCCTTTATGCGCGGTCGCACCCTGAACGACGCCATCATCGTGCTCGACGAGGCACAGAATACCACCACCCACCAGATCAAGATGTTCCTCACCCGCCTGGGCATGGGGTCCAAAATGATTGTGACGGGCGATACGACCCAGATCGACCTGCCGCGCAGCGTGACGTCGGGTCTGATTCACGCCCTGCGCGTGCTTGATGGCGTGAAAGGCATCGGCAAGGTGGAATTCGAAAAGAAGGACATCGTGCGCCACCAGCTGGTGCAGCGCATCGTCGAGGCCTACGAGCGTTTCCAGGAAGAGAACAAACTCTACAATGCCGATCACCGCGAGGGGCGTGACGACTACAGGCAGCAGGACAATCAGGCATGACCGGCGACAATGGCAATAGGGTGGAGCAGGTCACCCCCTACGGCAGTGAAGGCACGGCAAAGACCGAGCAGGTGAGGCAGATGTTTGACAGCATTGCCCCGGCCTATGACTTCATGAACCGTGCGATGACGATGGGTATCGACATCTGGTGGCGCCGCCTGGCCGTCAAGCGATTGAAACGGTTGAAACCACAGCACATCCTCGACGTGGCGACAGGCACGGGCGACTTTGCCATCCAGCTGCAGCAGTCACTTCAGCCGCAGCACATCACGGGCATTGACCTGTCACAGGGAATGCTCGACGAGGCTTGCCGCAAGGTCAAGGAGAAAGGTTTGGAGCAGCAGATTTCCTTCGAGCAAGGCGATTGCATGGCACTGCCCATGGCCGACGGCTCGTTCGACGCCGTGACGGTGGCCTTCGGGGTGCGCAATTTCGAGCATCTGCAGCAAGGCTATCAGGAGATGGCCCGTGTGCTCAAGCCTGGCGGCATGCTGTGTGTGCTGGAACTCTCTACACCCGCCAATGCGTTCATCCGTTGGTTTTATGATTTGTACACCCTTCACATCATCCCCTGGATCGGTTCGATGAAGAGCGGCGACAAGAGCGCTTATCGCTACTTGCCCAAGAGCATCGCCGCCGTCCCACAGGGCGACGACATGCTGCAGCTGATGCGCAATGCCGGCTTGCGTGACACCGCATTCAAGCGGCTCACACTGGGCGTGTGCACCATCTACACTGCCGTTAAATAGCAATTACAATTATTCTTTCCAGATAATCTAGATGCTCTAGTTCTTGTAGAGCATCTGGTTTATCAAGGCTCGTACTGGTAGCCCAGGTCCTCGATGGAGTCGATGATGAGCTGGTCGGGGATGCAGCCTTCGACCAGGGCGGTACCCTTGGCGAGGTCAACGGTCACTTTTTCTACTCCGGGCAGGGCGGCGAGGCCTTTTTCTACGTTGGCCTTGCAGTGGGCACACATCATGCCCTTGACTTTGAATTCTTTCATTGCAGTGGTTTTATTACGTTTGATTTGATAGGATTTCCAGTATTTCGCTCCCAGGGCCACAATAATCATGCCCAGCAGCGCCACGCTGCACACGGTGTTGAACCATGAGACGGCCATGTGGTGATGCATGGCATGGTGGGGCAGGGCACTGGTAAAAAGTTCGCGCAGGCCAGGCCAATAGTCCACCAGCACACCAAAGCCGATGGCGCCGCCGATAATCGACAGCAGATAGACGATGGTGGCCTTGCGCCCGAAGGCGTTATTCACGACAAACATCGAGGCCATGTTGGCAGCGGGGCCGGCCATCAAGAGCACTAACGCGCAGCCAGGCGACATTCCCTTGAGCATCAATGCGGCAGCGATGGGGATGGATCCCGTGGCGCACACATACATGGGCACGGCAACCAGTACGATGATGAACATGTTCAATAACGGCCAGCGGGCATAGGTGGAAAAGAAGTCGTCGGGCAGCAGCACGGTGATGAGGGTGGCCACCACTAAGCCGATGAGCAGCCAGCGGCCAATGCTCTGCATCATGTCAAAAAAGCCGTACTTCAGCGTTTCTTTTATCTTGTTCCATAGCCCCTTAGGCAGTTCGCTGAACTCATAGTTGGCATCGCTGTGCACATCGTCCAGGGCACCTTTGCGTTCCCAGTGGCCGACGGCAAGTCCGCCAATGAGTGACGTCACCAGCGCTGCAACGGGGCGCAGAATGGCAAACGGCAGGCCCATCATCGAGAATGTTGCCGCGATGCTGTCAACACCCGTCTGGGGCGTGGCGATGAGGAACGAAGTGCTGGCGGCACGTGAAGCGCCACTGCGCCTCAGGGCAACGGCCGTGGGCAGCACACCGCAAGAGCACAACGGCAGCGGGATGCCAAAGGCTGCAGCAGTCGCTACCGAGCGCAGCCCCGTTCCCGCCAAATAGCGGCTGTAAATCGCCGACGGTACAAACGCATGCAGTACCCCCGCAATCAGGAATCCCAACAGCAGGTAGGGCGACATGCCGTTCAACATCGACACAAATGCATTCACATAGTCCATCATAACAGCGGCAAAATTACTAATAAAAAGCATTATTGCACGCTGTGAAAGAGTGAAAAATTAGTCCTTTTCGGCACTTTGGGGCCGAAATCGTTGGTACTCTAAAAAATAATGACTAATTTTACCCACAAGAAACAAAACAACCATCAATTATGGATATCAGACTACCTAAACGGATGGACGGCCATCAGCCCGATGTGCTGGTTGAGTCCAAACAGATTACGATCATCGGAACCAACGGTGCCGGTAAGAGCCGCTTCTGCTCGGCCCTGGTCGATGAACTGGGAGATAAGGCCTACCGCATTTCGGCGCTCAAGGCCCTGTTCCCCTCTCCTGCCAGTGTCAAGCCGTTGCCTGGCTCGATCGATGACCTGTTTAACCGCATGAACGAGGCTAATCCGCAAATCAAGAATGTCGCCGAGACCGAGTTCGACAAGTTGTTCTATGTCATGCTCAGTGACGAGTTCCGCGAACTGATGAACTTTAAGGCGCACAAACTCATGGATGAGCAGATGGAATTCCCCAAGACCAAACTTGACATCACCGTCAAGAAGTGGCAAGAGGTCTTCCCCAAGAACAAGATGTTGCGCGAAAACGGCAAGCTGATGTTCACCAGCGAGGGCTATGAGGACAAGTATCCCTTGATGGGCTTGAGCGACGGCGAGAAGTCGGTACTCTACTACATTGGTGCGGTACTCTATGCCATGCCCGATGCCGCCATCCTGGTCGATGACCCCGAGACGTTTATCCACAGCAGCATCATGCGCACGCTGTGGAACGTGCTGGAGCAGATGCGTCCCGACTGTACCTTCATCTACAACACCCACGATGTGGAGTTTGCCAGCTCCCGCATCGACAACCAGTGCGTTTGGGTCAAGGAATATGACCCCGAGGCCAAGGCTTGGGACTATGAGGTGATGACCTCGAGCCGAGACCTGGACACGGCCATGCTCGAACTGCTGGGCAGCCGCAAACCCGTTCTCTTTATCGAGGGTGACGACAAGCACAGTATCGACTCCCGGCTGTATCCGCTCATCTTCCCTGAATACACCGTCAAGCCGTTGGGCAGCTGCAACAAGGTCATCGAGACCGTGCGCTCGTTCAACGACCTGCAGAATTTCCATCAGCTCGACAGCCATGGTATTGTGGATCGTGACCGCCGCAGCGAGGAAGAGGTGGAATACCTGCGCAAGAAGAACATCCTCGTGCCCAATGTGGCCGAGATAGAGAACATACTCATGCTCGAGGGCGTTATCCGTGCCGTGGCACGCCACAAGCGCCGCAATCCCGACATTGTGTTCCCCAAGGTGAAGAGACGTGTCATCGACATGTTCACCCACGAACTCAAGCAGCAGGCTCTGCAGCACGTGCGCCATCGCGTGAAGCATGATGTGGAACTGCGCATCGACATGAAGTTCACCAGCATCAATGCCCTGGAGAACCACATGGTGGAACTTGTGAGCGAAATCAATCCGCGTGGCATGTACGACCAGTTGTGCAGGGAGTTTCATGTGTATGAGGACAACAACGATTATGCCAACATCCTCAAGGTGTATAACCAGAAACTCATGCTTGTCGAGAGCAATGTGGCAGTCTTGTGCGGTTTCAAGAACAAGGAAGACTACATCCGTGGTGTGTTGAACATCCTGAAAGGCAGCAGCGAGAATGCCCAAGCCATCCGCAAGTCCATCAAGCAGTGCTTTGGCCTTGAGGACTGATTCCCGAAAACCTAAAGCCTAAAGCCTAACACCTAAAGCCTAATAATGAGAGACAATAAGGAAGCGACATTGGCACTTGGTACCCAACCGGTGGGTAAGCTGCTATGGCAGTATGCCCTGCCGGGAGTGATAGCGATGACGGCGTCATCGCTATATAACATGGTGGACAGCATCTTCATCGGCCATGGTGTGGGCCCGATGGCGTTGGCCGCTTTGGGTATTTCATTCCCCCTGATGAACATCGGTGCGGCCTTTGGCGCAGCAGTCGGTATCGGCGGTTCCACGCTGATGTCACTGCGACTGGGCCAGAAACAGTATGACAAGGCCAACAACGTGTTGGGCAACATGGTTGCCTTAAACATCATCACCGGTCTGCTGGTGGGTATCGTGTCAATCATTTTCTTGGACCCCATCCTGACCTTCTTCGGCGCTAGCCCGCAGACCCTGCCACATGCCCATGACTACATGTTTATCCTGCTGGTGGGCAATGTCGTTACCCACTTGTATCTGGGCCTGAATGCCGCCTTGCGATCGGCAAGTAAGCCGCGGGCCGCGATGATAGCCACCATTGTCACGGTGGTGCTGAACACCATCCTTGACCCCATTTTCATCTGGCCCTTGCACATGGGCATCAAGGGCGCTGCGATAGCGACCGTTTTGGCCCAGGTGGTCGTCTTGTGCTGGCAGTTGTGGCAGTTCTCGCGGCAAAAGGAACTGCTGCACTTGGAGTGGCGTTTTCTCAAGCCGGCCAAAGCCATTGTCAAAGATATCGTGAGCATCGGCATCTCGCCGTTCTCGATGCAGCTCACGGGTTGTGTGGTAGCCATCTTCATGAATAACGCCCTGATGAAATATGGCGGAGACCTGGCTGTGGGTGCCTATAGCATCGCTAACCGCTTGGGATTCATTTTCTTCATGGTCATTATGGGCATTTGCCAGGGATTCCAACCCATCGCGGGTTACAACTACGGAGCCCGCAACATGGACCGTGTCAAACAAGTGCTGCGCCTTACCATCGTGGCATCGGTGGTGGCCATGACCGTCGGTTGGGTGATTGGCGAACTGCTGCCCGGGCCGTGTACACGCCTGTTCACCGACGATGCCGACCTGCTTGCCATCTCCATCCGCGGCATTCGCATCAACATGCTCGTCTTCCCCGTTATCGGCTATCAGGCCGTGGTGACCAACTTCTTCCAGACCATCGGCAAGGTACGCATCAGCATCTTTATGTCGCTCTCGCGCCAGCTGCTGTTCCTGCTGCCCATGCTGCTGCTGTTCTCCTCGTTGTGGTGCCTCGACGGTGTGTGGGCCTCGCTGCCCGCCAGCGACTTTGCCGCCTTCCTCGTCGCCGTCATCATCATGCAACGCTTCAAACTCCAGCACCACGAGAACCAAACAACCTAAGTCAACTACCAATACATTTTTTATTGTTTAATGGTTGTAAGTACTGAAAAAAGTACTTATCCTTGCGGTGTCAATTTAATCGTGAAGCAATGAGAACGACCAATTCTACACTGGCATCGGCAAGCCCGAAGCCCTGCGGCATTCTCTTGCAGGCATGCGGTCCCGACGCATCAACCGCGAGCATCACTTTATCTACACGGTTGACGATAACCGCATCATTGTCCATATCCTGGCCATGCATTCACATTACGGCGAGAAATAATCCCAGTTAGAAGAGTTGATTTCATCTTTTTTTGTACTTTTGTGCTTTAGTAGCAAAAGTCAGAATAGAGATGCCTTATTTTTCAGTGATTGTGCCGGTGTATAACCGGCGTGACGAGGTGGAGGACCTCTTGAAAAGCCTCACCCTGCAAACCGACAAAGACTTTGAGATCATCCTGGTCGAGGACGGCTCAACCGAGCCGTGCGAGGACATCGCCCTGCGCTATGCCAGCGAGCTGGACCTGCGATATTTCTATAAAAGCAACGAGGGCCGCTCCATTGCCCGCAACTACGGCCTTGAACATGCCACGGGGCAATATTTCGTGTTTTTTGACAGCGACTGCGTCATCCCGCCCGACTACTTCAAGACGCTGGGCCGAGAATTGGCCAACGACTATGTGCCTTGCTTCGGCGGTCCCGATGCGGCAAGCGACGATTTCACCGATGTGCAGAAGGCCATTTCCTTCTCGATGACGTCGTTCCTGACCACTGGCGGCATACGCGGTGGCAAGGTGCAGATGGAGAAGTTTGTGCCGCGCTCATTCAACATGGGCTATAGCCGTGAGGTGTACGAGAAAGTGGGCGGTTTCCGCGAGATGTTCAGCGAGGACATCGACATGAGCACGCGCGTGCGCCAGGCAGGCTTCAACATCCGCCTGATTCGTCCTGCGTTTGTCTATCACAAGCGCCGCACCAGCATCAGCAAGTTCGCTCGGCAGACCTACGTCTTCGGCATGTCGCGCATCACCTTGAAACTGCTTTATCCCGATAGCCTCAAGGCCGTGCATTGCTTGCCCGCTGTATTCCTCATTGGGTGCGTGCTGTTGCTCCTTCTCTCGTTGTGGAAATGGTGGTTCATCCTGCCCATCTTGCTCTATGCCGCCATGTTATGGGTGGCCGCACTGATCGAGACGCGTAACCTCAAAATCGCCTGTCTGGCCGTGGCTACGAGCTTCACCCAGTTGTGCAGTTACGGCTGGGGCTTTATCAAGGCCTATGTGTGGAAAATCCTCCTCAAGCATGGACGCGACATCAACGAGGAAGTGATGATGAGGAAGGGTAAGTGAAAATCGCACACGATTTTCACTGATTAGTGATTAGAGATTAGTGGTTGGTGAGTGTTGATGGAAGAGAAAGAAAACAACAAGTTGGCGGGGACACGCAACATCAAGGACACGGTGCCCGAGGAGGACCGTCCGCGCGAGAAGGCCAAGAAGCACGGCTTCGGCAGCCTCTCTACTGCTGAACTGCTTGCCATCCTGTTGCGCGTGGGCACGCCTGGCGAATCGGTCGTTGACCTGTGCCAGCGCATCCTGCGCGACAATGACGACAAGCTCTATCTCATCGCGCGCAAGGGTATCAATAACCTGGTGAAGAACTACCACGGCATCGGCGAGGTCAAGGCAATCGAGATACTCGCAGCCCTGGAATTGGCACGTCGCTACCAGCAGGAGGAATTCCAGGAACGCTTCAAAATCACCAAAAGTGAGGATGCCTACAACTATCTGCGCACCCGCATGGAACACCTTGACCATGAGGAGATCATGGTTGTGCTGCTCAACCATGCCAAGCAGGTTGAGGAGTGCGTGCGCATCAGCAGCGGCGGCACCGCAATGACTGTTGCCGACATCAAGATGATCCTGCGCCCTGCTATCGAACGCTTGTCATCGGGCATTATCCTGGCCCATAACCATCCCAGCGACAACCCCAATCCCAGTGTGCAGGACGACCGCCTCACCGAGCGCGTCCACCAGGCCTGCAAAGTCATGGACATTCAGTTGGTGGACCACATCATCGTGTGCCGCGGTGGAAACTACTACAGCTACAACGACCACGGCCGCCTGCTGTGATAACCGTATTCAACAACCGTATTATATTAAATAGATTTTCTCTATGAAACTTTTGAAATTTTTGATGCTCGCTGCAGTCGCTTTGATGGCTGTCGTGTCGTGCGCTTCGAAGAAAGAGGCAAAAGAGGCACCCGCGTCCAAGGTGCTGGTATTGTATTACTCTCAGACGTCGAACACCAAGACCGTGGCTCAGGAGATTGCCAAGCGTCTTAATGCCGACATCGAGGAAATCGCCCTTGTGGAGCCCTATGATACCGCGTTCCAGGCAACAATCGACCGCTGCAAGGCTGATCGCGAGAAAGGCATCCTGCCCGAAATCAAACCCTTGAAATCAAATGTCGCCGATTATGACTGGGTTTTCATCGGCTATCCCATCTGGTTCGGCACCTATGCTCCTCCCATTGCCTCCTTGCTGGAGAAGGTGGACTTGAGCGAGAAGTGGGTGGTTCCGTTCTGCACTTTCGGAAGCGGCGGACTGGAGTCGAGCTCGAAGGATATGGCTGAAAAACAGCCCAATGCCAAGATCCTGCCCGGTTACGGTGTGCGTGCCGCTCGCTTGAGTGCCATGCCCAAAGAGGTTGAACATTTCCTGAAGCTGTATGCGCCGCTTATGGATAAGTTTAAGACAACTAATACAAGCTCACCTTTTGTGCCTGCCGACTTCCCCGAGCAGCATCCCATTAGCGCCGACGAGGCCGCCATCTTTGATGCCGCTGTCAACGGCTACCCGATGCTCAATGCCAAGGCCACAACCGTTGCATCACGAACCGTACACGATGGTGAGGGCACCGAATACCTGTTCACCGCGATGGATATGCCACGCGAGAAAAAGGCCGACATGCCCCCTGCCAGCGAAATCAAAGTCTATGTCTTGGTTGAGAATGGCAAGGCTCCAGAGTTTACAAGGGTTGTCAGGTAACAGCAATCCTCCCTGCTGTCCAAAAGGCTTTTACGGCTCTTGTGACTCCTTATTTTACGAAAAATCGACATGCGGTGAGTTAATTGTCCGTATGTCGTTTTTTTTATATACCTTTGTGGCAGATAATCAACATTAATAGAAATGACACTCAAGAAGATTACCATTGCCATTGACGGACACTCGTCAACCGGCAAGAGCACGATGGCCAAGACGCTGGCAAGGCGCATTGGCTACGCCTATGTGGACACGGGCGCCATGTACCGTGCTGTGACACTGTTTGCCCTGCGCAACAAACTCATCAAGCGCGGCAAGGTGGACGAACCCGCCCTCAAGGAGCACCTGAAACGTGGCGACATCGCCATCACCTTCCGCCCCACCAAGGAGGGCAAGAGCGTGACCGTGCTCAATGGCAAGAACGTGGAGCGCTACATCCGCTCGATGCGCGTGAGCAACGTGGTGAGCATCATCGCCGCCATCGGTTTTGTGCGCAAGGCGATGGTCAAGCAGCAGCAGGCCATGGGCAAGGACAAGGGCTTGGTGATGGACGGCCGCGACATCGGCACAGTGGTATTCCCCGATGCCGAGATGAAGGTGTTTGCCACGGCAAGTGCCGAGGTGCGCGCCCAGCGACGCTACGACGAGCTGCGGGCCAAGGGTGACACCACCACGACATTTGAAGAGGTGCTGGCCAACGTCACCGAGCGTGACCGCATCGACAGCACCCGCAAGGAGAGCCCCTTGCGCCAGGCCGATGACGCCGTGGTGCTCGACAACTCGCACATGACCCTCGAGGAGCAGGATGAGTGGCTGTACAACCTTTACCTTGACCGCGCCAAGAATTAATAACTTATAAAGGAGGCGCAGCCCACACTGCACGAGCAAAGCGAGTGAAACTGGAAACTAGGGACTAGAAACTAGAAACTAAAAATGGCAATCATCGAGATAGATAAGGGATCGGGCTTCTGCTTTGGGGTGACGACAGCCATTCGCAAGGCCGAGGAAGAACTCGATGAGACCGGGCATCTCTACTGCCTGGGCGATATTGTGCACAATACCGCCGAGGTGGACCGCCTGGCCAGCCGTGGACTGGAAACCATCACCCACGAACAGTTGGAGCAGCTGCATGACGTGAAGGTGCTGCTGCGTGCCCATGGTGAGCCCCCCGAGACCTATGCTATCGCCCGCCGCAACCGCATCGAGATTATTGATGCCACCTGCCCCGTGGTCCTCAAGCTGCAGCAGCGCATCAACACCACATTCAACGGCGGTGAGCCCGGCAAGCCCACACCGCAAATCGTCATCTACGGCAAGCGTGGCCATGCCGAGGTGCTCGGCCTGGTGGGACAGACGCAGGGGCAGGCAACCGTCATCGAGAACATCGACGAGATTGACAAAATCGATTATTCCCGCGACATCTATCTCTATTCCCAGACGACCAAGAGCGTGCAGGAATTCCAGCACATCGTCGAGGAGATCAAGCGACGGGTGGAGCCTGGAGTGACCTTCCGCAGTTTTGACACCATCTGCCGCTCGGTGGCCAACCGCATCCCGCAGATCCGTGAATTTGCCCGTCAGCATGAGCTCATCCTGTTTGTGAGCGGAGCCAAGAGCAGTAACGGACGCATCCTGTTTGCCGAATGCCTGGATGCCAATGCCGACTCCCATCTGATTAGTGGCGAGGATGACATCGATCCCTCATGGCTCCAGGGCAAGCAGCGCATCGGCATCTGTGGAGCAACGTCCACGCCGCGCTGGCTCATGCAGCGCGTGAGCGACGCCGTTCAGCAACTCACCAACAATAACGACCCATCATAACCGCATCATCATATAAACATGACCAAAAAGAACCTCATCATCGTCATCCTGTTGCTCGCTGTCATCGATCTGATGGCGGCAGGCTGGTACACAGCGCGTCGCATCGAAGCCAGCGGTAGGAGTCAGAACCTGTTTGACCAACGTGACTCTACCGAGGTGATTGCCATGGCCGACACGGTGACCAGCGCCAACCAGGCCGATGTGTTTGACAAGCCGCAGCACAACACCTATTACTTCACTGCCAAGACGCCCTCGATCAAGGGTGACGAGAGTTCTTACTATACCAGCACCAAGCATGTGAAAGTGCGCTGGCCGTTGAAGGTTAACGGCAACGATGACCTGACTGAGCTCAACAAGGAATTGATCAAGAAGGCCTTTGACAACAGCCAGAGCACCTTGAAGGATGCTCGATACGTGTTCCTGAATACGCCGTCGTTCAACAAGCCCGTTGGAGATGACTACCGCACGCTGGTCAAGGCGCCGCGGGTATTTCCCGTGTACGGTAACGTGAGCCAGGTGCTTGTTTTCCCCTACATGACCTCACAACGGCTGCTGGTGATGGAAATCGAGAAGGTGGAGTATAATGGCACCATGACGGTGGAGAACACCAGCTATGTGCACTATGACCGCATGCAGCAACGTGTGCTCTCCAGGCTCGACATCCTCGTTGCCGACGTGGACAAGGAAAGCAAGTTGCTCAAACTCATAAACAAGAAAATCGACACGTTGAACAAGGGCCGCGCCGAAAACAATCTGCTGCAGCATGCCCTGAATGTGCCCGCCGAGGTGCGCTGCGGCAAGGATGGCATCGTGTTCCAGTTCAAACATGGTTCCATCTCGAGCGGTCCGATTGATATCCTGGTGGATTATGATAAGTTGGAGCCCTATCTGACCAAGGAGTTCAAACTGCTGCAGGAGAACAATGAGGGTTACTGGATCTATAAGAACGATAACATGAAGCCCGAGCCTCTGAATCCGTCACAGGCCGCTGCGCCAAGAGCCCCTGCTGTGACCCACAAATCCAACAGTTACAGCGGCTATGGCAATAAGAACTACGGTAGTAAGAACTCCGGTAACAGCTATGGCAAAAAGAAATATGGAAGAAAAAGCTATGGCCGCAGGAGTTATGGCCGACGGGGCTATAAGAAGTCGTCTTATGTCACGCCAGCACGAACCACTCAGAAGAAGTATAGCGGGGCAAAGCGCAGATCTGGATATCACGGCTATTCTGGGAAGCGGCATTGGAGCCGTCGCCGACGCTAAGGCCGCGCGCCTCGAGCGCTGCCTTCATCGTGTTCAAGGCAATTTCTGCTGTATTGTTATCCTTGCTCAAGTGGCACAGGAACACGTGGCGTAACCCCTCGTGGTAGTTCCCGGCGACAAATTGTGCTGCCATGGCATTGTCGAGGTGTCCTTTTTCGCCCTTTACACGGTCCTTCAACATCTGCGGATAGGTGCCACGCTCGAGCATCGTCAGGTCATAGTTGCACTCCAGCATGAGGTGGTTGGCACGGCTCATGTAGTGGGCAGCGCGATCGGTAATCATGCCCATGTCGGTAGCCACGACAAATCTTTCTCCTTCATACTCAATGCTGAACCCCACGCTCTTGACGTCGTGCATCGTCTCAAAGGCGGTGATTTCCATATCCAGAATGCGGAAAGGTATCTCCTTGAAAATGGGCACATGGTGGTCGGTGATGCGGCTCGAGATGCGGCATCGCTGCAACAGTTGGCTCATCACGCCCATGGTGCAATAGACACTGCAGTTGCAACGGCTCACGGCGGGGTAGAGGCAGCGCATGTGATCCTGATGGGCATGGGTGAGCAACACTCCCTTAATCATGTCGGGACTCACGCCGTTGCGTTCCATCTCGGCAAACGCCTGGTCCAGGGTGAGGACATCTTGCCGCTCGGGGTTCTTTTTCTTGCGGTGGTACTTAACGGGTTCCCTGATGCCTGCATCGATGAGGATGCCGCCGCGCGGTGTCCCCAGGTAGGCACAGTTACCACTGCTGCCGCTGCCGAAGCTGATGAAGCACAACCCCTTGCCCAGGCCCGTGTGGCGGGGCTTGGTGGCGTCGGGCTGGCCCTCGGTCAACGACAGCTGGTGGGGTGTGTCGTCACCGTCCACGTCAAAGGCGATTTTCAGCGGGCGTCCGTCATTGGTATATCCTTTATATTTATGTCCTGGCATTATTGTGGCGTTTATTGGTACAATAGGAAAATGGTGGGCACCTTGTGGTAGTCATACCGTGCTTGCTTCCATTGCCCGATGGTGCGGGTAATGATGCTCTGGCTGTCGCCGGTGATGTCGCTGGCTACGCACAGGCGCATGCCGGGGGGCAAATGGGTGGCCAGGTAGGCGATGAGCTGGTTGTTGCGGTAAGGGGCCTCGATGAAAATCTGGGTCTGGCGCTCACGCTCGATGCGTCGCGTCATCTCCTTGAGCTTGGATTGACGCTCTTGGGCATCCACGGGCAGATAACCCAGGAATGCAAAGCTCTGCCCGTTGAAGCCCGATGCCATCAGGCTCATCAGGATGCTTGACGGGCCCACGAGCGGGAACACCTTGTAACCCTTGCGTTGGGCAATAGCAACCAGGTCGGCTCCGGGATCGGCGACGGCTGGGCAGCCCGCATCGCTGATGACGCCCACGGCCTCGCCTTGCCCGATGGGGGCGAGTAGAGCCTCGATGGCGGCGGTGTCCTTGAGGTCGGTGTGCTCGTTGAGTTCGTTGAAGGTGAGGCTGTCGATATCAATCTCGCGGTCGCATTTCTTGAGGAAACGTCGTGCCGAACGCAGGCTCTCGACCACAAAATAGCGCAACTCCCGCACAACATCGATGTTGTGCGCGGGCAGCACCCGCTCCAGCGGAACGTCACTCAACTGTGTGGGTATCAGGTATAAGCCAGCCTCTAGCGCCATTATTTCACGTAGTTAAATTCAACTAACCGACAAAGATAAACAAAAAAATCTTCCCTGGTTACATTTTTATTGCATTTGTTCATGGAATCTGGCTCAATGCTCTAGCCGGTTGTAAAAAAGCATCGAGGGACACCCGGCATTGGGCATCCCTCGATGTGTTGATAGTATTTGTATCTGGTGAGTGATTACCTCACGCGGCCCTGGTAGCTGCCGTCGCGGGTGTCAACCTCGATGATCTCGTCGGTGTCGATGAACAGGGGCACGCGTACGGTGGCGCCGGTCTCGACGGTGGCGGGCTTGAGGGTGTTGGTGGCAGTGTCACCTTTCACGCCAGGCTCGGTATAAGTAATCTTGAGCTGAGTCTTGATGGGCATCTCGGCAAAGAGGACGGTCTCGGTCGAAGCGTCGCTGACAACCTCAACGATGTCGCCTTCCTTCATGAAGTCGGCGCCGGTGATCAAGTCCTTGCTGATGGGGATCTGCTCAAAAGTCTCGTTGTTCATGAACATGGCGTCCTGGCCGTCCATGTACAGGTACTGATAGGGGCGACGCTCTACGCGCACGTCCTCGAGCTTCTCACCGATGTTGAAGCGGCGCTCCAGCACGCGGCCATCAACCACGTTTTTCAGTTTGGTGCGCATAAAGGTGTTACCCTTACCGGGCTTTACATGAAGGAATTCGATGCAGAAATACAGATCGCCGTCCAAGCGGATGCACGTTCCGTTCTTG